>NZ_CP010817.1:1354844-2032267 GCF_000833025.1 Myroides profundi
GTAGCTACATAATATTCCGCATATCGGAACAGAAACTAATAAGGTACCATAGAATATAGTATATCCTATCACTCGGGCTCTAGCAGAATTAAGTCTTGGAAAAATAAGATTAAGACAGATGCTACAGAATAAAGCACATACAGCTCCTTGTATAAAACGACAAACAAAGAAGATAGTCAAGTCTCTAGTCATAGCACAGATGATATAAGTAATCGTATTAAAGACAATACCTAGTAAGAGGTATTGTCTTAAGGAAAAATACTTGACTAATCGATCATCTAGTGGTAAGAAACAAACTAAAGCGCCATACATTAGTATTACAGAGTACTGGACGTCAGAAGCTTCGATACCATAATAACTCATCGTCTCTAGCGTATTGCTATAATAAAAAGCAAATACAGCTAAAGCAGGAAAGAGTATTAAGAAGATAGTGATACGAATAAGGTAATCTGGTACCCACTCTTTAAAAGTTGGTAGTTTTATGTTTTTCATGGTTTATCTATATATACATTGGCATTCATCCCAGCAGATAAGTTGCTAATCTTAGCTACATTATCTTTTAGTTTGATTCTTACAGGGATACGTTGAATAATTTTGACAAAGTTCCCCGTAGCATTATCAGGAGGTAGTAAGGAATATCTAGATCCAGTAGCTGGTGAGATGGATTCTATCTCTCCTATAAATTCTATATCAGGAAAAGCGTCTATTGTTATTTTAGCAGATTGCCCTATTTTAAACTTGCCAATTTGTGTTTCTTTAAAATTCGCTATGATCCATTTACCTCTTTCTTCATTGACGATATAAGAGATTGTTTGACCAGATTGGATTAATTGTCCTTCTTGTATAATCTTCTTGCCTATTCGACCAGTATATGGTGCTGTGATAACAGTATAGCCTAGGTTGAGGTTGCTTTTATCTAAAGTAGCTTCACTCAACTTTAGATTAGAGATAGCTGCCAGTTTCTGAGCTTTTACATCTTCTATTTTAGACAATGCAGCTTGATAAGCTTGTTGAGCAGCTTGGTATTCTGATACTGCTATATCTAGAGCCGTTTTGATATTGTCAAATTGCTGTTGAGTAGTTGATTCTTCTTCAAGTAGATTTTTAAATCGTTTAAACTCTTGTTGTTGTCTAGTGAGCTTTGCTCTAGCTACTTCTATCTGAACTTTTGTTACTTGTGCATTAGTATGTAATGTATTGATATTTGCATCCAGTATATCGATTTGAGATTGCGCACTTTGTAGAGAAGCTTTTGCTTCTAGTTGAACAGCTTTATAATCTCTGTTGTCAATTGTGATTAGTGTATCTCCAGATTTTACCAATTGATTTTCTTCAAAGTGTATTGTTTTGATATAACCACCTACTTTGCTATTTATAGGGTTTACATATTGCTCTACTTGAGCATCATTAGTTGATTCATATCTTAAAAATTCTATTCCCAAAATCATCCCATAGACTGCTAACCCTGCGATAGCCAATAGTGCTATTATTTGAGTTATTTTAAGAATGATACGGTCTACTTTTGTTATTTTATTATTTGTACTCATAGTTGTTTTTACTTATAAATTACCGATTACCTTTTGTATTTGATAATATTCTATTTTAGCATTGATCTCTGCTGTAGTGAGGTCGAATTGAGCTTGTAACAGTTGTGTTTCTGCATCTAATAAGTCTGTCAATAAAGACTGTTGATTAAAGTAACTATTTCTGATAATACGCAATGTTTCTGTAGTTTGCTTGATGTTTTTTTCAGCAACTGAGATTCTTTGTAACGTTTCTGTATATTTTACATAAGATGCTCTAAGTTCATTTTTTAACTGATCTACTTTTTGTTCTCTTTCTACTTTTTGTTTTGAGATAAAGGACTGCTGGCTTATTTTCTGATGCTTGGTGTGATATAAGTTAGAGATAGGAATATTGAGTTTAAGACCTATCTGTCCCATACCGTATAAGGCATCAGCATAAGGATATGCCTTATTCTGTGGATAGTTAAAACTGTAATCAGCGAACAAACTTACCTTAGGAAGTATTTTTGCTTGGAGTTGTTTTAAATCCAATTCACTTCGTTGAATATCATTATCAGCTATTTGCAGCTCATAAGCGTTTTGTAATGCTTTTTCTAAATAAGATTCATAAGAGGATTCTAAGTTTATTTCTTCCTTTAAATCCTTATATAATGGTGTTAGAGGAGCTAGTTCATCACGCCCCATTAGCAAATTAAGTTGCTGTTGGATAATCAGAATGTTGTTTTCTATTTCTGTCAATAGCATTTGATGATTAGACAAGGTCACCTCAGAACGCAACACATCACTTTTCAGAATAGTACCATTCTTGTATAGACTGTTAATCTCAGCAAGTTGTTTATTGTCTTGTTTTATCTCTTTTTCGACAAGATCTTTATAATGTGTATGGCGTATTAGCGTATAAAAGAGTTTTGTACTTTCTAGTTTGACTTCAGCTAACGAAAGTTGGAGTAGTGAATGAATAGAGGCTAGATCTACTTCTTGTATTTTAATCTCTCTGTTTTTGCTCAGTCCATTGTACAGTATTACATCTGTCGCTAACATTGAACTATAGTTGGTTGAGTTGATCCTAACTGTTGTAGGCTTGTTTAGAAAACCATCTTCATATAGGGGCATATCTGATAGTCTACTATAACTACCTTGTAAGTTTATAGTAGGAAGTTGGCTTGCTTTTGTATTTTTAATATTTTCTTGTTGCGCTTTCTCATTTAATTGTATTGCTTTTATTTTTTTATGATTCTCTTGCGTAAGTTCCCATATTCTGTCTAAATCAAAAGTGTTTTTATCATCCTTAATAGATTGGGGTAGTGCTTTTTGACCTATTATGAGCAAAAAGACTATTAGGTATAAAAAGTTGTTCTGTTTCATGTATTCTATTTATTTACTGCAAAACTAGATTAGAATGATTCTAAGTGTTTTATATAACTAGCCAATATTTTACTTATTTTAGCCATTATGGAAATGTTATTACAAACAGAAAAGGAAATAGATCAATACAAGGATAGTATCTATATTATGCGAGAGCAATTAGAACATAGGTTTCCTCCTCATAAGCACAATAAGAGTCAGATACTACTAGTATCTGGAGGGATCGCTTATCTAAAGACAAAAGAAAGAGAGTATTATATACCAGCTCAGCATTATGTATGGATACCTAAAGGGATGATACACAATGTGAAGTCTAATACTACGGATGTCGTGATTCTAAATATCTACTTCTATGAAGAAGATACTGATGTGGAGCATCGCTTTATGGAGCGTTTAGGTATTTACCCAGTGAGTAATTTGATGTATGAGATGTTGATTTATGCTAGGCAGTGGAAGGGAATTATCCTACCTGATACTTGGGCTTATGAGTTTCTATCTACGATGAAGCACTACATTATGCAGCATCCAGGTAAGTCATTTTCTATTCAATTGCCTACAACAGAAGAACCTAAAATGTTGTTGATCACAGAGTATATGCAAAAGAATTTAGGTGAAGCATTAACACTAAATGTAATGGCTGAGGTATTTGGCTATAGTGTGAGGACATTGACAAGATTATTTAAATCTCATTTAGATATTTCGTTTTTGCAATATTTAAAGATGGTAAGAATGATTAAGGCTATGGAGCTTCTGATGAGTACAGATAAGAATGTGAGTGAAGTAGCCTTTGATGTTGGCTATTCTAGTATTGCTGCTTTTAGTAATACTTTTCAGCAATTGTTTAATGTAAGACCAAGTGATTTCCAGATTTCAATGCACAATATAAAGTAAAAGATAGTATATGCTTTTTCTAGAATTTATAATTGTAGAAATATCTTGTAAATTGCTTTGTAATATTACCAACTAAAGAAATATGAAACTAATTAATGCAATAGAATTAGTACCGTTTAATTATGCTAAAAGCGACTATCAGAGTCCTATAGGGAGTACTGCAGAGTGCCCAAAAGAATGGAATGCTTTCTGAAATAGAAGTTTGTCAGATAGTAGTCTAGGGCATTTAGTAGCAGTAAAAGAAGGTTCTTTTTTAGTGGATATACACTCTATGGATGAAGATGCTCTATCTGTAGTTATAGAGAAGGAATTAGAGGAGATAGAGCTAGAAGAATATGAGAATCAAATCGCTAAATTAGCAGGTGGTATCATTGTTATAGAGGGAGAGGTAATTCTTCAAGAACCAATGTGCTGTTCTGATATGGATAGTTGTAGAGATTGGTTAGCAATAGTTGACAGTGAAGAAGATACTTGGATACAGTTATGGATAGGGCATCCGTGGGTGTTTTATAGGAGAAGAGAAGGAAAGGTAGAGTTCTCAGACTATACAAACGATATGCTTGAAGACGATGAGATAAGAGTAAAATGGAGCATTATAGAAGAGGACTTAGTAAAAGAGTTAGAACAATTAGATCGAGAATTAGCTATCTTTAAACAGAAGATCAGTAATGCCTTAATCAAAAAGGGATTTGCAGAGGCAGACAATATGGCTACCCTAATGGTAGGAGTATAATAAAGATAAAAATACATGATACAGAAGAGATGAAAGAGATTTTTGAAACCTTTAGTCCTAAGAATGCTTTAGTAAAGAAGTATGTGGACTATTACTACTTAGATATAAAGCCGAATAATGAGGTGAGAGAGTACCAGTGCTTTCCTCATTATAATAATACGATTTCTATCTATGCCTCTCATCAACTAGCTAGTGATGGTTCGATGGCGTTTAATGAAGGAGCAGATGATTATCAGATATTCACTCCTATTAGAGAAGATATACTTCATGTGAGGCAGGTGGGGAGAGTACACAGAGTCGTTATTGTCTTTCATCCATTGGGGATACAGCAGTTTTATCGCCATTTAAGTTTTGTCAATCTGATTACTGATTATAAGTTTATGGAAGTAGGTGAATTAGCAGAAGTTTTTGCTACTACTGATGTAGATATTATTACTACATTATTAGATACAGCGCTAGAGAAGAGATATAAGCCATTCTCAAATAGCCTTCTAGAACAAACAATAGATTATATCTTCAGTGAAGAGAATAACTTCTCTGTACAAGAGTTAGCAGATAGACTAGGAGTGAGCAGACAACATCTAAATAGAGTTTTTAAGGCCAATATGGGAGTATCTTTAAAGAGGTTTTATGATATCTATTTGTTTAGAAGAACGGTGAACCAGAAACTCTATACCTCTCCTGAAGAGAAATTGACTGATATTGCTTATCGCTTTAATTTTAATGATCAGTCACATCTAATAAAGACTTATAAGGCAATGACTAATAATTCTCCTAAAAACTTCTTTGAGAAAGGAACTAAACTAGGAAGTAAAGATACTTTTTGGCATCTAGAGAAATAGATGTTCCATTTGTACAATTTTAGTATTGTAGTGTTGTTTACTTTCGCTTTATTAATAATTAGAATTATGAAGGGATATCATGTACTACTAGCATTTATGTTTAGTATCGTTAGTTTCGGACAGAATACATACTCTAAGTTGATCAATCAAGCAGATGATTTGTTAGAAGAGCATCAGGATGAACAAAGTAAAAGACAAGCTTTTTCTCTTTATGAAAAGGCGTTTAAGTCATTTCCAGATAGTATAACAGCAGCTGATTTATCAGAAATATCAATCATTGCCTCGGAGTTGAAAGAAGCAGATAAAGCCTTTGCTTATCTATATCGGTTGATAAAGATAGAACGTGCACAATACGGCTTCCCAGGTTGGCAAAATGTAACAAACAAAAGTGCTTTAGAGGAATACAAGAACTTATTAGATGATCCTAGATGGGTTTCTATGATGCGTGAAGCACATGCGTTAAAAGCTAAGTTTGATGTAAATCTAAAAAAGGAAGAGGAAGAATTCTATAAGGTGAAATCTACTAAAGAGTTAACCTCTACTAATGGAAAGAAATTATATGAAGAAATCAAAGTGTACAATCCTTATCTACCTAAAGCAAAACAAGATTATTCTATCAGCTTTGCTATAAATGATACGGTGAAGACTTCTTTCTTTATTCATTTG
Organism: Myroides profundi; assembly: GCF_000833025.1. Taxonomy (NCBI): domain Bacteria; kingdom Pseudomonadati; phylum Bacteroidota; class Flavobacteriia; order Flavobacteriales; family Flavobacteriaceae; genus Myroides; species Myroides profundi. The sequence goes on from NZ_CP010817.1 coordinate 1,360,868, forward strand.
CCTAAGAACTATTCTCCAGAGAAGGAATACCCTGTATTATTCTTTTTGCATGGAGCAGTTAGATATAATAATCTTCAAGAGTTTCAGACCAAAGAACTTAGTTTAGGAGGATGGAATAGATACTATACGAAATATGGAGATCTAAATGAGGTGATATTAATATTCCCAAGTGGAGGTAAGAAGTATAATTGGATGACATCTAATGATGGCTTCTTTATGATACCTGCTATGCTGAGAGAAGTTAAGAAGGCTATTAATGTAGATGATAATAAGGTATTTATCGCAGGGCATTCTAATGGAGCGACGGGTTCATTCTCTTATCTGATGAAAGACTCTTCTCCATTTGCAGGGTTCTATGGGTTTAATACTCAACCTAAGGTATTCACAGGAGGAACTTTTATAGAGAATATAAAGAATCGTTCTTTTATCAACTTCTCTACAGATGAGGACTATTATTATCCACCTAATGCAAATGATTCTTTTACAGCCATGATGAATGAGTTAAAGGCTGACTATAAAGAGTATCGTTATAGCGGTTTTCCACATTGGTTCCCAGAGTTCGATGAGTCAGAACCAGCTTATGAGATATTGTTCAAAGATCTTAAGGAGAGACAACGCAAGAGCTTTAATAAAGAGTTGACATGGGAGTTTGATGACAATGTTTATGGAGGTGTGGATTGGTTGACTAATATCAAATTAGATACGCTTGGCCAGAAAGCAGATTGGCATAAAGAACGAAACTTTAAAATTACCAAATGGCTAGAGTATGATAAAGTTGAAAAGTTACAAACGGTAGAGGTAGACAAGAATGCTTTCGATATGCCACGCTTATCAGCTAAGGCTGTAGCCCGTTATAAAGACAATGAATTTAGAATAGAAACATCACGTGTTAAATCCTTATCTATTGCTATTTCTCCTGAAATGGTAAACCTGAAGAACAAGGTTAAAGTATATGTCAATGGAAAATTGTACTATGATGAGAAAGTAGATTACGATACTGCATTCATGCTAGATAATTTTGATAAGACTAGAGAGAGAAAGACGATTTGGATTAATAAGATTGATATTACAGTAGAATAAGACAATAGAGCTAGTAGAAATACTAGCTTTTTTGGGTTTAATGTACTTTTAATAAAATAGGTAGAAACGATGGAGAGAATGTATCAGAATGATGAATTCGTTTGTGTAGAGTTAAATGGCTTGAGGATAGAGCGCGTAATAACGTGTATGAGTGATGAATGTGATAATGTAATTGTACTTTATTTAAAAGTAGAAGCTTTAGGTTGGTTTGACTTTTTTATTGACGCAGGTATTGCAGTGATGGAAAAGATAAAAGAAATAGAAGAGGACGATAGTTATATATACCTAGATAAATCCCAAGAATTAGAGGTCATCGGAGTGAGAATAAAAGGTATCTATTGCCAGTCTGTCGAAAGTAGTTGTCGCTTGACTATAGTATTAGATAATAGTGTAAATCTAATATTACAATCAATTGATATGAAGGATTATGAAAGTGATGTAGAGCTGTTGCTTTTAGATCTTGGATAAAAGAGGGGCGGCTATCTCATCAGTGGATTAAGATATATTATCATTTATACAATACATTTTTTGTAGTACTATTCCCATCTTTCAATTATTTATTTAAATTAGCTTTGAGTTTTTAGGAATAAATCATCTCTAACTTTAACAAATAATCATTAGATGAAACAAAAGATTAAAAATTATAGTATTCACTTTATCAAAGAGATTATTCCTGTCGTGGTAGGTATTCTTATTGCTCTTTTTATTGATAATTGGAACGCTCATAGAAAAGACCAAGCCTATATCAATCAAGTGTTTTCGACTGTTCATAGTGAGCTAAAAGAATCTAGAGAAGAAATAGAGTTTATTCTCCCTATACAGAAAGATTTGGTCAAAGCCTTAGAAAAACACGCTGATAACGAAGAGAAAAGTCTACAACAGATAGTCATGGAATCTAAGGGAATCTTCATTCCTCAGATTAAAACAACTGCGTGGCGCTCTATTGCAGCGACTAAGATTGATCTAATCGATTATGATAAGGTAGCTGCTATGACTAATATCGAAGACTTAAAGCAAATGTTAAGCAATAAAAGTGCTTTTCTAATGAATCTTTTGTATTCTAATATGGATAAGACGGATAAGAGCATCAAACAGACTTTTAAGATGGTCGTATTAGATATTATTCAGACGGAAAATACGCTAGAACAGCGTATAGAGCTGATGGAGAAAGAAGGAGATAAGAAGTGATAACTGTGGTGTTTCTTTTTAATGTATAACCTAGTGAATTAACTGTTTATGAAGTATGTTTTTTCTTTTTATAACTCCATTAAAGATAGCGTTCTAAGCAAATACCTTATTCTCGATTTAAGAAATAAGTCTATTTTGTGTAAACCTATTTTAGGACGAGACAGTTTGATTTTGATGAAAATGAGAGGAAGGTGTTCTTAAATCTAGTATATTACCAATGCTTTGATAATAATAGTTTAACAACTTTTAAAGCTATGAAAACAAACAATGTAATGGATTATGCAAGTATAGGTCTGAGGAATATATTTCTAATTTAATCGTTTTTATGGAAATGGGATATTTAAGAAAAAATATTAAATGATATGATGAAGATAATATTGAAGTTGTTTGTTATATCTCTAATTTTTAGCGGATGTACTAAAGAGCAAAAAAAACTGATTAATAAAGAGCAGAAAAGTATAATTATGTATTGTGCTATAGAAGATTTTGACTTTTTAGTATTAAATGGAGAATCGTATAGTTCAAGTAATCTAGAATATAGAGGTATTTATAAGTTAAAGAACGTTTTTATGAGTTCAAATAGTCAAGGATATGCGTTGAGTGTTTATACTGATACTACTATTTCTTTTAATAGATATGATTTAGTTAGTTTCAAACTTCAAGATTAATTTGTCAATTCTTCTTTTGTTTTGTTGTTGTAGTAATGAAGGAAGTAAATTCATTACTATGTTTATAAGGAAAATTATAAAAGCCAAAAGATATTCTTGATTGTATATTTTCCAAATAATTATAACTGAAACAAAAATGAGTGCAAATAAGTGATCTATTTCAGCTTTAGTCATTTCTTTTCGAATAGTTTTTACATCAGAAATATTCATTTTTTTATCAAATTTTAGTTTAGGGTTTAAAAATTTGAAAAATGTATTTTTTATCATCCATTTAATTACTTCAACTCCAAGAATTTTATTTGTCATTTCGTTTTTTACAAAATTTAGATTCGATAATTTTTTGCTGTAAAATTCCGTTTTTCTTATTAATGTAGTCATAATCATACCCACAATGAAAGAGATGAATATAATTGAAATGCTGAAACTTAAATATGTAAATAACATTGTAATATAATTTATGATTATTTTTTATTAATTATTTGCTAAAATATTAAAAAAAGTAATGTAAAAGTTTGTTTATTTTGAAATATATGGTTTAAAATGTTTTCTGTTAGGTCGTTTCATTACTATGATGTCAGTTTGGAGTAGTTTGCTTGTCCCGTTTAAGAGTAAATCATTTTGTAAGTTTTATTTGAGCACCTCAAAGCATAACTAGTTGTTATTTTTAAAGTAAACCTTATGATAGGTGCAAAAAAGGTGCACAAGGGTATAAAAAAAGCCCGATAACGAGTGTTATCGGGCTTTTCAGCGGAGAAAGAGGGATTCGAACCCCCGGACCTGTTACAGTCAACGGTTTTCAAGACCGCCGCATTCGACCACTCTGCCATTTCTCCAGAGGTCTACATTACTTCCGTATTGCGAGTGCAAATATACAGCAAAGTCTGATGTTTGCAAGCGGTTTGAAGGAAAAAAACAAGTTTTTTGAAGTGTGTTTCTGTAACTAATTTATTTTGAGTTGGTAATGAATGAAAAAAAGCGTATGTTATTTGAGATGGATATAAGTCTTGATGGCCAATTTTTAAATAAGAGGATGAGGTGAGTGTCAAGATTGGTGTTAGTAGGATTGATGTCAATCTAAACAGATGTTTTTAAATAGGGGGAGGAGAGGCTTTAGTTTGTTATATAGAAAGCTAAGAAGAGGGATTGTTTTTGCTTAAAGGTATTAAGAGTAGGGTCAAAATAAAGAGATTGATAAAGTATTCTTTTTTTAGTGAGGTAAGTATTGGATGCACTTTATTATTTTACTGTTAAAAAAAATGAGTTAAGCAGTGCTAAATGTTGCGATTCTATGGTAAAACCTGTATATTTGCATTTTATTTTTTAAAATTATTATGATAAAAATTACATTACCAGACGGTTCAGTGAAAGAGTTTGCTTCGGGCGTAACTCCTTTCGATGTTGCAAAAAGTATAAGCGAAGGTTTAGCTAGAAATATTATTTCTGCAAACTTCAATGGTACCACCATCGAAACCACGACACCTATGACCACGGATGGTAGTCTAGTTTTATATTCATGGAATGATGATGAAGGGAAAAAAGCTTTTTGGCATTCTACTTCACACGTAATGGCGCAAGCTTTACAAGATCTATACCCAGGAATCAAGTTAACAATAGGTCCAGCTATCGCTAATGGATTCTATTATGATGTGGATTTCATGGATTATAAAGTAACAGATGCTGACTTTAAGAAAATTGAAGATAAGGTTTTAGAGATAGCACGTGGGAAGCATGATTTTACAATGCGTTCTGCTACTAAGGCTGAAGCTTTAGAGTTTTATAAAAAAGAAGAAAACCCTTATAAAGTTGAGTTAATAGAGAACCTAGCTGATGGTACGATTACTTTCTGTGATCATGACACTTTCACAGACTTATGTCGTGGAGGTCATATTCCTAATACAGGAATTATTAAGGCATTTAAGGTATTATCTATTGCTGGTGCATACTGGAGAGGAGATGAGAAAAATAAACAGTTAACTCGTGTTTATGGTATTTCATTCCCTAAACAAAAGGATTTAACTGAGTATTTAGCTTTATTAGAAGAAGCTAAAAAACGTGATCACCGTAAATTAGGTAAAGAATTAGAATTGTTTACATTCTCTCAAAAAGTAGGACAAGGGTTACCATTATGGTTGCCAAAAGGTGCTGCGTTAAGAGATAGATTAGAGCAGTTCTTGCGTAAAGCACAGAAGAAAGCTGGATATGAGCAAGTAGTTACTCCTCATATTGGACAAAAAGAATTATATGTTACTTCTGGGCACTATGCAAAATATGGAGCAGATAGTTTCCAACCGATTCATACTCCAGTAGAGGGAGAAGAGTTCTTATTAAAACCAATGAACTGTCCTCATCACTGTGAGATTTATAATGCAAAACCATGGTCTTATAAAGATTTACCTAAGCGTTTTGCTGAGTTTGGAACAGTGTATCGTTATGAGCAATCAGGAGAATTACATGGATTAACTCGTGTAAGAGGGTTTACTCAAGATGATGCACATATTTTCTGTACACCAGAACAATTAGATGAAGAGTTTAAAAAAGTAATTGATTTAGTGTTATATGTATTCGGGTCGTTAGGATTTGAGAACTTTACAGCACAAGTATCAGTACGTGATTTAAGTAACCCTGATAAGTATATCGGTAGTGTAGAGAATTGGGAAAAAGCTGAGAATGCTATTATCAATGCAGCTAGAGATAAAGGACTTAATTATGTGATCGAGAGTGGAGAAGCTGCTTTCTATGGTCCTAAATTAGACTTTATGGTAAAAGATGCATTAGGTAGAAGCTGGCAGTTAGGTACCATTCAGGTAGACTATAACTTACCAGAGCGATTTGAGTTAAGTTATAAAGGATCAGATAATGAGTTGCATCGTCCAGTGATGATCCACAGAGCACCATTTGGTTCTATGGAGCGTTTTATAGCGATACTTTTAGAGCATACAGGAGGTAATTTCCCACTATGGTTAATGCCAGAGCAGGCTATAATCCTGTCTTTGAGTGAGAAATATGAAAAATATGCCGAAAAAGTTTTAAATTTGCTAGAAAATAGCGAAATTCGCGCGCTGGTAGATAACCGTAATGAGACTATCGGTAAAAAGATTAGAGAAGCTGAAGTACAAAAATTTCCTTACATGTTAATTGTAGGAGAAGATGAAGAGAAAAACGGTACGATTTCTGTAAGAAGACACGGTGATTCTGGTAAATCTAATCAGACAATGAAGATAGAAGATTTTATCGCTCAAGTACAAGAAGAGGTAAATAGTTCTATTAAACAATTTGGAGAGTAAAAATAGTATAACGCTTGGTGAACAAGCACATAAAATTTTATAGCCATAGCAATAAGACAAAACAGAGGAAGAAATCCTCGCGAAGAAAAGAAAGATGCGCATAGAATTAATAATGCCATCCGCGTTCCTGAAGTTCGTCTTGTAGGAGACAACGTCGAAACAGGTGTATATAAACTTGCTGACGCAATGCGTTTAGCAGAGGAGTTAGAATTGGATTTAGTTGAGATTTCACCAAATGCTGAACCTCCTGTTTGTAAAATTACTGATTACAACAAATTCCTTTACGAACAGAAGAAGCGTGAAAAAATGCTAAAGGCTAAATCGACTCAAATCACTGTAAAAGAGATTCGTTTCGGTCCTCAAACAGATGAGCACGATTATGAGTTCAAAAAGAAGAATGCAATGAAATTCTTGAAAGAGGGTTCTAAGTTAAAAGCATTCGTATTCTTTAAAGGACGTTCGATTATTTATAAAGATCAAGGACAAATCTTATTATTAAGATTAGCTCAAGATCTTGAGGAATTCGGGAAAGTGGAAACTATGCCAGTTTTAGAGGGTAAACGTATGACTATGTTTATCGCACCTAAAAAGAAAAAATAGTATTTAAGTATATTAAGATAGTTAAGTAAGATAATCATTAATACCTAGGAAATAATGCCTAAAATGAAAACTAAATCTAGTGCTAAGAAACGTTTCAAGTTGACTGGTTCTGGAAAAATCAAAAGAAAACACGCTTTCAAAAGTCACATTTTGACTAAAAAATCTAAAAAGCGTAAATTAGCTTTAACACACTCTGGATTAGTGTCTAAAGCAGATACAAACAGTATCAAAGATCAATTAAGATTAATCTAATCTTAATTCCGGTTAAAATAATTTAATAACCCTGGAGTGGAGCAAATGAAAGTTTAGAAGTGTTTGAAACATAACCGCCCACTACAAAAAACACATTTTTAAGAAATGGCAAGATCAGTAAACTCAGTAGCTTCAAGAGCAAGAAGAAAAAGAATTTTGAAGCAAGCCAAAGGATTCTTTGGAAGACGTAAAAACGTTTGGACAGTAGCTAAAAACGCGGTAGAAAAAGCAATGGTATATGCTTACCGTGATAGAAAACAAAAGAAAAGAAACTTCCGTTCATTATGGATCATGCGTATCAACGCTGGTGCTAGATTACACGGAATGAGCTATTCTCAATTCATGGGTAAATTAAAAGCTAACAATATCGAATTGAACCGTAAAGTTCTTGCAGATTTAGCTATGAATCACCCAGAAGCTTTCGCAGCTATCGTTAATAAAGTAAAATAATAAACGTTTGTCAAATCTGATTTATCTTACTTAATATATTTAAAAGCCTTACTGTATGTAGTGAGGCTTTTTTATTTTAATCGGTTATATTTGCTAGAACCTAAAAAGAGATAAATGGAATTACAGAATGTAGAATTTAAAGCACGTGTAGCTGATTTAGATAGCATAGAAGATAAATTAAAAGGAATAGAGCTCATTCTCGATGGGGTGTATAAGCAAGTGGATACTTATTATAATGTCCCTATTGGAAGAGTGAAGCTTCGTGAATATGAAGAGTATAGTTCTTTGATTTATTATAATCGTGTAAATGGGGAAGAAGCGAAGAGTTCTGATGTAATTTATTATAAACATGAGAAAGATGCTGCGTTAGGTGCAATATTAGAATTGCAGTTTGGTATAAAAGTAAAGGTATCTAAAGTACGTAAGGTCTTAAAGTTTAAGAATGTTAGTGTTCACTTAGATCAGGTAGACGGATTGGGGTGTTTTGTGGAAGTAGAAGCTTGTAATATAGGAGTAGAAGAGGGTGTTGATTTAAAACAACAATGTGATTATTTTTTCAATCTAATGGAGTTGACTAAAGAGGATTTAGTCGCGGTATCATATAGTGATCTTATTCTTCGGTTGAATAAAAAATAGTAGTGACTTGTCTTTTATTCTTGATTTAAAAGAAGTAGATTGAGTTAGGATAAAACAAAAAGACTATCACTGCTGATAGTCTTTTTTGTTTATTAATTTTGAGATGTTCTGTGTACTACTTCGAATAGGGTACCATCATCACATTTTAATGTTTTAGCAGGGAATTTTAATAACAATGCATAATCATGTGTTACCATGATAATGGTTCTACCATTCTTATTAATTTTAAGTAGAAGTTCCATTACTTCAGCACTAGTCTGAGGGTCTAAGTTACCCGTTGGTTCATCAGCTAGGATTAGATCAGGATCATTTAGCAATGCTCTAGCTATAGCGATACGTTGTTGTTCCCCTCCTGATAGTTGGTGAGGCATTTTTTCGATATGGGCTAGCATATTTACATTGTCTAATACTTCGTGTATCTTTCTATCCATCGCTTCTTTTTCTGACCAACCAGTTGCTTTTAAAGCAAAGTATAAGTTTCCATAGACTGTTCTGTCAGGAAGTAGTTTAAAGTCTTGGAATACGATACCTAATGATCTTCTCAGGTATGGAATATCTTTTTCTTTTAAGGTCTTCAAGTCGTAGTCTACGATAGAGCCTTCGCCTACTTCTAAAGGAAGGTCTGCGTACAGCGTTTTCATAAAACTACTTTTACCTGCACCTGTCTTTCCGATTATATATAAAAATTCTCCCTTATTTACTTCTAAGTTAACATTAGAAAGTACTTTATGTTTGTTCTGGTAGATATCAACTCCTTGTAGGGATAAAACTGTTTTAGACATAATAATCGTGTATTTTGTGGTAAAAATACTAAGATAAACAATAATAAAGTATAGTTGAGCTGAAAATATCTATATCGAATGTCGTTTTTAAGAAAAAAATAGATTGAGGTCTTATCGTGGAGTGTAAATGATATAAAATTAGCCAGTGTAGTAAGTGGTTAAATCAAAAGGAGAGATCTGTTGTAGACCTCTCCTTTTGTTCTAACTAACCAATTTAATCTATATTTTATTTACATATTTTTCTTTTTGTTTACATGACAAAGTTGCTCTAATTTTTTGAATATAAGATTAAGTAAAAGTTACCAAAAAGCTAAGTGATTGATTCTTTTTTATTGTTGAAGTGATATCTTTTGACGAGGTGTATAGTTGTTAAATAATTTATTTTTATCTGTTTTGTTTCTTTCATAGAGATTGGATTTAGTAATTTTGTGATAAATATTTAAACAAAATGAATTTAATTAAGCAGGTGGCAATCGTGATAGGTTGTCTAGCCTTTGGAGAGTTAGTGGTGTATCTCACAGGATTAAAATTACCATCAAGTATCATCGGTTTAATCACATTATGGACAATGTTAAAACTGAGGTGGGTAAAAGTAGAATCAATAGGTGGTATTACTAACTTCTTAATTAAAAACATGGGAATATTCTTTGTTCCGCCTTGTGTGGCTATGTTGAATTATTTCGGAATTCTTAGTCAGTCGATTGTACCTATTGTTGTGGCTACACTGGTAAGTACAGTGATAGTGATTTTTGTAACTGGATTTACTCATCAATTATTAAGAAAAAAGAAATGAATTTTTTAGCCAATCCAACATTCTTATTATTCCTAACTTTAGCTTTATATGCTTTAGGAATAGCTTTAAGTGAAAAGAAAAAATGGATTATATTTAATCCAATTATCTTGTCTATGGTTGTCTTGATGGGGTATTTATATCTTTTAAAAATACCATATCAAAATTATGAAGAGGCAGGTAAGTATATCGATTTCTTTTTAAAACCATCTATTGTAGCCTTAGCAGTTCCTTTATATGTACAGTGGGAAAAAATTAAAAAACAGTTGTTTCCTATTTTAATTAGTCAATTAATAGGATGTGTTGTAGGGGTAGTGTCAGTAGTGGTACTAGCTAAAATGACAGGCGCAGAGCAAGAGATAATTTTATCACTAGCTCCTAAGTCAGTTAGTACACCTATAGCCTTAGAGATATCTAAATCTGTTAATGGTATTCCGTCTGTAACTGCCGCTGCTGTTATGATAGCAGGTATATTTGGAAGTATGGTGGGGTTCAAGGTTCTTAACCTTACTCGAATAAGTAATCCTATGTCACAAGGTATTGCTATGGGGACTTCTTCTCATGCGATGGGTACGATGAAGGCAATGGAGGTGAGTAATAAGTATGGAGCCTTCGCTAGTGTAGGGATGATTTTTAATGGGATTTTTACGGCTGTATTAGCTCCTATTATCTTAGGATTGTTATCCTCTTATTTGTAATAAAGACTTTTTTATATAATCCCAATTCTTCTGAATTGGGATTTTTTGTTTTAAAGAGCTTTGCTCTAATATGTTTTTTACTGTTTTCTTGTGAAATGCGATTTATTAGATTTCAAAAAGATATAATTTATCATGTTTTTTTATTGCTGTGGAAGAGGTGTAATTTCAATTTAAATATATTTTTGATAACAATTAGGGCAATATATTGCTGAAAAATAAGTTTAAAAGAGTATAAAATGATATATTTGACGTTATATAAATCTGAATGGAAATGCACAAAAATAATAGGTTAACTTTATTAACTCTTGCACTGGGGAGTATAACTGCAAGTGCTCAACAATCAGCTGCTTATGTAGAGAGATTGGCTGATTATAATCATGCTGTAGCATTGTATAATGAAGAGCAATATTTAGCAGCGCAATTATTATTCACAAAAGTAAAACAGGCTCATGTAGGTGAGAATACTGAGGTGGAGGCTGATTGTGCTTATTATATCGCGTATTGCGCCATTAAGTTGAATCAAGAAGGAGCTGAAGATAAGATAGATGAGTTTGTGAAGAAATATCCTACTAGTTCTAAACAAAATCAGGCTTATGTAGAGGTTACAGATTATTATTTCAGCAAGGGAGATTTCCCTAAAGCACTGCAATACGCTGTAAAAGTGAAAGAAAACGCAATTACTAATGATAAGAAGTTAGATCGTTTTAATTTTCAGAAAGGATATAGCTACTTCTATACAAAAAATAAAAAAGAAGCAGAACGTTATTTAAAGAAAGTAAATAGTCGTGGTGAGTGGGGAGAGCAAGCAACATATTATTTAGGTTATATTGCTTATGACTCAGATAATTTTGACGATGCAAAAAAATTGTTTGATAAGGTAGAAACTAAGTCTTCTTATCAAGAGAAGATGGGGTACTATCAAGCAGACATGAGCTTTAAGACAGGAAACTTCCAAACGGCTATAGAGCAAGGAACTTCTCAAATGACAAAAGCGACTCCTCAAGAGAAATCAGAGTTGTCAAAAATAGTTGGAGAGAGTTATTTTAACTTAAAGCAATATGATAAAGCGCTACCTCATTTATTAGCTTATCAAGGTAAAGGTGGGAAGTGGAGTAATACTGACTTCTATCAATTAGGGTACACTTATTATAAATCAAAAGATTATCCTAAGGCTATTGAGCAGTTTAATAAAATTATCAGTGGAGATAATGGTATTGCACAGAATGCGTATTACCATTTAGGGGAAAGCTACCTTCAAACACATAAAAAGACGCAGGCACTAAATGCTTTTAAGAATGCTTCTGAAATGCGTTTTGATGCAGGTATTCAAGAGGATGCTTTCTTAAACTATGCGAAACTTAGTTATGATATTGGGAATGCTTATGAGAGTACACCTGCAGTATTAAATGCTTATATTAGTAAATATCCTAATTCGTCTTATCGTGGAGAGATAGAAGGCCTTTTAATCGACTCATATGTTTCTTCTAAAAACTATAAAGAGGCTTTAGTTCTATTAGAAAAGAATCGTTCTGTAGGAAATAAAGAGGTGTATCAACAAGTGACATTCTTGCGTGGTCAAGAATTGTTCAATGAAGGGAATTATAAGGAAGCATTAAGTCTTTTTGATAAATCTCTAGCAGAGAAGCAAAATTTAAAATATACTGCAAAGGCTCAATATTGGAAGGGTGAGACATTGTTTTATTTAAATGACTTTAACGAGTCTATCGCTCAGTTCAAAGCATTTGATCAAAATACAGCGTCTAAGGGATTGTCTGAACGTAACAATTTGTATTATAATTTAGCGTATTCATATTTTAAATTGAAAGAATATAGTACAGCGGCGGATTATTTTAAAAGATATACTGATGAAACTCCTAAAGATGAGGCACGTCGATTAGATGCTTATTTAAGACAAGGGGATTGTAATTTTGTAACAGGTAAGTATTGGCCTGCGATGGAGGCTTATAATAAAGTTATTGATGCAAATAAAGCTGATGTAGAATATGCACGTTTCCAAAAGGCAATTAGCTATGGATTCGTAGATCGTAATCCTCGTAAAATAGAAGACTTAACGAAGTTTGTAAAAGATTATCCAACTTCTAACTTAGCTGATGATGCTCAATATGAGATAGGGGTGACTTACGACGTTATGAATCAAAGTCAAAAAGCATTAAGTGCTTTTGATAAGATGTTGAAAGATTATCCTACTTCAAGTTATAAGGCTAGAGCTATTTTGAGACAAGGTTTGATTAACTATAATGATAATAAACCAGATCAGGCGTTAGCTAAATTTAAACAAGTGGTAAAAGAATCTCCTGAGTCTTCTGAGGCTATCGAAGCGGTTCAAAATGCACGACTAATCTATGTGGATAATGGCAAGGTAGATGAATATGCTGCATGGGTTAAAGGGCTTTCTTTTATCCAAGTAACCGATGCTGAGCTAGATAAAGATACTTATGAGTCGGCTGAGAAACAGTACATCCAAAATAATACACAATCGGCTATAGACGGATATGAGAAATACCTAAAAAGTTTCCCAACAGGACAGAAGGCGTTACAAGCTCATTTCTATTTAGGACAAATGTATTTTGCGGAGAATAATCTAGATAAGGCTACTGCTCATTATGAAGTAGTGATTTCTAAGGATAAGAATGAGTTCTCAGAGATTTCTCTTGCTCGTTTGGCTGAGATTTATTTGAAAAATAAAAATACTGCTAAGGCTATAGCTACTTTAAAACGTTTAGATGCAGAGGCTGCACAAGAACAGAATGTTGTGTTCGCTAAGTCTAATTTAATGAAGTTGTTCTATGAGCAAAATAACTATAGTGAAGCCCTTCAATATGCTGAAGCTGTATTAAAAATGGCTAAAACAGACAATAAAGTAAAAGGTGATGCACAAATAGTTATTGCTAGAACGGCTATGGCTACTAATGATGAAGCTAAAGCTAAGAAAGGATATCAAGAGGTATTGAAGATAGCAAAAGGAGAATTAGCTGCAGAGGCGATGTATTATGATGCTTACTTTAAGAATAAAGAGGCTAAGTATGAAGCATCTAATGAGAGTGTACAGAAATTAGCGAAAGACTATTCAGGTTATAAGTATTATGGTGCTAAAGGATTAGTATTAATGGCAAAGAACTTCTATCAATTAAAAGATAGTTATCAGGCTACTTATATCTTAGAAAGTGTTACTAAGAACTTTACTGACTACCCAGATGTAGTAAAAGAAGCTAAAGAGGAACTTCAAAAAATAACAGCGCAAGAGGCTAAACGAAACTCTTCGATTGCTCAATAATTTTTTAATATAGAAGATATTATAATGAACAATAAGAATATATATACGATATTATCTGTTTTAACTCTAGGGGGAATAGCAGGTTATGCTCAAGATAAAAATACAGAAACTAATAAATTAGGGACTGAAGTGGTGAATGTAGTAAGAGCTTATGATGCGACAATTTCAGATGCTTTTAAGGTTCGTACTACAGCTAATAATGACGATGAAACTACAGGTAATAAGAAGGATGTAATTTATACGATTAGTTCTTTTCCTGTAGCATCTACTTTTGTACCTGAGAAAGGAAAAGCAGCAGAGGTAGAAAGAACAAGTAGGTTGAAAAGTTTTAATAATTACGCTCTTTTTTCTGCAGGTAATTATACTAATCTGAATGGAGAGGTGTTCTTAAGTCAACACTTAAATAAGAATAGTTTTTTAGCAGGATATGCTAGTCACTTTTCTTCTCAAGGAGGGATTAAGAATTTACTTCTAGACGATAGCTTCTCTAATACAAAAGGAGGTTTAGTTTATGGTGGACAATTAAAGAATTTTGGTTGGACAGTAGAAGCAGGTGCTAGATATCAATTGAGTAATTATTATGGATTACCAACGAAACAAATCGACTTTAATCAAGGTGATATTTCTGGAATAGATGAATCTCAACACTATAAAAATGTTTTTGTAAATGGAGCATTGGAGTTTAGAAATAGCCCTTTTACAGGATTGGATTTTAGATATGATTATTTTTGGGATGATTTTGGAACAGTAGAGAATCGTTTTAAGATTAGGCCAAATGTAAAAACAGCTTTGGACTTTGGAGAATTGAATGTTGGAGTTGTTGTTGATTATGTAGGAACCTCATATAAAAACTCGTTTATAGGGGAAACAACGAAGTATAATCATTTAAATCTTGGTGCTCAACCTAGTCTTACATTTAGAGATGATAACTATTCTGTACAAGTAGGAGTAGGTGTTTTCTTTAACAATGGAGAATTAGCTGGTAAATCAGAGAATAATTTTTATATCTATCCACAAGTTAAAGCTTCTTATGATTTAGTTCCTGGATTATTAGTTACTTATGCTGGGATAGAAGGAGGGTTGCAACAGAACTCTTTTCAACAGTTTTCAGAAGAGAATCCTTTCATTTCTCCAGATATTCTGATTACTCCTACTGATAAGAAGTATGATATTTATCTTGGATTAAAAGGGAAATTAGATAATAATATTTCTTATAACATTAAGGGATCTTACAAAAGGGAGAAAGATAAAGCTATGTTTTTGCACAATGAATATACTTTGAATAGAAGTAGAATACCATATATGTTTGGAAACTCATTTGGAGTGCAATATGGAGATGTGAAGACATTGAATCTGTTTGGGGAATTGCGTTTTGACTTCGAAGAGAATGTTTCTATAGGAGTTCATGGAGAATATAATAACTATAATACAAATTCTTTAGAAGCTTGGAATTTACCAAAAGTAAAAGCAGGGGCTGATTTTAAATTTGACTTTACAGAACAATGGTTTGCAGGTGTAGATGTGTTTTATGTAGGAAAACGCAAAGATGTTTTTGTAATTGATTCTACTGGCCTTATAGGGGATTATAATACATGGGAAGATCCATCAGTTGTAGAATTGAAAGATTATGTAGATTTAAATATGAAAGTTGGGTATAGACCAACTAAAAATTGGACTCTGTTCTTAAAAGCCAATAACTTATTTAATCAGAAATATAATCAATGGGATAATTTTAAGGTGCAAGGTGTACAGATTATGGGAGGAGCAATGTATAAATTCGATTTTTGAGATTTTGTAATCAGAAAAAAAGCTAAAAACTGATAATTTATGACTAAAATTCGCTAAAAGGTGCACAATACTGTTTTTTTTCATTGATTAATAACTTACTTTTGTCGTTACAAACAACAAAACATGTATTTTCTTTCGATTTCGCAAAGAAAGAAATTTTAAAGACGTAATGATGACATTAAAAAAGAAGTTAAAAACAATTTGTTTAGAACGGTTAAATGACAAGGTGGAAGCGTTGCAAGGAATTGTAGAAGATTTGACAATCGACGCGCAGAACGACGCCAAAAGTTCTGCTGGAGACAAACACGAGACAGGCTTGTCAATGATGTATTTAGAACAAGAAAACTTGAGTAAGAAGATTTTAGAAAACATAGCTATGCGAGATATAGTTGCTAAAATAGATGATGAAAAAGTGAGTTCTGTAGTAGAATTTGGAAGTTTAGTACAAGTAAATACAGTGTATTTATTTTTCTCAGCAGCTTTGCCAAAAATTGTTTTAGACGACCGTTCTGTATTAGCCGTTTCTATGGATGCTCCAATCGCCAAGGAGTTATTAGGAAGAAAAGTACATGAGAGATTTACGTTTAACAATTGTGAATTTACAATTCACGAATTAATGTAAAAGTCCTTTATAAAAAAGTATGAAACGCAGGTGTGAAAACATCTGCGTTTTTTTGTTTTTATTTGTGATAGATATGCATTTTAGACTTGTTTAGAGTTGATAAAGTCTTTGATAATTGTTATATTTGTACGTTAGATATTTTAGATTATTATTATGAGCCAAGAAACAAATAAGAATAATTATTCGGCGGATAGCATTCAAGCTCTTGAGGGAATGGAACACGTAAGGATGCGTCCTTCGATGTATATTGGTGATGTAGGAGTAAGAGGATTACACCATTTAGTATATGAAGTGGTTGATAACTCAATTGATGAGGCTTTAGCTGGTTATTGTGATACAATAAGCGTTACTATAAACGAGGATAACTCTATTACTGTAGAAGATAATGGACGTGGTATCCCAGTAGACATCCACAAAAAAGAAGGAGTGTCTGCTTTAGAAGTAGTAATGACAAAGATTGGTGCTGGAGGGAAGTTTGACAAGGATTCTTATAAAGTATCTGGAGGTCTTCACGGAGTAGGGGTATCGTGTGTGAACGCATTATCTGATTTGTTAAGAGCAACTGTTTATCGTGAAGGTAAGATTTACGAACAAGAATATTCGCGTGGTAAAGCTTTATTTCCAGTAAAAGTTATTGGTGAAACAGATAAACGAGGAACATCGGTTACATTTAAACCAGACCATACTATTTTCACGCAAACTCTTGAGTATTCGTATGACACTTTAGCTGGACGTTTAAGAGAATTATCTTTCTTAAATAAAGGATTAAAGATAACGCTTACAGATAAACGAGTTATTGAAGACAACGGTGAAGTTAAGCATGAAGTATTCTTCTCAAAAGAAGGATTAAAAGAGTTTATTAAATTCTTAGATGGTAGCCGTGTGCCAATTATTGAAGATGTAATCTCTATGGAACTTGATAAAGGAGAAATCCCTGTTGAAGTTGCATTAGTTTATAATGATACTTATGCAGAGAATATTTATTCTTACGTGAATAATATTAATACGCATGAGGGAGGAACGCACCTACAAGGATTCCGTATGGGGCTTACTAGAACATTGAAGAAATATGCAGATGCTTCAGGAATGTTAGAGAAGCTTAAGTTCGAAATTACAGGTGATGACTTTAGAGAAGGATTGACTGCAATTGTCTCTGTGAAGGTAATGGAGCCTCAATTCGAAGGACAAACAAAGACAAAACTTGGTAATAGAGAAGTTGTATCTCCTGTGAGTCAGGCTGTAGCAGAAATGCTAGAGAACTACTTAGAAGAACATCCAAATGATGCTAAGATTATTGTTCAAAAGGTTATTTTAGCTGCTCAAGCTAGACACGCTGCTAAGAAAGCACGTGAGATGGTTCAACGTAAGACTGTTATGGTCGGTGGTGGATTACCAGGAAAGTTATCTGATTGTTCTGAACAAGATGCTTCTAAATGTGAAGTATTCCTAGTGGAGGGAGACTCTGCGGGAGGTACTGCAAAACAAGGACGTGATCGTAACTTCCAAGCAATTCTACCATTAAGAGGTAAGATTCTTAACGTAGAAAAAGCAATGGGACACAAAGTATTCGAAAACGAAGAGATTAAGAATATCTTTACTGCTTTAGGTGTTACAATGGGAACAGAAGAGGATAGTAAAGCATTAAACCTTGAGAAATTACGTTATCATAAAGTAGTAATCATGTGTGATGCCGATGTGGACGGTAGCCACATCGCAACGTTGATTTTAACTTTCTTCTTCCGTTATATGAGAGGGTTAATAGAAAATGGATATGTTTATATTGCTACACCTCCATTATATATGGTTAAAAAGGGGCAACGTAAAGAATATGCATGGACAGATGAAGAACGTCTTGAGTTAATGGAGAAAATGGGAAGTGGATCAAGTGTTCAGCGTTATAAAGGTCTTGGAGAGATGAATGCTGAGCAATTATGGGATACTACAATGAATCCAGAACATAGAATTCTTAGACAAGTAACAATAGATAGTTTACAAGAGGCAGATAGAGTATTCTCTATGTTAATGGGAGACGAAGTTCCACCACGTAGAGATTTTATTGAGAAAAATGCTACTTATGCTAAAATTGATGCTTAGTATTTAAATATGTAAAATTATAAAGGTCAAGCATATTATATGCCTTGACCTTTTTTTAATAAAAAGATATAAAGTTATGAAAGTTACAATTATTGGAGCAGGAAATGTTGGAGCTACATGTGCTGACGTTATTGCTAATAGAAGAATCGCTAGTGAAGTAGTTTTAGTTGATATTGCAGAAGGATATGCAGAAGGTAAAGCAATGGATATCATGCAATGTGCATCTAACTCTAAATTTGATACTATTGTTAAGGGAAGTACTAATGACTATAGTTTAACAGCTAATAGTGAGGTAGTAGTAGTTACTTCAGGAATTCCAAGAAAACCAGGAATGACTCGTGAGGAATTAATAGGTACTAATGCATCAGTAGTAAAGTCAGTTATGGAAAGTGCTTTAAAATACTCTCCTAATGCTATTTTTGTGATAGTGACTAACCCTCTTGATACAATGACTCTAGCAGCTTTAAAAATATCAGGATTAGATCGTAAGAAAGTAATAGGTATGGGAGGAGCTTTAGACTCTTCACGTTTTAAATATTTCTTATCTCAAAAACTAAATAAACCTGTTGGAGATATTGAAGGAATGGTTATTGGAGGACATGGAGATACTACAATGATTCCATTAATCAGATTGGCTACTTATAAAGGTATTCCAGTAAGTGAGTTGTTGACAGAAGCAGAACAAGAAGAAGTATGTAAATCAACAATGGTGGGTGGAGCTACTTTAACAAAGTTATTAGGAACATCTGCATGGTATGCACCCGGAGCAGCTGTAGCTAATGTTGTGGATAGTATCTTAAATGACTTTAAAAAGTTAATCCCATGCTCTGTATACTTACAAGGTGAGTACGGGCAAGAAGGATTGTGTATAGGAGTTCCTTGTGTTATTGGAAAAGAAGGAATAGAAGAGATTGTAGAATTAAAATTAAATGAGGAGGAATCTCAGAAATTTGCTGATAGTGTAAATGCTGTTAGGGATACAAATAAGGAATTAACAATTGAATAGTAAAAGATTGTTTAATTGTTAAAATATATGTAATAGAAAAAAGCTCTTTTTACTGATATTCTTAGTCAAAGAATTGCTTAATCATTGTCTATATCATATATTTGCTCGTTTTAAAAAAAGTAAATAATTAATTTTTAGTAATAATGCAAAACAAAGGACTCGTTAAATTTTTTGCAATTATCTTTGCATTGGTAAGTATTTACCAACTGTCATTTACCTTTGTTACCAACCATTATGAGGATAAAGCGAAAGCTTTTGCTGGTGGAGATTCAACAAAAGAATTACAATACCTTGATTCAATTGGTAACCAAACGGTATTTTTAGGACAAACATTCAATGAAGTGAGAGCTAAGCAAATCAATAAAGGATTAGACTTAGAAGGAGGTATTAATGTTACGTTGCAAATATCAATCAAAGACATTTTAAAAGGTTTAGCTAATAATTCAAAGAACGCTACGTTCAATAAAGCGTTAGCAGAAGCTGAATCACAAAGACAAGGTAATCAAAGTTACTTAGATGCTTTTTACACTGCTTTTGATAAAGAATCAAAAGGAAATGTAAAATTAGCATCTGCAGATATTTTTGCAAACAGAAACTTAAGTGAGATTACTGTTGGAATGTCTGATAGCCAAGTAAAGTCTATCTTAGATAAAAAAGTAAAAGAATCTATAGAGAGTGCTTACCGTGTATTCAGAGAGCGTATCGACAAGTTCGGTGTTTCTCAGCCAAATATTCAAATGTTAGGGGATACAGGGCGTATCTTAGTTGAGCTTCCAGGAGCAAAAGACGTAGATCGTATTAAAAATTTATTACAAAGTACTGCTCAGTTAGAGTTTTGGGAAACTTATAAAGTAGATGAAATAGGAAACTATATCATGGCTGCTAATGAGTACTTAAAAACAACTGAAAAGCAAGCTAATCAAAAAGAGATTGCTACTGATAATACAACAACTAACTCAGATGTTGAAGCATTATTAGGTACTGTAGCAAAAGACTCTATGGGGAATGCAGCTAATAAAGAATTCAACCCTTTATTAGACTTATTCGCAATGGGTGGACAACAAGGAAGCCCAATCTTAGGATATTTCCAAACGAAAGATACAGTTAAAGTAAATGCTTATTTAAACAGAGCTGATGTACGTAACTTATTACCAGCAGATCAAAAATATGCTCGTTTTGCATGGGGTAAACCAAGTAAAAAAGCTCCTGATTTAGTTGAGTTATATGCTTTAAAAACAAATAGAGAAGGTATTCCTCCTTTAAGTGGAAGCGTTATTACTGGTGCTCAAGATGAGTATGATCAATTTAGCCGTCCTGTAGTAGGGATGACAATGAGTCCTAAAGGAGCTAAAGTATGGGAAGAGTTAACAGGAAAAGCTTATACAGAGCACTCTAATATTGCTATTGTATTAGATAATATCGTTTATTCAGCTCCAGGTGTTACTAGTGGACCTATCTCTGGTGGTAGATCATCTATCTCAGGTGACTTTACTGTTGCTGATGCGAAAGACTTAGCGAATATCTTACGTGCTGGTAAATTACCTGCAGGTGCAGATATCGTTCAATCTGAAATCGTAGGACCATCTTTAGGACAACAAGCTATCGATGCTGGTATGTTATCTGCTGTGGCTGGTTTAATTATTGTTGCTGCTTGGATGGCATTCTACTACGGTAGAGCTGGATGGTATGCAAATATTGCTTTATTAGCGAACTTATTATTCTTATTTGGTATCCTTGCTAGTTTAGGTGCTGTATTGACATTACCAGGTATTGCAGGTATCGTATTAACGATGGGTACTGCGGTGGATGCGAATATTATTATTTCTGAACGTGCAAAAGAATGTTTGCGTAAGGGAATGAGTCTTGCAGATACGATTAAAGAATCTTATAGCTGGCATGGTGCTATGCGTCCAATTGTTGATGCTAACGTTACACATATCTTAACAGGGGTTATCTTATTCGCTTTTGGATCAGGACCTATTAAAGGATTTGCTACGACATTGTTAATCGGTATTGCTACTTCATTATTTACTTCAATCTTTATCGCTCGTATCTTTATGGATAGAGACGTTAAAGCTGGTAGAACTTTAGCATTCAGTACAAATATTACTAAAAACTGGTTTACAAACTTCAACTTTGATTTCTTAAAAATGAAGAAAGCTACTTATGGTTTATCATTAATCATTGTAGTGGTTTCTTTTGCTTCATTTGCAATCAACGGATTTGATCAAGGAACTGACTTTGTTGGAGGTAGAACATTCCAAGTTAAGTTTGATAAAGAAGTTACAGCTAACGAAGTAAGTGATAAATTAGGAGAAGTATTTGGTGTAAATGTTGAAGCGAAAGTATTCGGAAATAAACAACAGTTAAAACTTACTACTAAATATAAAGTTGAAGAAGAAGGTGCTGCAGTAGACCAAGAAGTAAACGAGAAGTTATACGAAGGGTTAAAAGGGTACTATTCATCTCCTATGACTTATGAAGAGTTCGTTAATGCTACAGAAGGAAAAACATTAGGAGTTATCCAAGCTTCTAAAGTTGGACCAAGTATGGCAAAAGACGTTAAACAGAATGCATATTGGGCTGTATTAGGGTCTATGGCTGCTATCTTTATTTACTTAGTTATTTCTTTTAGAAAATGGCAGTATTCATTAGGAGCTATTGTTTCTGTTGCGCACGACGTTATCTTTGTATTAGGTATCTACTCATTAACATATAAGTTTATGCCTTGGCATATGGAGATTGACCAGCACTTCATCGCTGCGATCTTAACTGTTATTGGTTATTCTATGAATGATACCGTAATTGTATTTGACCGTGTACGTGAGTACATCGCAGGTAAAACAAAAGGAGATTTCAATAAGATCGTTAATGATTCAGTAAATACTACATTATCGAGAACTATTAATACTTCGCTTACTTTAATCCTAGTATTATTAATCATGTTCGTATTCGGAGGTGATTCAATCAGAGGATTTATCTTTGCGATGTTAATCGGTATTATTGTAGGTACTTATTCTTCATTATTCTTAGCTACTCCAGTATTAGTGGATACTATGCCAAGAAAAGATAAAGAAGAAATCGAAAGAAGACATAAAGAAGCTCAAGAGGAAATGTTAGTTGAGAAAAACTAATTCTATCTTAGAACTTGTATTTATAAAAAAAAGCCACTCCGCAAGGAGTGGCTTTTTTATTTTAGGACTAGTCAAAGACTAGTGTTACTTAGGCTAGTAATCTAATCGTTATTATTGTTGACTATGATATAATCGACATAATGCTATTAAGAGATGAGCATCAACTATTTTGTCTAGATTATTCATTAGGTCATTTATTTTTATCCAATGTAGTGTATCAGTAGGCTGATCTAGATGGATAATATACGGATATACTTGTTCGGGCGTAATTCCTATACTAGGAAAGTACTTTTCTCCTAATTTAGAGTATCCAATTACATTGCTATTGCCAAACTTCAGGGTATTCAGATATTGTTCTAAGTCATAGTAGTTTCTTACCTCTTTAGATAGTCGAAATGCTGGTACCGTTATAATCGTACTATTGTTAGTGAATATTTGGGGTACAGGAAGACTTCTAGTTTCTAGACCTACATAGAGGGTACCATTGTTTTTAAATACAGGAAGAGTTACTACCGTATTAGTACTATATTGAGTAGGGGATACATATTCTAGTATCGCAGAGTCTTTATCAATACCTGTTGCTTCAAAAGAAGCTCTGTGTGTCTTTAAGAAACCAGCTTGACTATCATTATGGATGTATTCTTTTGTATTTAACTGTAATAGTTTTTCTAAATCAGTTGCCTGAATCTTCTCTACATTTTGTATAGTTGTTTTTTGTCCTAACCATTTAGGTAATGGTATGTTTAACTTTAAAAATAGATTATAGATATTCACTTCTAATCTAGCTTCTACTAATGCACCTGTCTGAGCAGTGTTAAGGAGTTGTACAGCATCGTATTCATGTAAATAACCTGAATCTTTAAAACCTGAATACCCTTCATTTAATGGAGTATTTAATGAAACAGGTGAGTGTAGCTCTATGAGTATAGAAGTTACCTTTTCATTGATACCACCTGGGGATGTATAGTAATTTAGGGAAGTATAAGTAGTTTCATATTCCTCAGGTTTAATATTAAATCTGTTCTCTATTTCTGTTTTTATATTGTCTGTTTCAGCTATTGCAAGCCCTTCAGGTATATAGCCGCTATATTGTTTATTATCTAAGATAGAACTATCTGTTTTGACATTAGCTAATGGACGAGGATATCCATGTTTAGCGATTACCTTTAAGCCACTATCACTATTTCTATAAGGGATAATATCTATTACTTTATTTGGTCGTTTTACAATATCATATAACCTATTTGTGTTTATATTTTTAAAGGTAGATAAGGTTAAGAATGGTGTATTGTTTTTTGGTAAATGTCTAGTTAGTTGCAATTGTTTTCCACCAGATACTTTTTCTCCTGCAATCAAATAGTTCGTAGGAGGAAAGCCTATTTCTTCTCCTGCTAAGTTATAGATTGTAAATTGGTCTTTATAGCGATTATTAATGATCCATTGATTGTAGATAGGAGTAGATATAATGATTCGCAATCCTAGTTTCTTAAAGATTGTTTCAAATTCTTGTTGTGTATAATATCCATACTCTTCTTGTAATTCAATGTCCCAATTCGCATAATAATCTTTGCGACGAATAAACTCTACTACATCAGTATAAAATGCATGAAATCGCCTTGTATTAGGTTTTAGTGGTTCTATTTCTTCAATCGGAAAACCTTTTTCTTTTGCTAATGATCTAGCTGTTTGAGAAAATTGAACGAACAACTCTGCATCACTAGGGGTGGTCTCTTTAGTTAGAGTAGATAGCTCTAGTATAACCTCTTGTTGTTCTACTTTGACAAAATCACGAATAACTAGCACTCCTTTATCTTTCAACAACTCTACTTGTCTGCGAAGTGTATTATATGCTCTGTTATTGTCAT
Source organism: Myroides profundi (assembly GCF_000833025.1). NCBI lineage: Bacteria > Pseudomonadati > Bacteroidota > Flavobacteriia > Flavobacteriales > Flavobacteriaceae > Myroides > Myroides profundi. Next base: position 1,385,100 of record NZ_CP010817.1, read on the forward strand.
AGTCGTTATATGAAGTAATATGGTGAATCGCTGAACAATTAAAGAATCCACTAATTGTATTCTTTTCAAAAGTCAATAGTTTTTCGCCATCATCTTCTTGGAATGAGAGATTTGGAAGGTTATACGCTTCTTCAGCGAATTGAACCATTTTAGGATTGATATCAATACCTATTATTTGTAGTTTAGGAAATAGTTGAGCTAATATAGCTGTACTCGTTCCTGAGGCCATTCCTACATCTACTAGTACATTTCCCTCTTTTGCCTCAAAGAACACACTTGCAGAAGCCACCTTCTCGATAGCTATCATGTCCATTGCTTCTAAATATTGCTGGTAGTCTTTTTTATTTCCTCTATCCTGAGTCGTATAGTTCTTGTCCATTGAATGCCTTGTTTACATTCAGAAAAGTAGTGATTTTATCTGTGAAATTGTTCGTTAAAAAGAAAAGAATGTCTAGTAATATTGATGTTAGTAACTAAAACATTTTTATCCTTAGTTAAAAATAGGGTACGTTAGAATCAGCCAAAACAATAGTGAATTATTTCGAGGTGTAATGTTAAACCCACATTATGCATTAACCAAATACTACAAAGCAATTCTACTTCATAGTTCTTTCATTAGCTCTAAAACCATATTATAGTGTGCTTTTAGAGCTAATTCAGACCTATTTTGTATAATTACTTTTCGTTTATATGTTTGTTGCATAATCTGGGTTTAATTGATTATCTTAGAATGAACTAATAACAATATTATGAAACGATTTGAATATAAAACAATTGAAGTAGTGACTAGTGGATTCTTTGCAAAAATGGAAATGAAGGAGACTGATGATACACTAAATGATCTAGGAAGTCAAGGATGGGAGCTAGTGTCTACAGCCCCTTGTATTATGGGGAGTGCAACACAAAGGATCTATTATACTTTCAAGAGAGAAATATAAAAAAAGAGAGCTAATCTAGATTGATTAGCTCTCTGTATATTTATGATTCGTATACTCTATTCTTGGCAGTAACCCATAAGTAAATACCTACGATGATAAATGGAATACTTAACCATTGTCCAGTTGATAAAATATTGCCTAGTTGATCTTCAAAACCTCCTTGACTTTCTTTCATATATTCTACTATAAATCTTACCATCCACAGTAGTACTAAGAATACTCCAAAGATATAGCCTAACTTTTTGCGTGCATCTGTCTTCCAATACATATAGTAAACAATAATGAACACAAGTATATATCCAAATGCCTCATAAAGTTGAGTAGGGTGTTTAGCTACCACTAGGTTTAAAGCTTCTGCAAACTGTGGATTATGAGCTATCGCGTCATAAGCTTGGTTATAATCAGGAATTCCTGTAATCTCCATTGCTTCTCTAGGAGAGAATTTATCTCTTAAAAATCGAATACCTAAAGCATTCGTAGTTTCGTGTCCTATAATTTCTGAGTTAAAGAAGTTCCCTAAACGAACAAAAACTCCCCCTATTGCCACAGGGATGATTACTCTATCTAGTATCCAAAGTACAGGTTTTTGAATAATCTTTTTACTGTAAAAATACATAACAGTGATAATAGCAATAGCAGCACCATGACTTGCTAATCCACTAAAACCAACGATTTCAAACTTAGGTGTGAAACGAACTGGTGATATAATCTCAAATAAGTGATCTTTATAATAATCCCAATCGTAGAAGAATACATGTCCTAGACGAGCTCCTATTAAAGTTGCTAATACAGTATAGATAAATAATTTGTCTAGTTTCTCAACACTTAGTCCTTCGCGATCATATATCTTTTTCATTAAGAACCATCCTAAACCAAATGCGATTACAAACATAAGACTGTAATATCTCAGTTTAATAAATCCTAAATCTAACCCTTCTGACGGGTTCCAAATCATATGTAATGAATGTATCATAGTTTTTTATACTGTTAGATGATAAATGTATGAAATAATCTTTATTCTCAAAAGAGTAATTGTGGTTTACACCCAAGAGTACTTCATTGTTTTTTGTTTTCTATTTCAGTTACCAGCTCCTTGTTTTGTGTTCCCCAGTTCCTAGTTTACCTAAATAATAATTAAGGCACGGGATCATATCCTTTACCTCCCCATGGTCCACAACTAGCGATTCGCTTTATAGCTAACCAACCACCTTTAAAAAGTCCATGTTTTTTTAGTGCTTCTAAGGTGTATTGTGAGCAAGTAGGGCTGTATCGACAAGCAGGAGGGAAGAATGGTGAAATAGCCAGCTGATAAAAACGGACTAATATTACAAATGGGAATATTAATATTTTCTTTAGCATAGTAACAGAAATATGAAAGTGTACAAATGTACGATGAGTTTAATTATAGTGCTAAAAGTAAGAAATTCTAGGTTAGAAATGAGTAGAAGGAATTAGTTTTAGCAAGACTATTTTATAATCATAAAAAATAAACTTAACTATTGTAGGTGAGGTATACATAAAAAAAGAGGCTATTCATAGAATAACCTCTTTTGTGTATTTATAGAGAGAAGGAAGTACCTTCTTTACCATCTTTTAGTTGAATACCGATTTTAGCTAGTTCATCTCGAATGTGGTCAGACATTGCGAAATCTTTATTTGCTCTAGCCTCATTACGCATTCCGATAAGCATATTGACTACACCTTCTAGTTTTTCGTTATTAGCACTTGCTGTTTCAGTGTTTTCTAAACCTAATACATCAAATACAAATGCGTTCATACTGTGAATTAAAGTGTCTAAGTCTGTAGCCGAAATAGTTTCTTTATTGTCCTTAATCAGGTTAATGAATTTAACTGCTTCAAATAAGTTTGCAATTAAAATCGGACTGTTAAAGTCATCATTCATTGCATCATAGCACGATTGTCTCCATTTTGTAATATCAACAGAAGAGTTGCTAGAAGTTTTCAAATCTTTTAGAGATTTGATAGCTTCCATTAATCTTTGATATCCTCTTTCAGACGCTAAGATAGCATCATCAGAGAAGTCTAAGATACTTCTATAGTGCGCTTGTAAGATAAAGAACCTTGCTACAGCAGGAGCAAATCCTTTGCTAAGGATATTGTTCTCGCCAGAGAATAATTCATCAGGAAGAATATTATTTCCTGTAGATTTAGCCATTTTCTTACCGTTTAGAGTAAGCATATTAGCATGCATCCAGTAGTTTACAGGTGAGTTACCTGTAGAAGCTTCATTCTGTGCAATCTCACACTCATGGTGAGGGAATTTTAAATCCATTCCACCTCCGTGTATATCGAAGTGTTTACCTAAGTATTTTGTACTCATAGCAGTACACTCTAGATGCCATCCAGGGAATCCATCTCCCCATGGTGAAGGCCATCTCATGATATGCTGAGGCTCTGCATTTTTCCAAAGTGCAAAGTCTAATGGATTGCGCTTGTCAGATTGTCCATCTAAATCTCTTGTATTAGACATCATATCTTCTATCTTACGACCACTTAATATTCCATAGTTATGAGACTGATTGTATTTCTCTACATCGAAGTACACAGATCCATTTACTTCATAAGCAAAACCATTGTTGATGATCGCTTGTATGATTTCTATTTGCTCGATGATATGCCCAGTAGCCGTTGGTTCAATGCTAGGAGGTAGGTTATTGAACTGTTTTAGAATATTGTGAAAGTTCAAAGTATATTTCTGAACAATCTCCATTGGTTCTATCTGCTCAATACGCGCTCTTTTAGCGATTTTATCTTCTCCTTCATCTACATCGTCTACCATATGTCCTACGTCAGTAATATTACGAACGTAACGCACAGCATACCCTAAGTGTTTTAAATAACGATATACCAAGTCAAAAGATATAAAAGTACGACAGTTCCCAAGGTGTACATAGTTGTAGACTGTTGGTCCACATACATACATACCCACTTTACCCTCATGGATAGGTTTGAAAACTTCTTTCTCTCCAGTGATGGAGTTGTACATTTTTAATTGCTGTTCTTGATATAAAGGCATAATATAATTTGTAATGTTTAGAACTTAGTCTCTAATTGGATATAGTTTAAGAACTCTTTACGAACGTTCTCATCTTGGAATTTTCCTCCGAACTCAGCAGTTACAGTACTACTTTCGATATCGCGGATTCCTCTTGAGTTTACACATAAGTGTTTTGCATCGATGATACATGCCACATCTTCTGTGTTTAATACACGTTTTAATTCATTTACAATTTGAATAGTTAAACGCTCTTGTACCTGAGGTCTCTTTGCATAAAAATCAACGATACGGTTCATCTTAGAAAGACCTACTACAGTACCATTAGATATATACGCTACGTGAGCACGCCCAACGATAGGTAGTAAGTGATGTTCACAAGTAGAATAAACTACAATGTTCTTTTCTACCAACATCTCGTTGTATTTATATTTATTGTCAAATGTAGAAGCACTTGGCTTTTTAGCAGGATTTAATCCCCCAAACATCTCTTTTACAAACATTTTAGCTACACGGTTAGGTGTACCCTTAAGACTGTCATCTGTCAAGTCTAATCCTAAAGTGTTAAGAATGTTTTCTACATCTTTTTTTATCAATTCTATTTTTTCGTCATCTGTGCGGTCAAATGCATCACTTCTAAGTGGAGTTGCATCACTAGATGCGATGTGGTTGTCTCCCATTTCGTCGTGAAACTTTTCGTCTGTATTCATTCTATTTCTTTTTAATACATATTGTTATAACTCGCTACAAATATAAATAATAATTATAGATAAACTCTGACACTTATTTATAAATAATCTACCTCTAAGTGCTGGAATTAGTTAAAGTTTGTCACTTCTGATTTTTAAGGAGTAGGTGAGGAGAGAGATTGTAAAACCTCTAGTAATAAAGATTTCTAAATTAGAACAAGAAATCATATTAATACAAAATCTAATTTATAGCAATTCAATATGATGTAATTTTAAAAATCATCAGCAAACCACTCTTCTTCTAGATCATCATCTTCATCCTCATCATGCATTGTATTCGTATTGAGTTGAAGTCTATCTATAAAGTCTTCAAAACTATTCGCTATCAGATATAAACTACTAGAAGGCAAATCATCATGAGCATAATAATAAATACTTCCATTGGACATATTGATTAAGATATAATCTCCAGGGTTTCCTTCAGCAAACACAAAATAATGTTTGTCAATCTGATCTAATAATGCTTTTCTTGTGTTTTGTAGAGATTCGTCATCTGATCCCCAACCATAAATGAAAGATATAGGGATTGTATTATCGCTATAGCCTACAGGGATTCTATCAGTACTTTTGACAACGCTATCATTGTTAAATATACCATAACCATAACGAGTGGAGAATGTAAGATATGCTTTAGGTAACTGTAAATTATTATTTTTAATATACTGTGCTATATCCAAAGCATGATCATTCGGTTTTATAAAAGTGGATAGTATTCCTATCCCTCCCAATTTGTTTAGTTTATCCTCCCAGTTCATAAGTGACTTTATATATGTAAGAATGGTTTAAATAGCGAGTACTAATTTAAAAGATATTCGCTATTAAGATAATGCGTAAGCGCCTTAAAATTATTGTGATATATTCTACTAGATTTCAAGAATAACGTGTTGTGAATTAACCTCTGGTATTTCACTCTCTCTGTTCCTCCTCAGCCTTCAGTGCTTCTAAGACAGACCGTGCTCCATTAATAATCCCTTCATGCTTATTATCTCTAGTAGAATACTCTCTTGACTTTATTTCTTTTATGATTTTCTTTCTGACTTGACGAATGAGTCCAGGTGGTAGTTCTTTTTTAGTTATGGGCTCTTCTTCCATAAGAGAGATAGGAAGTGATGATTCAGTTACACTATCCGTTGCAGGCACAAGTATTCCCTCATTTCCAGTTTCCACGTTATCTGTTTCTCTGTTCTCAGTTTCCTCATTCTCCGTTCCCTTGTTACTTGTTCCACGGTTCCCAGTTCCCTTATTCTCATTCTCCGTTCCCTCATTTCCTGTTTTCTGCTCTCTGTTTTCGGTTATCTGTTCCCCATTTTCTGCTTCTAAGATCCCGTGAAAACAACTTGTGCTATGTACACTACCGTCTTGTGCTTTCCACATACTCCACAGATAGACTTTCCCCTCTTGCCAGTCTTTTGGTAGAGCAAAGTGAGTATATCTATCTTTGCGTTGTCCGATAGTAGAGATGGTCGTGAATTTATCTAATTCTTCGTGGTACGCCATGATCGTCAGTACGTCTGTATCTAGTGTCAAGGGATTGATTAGATGATTATCCCATTGTACTTTTAGCTTACCTGTTTTGAGGGTGCTTATTTTCTTTATCACAGCAGGAGCCAGGGTTCCGATAGAGAGTAGTACCTTGTCTATTTGTACATATTGCTCTCCTTCATGCATTGTGATGCCTTGTTTCATCAGCCTAGAAATCATTTGTTCTTTTCCTGTAATCCATTTCTCCCCATTGTACACTGCAGGGCAATGCGCATTGACAAAATCCTTGAATTTACTAGCAAAGGTAGATACAAGACTCATCTTATCCCATTGCTTTAACTGAGCCTCTGTCGCTTTTTTACTTGACTTTAGGGGCTTAGCACGGAGTATATTTCTACCTCTCCAGAGTACGCCCACTACGGTTCCTACCTTTCCTACTACAGCACCTAATATTCCTTCTTTGATTTCTGCCATGATTATCTCATTTTTTGGTTGTTACAATATATAAAATGCTGATATATTATTATTTAACTGTTCAAACAATCGATAAAAGAAGTTGTCCTAGTGTACATCACACTTTATAAAAATGAGAACATCAAATGAAGAATATCAAAGCGAATGATTTCGCCTTCTAGAGAGCTTATTTTGAATACTGTATGGTCATCTATCGTTTTCATAAAAGAAGAATAGAAGAAGTATAAAAGGAGTATTCTTGGGCAAAAGTTAAACTAACCCCGTTATAGTCCTAGTATTCTCCTAGTATTGTCCAAGAAAAGGCTCTTATGGTTCAGTTTTACTGACTTTATCAAATGGTTGATATAATTCTTATTTTTAATAAATGATTGATATACAGGCTATAATGTTTTTATGTAATTAAAAAATTTAGAAAAAAGTAACCTTTTACTAAGATTGCCCTTCTCTAAGTGGATATAAGAGAAGGAAAAAAGAGAAATTAGAGAGGGGATTCTTCGCAAGCTCAGAATTATAACAGAGGTGTAGTAGTGTAAGTAATGAATTATAAACCTGTGGCACTGGAGAGTTGGGTTTACTAGGATTATTAAAAAAGAAAGGTTGAACTCAGTGATGAGATTCAACCTTTCGGAAGTATAAACAGAAAGTGAAAAATTATTTGATGATGAAGTTGATAATTTTCTTTTCGTTATTGATTAGAATAACTGCGATGTATTTACCACTTTGTAAATGAGGTAGGAGGTGAATACTGTTCTCTCGGTTGGGTAGTTCAGCCTCTAATACTTTGTTTCCTAGAATAGAATATATTTCTAGCCTAGCAGGACTAAAAGAGGTTCTTTCCATATCAAAAACAATATTGACTATTTTGTTTTGATCTACTGGATTTGGGAATAGTTTGACCTTGTTTGTATTATTGATCTCTATAATTTGTTTACAGGTATAGACTTTTTCTCCTTTATCCGTTGTCAGTATTAAGTGATGTTGGACTTGATTATTGTTATTGATATCACTGTGCGCTCCTGCTATATAATAGTTATTTGTACTCACTAGCATATCATCTCTATACCAATTAAATGAGGTGAAGTTAAAACCTCCATTTGTGGCTGAGTTCATATTTATGACAAAAGAATTATCTGGCTTCATTATCGCTACTTTTTCGAAAGGTACAGGTCTGATTAGTTCTATTGTGTATTCTCTAGTAAGTGTCTGTGATTCAGATTTAACTGTTACGGGAATTGTAAACGTACCTGAATAATGTAATAAGTATTCCTCTTTTATGTTGTTAGTGATAAAAGCTCCTGCACTTAATTCATTAAATTCTATTCGAGCATATTTTTCTCCACAAGGCAAGATGTATGTTATCTTACTAGTTGGGTTTTTAAATACTTGTTCATTAATAGATAGTTCAACTATATCGGCTGCTTCATCATCACTTCTGATGACCAAAGTTGCTGTTATTACATAAGGCATTGGAGCATAATTACTACTTCCTTCAATGGTAGCTTTTACTTGATATTTCCCTATCTCTGTATGTGTATTGTTTTCATAAGTCACTTTTAGAGGATGGGGTAAGTTTCCTGTCAAGGTAAGTGTTTTAGGTTGTCCGTCATATACAAAAGCTTGGTTAGGAAATGAAATGAATTTGTGTATATCAAGTGGCTTGATGGTAAGATTAGCTGTACGTTTGCTAGTGATATAATTATCGCCTTCTAGTGTAACACTAGCTTTATAAATCCCTGCTTCTGTATGGATATTATTTTCGTAAGTGGCAGTTACGCCTTTAGGCAGTTTTCCTTTGATTAAGATCTTCTGAGGTTTACCTGTATAATCCACTGTAAGTTTGCTAAATGTGATATTGGTTAGTTTAGCTTTCTCTATTGTTAACTTGGCTGTTTTGGTACCAATAAGTATTGATTTATAATAGAAAGAAGCTTTTATACTATATTCTCCTGCGTTGTCATAGTAGTTTCTGTCATATTCTACATTGACTTCATTAGGAATATTGTATGCTTCTAGTTTATGAGAATTACCATTGTAAATAACAGATTTATCTTCAAAAATAACGTTGTCTAAGTTTGGTAGGGTTTCGCCTTCGTGGCTTATTGACAATATCGCTGTCATTGTATGAGGCATAGGAGTGTAGTTACTACTTCCCTCTAATGTGGCTGTAACCATATAGTGACCAATGTCTGTATGCGTATTGTTTAGATAAGTAATACGTAGTCCTTGAGGTATATGACCTTCTATATTTAAAGATTTTGGCTGTCCATCGTATTTGAACGATTGATTCTTTAAGCTCACTAATCTAGTAAGATCTGCTGGTCTAATGATCAATAGATTTGTACGAGTACTCGTGATATAATTGTCTCCTTCTAGTTTTACAGAAGCTTTATATTTTCCTGCGTCAATGTGTTTATTGTTTTGATAGGTTGCTTTTACCCCTTGAGGTAAATCTCCTTCTAATAAAAGCTGATGGGCTGTACCAGTATAGCTAACTTCTTTTTTACTGAACTGTACACCTGTGATGGTGGCTTTCTCTATAGTAAGCGTTGCTCTTTTATGTCCTAATAAAATCTCTTGATAATAGAAGTCTGCAGTGATGACATAAATACCTGAATTAGTAAAGGAGTTATCACTGTACTTTACAGTTACATCCTTAGGAAGGTTTGTAGCAATAATTTTGTATGGTTGACCACTGTAAATAGCAATTATATCTTTAAAAATTACTTTATCTAATGAAGGGAGCTCTTCCTGTTCTTCAGTAATGGACAAAGTTGCTGATATTGTATAAGGCATCGGTGTATAGTTAGTACTGCCACTAAGTGTAGCTGTTACTTTATGGTTTCCTATTGCTGTATGCGTATTATTAGTATAATTAAGTGTTAGTTCTTGAGGGACTTCACCTGTAACGGCTAGTGACTTTGGCTTACCATCATATATAAACGACTCACTTTTTAGCTCGACAAGCTTTGTGATATCAGCTGGTAGTATGATAAGCTCATTTGACCTGGTACTTGTGATATAGTTGTCTCCCTCTAATTTTACAGAAGCTTTATAAGTACCTGCGTTAGTAGCTCTGTTGTTTTTATAAACTGCTGTTACGCCTAGAGGCAGTTCTCCTTCTAGTAGTAGTTCATGCTCTTCGCCATCATAGGTTACTTCTTTCTTACTAAACTTGACTCCAGTGATACGTGCTTTCTCGATAGTTAGTGTAGCTGACTTAGTTCCTAGTAAAATTTCCTTGAAATAGAATGACGCTATTACTTGGTAAACACCAGCATCAGTATATTGGTTTTTATCATAAGTTACTCTTACGTTATTAGGCAAATTTGTTGCGTCAATTGAGATGATGTCTCCTGTATAGGTTTCAGTTTTATGTTCAAAGATTACTTTGTCTAAAGAAGGTAGTTCTTCTTGCTTTTTAGTAATGGATAAAGTCGCAGACAGGGTATAAGGTATTGGAGTATAATTTGAACTACCACTAAGTGTTGCTGTTACTGTGTGATTCCCTATTGCTGTATGTGTATTATTAGTATAAGTAAGCGTTAGTTCTTGAGGTACTTCGCCTGTAACGGCTAGTGACTTTGGCTTACCATCATATATAAACGACTTACTTTTTAGCTCGACAAGTTTGGTGATATCAGCAGGTAATATGATTAGTTCGTTTGATCTGGTACTTGTGATATAGTTATCTCCTTCTAATTTTACAGATGCTTTATACGTACCTGCGTTAGTAGCTCTGTTGTTTTTATAGGTAACCGTTACACCTAAAGGCAGTTCTCCTTCTAGTAGTAGTTCATGCTCCTTGCCATTGTAGGTTACTTCCTTCTTACTAAACTTGACTCTAGTGATACGTGCTTTCTCGATAGTTAGTGTAGCTGATTTAGTTCCTAGTAGGATGTCCTTGAAATAGAATGACGCTATGACTTGGTAAACACCAGCATCAGTATACTGGTTCTTATCATAAAAGACTTTTACGTTATTAGGTAGGTTTGTTGCTTCTATTGAAATAACCTCTCCTGTATAGGTTTCTGTTTTATGTTCAAATAATACTTTATCAAGTGATGGTAATTCTTCCTCTTTTTGTGTAATGGATAAAGTCGCTGAAAGGGTATAAGGCATTGGTGTATAGTTAGAGCTACCACTAAGTGTTGCTGTTACTTTGTGGTTCCCTATTGCTGTATGTGTATTGTTAGCATAAGTAAGCGTTAGTTCCTGAGGGACTTTACCTATAATTATTAGTGACTTCGCTTTACCATCATATATAAACGACTCACTTTTTAGCTCAACAAGCTTGGTGATATCAGCAGGTAATATGATTAGCTCGTTTGATCTGGTACTTGTGATATAGTTCTCTCCTTCTAATTTTACAGAAACTTTATAAGTACCTGCATTCTTATGGATATTGTTTTTATAAGTAGCGGTTACCCCTATAGGTAGTTCTCCTTCTAATAGTAACTCATGTTCCTTACCGTCGTAGGTTACTTCTTTCTTACTAAACTTGACTCCAGTGATACGTGCTTTCTCGATAGTCAGTGTAGCAGACTTAGTTCCTAGTAGGATATCTTTAAAGTAGAATGACGCTATGATGTGGTAAGCACCGGTGTTGATGTATTCATTTTGGTTGTATTTTACAGTAACTAGATTAGGAAGGTTCGTTGCTTCGATTGAAATAATATCTCCAGTGTACGTTTCAGTTTTGTGTTCAAAGATTACATTATCAAGAGAAGGTAATTCTTAAGCTCATTTGACCTGGTACTTGTGATATAGTTGTCTCCCTCTAATTTTACAGAAGCTTTATAAGTACCTGCGTTAGTAGCTCTGTTGTTTTTATAGGTACCCGTTACACCTAAAGGCAGTTCTCCTTCTAGTAGTAGTTCATGCTCCTTGCCATTGTAGGTTACTTCCTTCTTACTAAACTTGACTCCAGTGATACGTGCTTTTTCAATCGTAAGAGTTGCTGATTTTGTACCTAATAAGATATCCTTGAAATAGAATGACGCTATGACTTGGTAAATACCAGCATCAGTATATTCGCCTAGAGGCAGTTCTCCTTCTAATAGAAGTTCATGTTCTTTACCATGGTTTCCTATTGCTGTATGTGTATTATTAGTATAAGTAAGCGTTAGTTCTTGAGGTACTTCGCCTGTAACGGCTAGTGACTTTGGCTTACCATCATATATAAACGACTTATTTTTTAGCTCGACAAGTTTGGTGATATCAGCAGGTAATATGATTAGCTCATTTGATCTTGTACTTGTGATATAATTGTCTCCCTCTAATTTTACAGAAGCTTTATAAGTACCTGCGTTAGTAGCTCTGTTGTTTTTATAGGTACCCGTTACACCTAAAGGCAGTTCTCCTTCTAGTAGTAGTTCATGCTCCTTGCCATTGTAGGTTACTTCCTTCTTACTAAACTTGACTCCAGTGATACGTGCTTTTTCAATCGTAAGAGTTGCTGATTTTGTACCTAATAAGATATCCTTGAAATAGAATGACGCTATGACTTGGTAAATACCAGCATCAGTATATTCGCCTAGAGGCAGTTCTCCTTCTAATAGAAGTTCATGTTCTTTACCATGGTTTCCTATTGCTGTATGTGTATTATTAGTATAAGTAAGCGTTAGTTCTTGAGGTACTTCGCCTGTAACGGCTAGTGACTTTGGCTTACCATCATATATAAACGACTTACTTTTTAGCTCGACAAGTTTGGTGATATCAGCAGGTAATATGATTAGCTCATTTGATCTTGTACTTGTGATATAATTGTCTCCCTCTAATTTTACAGAAGCTTTGTAAGTACCTGCGTAAGTAGCTCTGTTATTTTTATAAGTTGCTGTTAAGCCTAGAGGTAATTCTCCTTCTAATAGAAGTTCATGTTCTTTGCCATTATAAGTTACTTCTTTCTTACTAAACTTGACTCCAGTGATACGTGCTTTTTCAATCGTAAGAGTTGCTGATTTTGTACCTAATAAGATATCCTTGAAATAGAATGACGCTATGACTTGGTAAACACCAGTGTTGATGTACTCATTTTGATTGTATTTTACAGTAACTAAGTTAGGTAAATTAGTAGCTTCAATCGAGATAACCTCTCCTGTATACGTCTCTGTTTTGTGCTCAAATATCACGTTGTCTAAAGAAGGTAATTCTTCTTGCTTCTTAGTGATAGACAAAGTTGCGGATAGTGTATAAGGCATCGGTGTATAATTACTACTACCACTTAATGTCGCTGTTACTTTATGGTTCCCTACGTAGGTTACTTCCTTCTTACTAAACTTGACTCCAGTGATACGTGCTTTTTCAATCGTAAGAGTTGCAGTATAAGTAAGTGTTAGCTCTTGTGGTATTTCGCCTGTAATGGCTAGTGACTTTGGCTTACCGTCATATATAAACGATTGACTCTTTAGCTCGACAAGTTTTGTGATATCAGCAGGAAGTATGATTAGCTCATTTGATCTTGTACTTGTGATATAATTGTCTCCTGCTAAGGTAACTGAAGCTTTATAAGTACCTGCGTTAGTTCCAGTATTGTTCTTATAAGTTGCTGTTATGCATCGGTGTATAATTACTACTACCACTTAATGTCGCTGTTACTTTATGGTTCCCTACGTAGGTTACTTCCTTCTTACTAAACTTGACTCCAGTGATACGTGCTTTTTCAATCGTAAGAGTTGCAGTATAAGTAAGTGTTAGCTCTTGTGGTATTTCGCCTGTAATGGCTAGTGACTTTGGCTTACCGTCATATATAAACGATTGACTCTTTAGCTCGACAAGTTTTGTGATATCAGCAGGAAGTATGATTAGCTCATTTGATCTTGTACTTGTGATATAATTGTCTCCTGCTAAGGTAACTGAAGCTTTATAAGTACCTGCGTTAGTTCCAGTATTGTTCTTATAAGTTGCTGTTATGCATCGGTGTATAATTACTACTACCACTTAATGTCGCTGTTACTTTATGGTTCCCTACGTAGGTTACTTCCTTCTTACTAAACTTGACTCCAGTGATACGTGCTTTTTCAATCGTAAGAGTTGCAGTATAAGTAAGTGTTAGCTCTTGTGGTATTTCGCCTGTAATGGCTAGTGACTTTGGCTTACCGTCATATATAAACGATTGACTCTTTAGCTCGACAAGTTTTGTGATATCAGCAGGAAGTATGATTAGCTCATTTGATCTTGTACTTGTGATATAATTGTCTCCTGCTAAGGTAACTGAAGCTTTATAAGTACCTGCGTTAGTTCCAGTATTGTTCTTATAAGTTGCTGTTATGCATCGGTGTATAATTACTACTACCACTTAATGTCGCTGTTACTTTATGGTTCCCTACGTAGGTTACTTCCTTCTTACTAAACTTGACTCCAGTGATACGTGCTTTTTCAATCGTAAGAGTTGCTGATTTTGTACCTAATAAGATATCTTTAAAGTAGAAGGAAGCTATGACTTGGTAAATACCAGCGTCAGTATATTGGTTTTTATCATAAGTTACTCTTACGTTATTAGGCAGGTTTGTTGCGTCAATCGAGATGAATTCTCCTGTATAGGTTTCAGTCTTGTGTTCAAAGATCACATTATCAAGTGATGGTAATTCTTCCTCTTTTTGTGTAATTGATAGCGTAGCAGATAGAGTATATGGTATTGGTGTGTAGTTGGAACTACCACTAAGTGTTGCTGTTACCGTGTGGTTCCCTACTTCTGTGTGTGTATTATTAGTATAAGTAAGTGTTAGCTCTTTAGGGACTTCACCTATAATAGCTAGTGATTTCGGCTTACCGTCATATATAAACGATTGACTCTTTAGCTCGACAAGTTTTGTGATATCAGCAGGAAGTATGATTAGCTCGTTTGATCTGGTACTTGTGATATAGTTCTCTCCTTCTAATTTTACAGAAACTTTATAAGTACCTGCATTCTTATGGATATTGTTTTTATAAGTAGCGGTTACCCCTATAGGTAGTTCTCCTTCTAATAGAAGTTCATGTTCTTTACCATCATAAGTTACTTCTTTTTTACTAAACTTGACCCCTGTGATACGTGCTTTCTCGATAGTCAGTGTAGCAGACTTAGTTCCTAGTAGGATATCTTTAAAGTAGAATGACGCTATGACTTGGTAAATACCAGCATCAGTATATTGGTTTTTATCATAAGTTACTCTTACGTTATTAGGCAGGTTTGTTGCTTCAATTGAAATAACCTCTCCTGTATAGGTTTCTGTTTTATATTCAAAGATTACTTTGTCTAAAGAAGGTAATTCTTCTTGCTTCTTAGTGATAGACAAAGTTGCGGATAGTGTATAAGGCATCGGTGATTGTTTTTATAAGTAGCGGTTACGCCTAGAGGTAATTCGCCCTCTAGTAGAAGTTCGTGCTCTTTGCCATTATAAGTTACTTCTTTCTTACTAAATACGTGCTTTTTCGATAGTTAGTGTAGCGGATTTAGTTCCTAGTAGGATGTCCTTGAAATAGAATGACGCTATGACTTGGTAAACACCAGCATCAGTATACTGGTTCTTATCATAAGAGACTTTTACGTTATTAGGTAGGTTTGTTGCTTCTATTGAAATAACCTTTTGTACCTAATAAGATATCCTTGAAATAGAATGAAGCTATGACTTGGTAAATACCAGTGTTGATGTACTCATTTTGATTGAAGTACCTGCGTTAGTTCCAGTATTGTTCTTATAAGTTGCTGTTACGCCTAGAGGCAGTTCTCCTTCTAGTAGTAGTTCATGCTCCTTGCCATTGTAGGTTACTTCCTTCTTACTAAACTTGACTCCAGTGATACGTGCTTTTTCGATAGTTAGTGTAGCGGATTTAGTTCCTAGTAGGATGTCCTTGAAATAGAATGACGCTATGACTTGGTAAACACCAGCATCAGTATACTGGTTCTTATCATAAGAGACTTTTACGTTATTAGGTAGGTTTGTTGCTTCTATTGAAATAACCTCTCCTGTATAGGTTTCTGTTTTATGTTCAAATAATACTTTATCAAGTGATGGTAACTCTTCTTGCTTCTTAGTAATAGACAAAGTTGCGGATAGGGTATAAGGCATTGGTGTATAATTACTACTACCACTTAATGTTGCTGTTACTTTATGATTGCCTACCTCTGTATGTGTATTATTAGTATAAGTAAGTGTTAGTTCTTGAGGGACTTCACCTGTAATGGCTAATGACTTTGGCTTACCATCATATATAAACGAATGGCTTTTTAGTTCGACTAATTGAGTGATATCGGCAGGTAGTATGATTAGCTCATTTGATCTGGTACTTGTGATATAATTGTCTCCTTCTAATTTTACTGAAGTTTTATAAGTACCTGCGTTAGTTCCAGTATTGTTCTTATAAGTTGCGGTTATACCTAAAGGCAGTTCTCCTTCTAATAGAAGTTTATGTTCTTTGCCATTATAAGTTACTTCTTTCTTACTAAACTTGACTCCCGTGATACGTGCTTTTTCAATCGTAAGAGTTGCAGACTTTGTACCTAGCAAAATATCCTTGAAATAGAATGATGCTATGATTTGGTAAACACCAGCATCAGTATATTGGTTTTTATCATAAGAGACTTTTACGTTATTAGGAAGGTTAGTAGCTTCAATTGAGATGATGTCTCCTGTATACGTCTCTGTTTTGTGTTCAAATAATACATTATCAAGTAATGGTAATTCTTCTTGCTTTTTAGTAATGGATAGTGTAGCAGATAGGGTATAAGGCATTGGTGTATAATTACTACTACCACTTAATGTCGCTGTTACTTTATGGTTCCCTATTGCTGTGTGTGTATTGTTAGTATAAGTAAGTGTAAGTTCTTTAGGTACTTCACCTGTAATGGCTAATGACTTTGGCTTACCGTCATATATAAACGACTCACTTTTTAGTTCCACTAATTGAGTGATATCAGCGGGAAGTATTATTAACTCATTTGATCTGGTACTTGTGATATAGTTGTCATCGGTTAAGGTAACTGAAGCTTTATAAATACCTGCGTTAGTCGCTCTATTGTTTTTATAAGTAGCGGTTACTCCTAGAGGTAGTTCACCCTCTAATAGTAACTCATGTTCTTTACCATCATAGGTTACTTCTTTTTTATTAAACTTAACTCCAGTGATGCGTGCTTTCTCGATAGTTAGTGTAGCAGACTTAGTACCTAGCAAAATATCCTTGAAATAGAATGATGCTATGACTTGGTAAACACCAGCATCAGTATATTGATTCTTATCGTAAGTTACTCTTACGTTATTAGGAAGGTTTGTTGCTTCTATTGAGATGACCTCTCCTGTATATGTTTCTGTTTTGTGTTCAAAGATTACTTTGTCTAAAGAAGGTAACTCTTCTTGCTTCTTAGTAATAGACAAAGTTGCGGATAGTGTATAAGGCATTGGTGTATAGTTTGAACTACCACTTAATGTTGCTGTTACTGTGTGATTACCTACTTCTGTATGTGTATTGTTAGCATAAGTAAGCGTTAGTTCTTGAGGTACTTCGCCTGTAATGGCTAGTGATTTCGGTTTACATCATATATAAATGACTCACTTTTTAGCACAACAAGTTGAGTGATATCAGCAGGTAATATGATTAGCTCATTTGATCTAGTACTTGTGATATAGTTGTCTCCTGCTAAGGTAACTGAAGCTTTATAAGTACCAGCATTCTTATGGATATTGTTTTTATAAGTAGCGGTTACGCCTAGAGGTAATTCGCCCTCTAGTAGAAGTTCGTGCTCTTTGCCATTATAAGTTACTTCTTTCTTACTAAACTTGACTCCTGTGATACGTGCTTTTTCAATCGTAAGAGTTGCTGATTTTGTACCTAATAAGATATCCTTGAAATAGAATGAAGCTATGACTTGGTAAATACCAGTGTTGATGTACTCATTTTGATTGTATTTTACAGTAACTAAGTTAGGAAGGTTCGTTGCTTCGATTGAAATAATATCTCCAGTGTACGTTTCAGTTTTGTGTTCAAAGATTACATTATCTAGGGGTGGTAGTTCTTCTTGTCCTTCAGTAATAGACAAAGTTGCAGATACTCTATATGGCATCGGAGCATAGTTATCACTACCTGTAATAGTAGCTTCAACTTTATGGTTTCCTATAGTATTTTGCCCATTATTTTTATAAGATACTTTTAATTCCTTAGGTAAAGGAGAGGTGATTTTTAAAAATCTAATAATTCCATCATATTTAAATGTTTGACTTTTAAATTCAATAATTTGGGTTAAGTCAATAGGAGAGATTGTTAAGGTGTTTGATCTCGTACTTGTAATATAATTGTCTCCTGTAAGTTTTACAGTAGCTTTATAAGTACCAGCATTGGTATGTTTATTATTAGAGTAAATAGCAGTCACTCCTTTAGGTAGTTCTCCTTTTAGTAATAGTGTATGTGGTTCGCCATTATATAAAACAGATGTTTTATTAAATGTAACTCCTGTAATTCGCGCCTTTTCGATTGTTAGAAAAGCAGTTTTGGTACCAATAAGAATATTTTTATAGTAAAAAGAAGCTTTTATTTGATAGTTACCAACTTCTTGATAGTCGTTTTTACTGTATTTTACAGTAATATTATTAGGTATATTGTTAGCTAATATGGGTATAGCTGATCCAGTATATGGGGTAGTAAGGTTTTCAAAAGTGATATTTTCTATAGTTGGAAGTTCTTCTGATATTTCCTCTTTAGTAATTGTTATTGTTGCTTTGATTTCTAGAGGAATAGGTGTGTAGTTTTTACTACCTGTTATTGTAGCAGTTACTAAATGGAAACCTATTTCTGATTGATTATTACCTTTATAAGATATTGAAAGACCAGAAGGGAGATTTTGGTTTAGAAAAATAGACTTTGGTTGTCCATCATAAACAAACATTTGACTAGTTAGGGTATATTTATTTGATATATCTATAGGGAGTATGGTAAGAGTGTTTGAACGAGTACTAGTAATATGATTTTTACCTGCTAGTCGTACACTCATTTTATATATTCCCGCATTGGTATGAGAGTTGTTTTTGTAAGTAGCAGTAACACCTACAGGTAATTCTCCAATTATTTCAAGAGAATGTTTAGTGCCATCATATACAACTTCTTTTTTTCGTAAAGTAATACCTGTAATTCTAGCTTTTGTAATATTTAGTCTAGCAGACTTTGTTGTAATTAAGATATTATTTTCATTATAGAAGTAAGCTTTTACCATATATGAACCAGCATTAACGAAGCCATTCTTATCGTATTTAACTGTTATATTATGAGGAACATTAGTTGGTTCATGATAAAAAGTCTCTCCTGTATAGGTAACAGTTTTTTCTTTAAAAACGAAATTGTAATATTTGTTATTAGAGTTATTTGTTTGGGAGGAGGAATTATCCAGTTTTGAATAGATATTACTATAAGAACGTTGTGAAAAAAGGCACAGTAGAATGCACAACAGAGAAAATAATTTTTTAACCATAACAAACATGTATTAACTTAAATTATTATATAAAGTATAGTATATCAGATGGATATATATAAATATACAGTCAGTGTGTAGATGATTAAAAGCTGACGTGTTAATTTGTTGTTATGTAGAGGTTACTAGGAGGTAAATATTTGTTTGATTAATTGTGTTTAAAGCAGTGTTCTTTGTTTGTATTCATATTTAGCTTTTAGGTAAAGGAGAATTAGATAATATAAGAGAGAAATTAAAACAAAAAAGCGATGAAGATATCTTCATCGCTTTTTTGTTATTTCTTGGTAATTTCTTTTTGCGTTTGTACTTCTTTAGACTTTACTACTTCTTTAGCTTTTGTCCATTTAGATGGGTCTTCTTTTAAGTCTAGGTAGTATTCATAGAGCATTTTGGTTAGCTCTACTTCTACGCGTTTGCCTATAAAGTGTTTATTCGTAGTAAAATATCCATTTACGATTCCGTCTTTTTTTACGATAGGAGGTTTATCTGCATGTATATTCCAAGGAGAATAGCTACTAGTCTGGTCTCCGTAGATACCATATTTATTCCAGATAGACTTTTGGCTGTATAAGTTTCCATACGTTCCATAAGTATTCCATATCGAGTTAGCTTCTTTGGCATCACAGTTTAGGCAACCTAGATATTCTTCTTTACCATCATTGGTATATAACTCAAGCTTTTGGGCATAGGTACCAACACTTAATAAAATAAAAAATAGTATATAATGGAAGTGTGTTTTCATGTGTTCTTTTGTTTGTCGGCAAATTACGAAAAATTTCAAAATAAGAAATGTCAAATTTTAGCAATATGCTTAAAAATACTGTAAACTGTAATTTTATTTTGATGAATGGCTTTTATGTTGTGTTTTTTACACTTTATACACAGAATAGGAAGGATGTCATTATTCTGTATTTAAGGTAATAAAAAGGAATTGTTTCTTAAATAAATGTGGTTTTTAGAATAGATTTAGGACTGTTTAATTAGGTCAAAAAGGAGAGATTTTGTATCTTGTATGTTTAGTTTTTCGCATTAAAAATACTTATTTGCTACTATGCTTTTCAAATTATTTTATCTCTTTACTAAAATAGGACTTTTTACCATTGGTGGAGGGTATGCCGTAATTCCGCTGATCGAAAAAGAAATAGTTTCTCGAGACTGGTTAACCCAAGATGAGTTCTATGAACTCTTAGCTATAACCGAGTCTCTTCCTGGTGTGTTTGCTACAAATATAGCTGCCTTAGTGGGGTTTAAGATTAGCGGAGTAAAAGGGGGAGTAGTCGCTGCTTTAGGCACTATATTAGCTCCCTTTACTATTATACTTCTCATAGCAGTTTTTTTTAGTCGATTTCAAGAAAATGTTTATGTGATAAAGGCGTTTAAAGCGCTCAGACCTGTAGTAGTAGCTCTCATCTCGGCACCGTGTTATACTGCTATTCAAGCCAATAAAATGACAGCAAAGACGTTGATGTTTCCCTTAGTAGCTCTAGGCATGATGTGGGGATTAGGTGTGTCCCCTATTTGGATTGTAATAGGAGGTTGTGTGGGAGGGATCATATATTATAGTATAAAAGAAAAGAGTAAAGCATAAGATATGATATTTTTAAAATTGTTTTGGGTATTCATAAAAATAGGCACTTTTGGGTTTGGTGGAGGATATGCTATGTTATCTCTTATTCAGGAAGAAGTAGTAGAAAAGAATCAGTGGATCAGTAGAGGAGAGTTTACAGACCTTATAGCTGTCTCTCAGATGACACCTGGTCCTATAGGGATTAATTCGGCTACTTATGTTGGTTATAGTGCATTACATGGTGTGGGATATCCTCCTATGGTAGCTATACTCGGGTCTGTCATTGCTACTATTGCCCTTTGTCTACCTTCTTTTATGATGATTTGTTTGATTTCATATTTCTATTTAAAGTTTCGATCTAATAAGTATTTTTCATATGCCTTAATGGGGATTAAGCCATTGAGTATAGCTTTGATTGCCCTAGCAGCTGTATCACTAATAGATCGAGAGAGTTTCTCTGATTATTACAGTATAGGCTTGTTTATTTTGGCTCTTATTTGTTCTATCAGGTTTAAAATACATCCAATCCTTATTCTTTTTGTTACAGCTGTTGTAGGGATATTGATTTATTGAGATAATGAAAAAATAAAATCTATTTCTCAGGTAATTTAGGTTTCTCTATCAACATAGGTTTGGAAGATAAGGCTTCTAAAAATGAGATGATGGCAAGTTGTTCTTCTTTCGTCAATCCTAATCTTTTGATTAAAGGGGATGTAATAGGGAATAATGAGTCATTCTTGTATTCTTCTCTTCTGTAGGGAGTATTCATTCCAGCATTATACATTCCTATCAAACTCTCTATAGTAGGAAATATACCTTGATGAAACCAAGGTCCTGTATGTAAGACATTGCGAAGACCAGGTGTTTTCAGCTTACCAACATCAGCAGCTTTATGAGTTACATTGTACCTCCCTAAATCTTCTCTTTTTCTCTTATAAAAAGTAAAACCTTCATTGTGGTATTGTAAATCTGTAAAGTATGGTCCATTGTGACAATTAATACATCTTGCTTTGGTTCGAAATAGATGTAATCCACGTACTTGTTGGTCAGATAAACTTTTATAATCACCATTTACAAAGTTGTCAAAGGGTGTCGGGGTAGAAACAATAGTCTTTTGAAATAGAGCAATAGCATCCAATATTCTGTCTTTAGTGATAACGGTTGTACCATAGGCTTTCTTAAAATATTTTTGATATCCTTTTATAGTTGCTATTTTGACAGGCAAAGAGTCTATGTCTTGAAACATTTCAACATGATTCTCAATAGACATCATCTGTTGTTCTTGTAAACTATTAGCTCTTCCATCCCAAAACAGTTCTTTTTGTATCCATACATTTTCTATAGTAGGAGTATTTCTAGTTCCGACTAATCCTTCATGGCCTATAGCTAAAGTTTCTTTATCTGCCCAATGTTCCGAATCTATATGGCAGGTAGCACAGGCTATTTTATTAGAAGAAGATAGTCTAGGGTCATAAAAAAGAAGTTTCCCTAACTCGACTTTATTTTGATCTTTTTTATCAATCAGAGGAGGGGGTAGGAGAGCACCTAGTTCTGTAAATACAGCTGTACTGTCAAGAGTAGGAGTGGGCCAAAGAGAAGCATGACGCTCATAAGCATGACGCAACTCTTCAATAGAGTGGTAAGTAGAAGATGATGTGTCTAAACGATGAAAACTTAAGAATAAAATAGTCAGTAGTAGTGTAGCTAGATAGATAGCCTTATTCATTATAAATATAATTTTAAACTTAGATTAATACTGTTACGATCTCTGTCATTTGATTTTAAAAAGTGACCTGAAATAGCAAAATATAAACTGTATTGGTTCAACAAGGTTCTATTTCCATAGCCTAATTCTCCTTGTACTCCCCAAGCATTATTATTGTAATAGTGATAATCAGGAATGATTACCTGATCTGTAAAATTAGTGTGTTGTGTATCGGGGATGGTTAAGTCATTGGTTAGTTTGAATCTGTATAAAGGGCTAATATTAACTTGATAGAAATGTTTGTGTTGATTGAATATGGTGTTTAGTATTACCTTGTTTAATAATTGTTTCTCATCTCTATAGACACCGATAGCATAGTCTTTACGGACTGTAGTGTATAATGTGTGATCTAATCCTACTTGTAAATCTGTATCTTTCCAAAGATTAGAGAATGAACCTATAAATTGAGCATTGATATTGTAGTGATCTACTTTGTAATTTAGCCCTTCTATTCGCCTCAAGTTTTTTCCATCATAGTTATTGTATTTTAGATTGACTTGATACTGATTTTTAACTGAAGCAGTATAAGTTAACATTCCTTGTAGAAGTAATTGCTCTTGTTTAAATCTATTTGTTACATTAAACCCTTGTTTATATTTATTAAGCTCTGCATTCTCGTCATAATAACTTTTTTGGGCTAATGCTGCTATTTTTACTTTTTCCCCAGAATATTGATAAGCAAACTTGTAAATATTTTCTTTTGCTTTTCGATCTAACAGAAGATTCTGATCACTAAGTACAATATCTCCATATCCTAAACTGATATTAAGAAAGCGTTCTTTGTATTTGTTACTACTCTTGTATTCATTGTTTTTATACATGATATTGTTCTCCTCTGTCATCTTTCCATAAGAGAGACCCATACCAAAAGCATGTTTGTGTAGGTGCCAAGCTATATCCGCTTTATAACGAATAAAATAGTTCACTACATCTGGTCTAGGGTCATTATTACCTGTAGTCCAATTGTAATCAAAGTCTAATCCAAACCCAATGAATAGTTTTTGTCTGACTAGTTCATAGCTCATCATTGTATTGGCTAAATACTGTTGATTCTGAAAATTATTAGGGTGATTAGCGTAGAAGTAAAAGGGATTAAACCCTTCTTTTTTTCCCCTAAGGTCATTCGCTAAGTGATTTTCAAAATTTTTGCCATAAGCAAAGTTGCCATATACTTTAAATCTATGAATATCTGTAAATCCTTCTGCTGAGAACTTAAAGTCTTTACTATCTTCTGCTTCTTGACTTTTTCTATAGTCACCTTTTGTCTTGTTGTAGTCTAAGGCTAACTTTCCAAATTCTTCTGCTTGATTATTTAAGAAAAGTATGTGTTTAGGGACATAAGCACGTTGATTCTTCTGAATATACCAAAGATCTAAGTGCTCAGAATGATTCTGAGCACTTAAAATCTGACTAAAAAATAGACTTATAAAGATTGATAATTTTCTCATGGGATTAATTAGTAAAAGAGTCTTCTCCTTTAGATACTATTGGTTTTTCTATCACTACGAAATCTTCTGTAGAGTTATCAGTGTCTTGCAGTACACGACGACCATTCTTTAATTTATATCTCGTTTTTCTCAATAAAGATTGACTAGAGTAAGTTCCGTTTGGTACGAAAGTACTTCCTTTATCTACAGATTCAGGTACTTTACGTGGAGCTACACGACTGTCTTTAGAGTGTCTAACCTGTACTCCGTCAATAATGTATTCAACAGGAATTCTTAGGCACTGTGTCGAGTCATTCTTTTTAGGAGCTTTGACTGTAGGGAATGATTCTACTGCTATATCTTTTGGTAACTGTACTAGTAATATTCCATCATCAGTAGCAAAACGCATAGCTAAGTCACTATTTTGAGCTTTAATGACTTTCATTTTAGCAATACCTATAGTATTAAGATTATAGCGATACTTCGCTTGTGTAATATCAATGCCATATTCTTTTTGTAAATAATCTAAAACATAAACATCAAAATCAGCCTTGCTTAAATCTACAGTTTTATTAGGATCTACAAACTCTGATGGCTTACCAATGATGAAGTTTTTAGTGTGGTCAATAGCTGTAGAAGCAATAATCATACTTTTACCTGGCTCTATAGGATATTGAGAACCTCCTCCAGGAAATTGAAGTACTTTTTTAGCATATACATAGTCCTTGTTTAAATCTCCTTTTCCTGTGTTTTCAGCTGCTTTTGTCCAGTCGTATTGACGAGAAGGTAAGTAGCTTGAATCATCAGGACCTGTAGCTTGACTGTTAGTAGTATTGTGAAGCATTACTAATAATATTCCATCAGCATATAAGGTTTCGGTACTGTTATTATAGATTTCTAAAAATTGATCTCTATATCCAGAGCCATCTTGTAAACTTGAACCAGCGTAGAATATTTGTTTAAAGATTAGACCAGATTGACTGGTCTTGTTCATCTGTAATTCTATTTTGATATCGTTAGTATCAGTTACTGCTAGATTATCAATATTAGCAGTGAAAGTAATAGAATCTTCTTCTATTTTTTCCTCATTGCTTTGAGAAGAGTCGATTAATTGATTATATGCTTGTTTACTCATCGTTAGTTTAGCGATGATGTTATAATTTCCTACTCTTAAGTTTGCTGTTGCAATACCTTGATTGTCTAGTGTTACTGTGTTTTTATTCCCATTAGCTCTATTGGTAAACTCTATTGTAGTACCTTCTAAAGGAATATTAAGATTGGTGTTTTCTTGTGATACTGAAGCGACAAATTTAACATTAAGAGTATTAGCAAAGTCACTAGAGTTGTCATCTTTACTACAGCCAACTGTGAATAGGGTGCAGATTAAGGAGATGATTAAAAGTAAAGTATTTCTCATTTTGTTTAAAATTTAATTGATATCGATCCTGTTATACTGAATGGAGCGTTATAGTTAATAATAGACCTTGTTCCATCAGATAACTTTTTTTCTTTATTGATTCTGATATTAAAGAAGTTATAGGTATTGATTCCTATTCTTATGTTTTTGCGTATTTCTTTTGTAGCATTTAGATTAATCACATAAAATGTAGGCTGTTCATAGTTGCTACCAGCAGTAGAAATAGTCTGTTTAATATCTTCAGGTAGCTCTACTTGGATAGGTTGCATAGCAATGTCTAAATATTCATTAGCGTATTTTTGTTCTGTATTTAAGCTTTTCCTAAACCAGAAAATATCACTGTTCATCGTTACTATAAAACCTATTTTAGGAATGTGGTAAGTCAACCTTAATTTGCTCATTAAGGATAGCGATTTTGTTTTCGCAGGATAAAAAACAGTGTAATATACTCCATAATCTTGTTGGTAGCTTTCTTCAGAGACTTCGTTGTAAGTTGGGTTTTGATCATAATACTCACTATAAGAAAGACTGTTAGATAAAGACAAATACATATTTAAGGGTTTGATCTTTTGAGTCGCAATAGTCCAATCAAAACCATAAGACTTAGAGCGTACGCTATTAGTCATATGACGGACACTATAGTTTGTTAAGGTTTTATAGTTTCCTGTAGCTTCATATTGAATAGGTTTTCCTTTCTCTAATTCTCCAATTATTTTGTATTCAGGTACATCGATAGGGAAGTATTCCTTTTTAACTCCAAAACCATTTTTATTATCCTTAAAATACCCAAAGAAGCTATTGGTTAAGAATTTATTACTAAAGGTATATCCTAATTCGAACTGTGTAGACTGTGATGGTTTAAGGTGATTGTTATTATTTTCTATTTTTACTGTTTTAACCAAGTATAAACTATTGTTGATATTAGAATCATCAAAGAAGTTTAACAGCGGGAAGTCTAACCAGATTGGAGCAGGATAGCGGTGCGCTAGAGATGGTGCCTTAGTAGCTATTCCATATCCCATTGTAATTCTGCTGTTAGGAGAAACTTGATATGCTAAGTTTATTCTAGGTTGATAACTAGCTTTGCTATTTTGTACATCCATACGGAATCCAAGATTCCCTTCTAATGGTTTATCGAATAAATACCATTTAAAGTTGTCCATAATGTAGGCTCCATAGTTAGCTTGACCTTCATTTTTTCTGAAATCATAAGGACGTTCGTTCTGGTTGTTATTTTGAAACCATCTAGGCTGATCAGCTTTATAAATAGTTCCTTTACCCAAGTTATCATGATAGTTAATAGATACCCCTGCTGTAATTAAGTGTTCAAATTTGTTTCCAAAAGCATCAGAGGATATGTTTAAGGTAGATCCTAAACTAAGAGGTCTTCCTTGTATTTCTTCAATAGCAATATATCTACCATCTACATAGTAGCCTTCATACACACCTGTAGTATCTCTGTTGGCTATAGGAAAAGGTCCTTTGTTTATTCTTTCTTGGTTGTAAGTATTACTTATTCCATAAGAACCATTGATATTGAGGTTAAGAGATTTAATAACTCTAGAATTGAATTGTATATTCGTTCTATTAGACCATCTAAAGAACTCATCTGTTGCTTTTAGTTTTCGGCTTTGTTGATCATCAGGATCTTCTCTAACACCGTCTAGTCGTTTGCTGAAGCTTAGACTTAAATTGTTTTTGACACGTGGTGAGAATGATTTAGTCCAAAGAATACTTTGATTGATTCGATTATATTCTTTAATGTTATCTCTAGGATCATTGTTACTTTTAGAGTAATTCATAGATAGATTTAAAGCCCCCCATTTGTTAGGAAGTCCAAAACCTTTAGATAGGCTATATGAAGTGGCTCCTCTATTAATGTTAGTTGTAAAACTATAAGGTGTTTTCCCAGCTTGTTTATTGATGATAATAGCTCCGTCAGTTAATTCCCCATATTTAGCTGAGGCAACACCTTGTACTACTTCTATACTTTCAATATTTTCTACTGGAATTTCGCGTAAGTCAACCCCTTGATAAGTAAGATTCGCAATACTACCTGTATTAGAAGAATTTGTTAATCCAAATTGATTCAAACTACGCGTTTGCATATTAGCATCGTTGGAGATAGTTACATCATCTACGATAATAGCTACTCCAAAAGAGTTATTCATTTGCTGAAGTGTTCCTCCTGTTAATTTATCAAAGCTAGCTCCTCTAAGGTTTATAGTCTGTGCGGTATTCAGGTTTGGTGCTACAGTAGCATGACCAGGTAATGTATTTAATACATCTTTTAAACTGAACGCTTGTACTTCACTAATTTTTTCTTTGTCTATTACTATTGCTGAGTTCGATCCAGACTGTGCTTTAAGTATAGGTGCTGTTATATTAATCTCGTCTAGTGTAATAGATAAATCAACTAATAGAAAACGATTATTGTAAGTAGTAAAAGTTTTGAGGTCTTTAATGTAAATAGACTTCTTATTGGCGTAGTTAATCGTGAATGGCTCAAAGTCTTTTTTAGTAGAAAAAGAGAATGTTCCTTGATTATTCGTGTAGTAAACTTCATTGTTATCTAATATAACTGTAGCGAATTCTAAAGGTTGATTATTAGAATCAACAACAGTTCCTTTAAATATTTTAGAACTCTGGGCGACACTATTTCCTGCTAGTAAAAGAAGAAATATGTAGATAAAGTGATGTGAGAGCGACTTTTCTACATTAGATAGTAGTTTCATTATTTGGACTTAATTTAAATAGTGGTGCAAATGTATATATTATATCAGTATATAAAATTTAGTTAAATAGCAGGGCTGTGCGTCTTTTGGTTAATGTGTTGATAGTTAGTAGTGTTGTTTTCCTTAACTAATTTGAGGGATGAATAATTAATATATAGCTATTTAATTATAGTGATTCTAAATAAAGTTATATTATTTAGAATTATTCTATTATATGGCTTTGTAAATTAAATAATTCATAAAAATGAGTCGCTATTGTCTTTTTATGTCAAATGAGTAGGGATTAACCATAGATTATATACTATTCATTCTTTAAATATTCTCTACCAACTCTATTTTTAGAAGATAAAGAATAAACTCTATTTCTTATGACTGCAGTCATAAAATGCGTAGTAGGTAAGCTTCTATATTTGGCTGTAACATTATAAAACAACGAAGACATGTTAACAGGTGAGCAAAAACAATTAATCTTGGCAACAGTACCTTTGCTAAGAGAGAAGGGATTAGAACTGACAAAACATTTTTATTTGAGAATGTTCGAATATCACCCAGAATTAAAGAATGTATTTAATATGGGGAATCAACGTGCTGGCAAACAACAAATGGCTTTAGCAATGGCAGTACTTGGCTATGCAGAAAATATTTCACAGCCAGAGCGATTAATGCCCGTAGTGGATCTAATAGGACATAAGCACGCCAGCTTATCAATACAGCCAGAACAGTATGAAATAGTAGGGACTCATCTACTAGCATCTATAAAAGAAGTGCTAGGTGAGGCAGCGACAGAGGATATCGTACAAGCCTGGGCAGTGGCTTATCAACAATTGGCAGATATTATGATAGGGCACGAACATAAGATTTATCAAGCAAAGGAGAATGAAGCGAATAACTGGACAGGATGGAAAGCATTCACTGTGAAGAGCAAGGTAGTAGAGTCTGGAGAAATCACTTCTTTTTATTTGGTACCAGCTGATGGGAGTGCTGTCGTACAGCATCAACCAGGACAATATATCAGTATTAAAGTCTTTCTAGAACGAATAGGCCTAGAGCAGATCAGACAATATTCTATATCATGTGCTCCTAACAACGAGTACTATAGAATATCTATCAAACGTGAACTAGGGAAAGAGATTGATATGAATGGTATGATTAGTAATCATCTGCATGACCATATTAATGAAGGTGATACAGTAGAAATTAGTTCTCCGTCAGGAAACTTTGTGCTAAAAGAGAACCAGAGAGATAAAGTGTTTATCAGTGGAGGAATAGGGCAGACACCTTTATTATCGATGCTAGAGGCATTAGAATTAAGTGGAGTAGTAAATCATAATATTGTATGGATTCATGGGTGTAGAAATCAAGAGGTACAGGCATTTAGAAATAAACTAAGTTATATCACGAATAACTGTTCTCAGGTGAAACCAATCTTCTTTTATGACAGTCTAGATCAAGTCGCTGAAGATATAGAAGCTTATCAAGGTATTGTTGACTTATCTACGATTAAGGGATATGAGTTTACGAATGAGGCTGATTACTACTTATGTGGACCACATCCTTTCTTAGAGAAACAACTTCGTGATTTAAAAGCTCTAAATATCAGTGCAGATCAGATCTTCTATGAAGAGTTTACACCAGCATCTGTTTAACCCGAAATACTTGATTGACAATATTGGATGTAAGTCTATATTTTTTTAAGCGAAAATACTAAGTGTATTTTCGCTTTTTTTTAGCGTTTGCATCTATAGTTTATTAGTAGCTTTGGATATCAATATACGTATATAAGGTAGATATTTAAAAGGCAATATGATTACGATAGAATTGTTAACGAAATATGGAGCTGAAATAAGAGAAGTGAAGAAGAATGAAATTATCTTTCAAGAAGGGAATTACCCTAGCCACTATTATCAAGTTGTTTCAGGTAAAGTAAAGATGAATAACTTTAGTGCTGATGGGAGGGAGTTTATACAGAATATTTTTACATCTGGACAGAGTTTCGGAGAGCCACCTCTATTTATAGAAGAACGCTATCCTGCCAATGCAATAGCTGTGAGTAATGCGAAGATTATTCAATTGCCTAAAGGTGATTTTTATGAAATGATGAGACAAAATAATGAGGTGTCTTTAGCTATGAATAAGAGCTTGTCTAGACGCTTATATTATAAGTCTATTATGGCACCTGATATCGCTTCACAAGACCCTGATAATCGTATTATGACATTGCTAAACTATCTAAAGTCTCATCAACAAGCTGTAGAAGAAACATCTAGTCCACTGACCATTGATCTGACAAGGCAACAAATTGCAGATTTGACTGGGTTAAGAGTAGAAACAGTTATTCGTACCTTAAAAAGATTAGAGAGTGATAGCAAAGTACAAATTATCAATAGTAAAGTCGTAATTTGATTTATAAAGAGGAGTAATCACCAAGGAGGTTTCTTATAACCCCTTGGTAATTTTTTCTTTTAATGATCTTTTAAAATTTTAGATCGACTAGCTAGAACGACCATAATGATCCCAAATACAGAGAATAATAAATAAGAATACCTCAAGTCAAAAACCTCTGCTATAAAACCAATAACAGGCGGACCT
Source organism: Myroides profundi (assembly GCF_000833025.1). Taxonomy (NCBI): domain Bacteria; kingdom Pseudomonadati; phylum Bacteroidota; class Flavobacteriia; order Flavobacteriales; family Flavobacteriaceae; genus Myroides; species Myroides profundi. The sequence continues at coordinate 1,415,692 of NZ_CP010817.1, forward strand.
ATCAAGAAGCCTAAAAAGGCGATTGTAGAGATTAAGGTCAAAGATATACTAGGACTTACTTGGCCATGCTTACCTGCTACTCCAAATACTGTAGGTACACTACATGAACCTCCTAAACCTACAATCATAAATGAAAGTGTACATACCCAGAGATTAGGAAAGAGTACTGCGATAATTAGGCCACTACTCATCAATAAGCCTGAGAGCTGAACTACTCTTTTTCTACCTAATTTGACAATAAGATAATCACCTAAGAACCTTCCTATTGCCATCATTAATACAAAGGATGTGTATCCTAGAATAACAAATTGTTCTGGGGCTTTTACTATCTCTTGAAAATAGACGCCACTCCAGTCAAACATAGCTCCTTCAATAGCCATGCTCATAAAGCCTATTATGCCTAACTGGATTAGTGTTTTGTCAAGGTGTTTAAAGATAGAGCCTTTTTCTTTGTCTTTTTGTTGATTGGTGATAGTAGGAATTAGCAGTTTAGTATTAAACAACCAAATAATAAGAATCAGAACAAATACAATAAGAAAGTGAATAGAAGTAGTCATATTTAGACTTAGTACAAGAAGTCCTAATAAGGCCCCTGCAAAACCTGATATACTCCACGCTCCATGAAAGGAAGACATCATAGGCTTATTCATGATAGATTCTAGTTCTACACCTTGAGTGTTGATAGAAATATTACATAGATTACCTGCTACTCCAAAAAGAAATAAGCAAACCGCTAGTTGTATATAGGTAGTTGATACTCCTATAAGTAGTAAAATAAGTGGATAGAAGAGAAAGCCGTATTGAACTACTTTTTTACTTCCAAGGCGGTTCACTAGTTTGGCTGCTGTAGGCATGGTGCTTATCTGACCAATAGGCATAAGGAGTAATAAAGTACCTAGTTCTGCTTCTGATATGCTTAGATACGTCTTGATAGAAGGGATTCTACTCGCCCAAGAGGACAGTATTAGCCCATGAGCGAAAAAGAATAACGCTATAGCGAGCCTCATTCTGTTGCGTGTGTGTTTAGTAATTGATGACATGATATACGGTACGATATTATTGTTTGGAGCGAAATTAGAGTTTCGAAGTAGAGTAGTGATATTCCATTTTAAGGCTTTTATATTCCATTTTAAATATTCTATAAATTATCTTCTCTATTTAACTGATACAGTCCTATTGGTTTTATATTTTTACAAGAAAAAACAATGGACTTCTTTAGGGTTGCTGATTTTCAGAGAGAATATAAAGTTGATTATCCTATCCGTATGGGAGGATTATTGATTATGGATATTACCGATCCTATGTATAGTTCCTACTTTCAATTAAAACATCAGTTTGGTGGGTTGACTTTATTATTCTGTAAAAGTGGTGAGTTACATCTTAAGATTAATAATCTACCGTATAGTGTATCTAAAGGAGCTACACTTACTATATTGCCAGAGATGTGGATTGAACCTATATCATATAGTGAAGATTGTGAAGTAATAGTTTTTGTGATGGACTATGACTTTATAGAGAAGTATACTATACTACCTGAGTTTATTAGTAATACAGAGGTCCTAGATACGCCTATTATTTATCCTAATAAACAAGATAGTGAACTGATCGAAGAGTTGTCTTTACTGATCAGAAAACAGTATAGTCTACCTAAGACTTACTTGTTAGAACAGATGCTACAGTACCTTATTTACTCCTTGATTACAGTAGTGTCAAAGTCATATTATTCCTTGACATTAAAAGAAAACTTACAGAAGAATAGAGTCAATGATATTATGGATTGTTTTTTTGAACTTCTCGATGAATATGGAGTGGTAGAGCGCAATGTTTCTTTTTATGCCACACATCTACACCTAACACCACAATATCTAAGTTCACTAATCAAGAAGAGAACGGGTAAGTCAGTTAAGTCATGGATAGGTTTTACAGTTATAAACAAAGCTAAAGAGTATTTAAACACTACTTCTCTATCTGTTAAACAGATTAGTGATCAGTTAGAATTTGCAGATGCATCCTTGTTCTGTAGATACTTTAAACGATATATCGGGCAGACACCTAATGAGTATAGAAAGAGTTGAGGTTAATGAACTTTGTTTCTATAACAAGACTATTCCTGTTATCTCTGCTTGACTTTTGACTTTTTGAGGTACTCAATAAGCTTATTGAATCAGCTTTTTAGTTGACTCAGTAGCTTTTAGTATATAGAATAATAGAAACTTTATACTTTCGTTGTATAATGAGCGTTATTGGAGAAAGGAGCTTAGAGAAGCGTTTTATCTCTACTGCCTCTTTTTAAGTTAATTATCGAAAGTACAATATTCATGAAAATAAAATCATTTATAGTAGACGCATTTACAACAGAACTTTTTAAAGGAAACCAAGCTGGAGTATGTTTATTAGAACAGCCTATTTCTGAGGAAAAAATGATCCTTATCGCTAAAGAATTTGGTTTTTCAGAGACGGCATTTGTAATGCCTCTTACAGATAATAAGTATAGCATTCGTTATTTTTCTCCTAAGATGGAGATTCCATTGTGTGGACATGCCACTATGGCTTCTGCTAAGGCTCTTTTTAGTGGAGAAGAGCAGTTACATACGATCATATTTAATACACACTCAGGCTATACAGTAGAAGTGCGCAAGCAAGGAGTGAATATAGAAATGTCTTTTCCGCTTCTAGAGGTAGAGAACACGACTTTATCAAAAGAGGTAGTAGATGCACTAGGTATAAAAGAAGTGTTGAGCTGTGGATATAATAAAGAACATAATATCGTTATGGTAGAGATACAAGATGGTGTAGAACTAGCAGCCTTGTCTCCTGATTTTAATAGATTAAGAAATATTGATACAGGGATTAATGGAGTGGTAGTCACTGCGAGCTCTTGTATAGAGGGATATGATTATGAGTATAGATATTTCTGGCCATGGTCAGGTACAGATGAAGATCCTGTGACTGGGGCTGTTCAGAGTTTTTTAGCACCGTATTGGTACATCCGATTAGACAAAAAGGTATTGAAAGCATTCCAGTGTTCTGAAAGAACTGGAAGTATGGAAGTAGAATTGACAGAGGACAAAGTGATTATTAAGAGTTGTGCTGTCATCTTTAGTGAAGGAATAATTACAGTATAGAAGACCATATATATGCGAATCATATTAAGAGAAATAACAGCAGATAACTACTATGAAGTAGGCCTGCTAACGACTAATAAAGACGGTAAACCTACCTTCGATGAGGAGTATATCTGTGGCAATGCTGTATCTATGGCAGAGTCTAAGTTTTACCCTAATTTAGAGCCACAAGCTATTTATAGCGATGAAGAGTTAATAGGTTTTATTATGTCAGGACCTTATGATCGTGACCATGACAATTATTGGATCATGCGATTTATGATTGATTACCAATATCAAGGTAAGGGATATGGGAAGAAAGCGTTTGAAGCTTTTTTACAACAAATGCGACTTAGAGAGCATGTCCAAGAGCTTTATCTCGGATTAGATGAGAGCAATGTGAGAGCAATCCAACTGTATACTTCTTGTGGCTTTATCAATACAGGTGTAGTAAAAGACGGAGAACAGGTCTATGTACTTCATCTATCACAATAATCACTGTTCTCTATAACCATCCATAATAGAGCGAAATAACTCTCCATTAGATGGTGGAGTAAGAATGATGGCATTGACCTTTTTTTGTGCTATATTTTGAAGTGATTCATTTGTTTTCCCTCCAGTAGAGATTACAGCTATATTAGGGTAGTTCGTTTTAATATAATCTACTATTTTTAGAGTATCTGGTCCACCTGTCACATTAAAACAGCTAACCCCTGCCTCAATACGTGATTTAAAATCAAAATTAAGCGTTGATACGCTAGATATGATAGGTATACTGATATGCTTCTTTACCTCAGCGATATCTTCATTTTTAAACGGCTGATTGACTATGACAGCAGCAGCGCCTAAAGCTTCTGCTTTTTTAGCCATTGTAATGGCAAAGTCCCCTTGGGTAATACCTCCACCGATTCCACAAATAACAGGTTTCTTAGAGAATTCAATTAGAGTTTTAATAATGTTCTGTGAAGGAGCAAATGGGTACACAGCAAGAATAGCATCTGCATCATTGTTCTCTATTAAGGCAATATCTGTAGAAAATAGAATGGACTTGACCTTCACATTGTTTAACACTAACCCTTTACACGATTCTATCAGGTGTAGAGGAGTAGGGAGTTTCACATGAGGACAAGGTCTTTTTTTCCAGAACATAAAGAAATCTAGTAGAGTTCTTTTATCACGATTATTCACCCAAATAGAACTTATATTGTTGGTAGTAGCCATCATTAAAGATTTAGAATTAACAAGACAAAGATTTGTTATTATCCAATGAGAAGGAGATAGAGTGTAATTAAGCTTTGAAGAATTGTAATCAAATTAGGTTTTTATGTAAGGAAGTAGGTAAAGTAAAGTGGTGTAGTATCAGAATATTGATGCTTACGCTAAGTAGATGAGGTCGACAGTAGTCATTCGATGATTCTGTGTTGTTAGTATTTTGCAGAAGTATTGTTTTGTATAATAGTGAATTGGTAAAGAGATGAATCAGTACATAGTCCGTTATTTTAAACAAAATAACGGACTTACTACGGACTCATAACGGACTCACTACGGACTTATCCTGTCTCGTCCTTGTCTCGTCCTACTATAACTGTACAGTTATAGTTAATAATCCTACTTAATACTGTACAGATTTTTATTAATCCTTTTATTACTGTACAGGTTGTTGTTTTTGTTTATTAGTCTTGTAATAATTCTTCCATCTCTTAGTTAGAATACCTGTCTTTAAATGAGCTTGATTTGGAGTTAACCTATCACAACTATCATGAGGTCTAATTTGGTTATAAGCTTCTATACTATTCTTAATTTTATCAATCGTTTTTTGATAACCTAAACTTGAATAGTTTAAATCAAATTCACCTTTAATTATACCATTTACACGCTCAGCTATTGCATTATCTCTTGGTTCACCACCTTGTGTTGTACTAATAGATATGTTGTTTTCTATCAGTATTTTAGTATAAACACTACTGCAGTATTGACATCCTCGATCTGAATGATGAATAAGTTTCTCTGTATAAATCCTGTTCTTTAATGCCATTTTCAAGGCTTGTAAGCATCCATTAGTAGTTAAATCTAAACTAAAACTATAGCCCATTATTTTATGAGAATAAGCATCTGTGATTAAACTTAAATAGCCCCAAGTATTATTTAACCTGATATAGGTGATGTCACTTACCCAAAATTGTTCTGGTCTAGTAACTTTTACTCCATTATACAAGTCTAAATACTGTCCTCTCCAAGCTCTGGAGTCTGTTGTATATGCTTTGCGCCTTCGTTGCCTAACCAACATTTTATGACTGTCTAATAAATCAAACAGATAATCTCTTCCTACGCTTATATTGTGCGAACCTAAGCGTTCTTGTAACATATGTTGAAGTTTTCGAGTACCTACTCTTGGTAGAGTAGCTCTAATATTTAAAACTTCTTGAAGAATAATCTCATCTTTAATAGATTGACTTGCGTATCTGTCTATTGACTGATAATAAGCACTTCGAGTTTTACCAAACAGTTGACATATTTTTTTTATTCCCTTATTAGGGTATAAGAGTTTTACTTCTTCAACTGCTTGGAACCAGACTTTTTTCTGATATCAATATCCAAACTTTTCTCTGCTACATCTATCAATGTATTTAAAGCTACTATCTTAAATTGTGCCTCTGATAAAGCCTTTTTTAAAGCTTTAATTTCTAAAGATTCTGTATTGGATGTTTTTTCTTCCATAAGTGACGGAATAACAATTTCATTACAAATATCTATGTTTTTATTATAATTAACTAACAACCAGTTATTTATTGTACTTATACTTTCTACACCATACATTATACAGGCTTCTTGTGCTGTCATATGGTGTTCTGTAATACTATGAACTACTTGACGTTTAAGGCTTTCTGAATAAACTTTATTCTTACGTGTAGCATGATACTCGGGACTTGCATATTTCTTAACCCAACGATTTAGCGTAGATTTATTTAGGCTATACTCGCGAATTACCGAATTTTGACTTGCTCCATTCTCTATTTCTTGAACTATTTGTTCTATGAATTTTAAATGATAACGCTCTTTGTTTTTTGGTTCTCTTCCCATCTTTTAATGTTTTAAAAACTGTACAGTTTTTTTAGGACGGGTCATCTAGCCTAAAACTCTATAGAAACAAAGAGATAGAATATAGGGAGTATTTATAAAAACTGGACTAGGTGGATCTGTTATTATCAATATACATTTGTATCACAGAATAAGACTTAGAATCCTAATGAAGAAAATTAGGATAAGAGCTGTAAGAAGATAAGTATGAATGCTATACAAATGGTTGACTTACAACGTCAATATGAAAAAATAAAGGGAGAGATAGATAAGGGAATTGAGCAAGTGATTAGAACTAGTACTTTTATCAATGGCCCAGCTGTGAAAGAGTTTACAGATAATCTGGCAACTTATACAGGTGTGAAGCATGTAATCCCGTGTGCTAATGGTACAGATGCATTACAAATCGCCCTGATGGCATTAGGGTTAAAGCCTGGTGACGAAGTAATAACACCTTCTTTTACTTTTGTTGCAACGGTAGAAGTAGTTGCTCTATTAGGATTAACACCAGTATTCGTAGATGTAGATAAAGATACATTTACCATCAATAAAGAGAGCTTGGAAGGAGCGATAACTGAGAGAACGAAAGCTATTATACCTGTTCATCTGTATGGCCAATGTTCTAATATGGGAGAGATTATGCCGATAGCAGATAAGTATAATCTTGCGGTGATAGAGGATAACGCTCAGAGTATAGGAGGAAGTTATAAAAAAGAAAATACTTCTTATAAAACAGGAACAATGGGAACAATCAGTTGTATTTCTTTTTTCCCTTCTAAAAACTTAGGTGCTTACGGTGATGGTGGAGTGATTATGACTAATGATGATTCTTTAGCTCATACTATGCGTAAGATTTGTAATCATGGATCAGAGAGACGTTATTATCATGAAATAGTAGGGGTGAATAGTCGTTTAGACTCTATTCAGGCAGCAGTTCTAAATGTGAAATTAAAGTATCTAGATGACTACTGCAATAAAAGGAGAGAAGTAGCTGCTTATTATAACCAAGCTTTTAAGGCGAGTTCTAATATCATTACCCCTTATGTACCAGATTATAGTCACCATGTTTTTCATCAATATACGATGATTCTAGAAGGGGTGAATAGAGATGAGGTTCATGAAGAATTAGCAAGGTTAGGTATTCCTAGTATGATATACTATCCTGTACCTTGTCATGAACAAGAGATGTTTAAAGGATTAAAGGATAGAGAGTATAATCTACCTAATACCGAATATTTAACTTCTAGGGTGTTGTCATTACCTATACATACGGAGTTGACTGACGAAGAATTAGTATTTATAATTGAAGGAGTATTAGGAGTAGTTGAAAAATTAAAGAGAAAATAAAATACTTAGATAGTATCAAAGGTTCTGTGGCCGAGAGGATAGGCATGACTACGCAATGGTCATTAGATTGGTTCGAATCCAGTCGGAACCTCAATATAAGACGATAAACAAAAGGTTCTGTGGCCGAGAGGATAGGCATGACTACGCAATAGTCATTAGATTGGTTCGAATCCAGTCAGAACCTCAATATAAGAGGATAAACAAAAGGTTCTGTGGCCGAGAGGATAGGCATGACTACGCAATAGTCATTAGATTGGTTCGAATCCAGTCGGAACCTCAATATAAGAGGTTAAACAAAAGGTTCTGTGGCCGAGAGGATAGGCATGACTACGCAATAGTCATTAGATTGGTTCGAATCCAGTCAGAACCTCAACTCAATAATAGAACATGTTTTGTCAATTAGTGAATTAGTTATGTTGTGACTAGTACAATACTAGTTCTCTGATTATTGAATTTTACTTGTGGAATGAAGGTGTATTTATTTAAAAACAGTTTACTAGCATAAATAAGATGATTTTTTTAAAGGGATAACTATCTCATCTTTTTCTTTACAACTTTATTATTACTAATCGCAAGTGAAGTTATGTACTTGACTACAGTGTTGGGTAGTCAAGTACTTTTTATAAAAAAAATAATTATATCAATTCTAAAAATCAATATACTTATGAAAATACACAAAGAAGGGAAAGGGTCTATCCTGATAGGGGTCTGTACTTTTATTATGATTAATATACTGTCTTATGAATTGATTAGTCCTCGTTTTTGGTTTCTGCAATTAGTTATTTTTATAGTCACATTAATTCTTATAACATTGGTTATTTCTTTCTTTAGAATCCCGTCGAGAGTGTTGATACAAGACGACAATTTGGTCTTAGCTCCTTGTGATGGAAAAGTGGTTGTAATAGAAGAAGTAGAAGCAGATGAGTATTTTAAAGATAAGCGTATTCAAGTTTCTATTTTTATGAGTGTATTGAATGTACATGTCAATAGAAACCCAATAGAAGGGGAGGTGTTATATAGTATGTACCACAAAGGGAAACACCTAGTGGCTTGGCATCCGAAGTCTTCAACAGCTAATGAACGTCATACTGTGGTGTATAAGCATAAGAGTGGAAGAGAGGTCTTGGCTAAACAGATAGCAGGTGCCTTAGCCAACCGTATTGTCAATTATCTTACGATAGGTAAGATCGCTAAACAAAGTGAGGAAATGGGATTTATTAAGTTCGGCTCTAGAGTTGATCTACTATTACCTTTGGATGCTAAGATTAAAGTAAAGTTAGGAGATATCGCTCAGAGTGGTATTACAACTATAGCGGAGTGGGAGTAAACCCAATCGCATTAACCAAATACTGTAAAGTCATTTGCGATTTTGGGTTAAAATAAAAATGACTTTCATTAACAATGAAAGTCATTTGTTATCATATTATTTTACAAACTTATAGTAGCGTGCTCCTATTAGATGAGGTATTGACGACTCGATATAGTCTATTATAAATTCATTATTAGCAGGCAGTACGGGTGTTTTTTGCTCTTTCTTATGAAGGGCAATGTAAGTATCGAAGTCTATCGCTGTAGATTGTTTTAAAGTTTCGAAGATAGATACTTTAGGCATACCTTCTTGCCATGTACTCTGTACCTCAGCTTCGAATACTTTAGATTTAGACCCTGAACCATAAGCAATAAATCCTAGTGTAGTATCTACTAAACTTTCTTTTGTATCGTTAAAATGAGATAGGGTCGATAACAAACCTAAGAATATAGATCCTGTATAGATATTACCTACTTCACCAGAAGCTATCTCTGATGGAGCAATCTTATTATTCACTAATTCCATATACGCTTCTGACTTAGCAAATGCTTTGATTTGGTCTTTTGCATCAGCAGCTGTTTTATCTACTAGTTCAGGATTCTCTTGTAATACTATTTCATGGAAAGTTCTACGTCCTTGGAAGCAATAAGGTAAATGCATTAAGACAGCTTTCCAATCTTGGTATACTTTCTTGTCTTTTTTATTGTTTAACTCTTTGAAGTGAGTGTACGCTTCTGTGATTCTATTGATATAGCATTCGTTAGAGTATTGTCCTTCGAATACAGGTTGATCTTTGTGTATAGAAATTTCAGCTTCTTCTATACCATGCCATGCCTCATTAGTAGAGCTTCCTGTAATGCTTTGTTTCTCTATCGAACGATGCGGTTTAAAGAAGTCAAATACACTTTCTGTAGCTACTCCAGTCTGCCCTGTGAAAGCTAGCATACGTGGATTAGCACTAATTAATAAAGCAATAGCTCCAGCTCCTTGTGTGTATTCTCCTGTAGAAGCTAAGTCATACTTAGCGTAGTCTGTTGCGATAACAATAGCTTTTTTTGTAGGATTAGCTTTTATGAAGTCAATAGCATTCTGCATAGCATCTACTGCACCTATACAAGCGAAAGTATGATCTACAGCATCACAGTTTTTAAAAGTACCTTGTCCATAGATTTGCTCTAATAATCCTAAGGCATAAGAAGCAATAGGTTTAGAGTTGTCTAATCCGCTCTCTGTACCTACGTATATTTTAGCAATGTCTTGAGGAGCGATAGCAGGATTGTCTTTTAGTAAGCTATACGCAGCATTAGCAGCCATTGTGATTACATCTTGGTAAGTATCTAATAAAGCCATCTTTTGTAATCCAAGCCCCTTAGTTAATTTTAAAGGTTCGATATTTCGCTCGATAGCTAATGTTTCTATAGGTAAGTGAATTTTAGGGATAAAGTATGCAATACTATCTATTCCGACTTTCATAATCTTTACTAATTTAAATGAAGGGTAAAATTAAAGTCATTTGTTAGAAATAACTAACTAAATTGAATAAAATTTATGTAATAATGCTATGTTATTGGTTTAATGTTATTAATACATAGTTTTTATGTTTATAAAAGATTATAGTGTTTTTACGATATAGTTAGTTTAGAAAAAGGAAGAACAATAGAGACTGTACCAAAGAGAATGAAGAAAGCTAAAATGACAAGTTTAATAAAGTTTAGAGTATTGAGATTTTATGTAGTAGAACCCACTTAAATACCCTAATTTTGCATGAAATATCAAGATAATGAAAGAAGCAAAGAAAACGCAGAAGAAACTACACCCACGTAATAAACATCAGGATTTATATGACTTTGATAAGTTAAAACAAGTGGTGCCTGAGTTGGCAACTTTTATTATCAAGAATCCGTCAGGGATAGATACAATTGATTTTGCAAAACCTGAAGCAGTTGTTTTATTGAATAAAGCTATTCTGATGAAGGACTATAAGATGACGTATTGGGAGATGCCTAAGACGAATCTATGTCCTCCTATCCCAGGAAGAGCTGATTATATCCACTATATAGCAGATCTACTAGCAGAGGGAAACAATGGAAAAGTACCTATAGGTAAGGGAGTGAAGATATTAGATCTAGGAATAGGAGCTAATGTGATATATCCTATTATAGGGGTGGCTGAGTATGGATGGGAATTTGTGGGGTCTGAAGTAGATGTAGTGTCTGTGAAGACGGCTAGTCATATCGTAGAGAACAACCCTCATCTAAAGAGTCATATCAGTATCCGTCAGCAACCTACTAAGCGAAATATATTAAAGAATATAATAGGAGAGAAGGAATACTTCGATGTAGTGATATGTAACCCTCCTTTCTTTAAGTCAAGAGCTGAGGTGTTGGCTAAGACTACACAGAAGTTGAGAAACCTAGGTAAAGAAGTGGTGGGTAAACCAGTACAGAACTTCAGTGGGCAGAACAACGAGTTGTGGTGTGATGGTGGAGAACTTGCCTTTATCACTAATTACATTTATGAGAGTAAGCATTTTAAAAGACAGGCAGTATGGTTCACCACTTTAGTGTCTAATAAAGATAACCTTAAACCTCTACAGTCATTATTAAAACGAAGTGAAACTAAAGAGGTTCGTATTATAAATATGGAACAAGGAAATAAGATAAGCCGCATTTTAGCGTGGAGATATTAATAACAAAGGATGCTATACAGCATCCTTTGTTATTTTATTTACTCATTATCATTTCTCTTACTTCCATTAAGGCAAAACCGAGTAAGTTTAGTCCATTCCATTTGACAGGAATATTTATTTTTTCATTATCCGCTGCTAAACCTACTCCCCATATGGAATCTACTGGACTAGCTTCTACTAATACTCTTTTTTTAGTATTGATTAGAAAGGTTTGAAGTTCTTTGTTTTGACTGAATTTATGATAGTTACCTTCTACCACGATACGATAACGATTAGTTACCCAAATATCTTCTCGAAAACCTCGTACTTCTCTTCCTAGGGCTTTCATCTCCATAGGACTTTTGGCATTCATAATGCGTTTATAGATTTCTTGATCATTGAACAACAATGCTTTTTGTGCCATCATCCAATGTTCTGTCGAAGCATAAGACTGTCCATTGACCTCAAATCGACTAGGCCACCATTGGCTAAAGCACGCTGCTGTAATCTCTCCACTTTTGCTTTTCTGATGTCCCCAAAAGAAGATGTATTTAGATTTCTTTCCACTTTGGTACTCTTTTATATGTTTGTCTAGGCTATACTGTTGTTCGAACTCCATTGTTATTCTGAATTATGCTGTGTAAAAATAAGGAATCCTATTCTTTAGTAAATTGTTTATTTTAGCCGAAACCCAATCAACTAATTATTAAAAAATGAAATTAAAGAAAATAGTACAGTATTTTGCGATATGTACTTTATTGATGAGCTTTTTGGCTGCTTGTAGCAATGATGATAATTCATCTATCACAAGAGAGAATAAACGTGTAAAAGTAGAATCTTATACTATGATGAAACCTATAGAGCCTTTTAAAGGGCAAGATGTGGAGCATTTAATATTATATACCATGTCTGGTGAGATTTTAGATTATACACCATCTATAGAAGGATTTAAATATGAAGAAGGATATATGTACGTATTAGATATTACAAGAACTCATAATAAAGAGTTGATGGATACTAATTTTGAATATGTGTTAGTCAAATTAATTTCTAAAGAGAAAAAAGAATAAATAAGTGTAGATAGATATACTAGTAAGGATGCTGTAGAGCATCCTTTTTTTGTTCAGTTAACTTTTTTGTTAGGAGTACTCTTTTTGTTATTAAAATAAAGAAAACAATATTTTCGCTACGGTATAGTTTTTGTTATTTTAAAAGTTAAATTTACTTTAACTTTTATAGATTGTTTTTATGCGATTTTATATGATGAACATTCGCTTGTTTATACTATTGACAGCCCTTATTATGGGTGGGTCTACTTGGGCTAAAAATAAGAAGCCCTCTTCTAAAACTCCTGAACCAGTCGAGACTGTTCGTACTGTTGTCGTAGTGATGGAGAAAACACCAGTGATTAACTTTAATGATACTTTATTTAATGTTTATGGTAATATAGGTTCTTTTACTTCTAAGCAACGTGCTAAATCAATAGAAGGAAAGATCGCTATGTTAGCTGAAGATTATTTATTCGAAGGAGATTCTATCAAATTAGCTGATACTGGAAACTATCTTAATCTGATGTATCAAAATGAGATTCTGATGAGTGTGGATAGTATACAAGCAGCCCAAGAAAGCAAAAGTAAATTAGAAGCTGCGCAGTACTATAAAAAGCAGATTATCTCTGCTGTAGAATTACAACAACACAATACTAGTTGGCAGCAAATCTTAATACAAGTAGCGGGGACAATAGCTATTATCATTGTAGAGTATTTTATTCTTAAAGGGATACGATATGTATATAGACGTTGCAAAGTAGCTATCTGGAGACAGAGAGGTAAGAAAATAAAAGGAATATTTGGTATCATAGATGACCAAAGAGCAATGCTAACGACTATCTCAATAGCGAAAGTTATTAAGCTAATTGTAGTGTTGATTTTCTTATATATTGGTCTGTTAGCAGTATTTAAGTTATTCCCGTATACCAAACATATTTCTGATCAATTGTTAGAATATGTATTAACTCCTCTAAAGGCAGTAGGAAAGAGTGTTAAGGCTTATATGCCAAAACTGTTTACTATTATCGTTATTGTTGCAATATTTAAGTATGTGCAGAAGTTCGTTAGATCTTTAGCAGAAAAGATAGCTACTAATAAGATTACGATAAAAGGGTTTTATCCTGATTGGGCTTTTCCGACTTATAATCTGATTAGTGGACTGTTGTTTATTTTTATGTTTATCCTGATATTCCCTTATCTGCCAAATTCTGACTCTCAGATATTCCAAGGGGTGTCTGTATTTGCTGGTATTATGTTATCTCTAGGGTCTACTTCTGTTATAGGAAACTTAGTTGCAGGTCTAGTGATTACTTATATGAGACCTTTTAAATTAGGGGATAGAATTAAGTTGGGTGAGTTCACTGGGGATGTATTAGAAAAGACAGCATTAGTGACAAGAATCAAGACTCCTAAGAATGAGGTAATCACAATTCCGAACTCTAATATTATGTCTGCTCAAACGGTTAACTATACGCAGTCAGCTAAAGAGCATGGGTTGATTCTTTATTTGACAATAGGGGCTGGTTATCATGTACCATGGCAAAAGGTTCATGAAATGTTATATGAGGTAGCAAATAGAACAGAGCATGTGTTAAAACGCCAAAAACCATTTATCTTGCAAGATCAGTTTAGGGATTTTTATGTTGATTATCAATTGAATGTGTATATCAAAGAGGCGAAGTTATCAGCAAAGGTATATTCTGATTTGCGTCAACATGCACAAGATGTTTTTGCAGAAAATAATATTGAGATGGTCGCTCCTCACTATAGTATAAATCGTGTAGTAGATGGAGAAGACTCTACAGTTCCACCAAAGTATGTGAAGGAACAACCAGAGAAAAAGAATTAAATGTAGATGATATATAAAAGCACTGAAATAACTCAGTGCTTTTGTTTTTTAAGGTGGTATATAGAGGTAATTAAGTAGTGTTTCTGTATATTCGTTAGATAAAGTATAAGCAACTATGGAAGATATGAAAGTAGCAATAGTAGGAGCAGGTATAGCTGGACTGACTATGGGGATAGCTTTTAAAAAGGCTAATATTCCCTTTGTTATCTACGAGTCTACAGAGAGAATTAAGCCTGTAGGAGCGGGTATCGCTATCGCTAATAATGCCATGCAGGTTTATAGACACTTAGGAGTGTCTGATCAATTAACTCAGAAAGGTACGCGTATTTCTAAAGTGAGATTAACGGATATGAATTTGAATATACTGACACAATCAGATTTGATTGCTTTTGAACAGAAATATCAGTTGGTTAATATTGCAATACATAGAAGCGATTTGCACCATGTTTTGTTAGAAGAGGTGGGAATGGAGCATATTGTATTAAATAAGCGCTTAGAAGATATTAGTTTGGATGAAGGAGGACTTTATACACTTCGGTTTACAGATGGAAGTACTGCAACTCATGAATATGTAGTAGGTGCTGATGGTCTTCGCTCTCAAGTAAGACAAAATATATTTGGTGATTATCCTTTGAGAGATGCTAAACAGGTATGTTGGCGTGGTGTATTAGATATTGATTTATCTACGGATTACGACCATATTGCATTAGAAGGATGGGGAAGGGGAGAACGCTTTGGCTTTGTCAAACTTGAAGGAAAACAGGTGTATTGGTATTTTCTAGTCAATGAGGATAAGTATCTTAAAAATCAAGACCTTTCTGTTCTTATTAAAGATTGTAGTCCGTTAGTTAAGGATATGATTATGCAGACTGCTGAGGCTGATATCTTTTTAAATAAGATATATGATTTGCCTCTTATCCAGGAGTGGTCTAAGAATAAAGTGTGTATAATAGGAGATGCTGCACATGCTACTACACCGAATCTTGGACAAGGTGCTTGTCAAGCGATAGAGGATGTATATATTATCAGCAAACTATTAGAGAAGCATTCTTTAGTTGAAGCCTTTCATAAATTTACTTCTATTCGCCGTGAGAAAGTAATTCAGATTGTTCGTGATAGTTGGCGTATGGGACAAGTATCCCAGTTTAGTAATCCACTCATCACTTCTGTTCGAAATATGGCTTTTCGATTTGCTCCTTCTTTCTTAAAAGATAAACAGATCAGCATGATGTTTGAATTACAAAAGGTATAAAAGCGTTATAGGATATATAACGCTTTTATTTTTTTACTTTCCGATACAATAATTCAGATCCTAGCATTCATAGGGGTTTACGCCGATTTTGCTTGCTTTTACACAACACTTTTTTCAAAATAATTCAAACGAAAATCAACTATGTTTTTTTAACAGATTAAAGTGAAAGCATTACTGTTTTTGTTGAATAATTCTCAATGAAAAAACAAGTGGTTTTTACAACATATTCTATATCTCTAAGTTATCTAATTCAACCTGTTTTTTTAGCAATAGTAAATTAATGAAGTACCTGTCGTATTGCATAGGATAAGTAATTAATTAATCTTGAAAAGTATATTTTTGCTTGTCCTATACAAAACGTAAATCTATACCAATATTAATGCTAAATCTTCAAGCGTACTTAGATGAATTCGTTTATAAAATTAATAGAAGTTACTTTGGAAAAAGCTCTTTGATAGGTTTATTATTACCAATATTACCGCTCATGACAAATAATGGATATACATTTTTTATTTTTGAATATTTTAAAAAGTAGTGTATTGATTAATATATGTAATGTTGTTTTAAACTGTTAAATAGTGGTGTTATATATAGATGTTAAGTCTTTTTTTGGAGAATATGTAAGATTTTTAGATTGTTTGGAGTGTAAACTTATATTGATTTTTTGTATTTTAACAAATATGAAGTTAAAAGCTTCTATTTTTATAAAGTACGTGTTTCGGTCATTTGTATGTAAAAAAGTCAATCTATATTTGCTGTACACAAAGAGGAAGTCGAATAAATTAGATAATTCATTGCATATATAGGTGTGAAATCCATGTGGGTTCGAACCCCACCTTCCTCTTTTTTTTATTATTTTATACAATCTTTCATATTATGAATAGAAAGAAATTCTTACTAACAAGTTCCTTTTTTTTTTAGGAATTAACTTTTTAAGGTCTGCAACTTTAACAGATGCAAGGCTCTACCAAACTTCAAATAGTTTAAATATTAATCTTCTACTTAAACAAGCTGCTGATTTAAGAAATAAACGTTTAGAGAGTACTAAAGCTAGGAATCTTATGTCTAGGCGTATGTTTTTTTCTAGTCCTAATAGTGGTGTTTCTAATGTTTATACGATATATGATCAAATTTTAGAGGACACTCCATCTGAAATAAGGGCATATAATGGTAAGCGAAAGCTTATTTTACAAGAAGGGCAAGATAATCGTAAGGTTATTGAAATGTATCGCCAAGGAGCTGAAAATTTAACTAATCATGCTCTATTAAAAGAGAGATTAGCAAAAGAATACTATAGAGTTTTATCTGGAAATAAAAGTGTTTTAAAAGACCTTCCTACGCCATATAATAATCCCAAAGATTTGTTGAAATCTATAAAAATGTTTTTAGAATCTGCAAAAGAACTAGATCAAGATAATAATCAAATAAGCATTCAATTAGACAAGTTAGAAGAACTTAGTTCTTTAGGCTTTTTTTCTAGTGATTGTAGGGTTAACAAGCAAATCAAACAAAGAACAAAAGACTTAAGGATTCAAAGAAGACAGGAGATAGCAGCATTAGATAGTACTCAGCTTAGGAAGCAACTATCTAAAATAAAAAAAAGAATGTCTAATCTAGATAGAAAAAAGGATCAATTAATTACAGAGAAAAGATACATTAGAACTCTACAAAAGGAGAAAAAGTTTAAAGATTCAGTAGAGCAAGCTGTTCAATACTATACAAGAAATCCTAAAGATATTGATGGGCTTAAATTGGTTCGAATAACTCTTAAAAAAAATAAGAGGTTTGATTTATTAGAAACAATTGAAAGAGAAAATCAAAAGCATCAAAATTCTTTTTGGGCAAAACTTTCATTAATAGATGTGTTACTTAAGCGAGTTGAAGTAAACAATAAAAAGAATTATTCAGAGATTGCTGACCTAATAGAAAAATTAAAGGATTCTGGTAGACTAAATAGGGAGAAATATGAAATTAAATTCAGAGAAATTAGATTAAGTGTTCTTTCTAATCAATCACCTGAACAAAAGTTGTTGGAGGTAGGTGGTGAGCTAGTTGGAATAAGTAAAGCTTATAAAGTAGATAGATTCATACGTGAATGTGTCTATTATTTTGAGAATAAAAAAATGAGACATTATTCGATTATGACATTAAATCTTGTTTTGAAATCAGATTTACTAGAGCAAGATAATGATAATCAATTATTAAGTCTTATTGAAGCACTCTCTGAGTTCAGAATATCAGATACAGAACAGGATAAGAGTATACTACAATTAAGAGATAAACTTTTAAATTCATAATAGTCATGAGAAAAATTACTTTTCTTTCTATCATAACTTTTGTAATTCTTCTTTTTACTATTAATAAGACTTTTGGTCAAATAGCTATTACAGAGGTTTATTACGATACTCCTTTCGATGAAGAATTCGATCTTATAAGAGTTACAGAAAATGGAAAAAAAACAATTAAATATAAACAAAAAGCACATCATTTAGGAGAGTTTATTGAATTGTATAATTACACAACAAGTGATATATCAATGGATGGTTGGGTTTTAATGGATGATGAGGGGGCTTTTGAATTTCCTAAAAATATAGTTATTAAGTCTGGAGATTTTTTAGTCTTAGCTTATAGAGATTTGAAAAATAAACCTGATATAGGTAATTATTTTCCTATTTTTTTTCCTACAACTAAAGGGAAAGAGTCTAAAATAATTTATCAAGATGCTATTATACTTAATAATACAGGTGAAGTATTAACTCTTTATTCAAGTAAGTTTTTAGATTTAGATTTTAAAGATCCTAAATTTGGTTATCGTTCTAAAAACTTAATAAAAGTAGATCAGGTTTCTTGGTTGTTTAAACCAACAACTTCCCAAAGAAGTCCATGGAGTAACGCTTATCAAGATACGAATTATAAAGTTTTAGGTGATAGAAATTTCTATGCTCATAACTCACTTCAATTGGTTGCTGATAAAAAATATAGTGAGATAAAAGCGACTCCGTTTACTTCTGGTTATTTACCAAAGATACGCTCTATTTTAGACACACCTTTAGCCAATGGTTTTAGGATTAATATTGCAAATATTGATTGGGGAATGCATGTTCAAGAGTTAGTTAATTATATAACCAAAACATCAATCCCCAAAATACAGCAAACCCCAAAGGGAACTTTTAATAAAGAGCAAATATGTTTTGTGTATGATACATCAGGTAATATGATAGGTGCAAAACCTTGCAATGTAGCTAGTAAGGCAAGTGCTATGGCGATGAAAAATACTCAATTACATGACCAAATGACTTTAGATAATTTATCAATAGAGGAAATTAAGAAACATGTTATAGTGTATCCTAATCCTACAGACGGAGTATTTAATGTAGTTTTTGAAAAGGAAATACAAGGTAAGATAGCTGAAGTGGAAGTGTTTAGTATGACAGGAGCTTTAGTTAAATCATCAATAATCACAAAAAAGGACACTAGTGTAAGTTATGATATATCAAATTATCCTACAGGAGTTTATATTGTAAAGTTTAAACTGATTTCGAATACTTCATTTAATGTAAATATATTAAAGAGATAATATGTTAAAGAATACTTATATTATACTGTTGCTGTTTTCTATATTCAGCATCACAATTAAAGCACAAACTCAAAGTATCCCTTTACAAATGGATACTTCAGGTTACAAAGAAAATCAAACAAAAAGCCCAATGGCAATGGCATTTAGTGCTGCAGTGACTAGTTCACCAACAGATACTTTACCTTCTGTTTTAGGAGAATTAAGCGTAAATGGTCAAGGAGGTTTAAACTATACTATTGCAATTGATGTTATAAAAGGAGTTAATAATTTTTCACCAAATCTTGGGCTAACATATAATAGTCAAAGCTCTGATGGAATTGCAGGTATAGGATGGAGTTTACTTGGACTATCTTCAATTAATGTAGGTGGAAAAAGTGAAGAAGTAGATGGCGTTGTAAGAGGAGTACAGTTTGATGGAAAAGATCCATATTATTTAGATGGGCAAAGACTTCTTAGTGATGATAATAAAAACTATACTACTCAACTTTTTTCTAAAATTAAGATAGAAAAATTAGCGAATAACAAAGAGTTTATTGTAAGGTATCCTAATGGGAAAATTGCTTGGTATACAGAGCTAGTAGCTGGTAGCTATATGATAACTCAAATAAGTGATTCTTATAATAATAGAGTGTATTACGATTATTTAGTTGAATCAAATAAGATTTATTTAACTAAGATTTCTTATGGAGGCACAAATAAGACAGATGCTCCTTTCTTTGTGTCTGTAAATTATAAAAATACCAAAGTTCAGTTAAGTAAGTATTATCGTGGGCAAAAAGTAACTAGTTCTAAAGTTGTTGATAATATTAAAATTGAGTACAAGAATGGTTCATCTTTACAACTGTATAGGCTTTATAAATTGAGTTATGATTATATACATCAAGATACAAAAGAAAGACTTATTCAGGTTGATATAGAAAATGATAAAAAAGAGAAATTAAATCCACTAAAATTTAAATATAATTCTTCTGAGAATACTATAGTTACTCATATAGAATCCAAAAATATTGGCACTCCCAAAACAACATTCAAAATAGGTTCTGTGTCTATTGGTGATTTCTCAGGAAATGGACAACTTTATCCAATATATGAATCTATTGAAAATGAAGCAACAGAAGATAAAGAAAAAGTAACATTATGGGCTTCTAATGATAAAGGTAGCTCTTCATCTTATACAAAAAGTAGACTTCTTTTTAATGGAAAGGCTTTAGTAAATAGAACACTAAATGGTAAAACGCAAAGTGTAGTGTCTAAAGGAGATCTTCTTATCCAAATGGGAATTGATTATGCTGATACTAATTATGGTAAAGATAGATTTACTCTGTACTTTAAAGATTTAAGTAATCAAAGCGGTGTTGATAGTGATCAAAAGACAATAAAATTTGAATTAACAACTTTAGCTAAAAAGGCTAAAGAAGGAGTGATTTATGTAGATGATAGACCTAAGATTAGAGATGATGAATATATGGATAGAGATGAGATACCCATATATCCACATAATCAAGATTTAGTTCCAGATAAAGAAAATCGACGTTATCTTTTTGGTGATTTTAATAATGATGGACTAGTTGATCTTTTAATATTTCAACCAAATAATTACTATGCTTCTTTTGGAGTCTATTTTTGTGAAATTGGAAAACAGCAGAGAAATAATCAAACAATTCAATTAACAAATTTAAAAGTATCAGGAGACTTAGTTAAAGACTTAGGAACTAAGGTTTTTACTATAGAGTTTGATGGAGATGGACTTCCTGAATTTTTATTTGTGAATAACAGTGGGAAGTTTAGTATTGCTAAATTAGATATTGAAAATAAATCTCTAAATGTATTAAATACCCCTATAAAGGAGTTTAAAGGATATACAGAAAAAACACCTTTAGTTTTTGGTGATTTTAATGGTGATGGATTAACCGATATTATCTATCCGAAAAGGGTTTATGACGTTGAGAGTGATGGCGTTAATAAGGTTTTTAATGGGATTAGAGACCATCAGCATTTATGGTATTCTTATACTTCAACAGGAAGTAACTTTATTGTTAAAGATAAAGATTTTACAAAGCAAAGATTAGTTTATATAAACCCGTCTCAAAAAAATGTACTTCGTAGGTATAATACTTGGGATAAAGTTTGGTCAGGGAAAATGGACAAATATTCTTATACTGAATATGGGGCGTCTAATATTATGGCTATGGATGTTGATGGTGATGGAATTACTGATATTGTTTCGTTCCAGAAAATGGGAGCTATCGAATATGATTTAAAAAGTAAGAATTTATTAAATGCTAAATTAAAAGATTCTGAAGGGACATCTCTTTTTGACGGAATTCGTGTTTTTCAGGTAAAAAACGATTCAAATCAAGATTTTTTAGTAAAAGCTCAACCTTTAAAAGGAGATGTGAATTTATGGGGAGAGACAACAGTTTCGTTATATAATACCAAAATTTCTCTGTTCTCTTTTGTATATAGTCGCTCAGATTATAATGATTTGAATAAGTATAAAACAGGTTTGGTAATAAATGATCCTGTTACCAAATTAGAAACAAAATATATTTTTAGCCAAGATAATTTTTTAGAAACTCAAATATCAGAGATTGATAATAATAGTGGAGCTAAACAAGTTATTGAATATAGACCACTTTCAGAAGATTATAATACAGTTCAAGAAAAGATTTACACTTATAGTGATTTAAACTTGCCTTTTCCTTATTATGTACATAAGGCAAACGGAATGTATTATTTGGTTCATAAGGTAAATACCAAATTTGATGGTAAGACATTAACTAAAGAATATAGATATCATAATGCCATTCAGCACTTACAAGGGAAAGGATTTATGGGATTTCAAAAAACAATTACAAGTGATATCTATGAGAGTGTTCAAACAGATAAAGGGACACATTTACTAAAAGATATGTATAGAGGAGTCTTTTGGACTGTTGAGATGAAAGATCCTTTAATGGATAATGCTTTAGTCTCGTCAACATATGGAAGTTTAGATGAAAGTAACTTTTTACAAAAGACTTTATATACTAATAAACGTTTTGATAAAACAAAGAATAGATACTTCATTGAGACAACAAAAGAAGAATTTGTAGATTATCTTAATGGGTTTAAAAGTATTAAAAACTTTACATTTGATACATCAGTAGATATTCTTCTAACAAAATCTGATACAGAATATTACTCACCTAATGATAATGGGCAAGGATATAAATTAACAGGTAAAATAACAGAAGAGTACACTTATACACCAGAATTTAAATTTGGTAATGAAGGGGGGTTCTTCTATGGTAAGTTTAAATCAATTAAAAAGACTTCAACAAGAGGTAGTGATGTTTTTACTAGTAGAGAAGAAAATACTTATTCTGCTCAAGGAGGAGTATTAGTTAGTAAAAAGTTTGGTAATGGGACATTATCAGCTTTAACAACAGAATATACTTATATGCCTTTTGGCGGGATTGCTTCAGAGAAGACTTATTCGGATAATATCTCTCCATTAGTTACAAGTTTTACTTACGATGGGACTAAAAGATTTGTTATCTCTACAGTTGCTCCTAATGCATTAAAAACAAGTACTACTTATGATATTATAGGTAGAGTATTAACTCAGAAAGATGCTCTTGGTAGGGAGACTAAGTATATTTATGATAGCTGGGGAAATGCTAATACGGTTATTGATTATTTAAAAAATAAAATAATAACTTCAAAATCTACTAAAGATTTAGTTCAAGGAAGTAAATATAGTATTGAAGTAAGTAGTAACACAGGAAGTCAAACATTTACATATTATGATGTTTTAGATAGGGTTTTAGGCACTAAAACTAAATCATTAAATGGGAAGTGGGTATTTACAAGTACTGAGTACGATGTTTATGGTAATGTAGTTAGAGAAAGCCAACCTTATTATCAAGGAGAAACTGTAAAATGGAATTATACGTTGTATGATAGATTAAATAGGCCAATAGAAGTTGTTGATTATAGAGGAAAGTCCATTAAAACTGAGTATGAAAAGAACAAAGTAACTGTTCAAGATGGACATAAAAAAATAGCTAAGTGGGTAGATGCACAAGGTCTTGTTTTAAAAACTCAAGACCAAGGAGGTGTTATTGAGAATTCATATCATGCAAATGGAAGTTTAAAGCAATCAAATTACGAAGGGATTTTTACTAAGATTGAAATTGATGGATGGGGAAACAAGATAAAATTAATTGACCCTTCAGCAGGGACTTATACATATAAGTATGATAATTTAAATAGAGTAGTTCAAACAACTACACCAAGAGGTGGTAAAACTATATATGAGTATGATGAAGTAGGTAATCTTAAAAAAGAAAAAACAGATGGTGGTAGTGATGAAAAAACAAATATTGATATAGAATATGTTTATGATAAAGCAACTCAATTACCTACAGAGATAAAGGGAAATTATAATGGTGCAAAATTTAGTTATAAAACTAATTATAATCAAAATCAGTTCTATAACATAGAAAGTATAGTTGAGACAACTCCTAAGTTTACTTACACAAAATCGTTTGTATATGACAAAGAAGGTAGGGTTTCTCAAACCAAAATAGCAACTAATGTATTAGGTGTAAGTGGGATTGCAAGTTCTACTATTAAAAATATCTATGATAAGAACAGTGGAGGATTGTTAGTAGAGCAAAGGGATATTACTAATGATAAAGCTATTTGGAGATTAAACGAACAAACTGCATTTGGAGCAAGTAAAAAATTGACTTTAGGTAATGGGTTTGTTATTGATAATCAGTATGATGTTAATGATTATTTAACTAGTATAAAGCAGAAATATCAAAGTAAGATTATTGTTGATATAGATTATAATTACGACGCTAAAAGAGGAACTTTAAGTCAAAGAAATTCAAAATTATTTGGAAAGAATGAACAATTTACTTATGATGATTTAGACCGTTTATTAAAAGAAACAACAAATGGATCTGTAATCAATGAATATACATATGATTTTAGAGGCAGAGTTACTTCAAATACTGAGGTAGGGAAGTATAATTATAATGATACAGATTACCGTCTTGAAAACATAAACTTCAACGAAAAAGGAAGTAAAATGTTACAAGCGAGAGGATTTGTTAATGTGAAATACAATGCCTTTAAATCTCCATATGAATTGATTTTAGATAAGAAAACTAAAATTGAATATGATTTTTCTATTTTAAAAGGTAGGTTTGCTAGTTATTATGGTAGTTTAGAATCAAAAGATAAACAACCTATTCAGAAGTATTATTCATCTGATAAAGCAATAGAGATTATAATTTCAAAGGATAAGACGCAAATTGTTTCTTATATAACAGGAGATGCTTATAGTGCAAATTATATTCAGATTGATGAAGTAAAATCTGGAGTAATAGATGCAAGTCCCAAAAATTATTACCTTCATAGAGACAATTTACAATCTATCATAGGTATTAGTGATATTAATGGTAATATTGTTGAGCAAAGGTTTTTTGACGCATGGGGTAATTTAAAAGGTGCTAAGATAGGTGGAACAGATGTAAAGATAAATCAATTTGGTTGGGCTACTAGCCTATTATTAGATAGAGGATATACAGGTCATGAACATTTATATACAGTAGGACTGATTCATATGAATGGGAGAATATATGATCCTCAATTAAGAAGGTTTATGTCTCCTGATAATTTTGTACAGGATAATACTAATACTCAAAGTTATAATAGATATGGGTATGTATTAAATAATCCTTTACTTTATACAGATCCAAGTGGAGAGATTATTCCAATTTTAATTGGTATTGGTGTCGGAATCGTGATGAATGGAATTATGAATTCTGTTAATAAAGTACCTTTCTTTTATGGAGCAGGAAAAGCTGGTGTAATGGGAGGTATTAGTGGAGCTATATCGTTTGGAATAGGAAGTTTAGTTACTAATTCAATTGTACAAGCTGGGCTTCATGGAGTAACTAGTGGTGCGATGAGTGAGATACAAGGAGGGAAGTTTATTACAGGTTTAGCAAGTGGAATTGTTAGTTCATTAATATCAAGTGGAGTAGAGAAACTTGGAAAGCCTACTAGTAATATTAAATTAAATAAACAACAGTTAAAAGCTACCATGTTGGTTGCAGGTGGGGTATCAGGAGGAATATCTTCTTCTATAGCAGGAGGGGATTTTTGGAAAGGAATGCAACAGGGATTAATTACTAGTGGGTTGAATCATGTAGCTCATTTAATAACAGAACAAATAGAAATTTCTAAAATAGACAGTAGATTAAAAGAGAAAGGGTATAACCCAGATGATCCAGCTTATGATTTATTTAGAGATAAAAGCTCTAAATTAGTTAATGAATTTGCGAAAAAAGTGTTACCTGAATACTATGAAGCAGCTAATGGGCCAGAATTAGTTATTACTGAAAACTTAGTAACAAAGGGTGGACAGGCTTTAGATGGACAAGTACAAGGTAGTTTGATAAGTGAAAATGGAGTGTATACTTATAATGGGATAATTAAAATAAATACAACGATTTTTAATACATATAGACAGACCGCTTTAACTATATTACATGAATTTAGTCATGTAATAGATATTGTATCAGGAGCCAGACAAAAGTGGTTTAATGCTTATGGAAAAGAGGCTTCATTAGCTATTACTGAAGTAAAAGCTTATGAATTGGAGCAAATATGGGGAGGTATTATAAATTATAATACCACTTATTTAAATTTTAAAAAACAGTTTGATGATAATAATTGGAGTTTTTAAAATGAATAAAATGTTTATTTTAGTAATCACTGTGTTTACTATTTTTACGGGATACTCACAAAAAAAAAATGAAGGAGCTATAGAGTTAAGTATATTAAAAGATACTATTACTAATAATAGCTTAATCACAGTTGAGTTTTATAATAATAGTGATACAGCGTATTACTTTCCAATAGATACATCTATAGATCGATTTATTTGGAACAATAGTTTTCTTAAACACGGAGAGAAAACACTTACGATGGGGAAATTTTCAATTAAAGAAAATTTTTTAGATAAGAATTTGCAATCATGTGAGATGGTTACTATGGAGTTGATTCACTGTTTTACAAAACAGACAAATATTAGCAATGCAATATTAAAGGATGAAATAAATTCAGTCAATATTGACTTTGTTTTTTTAGCACCCAAAGCTTATGCTAGATTGACAGTTCCTGTTCAGTTTGTTAAAAATTATTTTCATATATGTGATATTCATACTTTAAATAATATTTCTTCTCTAGAATATTTACAATATACTTATAAGGTAATTGAGGATGATGTTAATAATTTAAAAATGATGGTAAAAGGAAAACAATTAGAGAGTTATTATAATGATTTAAATTGGGAAGGGCTTACATATAAACTTTATATAGGGGAAATTAAAAGTAATATAGTACCTATTAAATGGGAAAGAAGTAAGGAATTATTAAATGGTGATTATGATGCAGTTCTTAAGGAAAAATACAAATAATTTTAGATACAGAGTCTAATTTTAAAAACTAATTTAATTGAAGATAGTATTTAGAAAACCTAAATTTATATTTTAAGAATTTTAAACAATATGAATGTTGTACAATTCGAGTAGAATTATTTGTAAGAAAAAATTCTTCAATAAATAGAATAAGAGGAGTTATAAAAGACTTAAAAACAAGACTTATTTTACGCTCGGCCTCAGACTATGAATATGAGATTAAGGTAATAACTGATTAGAGTAAAAAAGCACTTATTTAGTTTGGACTAAGTAAGTGCTTTTTTAATTATTATTCTTTCACCAAGAATTGTATAAGTTCTTAATATTAAGAGCTTTTTTTTGTATAAAAAGCTTGAACGCAAAGTATTACCTTTCATAACAAAGTTAATTTTATCGTATAAAGTTTGTTTTATAAATTAAATGATTCTTAGATTCAACAAATAAATGCAACGTATCCGCCCGAGCAAGTGCATGTTTCATAATATAATGTAAGGAAGTAAGTTTGCTTTAAATAATAAAGAGATGAGCAAACAAGAAATTATGTACTCTCATGTAGAGGATTGGCAAGCAAGTGGATTGACACAATCAAAGTATTGTGAAAGTGTTGGAATTAAGCTGGCTGTATGTCTTCAAACTAATGTAGACTTTTATAACGTAAATATAAGATAGTGTTATAGTTATTGTCCCCCTTATGATTGAAGTATTAGTAATTTTTATCCATATGATCTTCTAACACTTCTTTTAATTTATCCAAATAAGATGTTTTGGATTTAGCTCTTGTTTTCATTCTATGAAAGGCATGATGTATATCTAAAAGCTTAATACCAAATAGCTGTTGAAACAGTACTGCTATTTTGCGTATTTCTCCTTTACCATTATTAATAGACCCTGATAGATAAAGTGCGTAGATAAGTTCTATGAGCGCATTTTGAGATTCTGACCACACTAAGTTAGATGATATTATCTTATTAGTACTAATATCATATTCTTGTATTTTTTGATGAAGGTAGTTTTGAAGTAAATCATGAGCTATTATACGAGCTATTTTATAGTCATAATAGGTGGAGAAAAGAGCATCTATTTCAAAGATAAAGCTATTTATCCCTATGAGTAAATCTGTTTTACCCAAAGTAAAATATTCTATGTCTTTGTCTGAACGATTCGCATTATAGTATTTATAAAATTCATTGTGAGCAAAATACTTCTTATACTCCAGGTTTAATTCTTGTAGATGTTTATGATAGTATTTATTCTTAATAACAATATCTATTGGGCAGCTTATTTCTATTGAATAGATCTTATTATAAAAGATTAGTTTGCCTAGGACTTGAGGTTTAATTACTTTAAAAAAATCAATCTCGTCTCTTTGATTTTTGAACCCTACTTGAAGTATTTCTTCTTTTAGATTCATAAGTAAAAGTCTTAAGAATTGAATCATCTCGTAAGCTTTTGAAATAGAAGTTGAATCAATTAAGTTTAGTTCAATTTCCTTTGATTCGATTTGTTTTAATACGCTTTTGTGCTGTGTGTTTAGTGTCATAATTAATGAGTGTTGGTTAATTATGCACCGAGTTAAAAACCTATAGTATTAGCCCTTTTAAAATAAAATAAATCAAAACTAGAAGTCAATACGTGAAAACACTGTAAAATATGCGGAAAACACGTATTGCAAATTGTTTTAAAATTATAAATATTTATGTTTTAATTTTTAAATACTTAATTTTATGGAAGTTACTAAAAATAGTGCAGATCAAATTAGCCTAGAAAAGGCTGTAGAACTTACACACTCTTACCAGGAAAACAATCCTGATTTACCTAAGAGTTACTTTATTGGAACAAATAAATTAAACGAACTACTGTCTCAAAACGGTTGTATAGGAGTTCGTATTTATCCAGGTTTAGATAAAGAAGCTAACAAAGTAAATTTAGTCTTAGTAGGAGTGGACCAAGCAGCAGAGGATTTAACAAATGGTGTTATTGTTGATCACCTTGTTATTTGTCCTCCTTTATGTCCTAAAGACAGTAAACTGAACAAGTAATGATTTATGTTATACAGCATACTCTTATATGCAACACTTCTTATGGGCTGTATGCCTATTGTGCTGTTTATATCTGGTAGAAAACACAAAAGTATACCTAGTAGATCTGTTGTGCCTTTAATTAGCCTTATGGCATTTTCATCTTTGTATGAATGTGTTGTTAGTTTACAATTAAAGGTAAGTGTTCTTTGGTGGTATCAGATATATTCCTTTTTAGAGTTTAGTGCTTTATATTATTTATTTAGTCATTGTATAAGACAAAGACCTAAAGCTTTTTTTAAAGTTTCTCTAGGTCTTTTTCTTTTGTTCTATGTCTTGTCAATCTTTTATTTTAATACTAAATCAGTTTTTTTATCCACTAGTATTAACAAGACCTATATCACTTTATTTGTTTTGGTATGTAGCTTTCTATGGATTAGAGAGATATCTAATGAAAAACAGATATTAAAGCTATACAAAGAAGGTCTTTTCTATGTTATTATGGGCTTGTTTTTCTACTATAGTACAACTATTTCTTTGTTTATGCTTATAAGTTGTATTGACAAGGATGATTTATATATTGGTGATTTTTGGCTAGTTAATGTACTTGCCAATTTGATTTTAAGAATAACATTATTATTAGGCATATGGAGAATAAACTAGAATTGTTTTTTTGGCTAGGCACTTTTATTATGATTTCACTGGCTATTATGGTAGTTATCATTGTTGTGATTTACCAAAAAAGAATCAATCAATATCAAAATGAAATATTAACAAAGCAATTAAGAACTAATTTAATTGTAGAACACAAAGAAAGAGAAAGAGTGGCCAAAGAACTACATGATGGAATTTGTAGTGATCTTGGGAACTTAAAAAACCTTATGATTCTTTTAAATCTTAGTGAAGATCAAGAAGAAATAGCCAAAGTAAAGGTTGATTTATACGATGGAATAATTTTTTGTTATGAGGAAGCTGTTAGAATCAGTTATAATTTATCCCCACCTCTTATCAAAGACAACACAATAACAGAGCTTTTAAATAACTATGTAACCAGAGTGTCTAAAGTAACTAGTATTAAGTTTGATTTTAACTCTACAACTGCAAGCTTTGTTTTAAGTGATATTCAAAAGTTAGAGTTATATAGAATTGTACAAGAACTCACCCAGAACATTCTTAAACACAGCAAGGCAAGTTTTGTTGAGATCTACCTTGTTTGGAGTAGATACGATCTAGTTTTATATCTGCTTGATGATGGGGTTGAGTATGATTTTAATGCAAAATCAATAAGTGTGGGACTTGGACTTTATAATATAAAGACAAGAATAGATCAGATTAAGGCTAAGTTTAGCCATGAATCTACCAGTAAAGGTAATCAGATTAGTATAACACTTAATAAACAAAGTAATGATTAGAATAGCTATAGTTGACGATCACAGATTGTTTAGACAAAATTTTTCAAACGTATTTTCAAAGATAGAAGATATTGAAGTTTTATTTGACTGTTCTAATGGTATTGAACTATTAGAAAAACTAAAAAGAATTAGTGTTGATATTGTCTTTTTAGATATTTCCATGCCAATTATGGACGGATATCAAGTGGCTAGTTTACTTGAGAAAAACCATCCAAATGTCAAGGTACTTATACTCACAAGTTTTTGTGATGACCGTAGTATAAAAAGAATGCTTAAATATAATATATCAGGCTATTTAACCAAAAATATTTCCTTCTCTAAACTTAAGGAAGCTATTTACTGCGTGTATACAAACGGAGTATATTATGATATAGAAATACAAGATACTGTCAGTAAAGTCAAAGAGCAAAAAGATAGTGAGGAAGTTGTTTTTACAAGTAAAGAAATTGAGCTAATAAAACTCTATGCAATGCAATTTACCCTTAGTGAAATTGCAGATAAGCTTAATTTAAGCCCGCGTACTATTGAAAAGATGAAAGAAAATTTGATGGATAGAACAGGTTCTAGTAATTTTATAGGAGTAATTCTCTATGCACTACGTTGGCACTATATTGAGGATATCGATGAGAAAGAGAATAAAGAGAGGAAAACACGGTAAAAATACCGTGAAATCACGTATTGATTTGAATAACTGTGAGTTGTAGATTTGGGATATCCCAAAATGCAACCACCATGAAAGCCAAGTATGTCCTTATTGTACGTTATTTTGTTGTACTACTTTTTGTCTATGCAGCAATAAGTAAACTAATTACATTTGAAGAGTTTAAAGTACAACTTACTCAGTCCCCACTACTAAGCATGTATGCTGGTATTATCGCTTATCTAGTTGTAATATCAGAGCTTGTTATTGCTTTTTTACTTACTCTAAGAACTAAAAGGCTTTTAGGACTATACTTAAGTTATGGTCTTATGGTTGCATTTACCATTTATATCTACTTAATATTAAACTACAGTGACTTTATTCCTTGTTCTTGTGGAGGAGTACTAGAAAAACTAGGTTGGAATGAACATCTGTGGTTTAATATAATAACTAGTGTTTTAATTCTGCTGAGTATATTTTATACAGAAGATAAACCAAAACGATTCTATTTACTATCTATCGTAACTACGCTAGTAAGTATTCTAACGGTCATACTTCTTTTTGTGTCATCTGAACACATTATAAAAAAAGAGAACCCTTTTATAAGAAGATATTTGCCTCATGGAGTAGCAGAAGAGGATACCTTGGATTTAAAGGTAAACACCTTTTACATCTCAGGATACTATAAAGACAAAGTGTATCTAGGTAATAGTAAATCTCCACTTATATTTATCAGTGTAGATTCTTTAATGCAAAGAGAGGATTATACTATAAAAATAGATTCAACTCAGTTTAAATACACCTATCTAAAACTAAGGACAGTCTATCCTTATTTCTATTTAGCAGACGGTTCAATTCCTATAGTTTATAAAGGACAATTAAACACAACTGAGAAAACAAAACAAACAGAAATATTTAGCTTTAAAGAAGCTTATTTTTCAGACTACATCCCAATAGATTCTACCTTAATTGTTATAAAGAGTCAAAGCAGTAAAGATTATAAACACATACTAGGGCTTATCAATATAAACAATAAGCCAAGAGTTTCTATTAACTCTAAACTATTAGAGAGTAACTCCGATGGAGTATTTGACACAGATGGTAGTTTTTGTTATAGCAAAGAAAACAAGACTTTAATCTATACCTATTATTATAAGAATCAGTACGTTTTAACTAGCTCTAGTCTAGAGCTCTTAAACAGACAAAATACTATTGACACAACCCAAACCGCCCTTATTACAGCCGCTAAATTAGCATCAGGAGAGCATAAAATGACAACTCCAATGAGCGCTATAAATCAAAAGGTAGTAGTTAAAAACAATCTCTTGTTTATTGTATCAAACTCTCTTGGACAAAAGGAGTCCAAAGCAATCTGGAAACAAGCTAGTATTGTTGATATCTACGACTTTAAAAAAGACAGTTATATCGCAAGCTTTTACATCAACCACCTAGGGGAAGATAAGCTTATAGATTTAATTGTCACAGACCATTACATCTATGGTTTGTTTGACCAAAAACTTGTACGTTATAGACTGGCCAAATCACTGACAGACAAGTTTTGAGTAAAGTTTAGCTTAACTTTTAAAACAAGCTATTAACCAATAATACTTTATTAATTATGAAAAGATTTTTAAAATCAGCAGGATTGCCAATCGGTGTATTTGCTCTTGCTATCGGAAGCGCGTTTGCAACAAATGCAATGAAAAATAATGCTTTAACAGTTCCTGCATATCAGCAGATAGATTCTAAAGGAGTTACTTGTACTCCAAGAATAGCCTCTTGTGATATTAATGGCTCTGAGGCTTGTACTTGGGAAGAAGCTCCAAGTTTACAACACAATCTATATGGGATGGAGTTTGATGAGGAGTTAAATCAGACTGTTTGTACCTTAAGGTTATATAAAACAGAATAGTGATGTAGAACGCCCTTTAGAGGGCGTTCTTTTTTAGTGTGATAATATTCTTTCTTTGTCGAAATAGGTATTATTTATAATCCAGTTAGTACTTGTGGAGTTTTCATCTTTTAGAAAATAATTAAACCAACTCATTGTTCGTTTTGTAATATCTATTTGATTAACTTTTTTTATCAAACCATGTCCTTCATTTTTATAGAACAAAGCAATATGAGGGATATTGTAACGAAGCATTCCAATAAAAAGCTCTCTTGATTGTCCCCAGTGGATATTTTCATCTTGTTTTCCTGTAAATGTAAGTAATGGTGTTTTGATTTTGTCAACATACATAATAGGAGAATTTTTAATATAGAGCTCTTTATCTTCTTTAAAGGTCTTAGGCATTTTGTATTGACCATTTTCAAACTGAAAGAAAAAAGGAGAAATGAAATTTTCATTGTAAGAAAAGTAAGATCGAATTAAATCTACATTCCCAGAACCACTAACAGCAGCTTTAAAAAGATCTGTTTGGGTAATAATAAAATTTGTTTCATACCCTCCATGTGAAAACCCAAACAAACCAAGATTCTCTTTATCAATTGATTTTTCTTCTTGTAATACTGTTTTTATACTTTCTTCTACACAATGCAATGCAGAAAGCCCTGTACCTTGATTGGTATCTAAAATATCAGGAAGAAAAACGAAGTAGTTGTTTTCTTGTAGTAAGCTAGTATTGTATCCATCGTTATTAAGAAACGTAGGATAAGTAAATCTGTTTCCTAAATGGTTTTGTAATTCATAAATATGAGTAATCATAGGGTACTTTTTATTAGTATTAAAATCTTTAGGATAGTATAAAATACCTTTTAAACTATTATTGAATCTATCTTTGTAAGTAATTGTTTTTTGCTTTTTCCAATTAAATAAGCTTTGAGGCATACCGTTTTCTAATAGCAGTTTAGTTGTACCGTCTTTATACACATAAATGTCTTTAGGCATATTGTGATTTTCTAAAGCATATGTTATTGTTTTAAAGTCTTTACTATATATAACTCTAGAGATGTGATTTTTTGTTTTATCTATAATTATTCTCTCTTGGTTTTTATTAAGTTTAATAAGAGAAAAGGTAGACTTTTCAACATCAAATGATGCAATTAGTAAGTTGGAGTAATCTTGAATTGTTATAGAATGTATATCACTATTATTGTTTGTATTAGTGATTACCTTATTTAAGATACTATACTTAACTGACTTAGATTTATTTTCTTTTATAATTTCTAATTTCTTTGTTAGAGTGTTGTATTTTAGTAGATTAGAATTTGAGTTAAAGAAGAAAAATTTTTCATCATCAGACCAGTATTTTATTTTTTCTCTAAAAACTCTTGTTTTTGCATTAGGCTCTTCATATTTAAAAGAATTTTCTACTTGTTTTGTCTGCACGTTGTAGAAGTTTATAGAGTCATTTTGGTAGTATACAAAATAACCTCCCAATGGAGAAATACTTGTAGTATTTGAGGGATTAGCTAAGGCTTTGACGATTGTATGTGTTTTTTGCGTGTCTATATCATAAAGTATAAAGTCTCTTGGCTTTGCATTCCAAGAATTTGTATAATCATGATATTGGTTAGGGTTATAGAGTAGTAAAGTATTACTGTTTAGTTTAATTGTTTCATAATCCTTTAATACCTTTAACTGATTAAGATTTGCAGTAGAGTAATTATAGATTTGAGTTTCTTGTCCATATAGTTTAGTTGAATTACTGATGTTTTTCTTATGATTTAAAGAAAGGTCATTCGTACTCCAAATTTCTAATTCTTTAGGATTATAAGATTTTTCACCAATAAGATATCGTTTTTTAATTTTAAAACTAGTTTCATTCAGAGCTTCTAAGGATGTGAAATGAGAGTCCTTATCTAATATTTGTTTCTGAACAAAGTTGTTTTTATAGTTTAAAAAAGTAATAAAAGGGTAGTTGTTTTGTGAAACGATATTGGGGCTAATAAATGCAATAGGATATTTCTTATCCCAAAAAACATGTTTAATGGGATAAGAAATACTGTGATTGATTGTTTTATCGAAGTTCTGTAGATTTATAATTTCTAGAGTGTTGTCTAGGCTGTTTTTCTGAGCAAAAAGAACTTCTTGGTTATCACTAACTTTAAGGTATTGTATCAACTTTTTGTCTTGACTCCAGATTAGTTTATAGCTATCCTTTGTAATTTTGACTAAGTTGTATTTGTTTGTCTTAATGTCTAAGTATAAAATTAAAGAATGGTTGTTTATGTAAATTGGATCTGACACATTACTAATAAGTTGCCTTTTTGATACATTAGGATCAAAAATAATAATACTATTTGATGAACTATTATAAGTTATTAGTAAGTCATTACTGAAAAGCTTATACTGAGCTATAGTTTTTTCCTTTAGAAGTACCTTTCCATTTGTGTTTACAATAAAAGTAGTATCATTTTTAATATCAAAATTATAATGTTTTCTAATAGTTGCCCATTTTCCATCATTAGAGAGGAGTTGATTACTTAACTCGCTATATAAGATACTATCTGTTATTATTTGTCCTTTTACAGACAAACAGATTAAAATCAAAAAGCAAAAAGAAAGAAATTGATTTAGTTTAGTACTCATTTTGTGGATTTAAATTAGGATTAATAAGTAGTTCTTTTTCAGGATAAGGTAACAATGCATGTTTATCTTGCCAATTAGGTTTAATCGTTTTCAAAATAGATAACATATTGTTCCTTTTTAGGTCAAAAAATCTTCTACCATGCTCTGTAAAAAATTCTTTTCTACTCTCTTCAAGCATTGCAGTAAGCACTTGCTGTTTACTAAGTGTATTGTTTAATGCAGGTAATCCAGCTCTTTGTCTTATTATATTTAGATATACTATAGCTTCTGTTTCATTATTTTGATAAATAAGACTTTCTATTAAAATAAAATAAGCTTCTTCTAATCTAAATAACACAGAACATTCATCAGTATTGGTAGGAGGGATGTTTTTGTATTTATAAGCAAATAGATCACCAGTTGCTAGAAATGATTTGATCCAATTCTTTTTTCTTAAGTCATCATCACTAAATGCTTCTAATAAGTTAGGATGTAATCTATAAGGCCAACTATTAATTAAAATAGTATAGTTCCTTGCTTCATAAGTAGAGGCAGTGGGAGAACTATTGGATAATTGCCAAAGAGTACTCTTTGCATTTTTTTTAAATACTTTATTCAAATCTGATTCTAAAGAATATTGCGCATTACTTAGAATTTTTCGTGATAATGTTTCTGCTAGAGTATACTTTTTCTGAAGCAAATAATTTTTAGCAAGAAGTATTTCTACTACTGCTTTATTAGGATAATATTTATCATTTGACCTATAGTTATCTGAAATAGTTTCTGTAACTTTTAGTAGATCTTCTTCAATCTTTTTTAATACATCAGTGTATGATGTTTTTTTTATAAAAGTATTAGCATTATAATCGGTTGTGGTGGTGTAGGGTATATCTCCAAATAACAGTGTTAAATTTTGGTAATACAAGGCTCTTAATATGTAAGCTTCATTAATCAAGACATCTTTATCTTCATTAGTAATTCCAGAGGAAAGCTCAACTCCTTGAATAAAAGCATTAATTGCGTATATATGTGCATATGAGTTACTCCAAGTATTAGCAAGAATACTTCTAGTAGGATCTAAAATGTTATTATATAGTAGAAAATTGTCTGATATAGGTGAATTACTTAGATCTTGTAGATCATCAGTATATAAACTTAGGAGTGTTCCTAAGCCTTGAGGATTACCACTATAGATTGAGGACTCTCTAAGATTGATAAAGAGATTTGATAATGCAGAAAGAGCACTTCTTTTGTCGATAAATACATTATCAGTGTTTAATTGATCTGTTGGAAGGTCAATTTCCACCATATCATCACATGATGTAAAAGCTAGTAGTACTGTTATGAAACAGCATGTATAAAATAGTTTTCTCATAATTACAATTTTAAAAGGTTAATTGAACACCAAAGGCATAAGTTTTTAGAGGAGGTAAATAACCAACGACAGTAAATTCAGGATCTAGACCAAAATAATTGGTTATAGTCCATAAGTTTTGCCCCTGAATATAAAGGCGTAATGATTCTACTTTTATTTTTGGAATTCTTAGAGTATAAGTCAATGATATATTCTTTAATCTTATATAAGAAGCATCTCCAATTGCCATATTACTACTCTTAAAGTTTGTGATTCCGTTGTTTATTGAAGAGTTTAATCCTGTTGTAAGCTGACCATATTGACTGTTTGGATTAGTTAAAGACCAGCTATTGAGTATTTCTATTGGTTGATTTCCAAGTGCCCCTGGAGTAACTAGGTTGTAATTGTGATTAAAGTTGGTCTGCTTTACAAACTGAAATAAAAAGTCTAGATTGAAGTTTTTATAATTTAATGTGTTTTGAATCCCTCCATGATATTGAGT
Organism: Myroides profundi; assembly: GCF_000833025.1. Taxonomy (NCBI): domain Bacteria; kingdom Pseudomonadati; phylum Bacteroidota; class Flavobacteriia; order Flavobacteriales; family Flavobacteriaceae; genus Myroides; species Myroides profundi. Next base: position 1,452,845 of record NZ_CP010817.1, read on the forward strand.
TTTGATCTCTTGAATATTTTCTTTATCAAAAGCAGCAGTGATTTTACCGTCATTATTATAGTCTGTGAATTGATATAAACCTGTAAGAGGATCTATTGCTTCAAAATTGTAAAGCCTTCTTAGATTAGTACTTTTTCCAACTACAAATTGATTAGCATAGGTAGAGCCTTCAAGATTAGGGAAAGAAAGTAATGTGTTTTTAGGGAATGATATATTGAAGCTTGTTGTCCAACTAAAATTGTTATTTCTAATATTTGTAGAGTTTAAAGTAAGTTCCCAGCCTTTGTTTTCGACAGTAGCAGGTAGATTGTCTTGTATAGATGAAAATCCAGTTGTGCCAGGAAGAGGGACACCTACTAATTGATTGGAAGATGTATTTCGAAACCAAGCTATATCAATTTGTATTTTATCATTAAATAGAGCAAGTTCTAATGCTGTTTCTAGTTTCTTAGTTTTCTCCCAGCTAAAATTTGGATTATATAATCTTGAAGGAGTTAAACCTGTAATCTCATCATATTTATTTGGATTTAGTTTATAGGTATCTAAATATTGGTAATCTCCTATATTATCACTACCTGAAGTTCCATAACTTGTTCTAAGTTTTCCAAAACTAAGCCATGAAGAATCTTTAAGGAAGTTTTCTTTCGAAAATACCCAAGCAGCCCCAATTGCCCCAAAGTTTCCAAACTTATGATTATCTCCAAAACGAGAGGATCCATCTCTACGTGCTGTAATATTAAGAATGTATTTATTATCATACATTAAGTTTAAGCGAGCAAATAGAGCCACATATTTATATTGTATATTAGCAGTTTGGATAATATTCTTGGTTTTAGCAGCTGAGATATTGGATATAAAATCATTACTCTGAAAATTGGAACCTGTTAAATGCAAAGCACTAGTTTCGCTTTCTTGATAGGTTAGTCCAACTAGAGCATTTAAATTTACTTTGTGTCCTATGGTTGCGAGATAATTTAATTGGGGCTCTACTATATAAGTTTTGTTATCTCTAATGCTGTTTGTAGAACTAGAGTTTTCAGAGGTATATTTTTTACTTGGATTATAGATAGTATGTGGGGTCAACCTTTTTTCATCTGAATTTGTTTTGGTATAACCTGCACTTAACTTTAAGTAAGTTCTTTTAAGTATTTCATAACTTAAATTCAAGTTTAATATTAAATTGTTATTATCGTTATGATATGTCTCTTGCATTGATGATACAGGATTTGTGTCTCCCGAAAACGTCCAGTTTAAAGTTCCATCAGAGTTGTATAAATTAGGTGCATTAGGTGCAAGAGTAAGTGTATTATAAGTTAAATCTGTTGCAATTAGATTATTGCTTTGCAATGAATAATTAGTTGATGAGTTTAATTGAAACTTTCCATCTTTACTACTGTGATTTACATTAAATAAAAATGTATTTCTTTTATAACCTTTGTCTGTTGGAAATACTGTTGTTTGTGTGCCTTGGCTAGCTGAGGCTGAAAAATGAGTTGTTTCACTTCCTCCACTAACACCTAATTGTATGTTTTGACTTTGAGCAGTACCACCAATAAGTTCTTTTTGCCAATCTGTATATCTATTTCTATCCCAAGTACCATTCATATCTAAGGCAGATGCTGGGTAGGTTGTAATACCATCATTTAGGAAAGCATCATCTCTCATTTTATTAAATTGATCTGTATTTAAAAGTTTCATTTTACTAGCTACTTTGCTAAAAGATGTAGAAGAGGAGATTGAGAAAGACAGTTTGTCAGATTTGTTTTTTTTAGTTGTTATAAGTATAACTCCATTAGCACCACGAGAACCATATATAGCTGTTGCATCAGCATCTTTTAATATTTCTATACTCTCTATATCTGAAGGATTAATAGAGTTTAATATATTAGCATCACTCATTGGAAGTATATCACTTGAGATTGTCGTATTTACCAAATTGCTATTTGGAATGACAACTCCATCAATAACATAAAGTGGAGCATTTCCATTAATAGCATTGTTTTTGTAACCACGAAGGCTATTTCTACCTCGTATCTGTATGTCAAAACCTCCACCAGGGACTCCAGTGTTCTGAGTAATATTTACCCCTGCCATTCTTCCTTGAATAGCTTGAAGTGGATTAATAACAGGTTGTAGTTCTATATCTTTTGCAGTCACGCGAGCAATACTTCCTGTTTTTTCACGGTCTTTTACTGAGTAATAACCTGCGTTAATTACTACCTCTGATAGCACGTCTTCATCTTGCAAAAGATTAATGTTATAAATTAAGTTAGCTGTAATAACAATCTCTTTAGTTTTATATCCGATATATGAGATAACTAAGATATCCCCACTAGAAGCATTTAAAGAGTATTTTCCGCTTGAATCTGTAGTTGTAGCTACATCGGTTCCTTTTACTTGAACAATCGCTCCAATAAGTACTCCTGAGTTATCACTCACAGTTCCAGAGATTGTTCTTTTTTGGTAATCTAAATGAAATAGACTATCTTTAGATACGGCATAAGTAGGGTATATAGTAAGGCTACTTAAAAGCAAAACTACCCCATAACCAGTATTGGTTAAAAATTGAGTTTTCATAATTGTTATAGTTAATATGATACAAGAAGACTTTAAATCCTTAAGATTCTTATTGCCGTAGTACTTAAATAAGTCTTTGTATCAATGGTTAGTTAATTGGTAATATTTAATTCATATATATTTTTATAAAAACTATCCCCAAGCTCTAAAGCACGTCTCCCAAAATGCAAACTAGAGCAAAGGGATAGTCATGGACTTTTAGTACAGTTTAAAACTCCCTTTAAACTATACTGTTTTTTGTTTGTTTAAATGCCTACTAAGGTCTAAACCTATAATTAACCACCTAGGCTAAAGCCCTATAGCAAGCGGTTTTTCTCCATAATTAAATAGTTTTACAAGTGATTAATAGATTATTAAATAAACAGTAGGAGAGACTTTTTTCATAGCGTTTTTCCTTACTAACTAATCTTTATTGCCTTTTAGCCGAATGGATGAACGAGCTATATTTATGTGTGATAAAGGCAATAGTTATCCTGTACGCATCTAAAAACTGTTTTTAGACCTAGCGTAAAATGTGTTATAACTCTAACTAAATAGGTAATAGGGTAGCCATCTAACATTAAAGAGTTAATGTCAAATCAATCTACATCGATAAGATTTAGTTAAACTAAAGTTTAATCATAGGCTAAATGTGAGTTTAGTTACTAATTGTTTGTTGTTTAATAAAATGTAATAATTGAAAAAATCTCGAATAGAACATTCGATAAGTCCATTAAGGATAGATAAGGTATTGCAAGTATTCATAAAATAACGAACACTAAACAAATCCACCTTTGTTTTAAACCTCTATATACCTAATTGGGAGACGGTATGAATAAGAGGTATGTAGTATGTTTAATATAAAGCGAAACTTAAGAATTTCAATAAAGTGAGAAGTAAATGACAAACCTATATAAAATAAGTTGGCATGGGTACTCACATTATCCAACTTGAGGTACTGGCATACCCGTACAATGAATAAGTGAGCCCATGCCTAGGTCATGGGCTAAGATACTTATTTTCTCATTGTACTTAATAGAAAAGTGCCAGTTTTCAAGTTGAGAAACAAATAAGCTTTAGCTTAATATTTTAAGTGTCATTAAGACATACAGATTGGAATTAATGTAATCTGATATTAATACAAATATATGCAAATTTCTTATTCAATACAAATTTGTATCGAATAATGTATTGCACTTTAAAGATTTTTACTATATGAAAAAATATACTGAGACAGAAGTTAAGATTATTAATGTTCATATAGGTTTAAAATTAAGATTGGCTAGACTCAAAAAGAATCTTTCCCAACAAGATTTGAGCCTATTAGTGGCAAGTGAGAGTGTTACTATTGGTAGATTAGAAAGAGGAGAGCATTTTAGTAATTGGGCTCTTATTTTTAAACTTGCCAATACTTTAAATGTGACTTTTATTGATTTATTTCAGCTAAAGGATCGAGAAGTTTTGATCAACTTGAAAAATGAGTGCTTTACTTTAGAGACTAAGCTAAATGAAAATAAAAGAAGGTTTTATGCTAAATATGAAGATAGAATAAATGCTCTGTATTGCGTTGAGTAATACACTTATTGAACAGAGATAATTTTTTCAGTTTTCATACCTTCATGTTTTCTTTCAATCCTTTTCTTCTCACTCTTGTAAACAAGAAATAGGAGGATACTCAAAAGAATTAAAGCATAGGCTAACCATTTGCCTATTCGTTCTAAGAGGCGTATAAACACAGAGGCTTCAAAACTAGAAAAACCTTCCAGACCAGCTACGTTTCGACGATAGAATTTTCTTCTATTTATCCAATATATGAGTCCTATTCCAAGAACTAGGGATAAAATACCTACTATTAATATAAAATTAGCCATATGAATGAAATTTATTTGAATTTTTTTATAAAGAATTAATTGTTAGTTTTTTAAAAAATCAGATAATTTATTGCATTGATGTTTATAGAACTATTAATTAAAAAGCACCGTTTTCCAAAACAGTGCTTTTTAATTAATCTTAGTGTCCTATTTACTGCGTTTAGGTGGTTTAAGAGAAGGCGTATTGCCTGGAGTGTCTTTATTGTCTCTCTGACGTCTGTCAGGCTTACCTGTTGAAATAGCAGTTCTTTTAGGTCCTGGTTTTAATCCCATAATATTTTGATTTTAAAAAGTTAATAATCAATAATTTAATTAAACTTATTAAATGATTTAGTTTTTATTTGCGAATATTTTTAGCGAAAAAATGCCACCCATTGGCAGAGCTTGGCAGATTTATTCTGTCAAACTCTTAATCTTTGTAATGTTAGCTAACAAATTTAATTAACCCATTAAATTCTAACATTATGAATATAGATCGCATAGAATTCCTTTTATGGATGGAGCGTATTATGACACGCTTCGATCATTTATCAGAACATATAAAAGAGCTCCCTATAAAAACTCAAACTATAGATGGAGAAGAGCTTTTAGACAGTCAAGATGTAATGGCACTTTTTAAAATAAGCCCTCGCTCACTGCAACGTTACCGCTCAGATGGTAAGCTTCCTTATTATACAATTAGTGGTAAGCTTTACTACAAACGTTCTGATGTCAATCAGTTTATCAGAGAATGTTTTAAACATCCTGTACGCAAGAAGTAAATAGCTGCTAAAAGCCAAGAGTAACCTTTAAAGCATACTATTTACTAAGCAGGCTCTCTTGGCTTTAGTTTTAAGTTTTTAACCATTTAAAACTAGGTATTATGAGTACAGAAACCACACAAAGACAAGTAGAGCACGATGTGCTTCTTGTGAATGACAAAACAAAAAACAAGATTCAGGTAGTAAAGGGACTGGATAAAGATGGTAAACTTGAAACAGTTCCAGCTACTAAAAAGAATCAAAATCAATTTTTAAAGGTTGATCGTAACGGAGATTTCTTTTCCAACTTCTTCTCTAATTTTTTCAGCCAACTTAAAAACCCAACGCAGTTTACTTTTTTTAGAGTTCCGGAGCTATTGACTATTAAGATGGCTAATCAAATGCAAAAAGAACTCAATCAAACAGGACCAACTCACGAGCTGTTTTTAAAACATGAGATAACAGAAATTGGTAACGAGCCAAAGAAAGAAAATAAAGTAGCTGAACCAACAAAAGAAGAGGGACAGTATAATTCTAACAAGTTCGATATTAAAGATATTGATTGGGATTCATTATCAAGACTTGGGCTTTCAAAAGAAAAGCTTCAAGAAATGGATCTGTTAGAACCACTCTTGCAAGGTTATAAAACCAAGGATTTAGTAGCTGTAAATTTAGATTTAGGTTCTGCCGTGTTTTCTTTGGATGCAAGACTGTCTTTGCAAAAAAACGAAGAAGGTAAAGTGGTTATGGCTCTTGAAGGAGTAAAGAAGTATCCCAATTTAAATGTACCTCTTTATGGACATGAGTTTTCCAAACAAGACAAACACAATCTTTTAAAAACAGGGAATATGGGTAGGGTAGTGGATCTTGTTCATCCAACAACTAAAGAAATGATCCCTTCGGTTGTAAGCGTGGATAGACTAACTAATAACCTTGTAGTTACAAGAGTTGAAAAGATGCAATTACCACAAGAGGTAAAAGGTATTGTTTTAAGTGAAGAACAGCTTCAAACTTTAAAAGAAGGAAAGCCACTACTTGTGGAAGGAATGACCTCGGCTAAAGGAAATCTATTTAATGCAGAGATTCAGTTTAACGCAGCTAAAGGACATATTGAATTTTTGTTTGACAATACCAATAAGCAGAGTCAGAATAACTCGCAAAATCAATCTCAACTTTCAGATGATTTAAAAACCTTTAGAGGTAAAGAACTTACTAAAAAACAGCAAAGCGATTTACTGGAAGGTAAACCAATTTACATCAAAGATTTGATAGATAAACGAGGTAATCCTTATCAAGGGTATGTGACGTATAACAAAGAAACTAAGAAAGCTGACTTTTCTTTTCAAAATCCAAACAAAGAACAGCAGTCAAAAGCTCAATCGCAGTCAGAAAAACAAGCGGATGAGCCAAAGAAAAGCAAAGGACGTAAAATGTAAAGCTAAAGACTATGATTGTAATTCTTGCAGAAAAACCAAGTGTGGCTAGGGAGATAGCTATGCTTGTTGGAGCTAAAACAAAAAAGGATGGCTTTATCGAAGGAAAAGGATACTGTGTTACTTGGGCTATTGGTCACTTAGTATCACTAGCTATGCCTGAGGATTATGGATTTCAAGGTTTTAAAAGAGAAGCTTTACCAATCTTACCAAGGTCTTATTTGTTACTTCCAAGAAAGGTCAAAAAAGCAAATAAGTATACTTTTGATCCATCAGCTTTAAAACAGCTCAAAGTCATTGATAAACTCTTTAAAACGTGTTCAGAGATTATTGTAGCCACTGATGCAGGTAGGGAAGGAGAACTTATCGCAAGATATATTTTTCAATACCTAAACTGTACTAAACCTTTTAAAAGACTTTGGATTAGTTCACTAACTGAAAAAGCTATTAAAGAAGGCTTACAAAATCTTAGAGAAGGAAGCGAATTCGATGGACTTTTTAGAGCAGGCCACAGTAGAAGTAGAGCAGATTGGCTTGTTGGTATAAACGCTTCTCAAGCACTTACTGTTTCAATGAATGATTCGGTGTATTCTCTCGGTAGAGTACAAACACCAACCCTCAGTCTTATCTGTAAACGGTATTTAGAGAATACTTCTTTTAAGAAGCAACTGTACTATCAAATAGAACTTATTCATCAAAAAGACGGTATACTATTTAAATCGCTCTCAACTGATAAATGGGAAGATAAACAAAAAGCAGAACAAGCTTTAAAACTCATTGACAAACAAAGTGAGGTTAAAATACAAAAAGTAGAAACCAAAACAATAAGAGAAGAGTCCCCACTACTTTTTGATTTAACCTCACTTCAAAAAAGAGCCAATGAACTCTTTGGATTCTCAGCAGATGAGACTCTCAGCATTGCTCAGAGCCTGTATGAAAAGAAGTTTATCACCTATCCAAGAACATCGAGTAAGTATATTCCAGAGGATTTATGGGCTGAGGTTCCTAATTTATTGAAAGTACTTTCAGATGATAGTAGATATAGTAACCTGCTTCTAAAACTAAAGATGGCAAGGCTTAATAAGAAGATAGTAAATGATGTAAAGGTTACGGATCATCATGGACTATTAACTACAGATAGACTTCCTTCAGCGATTAACGCTAAAGAAGAAAGCATTTATCATTTGATTGCTCAAAGAGTATGGGAAACAGTATTTGAACCTTGTGTAAAAAAGCAAACAGAGGTAACCTTAAATGTTTTGGATTATGAGTTTAGTTTTAAGTCTTCTTCAATAATAGAACTTGGATGGAGAGAGGTAAGAAAAGAACTTTCTACTACTGATGAGGTAGTAATAGATTTACCTGATTTACAACAAGGCGAGAATCTAAAAATTAAAGAATCAATTGCTCTTGAAAAATCAACAAGACCAAAAGCTTTATATACAGAGAGTTCACTTTTATCAGCTATGGAAAACGCTTCTAAAGAGGTAGAAGATAAATCACTTCAGAGCGTTATTAAAGATGTTGGAATTGGAACAGCAGCTACAAGGGCTTCTATTATCGAAACGCTTTTAAAAAGAGACTACATCACAAGAAAAGCTAAGTCGCTTGTTCCAACTGAGAAAGGATTTAAAGTGTATGAAATAGTAAAGGATAAACTTATCTCCGATGTACTATTAACTGCTAAGTGGGAATCTGCTTTTAAAGACATAGAAGAGAATAAAACCGATATGGAAGATTTCCATAGGCAAATTGAAGATTATACTACGGAGATAACAGTAGAGCTTTTAGCTACTAAACCAATCACTGAAACAGATCATCTATCTTGTCCTAAGTGTAAAGGGCATACACTTCAACTAAGAGAAAAGGTAGTGAAATGTTTGGATACTGATTGTAGTTGGGTGTTGTTTAGGGAGGTATGTGGAGTAAAACTAACTATTGATGATATCACTGACCTAATACAACAAGGTAAAACCAAAATCCTAAAAGGATTAGTGAGTAAAGCAGGGAAGAAGTTCGATGCTTACCTTATCTTAAAAGAAGATTGTACTACTGGATTTGAATTTAAAAACAAGTAACTAAAATTAAATAAATCAAAAGGAGTTATCTAAAACTAGGTAACTCCTTTTGATTTATATCTATTAGTGTTTATGCTTTTTAGCATGTTTTTTCTGTTGTCCAGGAGCATAAGGCTTAGCTGACTTTGATCCTGTTACTTTTTTCATTTGTCCAGGAGGTACATCGTTATTCCCATGTGATTTTACGTGTACAGAACAAGAAGCTAAAAGTAAAGCCATTAAGGCTAAAATACCTAAGTGTTTTATTCTTTTCATATTTTTTGTATTACTATTTGGTAAGATAAGAAGTACTGATTTGTTTGTACTTATTTAAGCTTATTAAACAATGAGAAAACAAAAGTAAATAAATTTTAAACCCATCCGTTTAAAACTAATAAAGTAAAACAAGAAGTTATCTGATTCAGATAACTTCTTATTATGTAAACTAATTGAAATAATCAATTAACTATTTCTAAATACATGACCATTTTCATAAGTATAATCACTCATAAATAGATCTCTAGCAAAGCTGTCATAATCAAAGTATGACTTTACAAAATCAGACAAATCGTAACATTCATCAATGATTTGATAAGCGAAATCTTCTTCACAGTTATAATATCCTTGATAATCATCTTCAAATGATTCAAATAACGAGTCTATATCATCAGATTCAATATCGTGATTACCTATACTTATCCAAGCTGCAAAAGCTTCTAAAGTTTTATAATCTAAATCGGATATTTTTTCAATGATTGAAAAGGTATTTTCTGAAAGGCTACTTTCTGAGATTAATTCAGAAGGAATGTTTTCCCAATCTTGAAACATAAATTCAGGATCTGTTTCATCAGCGTGTAGTTCTGAACAACATTCATAAAACTCTTCAATAGAGCTAAAGTTACTTAGCTCAATCCAATCTCCTTTAATTGAACCATTGTTATACTTAGCATAAGTACCAACATAAACTTTTGAGTGCATTAAGTTTTCCATGATAAATAGTATTATGACCTTAGGGTCTGATTAATTTCATGGCACTTATGTTTTGGTTTTTAGCTACGAGCATGTTTTACAAGATAAATACGCTCATAGAATGAGGAAAATCTTTGTGTTGAGCAACTAATAGATATGACTTATCCTTATATGGAAAAATATTTATTATACTGGTAGTGAATGGTTGGAATGTTTTTGAATCACTTAAATTTTTTATTTTTGATAACTCATTTTGATTATCATCTATATTAATAGGTCCCGAAATACCTTAGTACACGACAAAAGTATTAATTAGTTGATTTTAAGAGAAATAAAGGGAGGAGTGATTTGCAAAAAAGGCTGATATTCAGTATATTAAAGTTTTCCTCCTACAGAATGTCTTTAAAAACGAACAACAGCCTAGAGTACAAAAATACAGAACTTCTAACAACTATAAAAGCCAATTTTAAAGGTAAATTAGGGTTAGCTAGGATCCGACTTATTTGTTTGTTTATCGTCTCTCTATGCAAAGTAAAGTCTGTGAATTTTTCTAAAGTATCAACTGGGATTTGACAACTGTGCTGAAACTAGTAGTAACTATAGACGTATTCAGCGCTTTATATCCTCAGTTGATTTAAAATTGGAATGGATTTCAAGACTTATCTTTGGGCTTATTCCTACCCAGGAATCCTATGTTCTTGTAATGGATCGCACCAATTGGAAGTTTGGTAAACAAGACATAAACATCTTAATGCTAGGTATTAGTTATAAGAATATGTGTTTTCCAATACTGTTTAAAATGTTAGATAAACGAGGTAATTCAAATACAAATGAGCGAAAAGAACTCATTAATACTTTTATTGATTGGTTTGGTAAAGATTGTATTAATTGTGTATTAGCAGATAGAGAATTTGTTGGAGAGGATTGGATTAGCTATCTAAATGATAAGCAAATTAAATATTACATTCGTATTAGAAATAACTTCAAGGTTTACTTGTATAGTAAACAGAAAGAAATAACAGCTTCTCATCTATTTAATAACTTAAAACCTGGTCAAACAAGACAGTATCACAAGATTGTTAGAATTCATAATCAGCTATGTTATATCTCTGGAACTAAAGTGATAACAGATGGTAAAATAGACTTCTGTATAATCATAGGTTTTAATAAACCAGAGAAAGCTTTAGATACTTACAAAATAAGATGGCAGATAGAAACACTATTTAAAGCCTTCAAGTCTAGTGGCTTTAATATAGAAGATACACACTTGAAAAAAATAGATAGAATTGAAAAACTACTCATGTTAGTGATGATCGCTTTTGTGTGGTGCTATAAGATTGGGGACTATATTGACACTATAAAACCTATCAAAATCAAGAATCATGGCAATAGGCTTATTAGTGTATTTAAACTTGGACTTGACTACTTATCAAGATTATTACTTTCTAAAAATGAATACAACCCTTTAAATATCAATTGCTTTAGTTTTTTGTCGTGTACTTAGGGAAAATGATATTAAGATGTTTTAGTCAACTAAGATGTCATTTTGAGTTGATTTAGTGGCTTTTCAAGAATTGTGAAAATCTAATTTAGAAAGATATTTATATTTTTGTTTTCATAACTAATTTAGAAATGAACTATAAAAAATTTGATGTAGAGTCTTGGAATAGAAAAGAGCATTTTTATCACTTTAAAAACCAATTGAGATGTGGGTTTAGTTTAACCACTAAAATAGATATAAGTAAGGTGATACTCTTTATAAGAGAACATGAGTACAAGTTCTACCCTACGATTATTTACTTAATAACTAAAGCGGTTAATAAGCATTCTGAGTTTAAATTTGCCATGAAGGATGGAGAGTTAATACAGTGGGATACTGTTAACCCAGCTTATACTATTATGCATCCTGAAACAGAGACATTCTCAGAATTATGTTCTGTGTATAAAGGAGATTTTAAAACCTTTTTAGAAGAGTATGATCGAGTATATGAGAAATATAAAGGAGATTACTCAATGTCACCACAAAAAGAAATAGAGAATATATTTAATATTTCTATGATTCCTTGGGTGAGTTTTGATGGATTTAATTTAAATGTACCTGGTTTTGGTGATTATTTTGCTCCAATTTTTACATTGGGTAAGTATATTAAAAACAATGAAGAAATATTGATGCCTATATCAATACAAGTACATCATGCGACATGCGATGGACTTCATGTCGCTAAATTACTACATAGCTTACAAGAGCTATGTGATAATTTAGAAGAGTTGAAATAAGATTTATTGACTATATAATAAAAAATAAGGCGTCATAAGACGCCTTCATCTGCAAAAGAGTAATAACTCTCAGGTGTTATTATTAAATGATCTAAAAGAGCAATATCAAGAATATTGCTGGCTTGTTTAATCTTTTGTGTGATTTGTCTATCCGCATCACTTGGTTGTAATTTCCCTGAAGGGTGATTGTGTACAAGGATCATAGCTGTACTTTTAGACTTTAGTAAAGCAGCAAATATCAATCTAAGATCAACGACTGTTCCAGTAATACCACCTGATGATATCTCAAGTACACCAAGTACTTTATTATTGTTTGAAAGCATAAGTACTTTAAATTGTTCTAATAGTTCAATTTTATTCTCATCCCATGCTTTTAAAGCTACTTCAAAAGCAGAATAAGAAGAGTCAATTCTTGGTCTTTGTGATGCTTTAACTTTAGATTTGTAGATTAGTTCTATCTCTGATGCCACTAACCAATTGTTGTTTAAAACTGTAGATTCCATAATATTATATTTTTTAATTAATTATGGAGCAGCTACAGGTAATGCTTAAGCAAGCTCAAAAAGCAACGCAATAAAGCGTAGACAAGGTCAAGCATTTATGGGGGAATTTTTTGAAAGTGAACCGCGGAGCATTACCTTGCTTAGTGAGATAATTGATAAAAAATAAAACCACTATTAACCTGAAGAACTAGAAGATAAGTTTACTTCTTCTTATTAATCAAATGAGCCAATTCAGGATCGTTTTCAATGCGTTTTAGCTCTGATTCTATAATTGATTCAATATCAAGTTTAATTTGTCTATAATTAGCTTGAATCGTTTCATCTAAAGTGTTATTACCCTTAGCGTTTATAAAAGAAGTTATCTGAGGTATCTTTTGATAAGATTTCATTTCTTGAGATACCTTTTCATTATCAACCACTATTTCTGAGTGAAATATCTTTTGCTCTATACGTTCATCAAAATTATCAGACACAGCCCCTACAAACATTCCTTGGGTAAGGGTTGATATCTTAGAAGCAGGAATAAGTGTATCAAGCTGGGTAGAGAAGGAGGTAGAACGATCATTTCTATTAATAGAAATACTTTGACGCTTTTGAAGTATCTTACCAAAGCGTTCTGATAGGGCTTTAGCTGTATCTCCAACTACTTGACCTGAGAAGATATTTCCAACTGTATTTTGAATTACTTTGCTCTCTTTATCTCCGTAATCCCTGTTAAGTTGTGAGAAATCTTGAAATCCTAAACATACCGCTACTTTATTACTACGGGCAGTAGCAATAAGATTGTCAAGTCCTCTAAAGTAGATAGTAGGTAGCTCGTCAATGATAACAGAGCTTTTAAGTTGTCCTTTTTTATTGATGAGTTTTACAATACGTGAGTTATAAAGCCCAAGAGCAGCAGAGTAAATATTTTGACGATCAGGATTGTTTCCTACACATAGTATTTTAGGTTCTTTTGGATTATTAATATCTAACGAAAAATCATCCCCTGTCATTACCCAGTATAGTGATGGTGATATCATACGAGATAGAGGTATTTTAGCAGAAGCTATTTGCCCTTGCAATTGGTCTTGCGCTCCTCCTTCCCAAGCATCCATAAAAGGAGAGAGGTAGTTCTCTAAATCAGAGTAGGAGGTAAGAATAGTAAATACGTCAGCATACTTTTTATTAAGTAGTTCAATAGCGTGAGGGAATGTACAGTATTTTCCATTTTGATAAATCTTCAAAAACCATATAATAGCTGCTAAGAGTATGATTGGAGATTCTACAAAGAAGTCTCCTTGTTTTTGTATCCATGAGCGGTTAAGGTTAAGCATTATGGTATAGGCTGATTCATAAGCATCAGATATATCTGTCATAAACGATGGGTTAATCGGATTACAACGATGACTGAGACTTGGATCATCAAAGTTTATAACATAGAACTTGGGAACAATAGCGTATTTATCTTTGTGTAATAACAAGTGATTATAAGCTATAGTTGATAAGTCATGGAACTTAAAATCGTAAATATACATCGAGAATCCTTTTTCAATTTGTTGTTTGATAAAGTTATTCACCACAGCATAAGATTTACCAGAACCTGGAGTACCAAGAACGATAGTCGCCCGAAATGGATTAACAATATTTATCCAACCACTATTCCATTTTCCTTTGTAATAGAACCTTGAAGGAAGGTTAACAGAGTATTGATTTTCAATAAGACGAGTCTCTTGCATAAAACTCTCATTTTCAAAATTAAATACATCTTGCATAAGGTTATCGTTTAGTAGCCTACTAATCCAAGCTCCTGAGACAAGAAGTAAAATATACCCTAAGAAGGTACTTGCTATATACAGTATCGCGCTCCAAGCGTATCCAAAATCAAGTAAGAAGAAGTTGAAAAAAAACAAACTAAAACCAACTGTAAAAACACTTATGATTTTAGAGATTGTTATCTTTTCATGTTTTACGCCTTTGCCTCCCCACAGGCTTAAAGAAAGTAAAACCAAACAAAAGAGTTTAGTATAAAGTAAATGAGAAAACAGTCCTGCTGTTCGGTTGAAGTTTACTAGTATTCGATCTACAACAGTGTGTGTTATTCCAATACTTAAAAAGAAAGAATAACAATACCAGTATAAGTGCATAAGCATAATTAAAATACTTACTGCTCGCATAAATGCTAAGATTTTAGCAAGCGCTTTTAAATCGTCTTCTGATTGCATAATAAATGTAATTAAGATTAACGATTTAAAGTAAAAGTAGATTTAAGAACACTAATTGAAATGGCACTAGGTAGTATTATTTGACCTCCATTGATAACAAACCTACATTATTAAAACTTGTCAATTGTATTATAATTCCTATTTTTAAAAACCAATATTAATTATTATGAACCATTTAAAAGTGAAAGACTATCTAAAAAGCAAGGGCTTTGAAGATCGTTTTATTGAATTTAAGGAGAGTACAGCTACTGTAGGAGAAGCTGCAATTGCGATTGGTTGTGATAGTGACCAAATAGCAAAGAGTATAACGCTTTTTGCCCCAGAAGAGGGAGCCGCTATTTTGGTCGTCGCTTCAGGAAATAGTAAAATAGATAATAAAACTTTTAAACACACTTTTGGTATCAAAGCCAAGATGCTTAAATATGAAGATGTAGAAAAGTTAGTAGGTCACCAAGTAGGAGGAGTCTGTCCTTTTAAGGTAAAAGAATCAACCAAAGTCTACTTTGATGAATCTTTAAAAAGACACCAAGTGCTCTATCCAGCAGGAGGTAGCGCTAATACCGTCGTTCAACTAAAACAAGAAGAATTGATTGACTTGTGTGATTTTGTTGATTGGGTATCTGTGACAAAGTAAAAATTATAGGTTACGAGTAATTACTTGTAACCTATAATTTTAAGTGTTATTTCTTCGTATTATCAAAAGCAAACATCTTAGTAATATTTCAAGAATCAGTTAAAAACTATTTAAAAGTGTGATTAATTCAAGTGGTGTGTTGATTTCATAATCAGGTTTGTCATTCCAGTTTTTTGTGTCTGAATTGCTATACTTTACAGCTATAGAAATGACTGTACCATTATTGTTTAATTCTTTTTTTATGTTTTTAGCAAATGTTACATCTCCTTCATGATCTCCAATGTATATAATGTTCTTATTATAGAAGTTAGTAAAGATTTGCTCTAAACATTTTAGTCCTCCAAAAGGATTAGGTTTCTGCATATTATTTGGTATATCATCATATCCAATAACAGATTTGAACTTATGTTGAAGGTTATTTGATCTTAAAACTTTAAGTATATTATTTGATGAATTTTGAGAGCAAATACCTTGAGGTAAATCAATTTGTGTAATAGTTTGTTTAATATCAGAAAACAATTCGACAGGGGTTGTGTTTTTTAATTGATATTCAGTCCAAAGAGTACCCGCTTCAAGCATTTCACTCTCTGTCATTCTGTAATAATTTACATACAAATCTTGCCAGTTTTTGGATTGGTGATTAGCAATATGATATTGACTTTCAGATTTTAAATATATAGGAAGATTCTCATTTGTTAATCTAGGGGCGACCTTAGCTAATATTTCTTTAGTAATATCAATATTTTTAGGAACAGAGTTTACTAATGTTCCATCATAATCCCAAAGAATAGCATCAATTTTCATAGTTATGTGTTTATTATAAATTTATTTCGTCCAAAGACTAAAGTACAAAGTTATAAGTAAAAAATTAAAAGAGTGTTTGATTATTTCCAAATACGACCTCTAAGAGCCATTAGAAGTTTAGCGATATAAGTATTTCCTATTTTGACAAAAATCAAGATAAGAAACCATGCAAACTACCACTAAAAACAAAGGAGGAAGAAAACTAAAATCCAATCCTAAAAAATACAGACATGTTTTTAGACTCACTGAATCTGAAAACCAACGATTGCTTGCTTTGTTTGCATCATCAGGAATGACAAACAAAGCAAGCTTTCTTGTTTCTATGCTTTTAGATAGACAAGTTAAAACAGTAAAAGTAGATGTTGCTGCTTTGCAATATCACGGATTACTAACTAAACTGTTTAATCAATTTAGAGCAGTAGGAGTGAACTACAACCAAATTGTAAAACTTTGTAACCAGTACTTCTCAGAAAATAGAGCCAAACGTTCTATTTCAAAACTTGAAGAGTATACCAAAGATTTATCAAAACTTTGCTATTACATTATCAAGCTAACCAAAGAGTTTGAAGACAAGCACTTAAATACTAATCTATAAGTTATGATAGCTAAGATTGGTAAAGGAAGTAATCTTATAGGAGCTTTGTCCTACAATCAATTAAAAGTTGATAAAGGACAAGGTTCTGTTTTGTTTACAAATAATCTACCAGAACCAAATAACACTTCAAACTACATCACTCAACTTTATAAACACCTTGAGCCTTATCTACTTTTAAATAACAAGACAGAGAAAGTTGTAAGACATATTTCTTTGAATCCGAATCCCAATGATAAATTAACAGACGAGACCTTAAATGAAATAGCGAAGCAGTATATGAATAGTATGGGCTATGAAAATCAACCTTACATTGTCTATAAACACAGTGATATAGAAAGAGAACACATTCATATCGTAACAGTCTGTACAGATTTAGAAGGAAAGAAAATTGATGATAAATATGATCATTTAAAATCAATGAAAGCCTGTAGAGATATTGAAAAGAAGTTTAATCTAACCTCTTCTATAAATCAAACAAAAGAGGAATCTAAACAGATTCAATTTATACCAGTTGATTATACCAAACATAATTTAAAAGCTCAAATAGCCTCAGTAATACGATATCTACCCAAGTATTATAAGTATGATAGTCTAACAAGTTATAATGCTTTATTATCCCTATTTAACATCAGATCAGAAAAGGTTGAAGCTTCCTACAATGGACAAACCAAACACGGTTTAGTGTACTTTGCTTTAAATGAAATAGGAGAGAAGGTAAGTAATCCTTTTAAGGCTTCCCTTTTTGGAAAAAATGCAAGTTATCAAAATCTTGAAAGTCACTTTAAAACATCAAAAGAAAAACTAAAATCTTTACCTAATAAAGAGAACCTTAAACATACAATTGAGATAGCGTTAAATACAACAAATTCACAACAAGAGTTTAAAGGAGAACTTTTAAATCACGGAATAAACGTTGTTTTATTCCAAAACAAAGACAATCGTATCTATGGCGTAACTTTTATCGATCACAACTCTAAAAGTGTCTATAAAGGTTCTGATTTAAGTAAAGAGCTATCTGCTAATACACTAAATAAAAAGTGGAGTAACGCAGAAGATTATACCAATTCAATTTTAATACCTTCTCAACAAGCTAATACTAATGAATCAGACGAGTTACATCCAATGTTTGAGCATTTACATTCTGATACTACCAATTTTAATAATGATGAGTTTTTATCATTGTTTAATCTTTTAAACAATAACCAAGAGATAGATTATGAAGAGTTGAGTTTTGAGAAAAGGATCAAAAGAAGAAAAAAAAGATCTTTGTGAGATAGCGCACCTAATTAGACATCTTTATTTTGTGCACTTTTAAAACAAATAAATATCTAAGTCAAATAGAAAAGCCTGTAAACTGAATGAGTTACAGGCTTTTCTATTGTTTTGAAACTTTTAATAGGTAATAATCCTATTTATGTTGTGGAGAAAGAGGGTTAGCCTCTTTTACTTCGTATGCTTTATAAATAGGGGTGTTTACTTTTTTTAATTGTCGTGCGCACCTAATTACGAAAGTTTTAAACTATGATTGGAATTGTTTGATTCTATATCAAATGTACTATTTAATAATTGATTTTATACAAAAGATAGTTTTTTTCTTAACTAGTCACTTTGCAAAACACTTGTTGTGAGCAGTTATGCTTTAATTGCTCTTAGTCTAGTCATTACCTCATCACCAAAAGGTGTTAAAGACCAATATGTCCCATTATCTTTTATACTTCTTGATTTATTGCTTTTTGTTATCAAACCAAGAGCTCTTAATTGAACTTTTATGGTTTGATAATCGCTTTCAAATAAAGCATATGAATAAAAATTCCCTCCATCTGTAAATGTTTCTTCCTTTATTATTTTTGCATAAGTTTTATTATATACAAATTTATCTATAGAAGCTTTAAATTGCTCTTCTGATAATTCATCAATCATAGAGGGTGAAATCCAATAAAAAATTTCATTCCAATTAGTAGTGAACTTTCTGTTGTAGTTTCTTGCAGAAGAACGATAATCTCCATATTTAATGGAAAAACTCAGTTCTACTTCTGTTGAACCTTGAGCAAATTTTTCACTACCATCTGGAGCTTTAGTCCTAGCTTCATTTAGTTTATTTTGGAGTGTTTCTATTTCTTTTTTAAGTTTTAGTATTTCAATATTTGCTTCTGAACTAGATACTACATTTCCTCTAATCCACCCTATGCCAGGAAATTTTTTCTGTAGACTGATTAAACTGCGACTAACAACACTTCCCAACTCCTGAGGAGTTGCCCAATATTTACACATCTTTTGTTGGACTATAAGTTTGAAATCATCCAATTTTTGTTGTCCTTCTGTAGTTTTTTCAGTATGTTTTTTTGGAATAGATTCAGGATCTTTATGTAAAAATGCTATTATAGGTTTTCCACTCTCCAAAGCATAACGATATTCCATTTCTGTGTAGCTAACACCTTCTGAACCCAAAGAGCCATAACGGCCTCCTACGATAACAATATAATAATCTGAATCATCAATTACTCCTTTAATCAAACTCCATTGGTCTTCATTAGACGCTGGAAATAATTCCATTCCAGCTGGAATACAGTCTAATTCTAAAAGAGCGTGCATTATTTCTTGTCTTTCTTCTAAAAGGTCAGTATAGGTTGAACTAACAAAGACTTGATATTTTTTATCCATTATTTTTGGTTATAATTACTAACAACGTATCGGAGCTTAGCGTCAGTGGTGTAAATTGAAGCGAAAAGTTTCAATTTAGCAACACAGTAAGTAAAAGCCGATTCATTTGATGAATTTAAGACAAAAAGTCAATTTATTTGGCTTTTTTAGACATAGAAAACTGAAAACTTTCACTTTATCATTTACCCCGTTACGCTAAACCTATGTTATCGTATTGATTCATTTTTTCTTACTAAATTAAAAACTCCTAGTCCAATATATGCAACTAAGAATGTAATCATAAATGCAATTAATGTATTATTGTATGATGAGATTCTGTCAACTTCTCTTTGTAAAGATTCATTATTAGAATTTTGTTCCTTTTTAATATCTTCAATATCTCTTTTTAGGTTAGCTATTTCAACAAATTTTTTAGGATTTTCTTCCAATAAGGAGTTAAGAGCATTTATATTTTGTAAAATTTTTTTATTTTCAATTTTTAGTTGTTGAACTTCTATTTCAATTAGAGTTGTTTTATTTACGTTTAAACTATCAATAATTAAATTAGTTTCATTTATACTAAATTCCAATTGCTTTTTTAATTCTTTAATTTGAATTTCCATTTTTTCTTTATCAGAAGATTTAGATGTAAATAATTCAGATAAATTTGGAATTAAAGATGTTATAGTAACAACTATACTTACCATTAGAGGAACAATAAGTTTTCCGTATTCAGAATTTAAAAGTACTGAGAATTTGTATTTGTCTTTTAGTTTTAAAAAAGTATCTCTTGAAAGAGAATACATTTCTCTTTTATAAATAATAAATTTTCGTTCAACTAAATTATTGACAATTGCTAATATTTCTTCTTCTGTATATTCTTGAAAATCAAAAAAACTATAAATTTCAGAGAATGTATATTCTAAGGGTCTATTAGGATTGTTAAGGTATAAATCCTTTAATAACTTTTGTTCAAGTTTTGATTGATTCATTCTGTATTTAATGTTAAGTTTGGTATAATGTCGCCTAACGTTTTTTGGTGGGGTAATGGTGGGGTAATCGAAGTAATAATCTTCAATTTTGCAAAAAAGTTAAACCGAAGAAACACCGTTGAACTTTGCAGTTTTGCCTTACTATTTCAAAAACCTTGTTAGCAGTAGCCTTTTTATCTCTGTTCTGCGTAGTCATAATATAGTCGTCCAAGCTTAAATGTTTTTTCGGCTAGTTCGGCTTCTTGTTCAATGTTATAAGAAGAAATGGAAAGTTCAGACTTAGACAATTTTTTCAAGAGAGAACTTGCCGTTATATTTTTCATCCTTTCATAACATTTCTTTGCAACATTGTATGCCTCGATAAAATTAAGAACTTCTTCTTTTTTTAAATTCAAAACTTCACTTAGAAATTCTAAAAATTCATCACTTTCTATCTCAGTGGAGCTTATTCTTTCAAAGTCAAGATATCCAATTGGTATTTTAGAGTATTTTCTTTCGTCAACAAGTTTTTGCAGAATTAGAGAACTATTTTCTAACTTACTGATGTCAATATGATTTGTCAAAACTAACTCTTTATACAAACTCCAATCATACAATGCTTCTTCTAGCATATCTTGAGTTATTTCCTTATTTTGGCCAATTAAAGAATTAATCTTTTCAAGATTTTGCCATAAGAATCCAGCAAGTTGATTTTTTGTGAAATACCTTTTGTAGTCAGGAAGTTTTTTATAATCGCCAAGTTTGATGTAATTTTTTAATTGAATTGATGCGATATACATCATCATTTCATTATTTACAGCATACATTATTTGTAAATGATCATCTGTCAGTTTCCTTGTGTCCGTAGGAAAACCTTGCTCAGTAATAAAATCCTTTTGGTTTTCATTCCAACCACTATGAACAATAGTATTTCTTACATATTTTATTGCCAAGTATTGCTTTAGTATTTTTTCATCTACGTCAATTCTGTTTGTCTTAAAGCTATTACTTAAAGCAGTAATTCTGTCTTCATTACTTGATTTAGCAAAGTAAGGTTCTAAGATGTTATTAGTGTCCCTTTCTTTCCAATTTTCAATCATAGCTTCAATTCCTCCTATCATAAAAACACAAAATAGTCGTGAAATAGAAGCTTGAAATAAAAAGTCAATTACTACTTTACCTGGGTGGGTCAAATAACTGTCTCTTAAGTCTATCAGATAAAGTAGGTCGTCAGAATATGTATCTATAAATTCTGGTGTTTCTCTCATTTGTCTTATGTATCGTATTTAAGGTTACTGCTAAGATTGTTTCTTTCAAACATAATAAACTTTTCTTAAATTTTATTACGGAAATCCGTAAACCACTCAATATTTTGAGTCTATCTACTATTTCAACTAAAAACCACGACTTCGGAGTAGTTTTCCAGCCCTCTGCAAGAGCAAGTAGTTTTGAAAGCTCGAACCTTATTTCGAGTGCCTCAAAACATAACTTGCTGTTACTTTTGCAGTAACTTATTTAGATATAAATACATTTTATAAAGTAAAATCTAAAGTGATTTCATATTAGTAAATCACTCACTATTTGACACTAAAGTGCCAAGAGTAGCCTTAAAATTCCATTTAAAGTTTTCAATCTGTATATATACTTTCTTTGCTGTAAGATAGTAAAGTAAGTTTTGCAATTGTCTTTTAAATAGCGCTTTAAAACTTTTTTAAAATGATTTTTCAGTAAAAAAATAAAAGTGTAATGTTTGAAAAACATAAAACAGTTTTTACGGTTTATGTTTTTTAAAGGAACCTGTTTACAAGGTTGTAAAAAAACGAAAAAGCTAAAGTTTAAAGTAAACATTGTTTTGGTAAAGTAGGAAAGGTCATTTTAAACAAGCTCAACTTAATGGTAAAGCATACTCATTTAAAATACGATGTAAAGCTTTAAACAAGCAAAGCAGTAAATCAAACATCACTTTGTTAAAGACAAACATTTTGTTTTAAACAAACTAAAACTTACAACTATCCATAACGAAAAATGTAAACCATTTAAAATGTACAATATGGAAACAGTAAAACAACCTTTAAAAATTAGCTTTTATACACAAAAAGGCGGAGTAGGTAAATCTACTTTAACAACACTCTTAGCAAGTCAACTACATTATCGATTAGGCTATAATGTACTTGTCTTAGATTGTGATTTTCCTCAGAACAGTTTAGTTCATATGAGAGAGCGTGATAAGGATAGTATCATGCAAAATGAATATTACAAACAAGCTGCTATTAAGCAGTTTCAGATACTCAAAAAGAAAGCATACTCCATTGTAAAATGTAAAGCTGATGACGCTTTAGAAATAGCAGAAGAAACAATGAAAGAGTTGAATCAAGTCTTTGATGTTGTATTCTTTGATTTACCAGGAACGGCTAACACTAAAGGTGTATTATCTACTTTAAATAGTATGGATTACATCTTTAGCCCAATTATCGCAGATCGATTGGTTGTGGAAAGCACTTTAGGTTTTACTAAAGCCTTTGGTGAACTACCAAAAAACAAACAAAGCTCTGTTAAACAGGAGCTCTGGCTTTTCTGGAATCAAGTAGATGGGAGGGAAAAGACTGATTTATATGATAACTACGAAACAGTTATTAATCAATTGAATCTTCCTATTATGCATGCAAGGATAAAAGACAGTAAACGCTTTAGAAAAGAAAAAGAAGCTAAAGGCAGGTATGTGTTTCGATCAAGTTTGCTACCTACTGACACTAATCATATGAAAACAACTAATCTATCGGCATTTATAGAGGAGTTCTTAACTATTACTAATCTTTAAACTCTCAATCAATGAAAGAGCAAAACACTTCCAAACAAGAATCTCAGAAAGAATTAGTAGATGAGGACTATCTAATGAATATTATGAGTGGTGATATAAAAGTAGAGGCTACAACAAAAACTAAAAAGACAGCTGAAATAGAACCTGTAATACAAAAACAAGCATCACAAACAAAAGAGAAAAAAACAAAGAAAGAGACCTCAATTACTAAATATCAAGAACTCTTTTTGATTAATGACTTTCCATCAACAAGAGCAGGGAAGGTGGTTTATATACGACCTGAATATCACGAAGTACTACTTCGCATTATCCAACTGGCTAAAGAAGAAAAAACAACGCTTTATTCTTACTTAGACAATATTTTAAAACAGCATTTAAAAGAGTATAGCCAAGAGATTACCCAATATTTTAATGACAAATTTAAACCTATTTTATAATGAGAAAATTCAAACACTTTAGAAAATCTGCTCCAATGCAAGTTACTAAGAGCAAAGAGAATTATGTAGAGACTTTTTTAAAAGAAACATCAACTAGAGCTAGAGATGGTAAAACGGTTTACATCCGACCAGAGTTTCATGAAAAACTCACTCGTATTATTCAGGTAATAGGAGAGGACAAGGTTTCTATTTATGCTTATTTAGATAATCTATTAGACAACCATTTTGAGGAGTTTTCACAGACGATTGTAGAAAAGTTTAACCAGAAGTATAAACCTATTTTCTAGACTATGGAAATAGTCATAATAATCAGTCTTGTTATTATTATAGCTCTTATGTTATTAAATAAAAACAAACCAATTGAAAAAGAGAACCAATCTAAAACAGAAGAGCTATCTTTTAAACAAGATGTCCCTGTAAGTATCATAGGAGAAAGTAAACCAATTATGCTAAAGCAATCATTATATCTAACTAAAGAAGATGAAATTGATTTAGAGGAGGAAGAAAAAGAGCTAAGTAATGACTTACAACCTTTAGATAATGAGTTTACAGAGAGAGTAAGTATGGATGAGCTTAATAGGTTTGTAAACTCTATTGAAGAAGAATTAATTAGTGATACTACAATTAAAACAGCTAAAAAGATTGAAGGGTCTGATTTACTTGAGTTACTGCAAAAGGCAATGCCTGATTCTGCTAAGACAATAGCAAAACTATTAGACCAATCATTAAGCAAAAAATCACCCAAAAAGGAACAACCAACATATAATGAGGATTTTAATATTAATGATTTTGTGTAAAGAAGCCTAAAGGCGTTATAGTAAACCATACTTAACGCCTTTTTCATTGCATCTTATCGCCATGTGCGTCCCCAAACTTCCACAATCAATGCCTTAATCTGTTTTCCAAAGACATTTACCAAAGTATCATGCAAAGGGCATGATTATAACCAAATAAATGTCATTCTTATGAAAACAAAAACAATCAAACAAAGGCTATTATTACTACTAGTTGTACTAAGTAGTTTACCGCTACTGGCTCAAGGAAACGGAGCTGCTGGTATCACAGAAGCCACCCAAATGGTTACTTCTTATTTTGATCCAGCCACTAAACTAATTTATGCTATTGGAGCAGTGGTTGGTCTTATTGGAGGGGTAAAGGTTTACAATAAATTCTCAAGTGGTGATCCCGATACAAGCAAGACAGCAGCAAGCTGGTTTGGGGCTTGTATTTTCTTAATTGTAGCGGCTACCATTCTAAGATCATTCTTCCTTTAAAAGATGCGCTTATGAAAAAGTATAGTATCAATAAAGGCATTGGAGCCAGTGTTGAGTTTAAAGGACTCAAGGCTCAGTACCTGTTTTATTTTGCAGGTGGACTTTTAGGGAATCTTATTCTTGTTATGGTTTTGTATATGGCAGGGGTAAACAATCTTATTTGTTTAACCCTTGGTCTTGGACTATCGGGTTATCTGATCTACAAAGTATTTTCATTAAATAAGAAATACGGTCAGTATGGTCTTATGAAACTTCAAGCAAGAAAATATTTTCCAAGGTACATTATCTCAAGAAAAGATATCAAAGGGTATTTAAGTAGAAACTTAAAACAAAGAAACTATGAGAAATACAGCTAAGACAAATACATTAGAGCGGATGTTTCCAATTCTATCAGTGGAGAACAACTGTATTGTCTCCAAACAAGCAGATATCACGGTTTGTTATAAAGTTATCTTACCTGAGATATTTACCATCTCAGATAAGGAGTATGAAACTATTCACAGCGTGTGGCATAAGGCTATTAAAACATTGCCTGAGTTTACGGTTATTCACAAACAAGATTGGTTTATAAAAGAAAGCTATCAGGCAGATTTTAGTGATGCAGAGCAAAGTTATTTAAGTAGAAGCTTTGAAAGGCATTTTAATGAGCGCCCTTATCTTAATCACAGCTGTTATCTCTTTATTACAAAGACAACCAAGGAACGAATTAAAAGCCAAAGCAATTTTTCATCACTTACAAGAGGAGAACTGATTCCTAAAGAAATAAGAGATAAAGACTCGGTTCAAAGCTTTTTAGAAGCCACGACTCAGCTTGAAAAGATAGTAAATGATAGTGGACTGATTCACTTAACTAAATTATCTGAAGAAGACATTATTGGCTCGGAAGATAAAAGTGGACTTTTAGAGCAGTATTTAACGCTAAGTCCTAGTAAAAGAGGAAGTCTTCAAGATATAGCTATAAGTAGCGATAAGGTTAGAGTAGGAGATAATAGACTTTCTTTACATACCCTTTCAAACACAGATGATCTGCCTACTGAGGTATCATATTTATCACGCTATGAGAAGCTGTCAACTGATAAAAGCAGTATGGCTTTATCGTTTGCAGGGCCAGTTGGACTCTTGCTTAATTGTAATCATATCTACAATCAATATTTGTTTTTAGAAGATAGTGATTACAATCTAAAGCAGTTTGAAAAGTCAGCTAAAAATATGCACTCACTTGCTAGATACAGTAGAGCGAATCAAATCAACAAGCAGTGGATAGAAGAGTATTTAAATGAAGCTCATAGTAAGGGGCTAACATCTATAAAAGCTCATTTTAATGTAATGGCATGGTCAGATAATCCAAGTGAGCTTAAACAGCTTAAAAACGATACAGGAAGTGCTATCGCTTCTATGGAGTGTGTACCAAGACACAATACAGTAGATGCTGCGACACTTTACTGGGCAGGTATGCCTGGAAATAGCGGAGATTTTCCAAGTGAAGAGAGCTTTTTTACGTTCATAGAACCTGCCTTATGCTTATTTACAGGGGAGACGAATTATCAAAACTCGCTATCACCCTTTGGAATTAAAATGGCAGATCGGCTTACTGGTAAACCGATTCATTTAGATATATCGGATTTACCGATGAAAAAGGGAATTATCACCAACCGCAACAAGTTTATCTTGGGGCCATCGGGAAGTGGCAAGAGTTTTTTTACCAATCATATGGTAAGGCAGTACTATGAGCAAAACGCTCATGTACTGCTTGTTGATACTGGGAATTCTTATCAAGGCTTATGCGAATTAATTAAAGGCAAAACAAAAGGACAGGATGGTGTATACTTCACTTATACTGAAGAAAACCCAATTGCGTTTAATCCTTTTTATACTGATGACGGAGTATTTGATATTGAAAAAAGAGAGAGTATTAAAACGCTCATCTTGACGCTTTGGAAGCGTTATGACCAGCCGCCCTCACGAGCTGAGGAAGTAGCGCTTTCAAACGCTGTTAGTGGCTATATCCAAAAGCTTCAAACAAGCAATTTAAAACCAAGTTTCAATAGTTTTTATGAGTATATCAAAACGGATTACAAAGCTGAGTTAGAACAAAAGAAGGTTAGAGAAAAGGACTTTGATCTGGCTAACTTTTTAAATGTACTCGAGCCTTATTACAAAGGAGGGGAGTATGACTATCTATTAAACTCAGAAAGCGAGCTTGATCTACTTAATAAACGCTTTATCGTCTTTGAAATTGACGCCATCAAGGATCACAAAATTTTGTTTCCCATAGTGACTATTATCATTATGGAAGTATTTATAAATAAGATGCGACACCTTAAAGGACAGCGGAAATTAATCTTAATTGAGGAGGCTTGGAAGGCTATAGCCAAAGAGGGGATGGCAGACTATCTAAAATACCTTTTTAAAACTGTTAGAAAGTTCTTTGGAGAGGCAATAGTAGTAACCCAAGAGGTAGATGATATTATTCAATCCCCGATTGTAAAGGAAAGTATTATCAATAACTCTGATTGTAAGATCCTACTTGATCAGCGCAAGTACATGAATAAGTTTGATGATATACAGGCCATGCTTGGCCTTACTGACAAAGAAAAAGCTCAGATCCTTTCAATAAACCTAAACAACAACCCTAACCGCCTTTACAAAGAAGTATGGATTGGCCTAGGTGGAATGCAATCAGGAGTCTATGCCACAGAAGTGAGCTACAGCGAGTATCTGGCTTATACCACAGAAGAAACTGAAAAATTAGAGGTTATGAACCTCGCTAAAGAGCTTGATGGTAATGTGGAGATGGCTATAAAGCGGCTTGTACAAGAAAAGTAGCATGAATAAGAAAATACGCTAACCCAACTTTTCTAAGGATAAAAAATAGTATTCAGTAGAGTAAACAATCAATTAAAACATATAACCATGAAAAGACTATTACAGGTAGTAATGATAGCGATGCTATTTATTCTACCAATAAAGAATTATGCCCAGTGGACAGTATATGATCCTGGAAATTTAGCTCAAGGTATTATAAATAGTGCTAATGAAATAAGGCAAACTTCTGCTACAGTTAGCAATGTGCTTAAAAACTTCAAGGAAGTAGAAAAGGTCTATAACCAGAGCAAGGAGTATTATGATAAACTCCAAGCAGTAAACAATCTTGTTAAAGACGCAAGGAAGGTGCAACAAACTGTGCTTTTAGTAGGAGACGTTTCGGAGCTGTATGTCAAAAACTTTGGCAAGATGCTTAATGATCCAAACTTCTCTGCCCAGGAGCTTGTAGCTATAGCTAATGGATATTCCGTGCTTCTTCAAGAAAGCACAGAACTTGTGAAGGAGCTTAAGCAGATAGTAAGTAGCTCAACCTTGTCTTTAAATGATAAAGAGCGAATGGATGTTATAGATAGGGTTTACAAAGAAGTAAAAGAATATCACAACCTTGTTAGTTACTACACAAGAAAAAATATTGGAATCAGCATCTTAAGGGCTAAAAAGAAAAACAATACCCAAAGGGTACTTGATTTATACGGTACTTCTAATCAAAAATACTGGTGAGTTATGGGTGAGAGTAATCTCCATGGGGTTTTACAAAACCTCTATTATGATATGATGCCACTTACAAGTCAGATGGTATCTGTGGCTAAGAGTCTAGCAGGTCTTGGAGCGCTTTTTTATATTGGCATTAAAGTATGGCAAGCCTTAGCAAGAGCAGAAGCTATTGATGTGTATCCAATGCTTAGGCCATTTGCTTTAGGGATTTGTATTATGTTTTTTCCCACCCTTGTTCTAGGAACTTTAAATACGGTTTTAAGTCCAGTTGTAAAGGGAACACATCAGATATTAGAAACCCAGGTTATAGATCTAACATCTTTACAAAAACAGAAAGACATTTTAGAAAAAGAAGCGATGCTAAGAAACCCTGAGGCTGCTTATTTAATTTCAGATGAAGCCTTTGATAAAAAACTTGACGAGCTTGGCTGGTCTCCCTCGGATCTAGCCACTATGACAGGAATGTATTTAGAGAAATGGCAATATGATTTCCAAAAGAATCTAAGAGATGCCTTTAGAGAGATCTTAGAGATGATTTTTCAGGCTTCTGCTTTAATTATAGATACGATTCGGACCTTCTTTTTAATTGTGCTGTCCATATTAGGGCCTATTGCGTTTGCCATTTCTATTTGGAGCGGTTTTGAATCTACACTCTTACAGTGGCTCACGCGGTATATAAGCGTGTATCTCTGGCTTCCTGTAGCGGATTTATTTAGCGCAATGTTAGCTAGAATTCAATCCTTAATTCTTGAAAGAGATATGCTGTTGCTTTCAGATCCAAACTTTATCCCTGATACCTCAAATACAATATATGTGATTTTTATGATTATTGGCATTGTGGGATACTTTACAATCCCTACAGTTACTAGCTGGATCATTCAAGCAGGAGGAGCAGGAAACTTTATGCGCAATATGAATAAGACTGCCTCAACAACAGCTAATATGGCAACTGCGACAGCAGGAGCCTCAACAGGAAATATAGCTGGACAGCTTATTAAAAAGTAAAAGAGTTAGTAATCATTTTAAAAACAAAAAGATGGAATTTAAATCACTTCGAAATATAGAAAATAGCTTTAAACAGATAAGACTCTACGCTATTGTATTTGCAGTTGTCTGCCTTATAGTAGTAGGATTCTCTATCTACAAAAGCTATGACTTTGCAAAAGAGCAACGAGAGAAAATCTATGTGCTTGACAAAGGTAAATCCCTTATGCTTGCTCTTTCTCAAGACGCAAGTATAAATAGGCCAGTAGAGGCAAGAGAACACGTAAGGCGGTTTCACGAGCTTTTCTTTACCCTCTCGCCTGAAAAATCAGCCATTGAGGGTAATATGCAACGAGCATTTAACCTTGCAGATAAAACAGCCTTTGACTACTATAAAGACTTACTTGAAAAGGGGTACTATAGCCGCGTAATTTCAGGAAATATCCAGCAAAGGATTGAGGTAGATAGTATTAAAATTGACTTTAATAACTATCCCTATAAAACAATGACTTATGCGACTCAGTATATCATACGATCTAGTAATCTAACTAAAAGGAACCTTATAACAAGTAGCCAGCTTGTTTCGGCAGTACGCTCTGATAACAACCCGCAAGGGTTTATTATCGAAAAGTTTACAGTTGTAGAGAACAAAGACTTAGAAGTTGTCAAACGCTAAAACATAAGATTATGAATAAACTACAACTTCTAAGACACAGTTATTCCAGTAAACTATAAGCTTACTGGAATAACCTCTCTATAAAAAGACAACGAGTTTTATTACTTACCGCTTTTACGCTCTACGGGCTAGTTTGCCTTTTTATTGTAAAGACAAGCTTTACTTCTAAAATAAAGCAAGCATCAAGTAGAGTGAATCAGAGTAATATAAAACCAGTTAAGTATTTGCTTGATAGGCAAAAGAGAGAATCACACTCAACTAGTAAAACTAAAACATTATGAATCAAGATCAATTATCAAATAAAACCCACCAGATAGAGAAAATACCCAAAGAAAACAAGGCAATTCAAAACCTTATAGAAAAACACAAAAAGCACATTGTCTTTGCTTTAATGGGCATTGTGTTTTTAGGTGTGATGTACCTTTTGTTTAAACCAGAGGAGAAGGAATTAATTACTCATAATGATTCCGTTCCTGAGGCAACAACTAAGGGGATGCCAACAGATAAAGTAAAAGCTTATGAAAAAGAACTATGGGAACAGAAAAAGCAAGAGAATGAAAATCAAATTCACTCCTTAGCAGATTATTGGAATGAGCCTCAAGATGAGTCAACAAGCAATTATACTCATCAAGATTATAATGTAGAACCAACTTACACTCCCTATGAGCGGTCTTATCAAAACTACAAGCAAACTCAAGATGTGCTAGGTAGTTTTTACAGCAGTACTGAAAATCCGGAAACCGATCGTCTTAAAAAGCAAATAGAAGAGTTAGAGAGACAATTAGAACAAAAAGATACTCCAACTACTATTACAATAGACAATCAATTAGAGCTTATGGAAAAGTCTTTTCAGATGGCAGCTAAGTATTTACCAAACAGTCAAACTCAAAATGAAGTAACTCTACCAAGTAAAACAGAAACAGCCAAAGTCATCTCAACTAAAAAACAAGCTATTGCAGTAGTTCAAAGCAATGATAGAAACATTGTATCATCTTTAGTCAAACCAATGAGTCTTCATGATTTATTACCAATTAATTCTAAAAACAATCAAAACTTTTATACAGCAGAAGGAGAGCCTAAAGCGCAAACCCATAAAAACAGTATAAAAGTAAGTATCAAAGAAGATCAGGTTATTATAAACGAAGGTTACATCAAACTAAGACTCTTAGAAAGCATAGTGATAAATGGAGCTTTATTACCCAATGAAAGTACGCTTATTGCTAAAGTAAAAGTAAGTAGTGGACGATTAGAGCTTATTGTAAATTCTATTAAGATAGAAGATACTATCATAGAAGCAGAGCTTATTGGTTATGATAACTACGGACAAAGAGGACTTGAGGTATTAGACCTTCAAGAAATAAGCGCCTCAAAAGAAATCATAGCCAATATGGGACAGACAGCAGGGACAAGTATCTCAATGACAAAATCTGCTTCAGACCAAATAGCAGGAGATTTAACCAAGGGACTCATTCAAGGGGTGTCAGGTTACTTTTCAAAAAAAGTAAAAGCTCAACGAGTAACCCTAAAACAAGGACAAGAGCTGTTTCTTGTACCTAAGGAGTAATAATCAAGTAAACCAAAATATTATGAAAATAATTATAAAATATTTGCTACTGTGCTTACTAACAGTAAACATAGTAACCGCTCAAGACAGCAATCAATCTATTAATCTATCAAATGCTGAGGTAGTACCCTATGAAGTGGAACTAACCCAAAACAAAACAACGCATATTTTGTTTCCAAGCAGCATCGAATATGTGGACCTTGGAAGTAGTGACATTATAGCAAGCAAAGTAGAGGCTACTTCAAATGTCCTTCGATTAAAAACTATCAAAGAAGATATCACAGCTACAAACTTTACTGTTATAACAAACGATGGTAAATACTACAGTTTCAGTGCTAACTACAAAGAAGAGCCATTACAATTGAGCTATGATTTAACCAAGTTTGAAAAACAAATAAATAAACAGCAAAGCGAAGTGTTATTCAAAAACTTAGGAAACACTAGTCCAAGTCTGGCTGATCTTTTTATGAAAGCAATCATCAAAAAGAACAAGAAAGAGCTAAACATAAAAAGTAAAAGTTATGGAATTGAAGTCCGTTTAAAGAGTATCTATACTCAAGATGGTAAACTCTACTTTCACATCTCTATTAATAACAAAAGCAATTTACCATATGAAGTTGACTATGTAAGCTTTAACATCAAGGATAGAAGAACCTCAAAACGAACCACCATTCAAGAAACGAGTTTAAAACCAATTAGAAGTCTTAATAATTCTCAAATTATTGAGAGTCAAAGTAAACAAGATAATGTCTTTATGTTAGATCAGTTTACTTTGTCAGATAAGCAAATGCTTCTGATTGAAATCAATGAAAAGAATGGAATTAGAAAGCAAAAACTCACTATTAAAAACTTTAAAATTAAGAATGTAATGATGGTAGATAAAATAAAATTATGAGTTTTTTATAATTAAAATAAATGGCGTTTATCAATAGTTAAATTTTGATGAGACGCCTTTGTTTTATCTTTTAATAAGTTCATACGAGTATTTGATTTTTAAAAGGAATAATTAGATATATTTGAAGTTAACCTTCTAAAAACCTAATTGTTATGTCAAATTATGTCTATTTCAAAACGAAAACACAACATTTATATAATGTAGAATCAGAGAAAGATATTTTCAGTAATGATCTATTAGAATTAATTAAGGATACAGAATTAAAGGAATTAATTATTAATAAGTTTGACTTGGATCAAAATATTCTTATTAATGTTAATAAAGTTGATGTTGTTTATCAGGAAATCAAAAAGTATGTTGATAGATTTGAACTATTGAGATTAACAGTACCAGAGAACAAAGTCGATACATTTTTAAAAGAAAATCCAGAGGAGAGGAAGTATGACTATTACTTTAATATCAAAGAACCTTTTATTGATGAAAATACAGGCGAAATCATTGAAAATCTTGAGGCTGTGGCTATTTATGACTCTCTTGATCTATTTTATAAAGACCGCAATTTATCTCAATATGTAAAGTCTTTAAACAAGTCAAAAAGCTTAAATAAAAGTGAATTATTAGATGATTTAAACGCATCATGGAAAAAGCATTATAAAAAATATCCAAAAGAAGCTAAACCAAAGATATTTAGGATTTTAAAGAATAAAGATCTATACTACATCAAGAGTATTAATAGTAAAGCATATAAGGAATATGGAATAGCTGAATCATTTGTTTTATCAATGCTTGAATTAAATAAAATTCATTTAAGTGATAAGAAAGTGAATTTTAGCATCTCATCAATCTCATTGAGGGAATCAAAAATAGATATGATTATCTCTTTGGATAAAAAGGTAATTATAGAAGATCTTGGATATTTTAGACCTTCTATTTCAATTAGAAATGAAGATACTGGGAATGCTTCTTTAGGAGTCCATACTAGTATTGAATTTTATCCTAAAAACAGTGAGGATAATAATAAAATATATTTGTTCCCAACAAGAGATAAAAAGAATAAAATAGAAAATAAATCAGTTGCAAATCATACTATAAATCAAGATAACCTACTGGAATTATTCGGATCAATATCAGATTTATTTGATTATTTAAAACAAGTTGAACAAGATTTTACATTCTATCAAAATGCTCAAAATCCAGATGAGCTTAGGCAATTGATAGAAGAGAAAGTTTGTAATACAAAAGGGATGTTTAAAGGTGTAAAAAAGCTTCAGAATTTGTTTGAAAGAAAGCATGATCAACAAATTACTAATCTTCAAAATTTGCTTGAGATTTGTGGTCAAGCTGAAATGATTGATATGGATTTTGATTTAAAATTTAAATTAAGATACATTATTTCTAATGTTCTATTATATGGACATAATAAATTTTAAACTATCATGAAAGTAAGTGAAATTTTTAATTTAAATCTAACTCAAGCCGAGTTAGATTTTGTTGATATAGATATCTTGACTGATACTCCCTTATTTATAGATCCTTTTTTTTTAAGTAAACGTAATGACAATTGGTCCTATGAGGCTAATAGAACAATTCAGAATTTTTTTCAAAAAGTTATTGATCTTATAAAAGATGAAGAATTAGTAAAAGCTAGAAACTTATTTGATCACTTTATCGAACCTAATGAAACCTGCTTAGGTACATCAAAAGGAAACCCTATGGGTAGAGGAGTAGGAGAATCATATGCAGATGAAGTATTTGGTCAATTAAGTCAAAGTAGAGCTATACAAACAGGTCTTATTCAGGATATTGAAGATAACGTTATTTTTATAGATGGATTCGGTAAAGATAGACTATCGGATATGGCTACTGTTATATTAAAGAAACATTTAATAGAATATACAAAGAATCAGTGTAACTATCACCACATTAAATTAACTCCTAATAAACAAACTGGATATTACTGGGATTCGAAAAGTCAACAATGGAATCAAGATATAACTGATTTATTAATTATAGAAGAAAGGCATATAATACTTGTTCCTAAAGGAATAGTTTCTTTCTCAAAAGTATATACTCCTTATAGATTTTTTCAGCATTATGTTTTGAATTTTTATCAACACGAATATATACGTTTAAATAGTTCATTAATAAGAAGAAGAGTAAATGGAGATCCTTATGTGACCAAAAAATCTATAAAAGAAAGAATAACTTATAGTAAAGATTTTTTAAGAAAGTTTGCTGAAGATAATCCAAAAATATTTGAAAACTTTAAAAGAAAAGAAAGAGTAGAATCTCTACAAAATAGTGAGCTTTTCGAATATAGTATTAAGGATATAACTAAACGATTAATAGGTGTTTTACAATCGATATCCACAGGAAAAAATGATGCAGATACATATCATAAACATATTAAAAGTATTATTGAATTTCTTTTTTATCCTTTACTTACTACACCAGTTTTAGAAAATGCAATACACCAAGGTCGTAAACGAATTGATATAACATTTGATAATGCAGCTACAAATGGAATTTTTTTAAATTTATCAAATCAATATAAATTACCTTGTCCTTATATTGTGGTTGAATGTAAAAATTATTCTGCTGATCCTCAAAACCCAGAATTAGATCAATTATCAGGTCGTTTTTCTCCTAATAGAGGTAAAGTAGGTCTACTTTTATGCAGATCCTTTGATAATTTTGAGTTATTTATAAAACGCTGCCAGGATACCTTTAAAGATGATCGTGGACTTATTATTCCATTAGTAGATCAGGACTTGATTGATTTATTAAACAACTATGATGAAAAGAATTTTAGCTATTTAGATCAATTTTTAAGAGATAGAATTAGAAAAATAACCCTTAATTAAGTCACTATTAATCAATAATGAATAAAAAGGATAGATTAGAGAGATATGTTTATGAATTCTTTTCAAGTAGATTAGAATCTATGTTTCATTTTTATAGATCAACTCATAGAGATCGGCACTTTGAGATGTATAAATTAAAAGAAGGAACTAAGTTAATGGATCTAGTTATTTCCATACATGCTTATTTTGAAGAATCATATAGTTTTGAAAAACTTATTCCACAGCATTTTGCGACACCAGAAGCTCTTTTAAGGTCTTTATTTGAATTCAAAGAGTATCTTATAAGCTATCAAAAATATATAGATTTAAACAAACAAGATACTGAAAGAGATTATTTAGTTAACGATTTACAAAAACGAGTTAGTGAAATTGTTGAAGCAATAGATTATGCTAAACAAATATATGATAAAGATGAGGCAATAGTTCCTTATAGCGAGTTGAGATACAAATTAATTGTTAGAGATATAGATGGCTTCATCTTTAATTTAAAATCAATTTTAGCATCTGTATCTTATGCAATTACTAAAGTTCAAGAAGGATATTTTCATTCAAACGTTCATATAGTTTTAAAGCTTTTAGGGTTTGATATAATATCAGAAGAAATAACCAATAATGGAAGAATAGATGCAGTAATCCGTCTTTCTGATGTTATTTATATTTTAGAGTTTAAATTTAATAAAAGTAAAGATGTAAGTGATGCTGCCTTAAAACAAATAGAAGAAAAAGAATATCATCTAAAGTTTAATATAGAACAAAAAACTATTTTTGGTCTTGGTGTTAGTTTTGATAGTGAAACTAGGAATATAAATGGTTTTGCTTTTAAAAAATTAAGCTAATATAAATTGGAATAAAAAATGGCATTTAAATTACTTGCAATAAGACCTCTTGAAGGTTGTGATCAATCATTATTAAAAGGCTTAAAACCTAATGATACTTATCAATTTTACAATGAATATAATTTTATTTATCCAAATAGAAATGTAGAGAGTGCTTTACCTTTAGAAGATAATCTATATTATTATCCTACTACTATAGAATATAGAAGAGAAATCCCAGAAGGTTTTTTCGCTATGAATATTAGTATATCAGCTATTGTAGGACAGAACGGCAGTGGTAAGAGTAGCCTCTTAGAGCTATATTATATATTTTTATATAACATCTCACGTAATTTTTTCTTTAACAAAGAGGAGAAAGAATATTCAGACTATAAAGAGATTGTACTTGAAGTCTACATTGAGTTTAATGAAACCAATAAAGATGAATCAAAAATTGGTTGTTATTACATGATTTGTAAAAGGGATAAGTTTAAACTATATTATTTAGAATACAACAAAGATGAATTAAGTGAAAATGCTCTTGATTATTATCTTAATAAAGAGAAAATTGAATTAAATAATAAGAATTTTAATAACAGAAGTTTTAATATTTATTCTTTAATATCTAACTATGGTTTATATGGATTAAATAGTTCTTTAAATGACAATAAATGGCTTGATTCTACGATTCTTTTTCACAATAAAAGGGGATATGAACTTCCTATAACAATTAGTCCTTATAGAGATTTAGGAAATATAGATGTTAATAGAGAGTATATCTTAGCTCAACAAAGATTAATCATTAATCATTTTGTAATTAAAAATCAAAACTTACTAGATAATATTAAACTTGAAAGTGTAGATTATTATATTGACACACATAAGCAACAATTTACTGATTATCCAGTTAAAGAGGGCAGGAAATATGCTAATTCTCCAGAAAAAATAAAAAAAAGGATATTTGACAATGATATTATACTTAAGAATATTTTTGTTTTCTTAGAGGAAAATTTCGGAAGTATAGATATTAAATCTTTCACAAGTTTAATATCAAATAAGTTTAGATTATCTAAAGAATGTTTTAATGAATTAAATCAATTTTGGGAAACCAATGTTACAAAAAGACTTACAAAAGAGTTCTTTATCTCCTCAAAAAAGGATAGTTTAACTATAGTTGAGTTACAATATTTGGCTTTTTTATATTTATTTAAAAAAATAGAAAAAATTTCAAAAACTTATAGTGTTTACAAAGATTTCAATTACCTTTTTGATGGTGACCTTACTTTAAGTGATAATTTTAAAAAATTAAAAGAAGATTTTGTTCAAGGACTTAATTATAAATTAAGTGGAGAATTATTATATAAATCAGATATTTTAGTAATAGAGAAGATACTAAAGAAGTATTTTAATATGTTTCGTAGAGTATTAGCACCAGGACATTCTTTAAAAGGGAGAGAAATGTTGACTGATAATCACGTTGAACCTCTAAGTGATTTTTTAGAAAATATATTTGTTGTAGATGTAATAGAAAAAGAATATTTCTTAAATAAAGTAGTGAATTATTTCGAAAAAATATACAAGCGAGAGAGAATGAATCAGCTTGACTTTTTTTTGCAAAAAATAGCTAATGATCAGAGCCATAGGGCTTTTAAAATTAGGCAAGTCTTAAGTTATTTTAATGATAGTACATTTCAAAGAATGATAGCTGATACAGTGTTTGATAAAGAATTAAATCTAACTAAAGTTATTGTTAAAAACGATTTTATAGAATCAGACAGAATTGATAAGGTTCCTTTAGCTTTTTTTGATGTAAAAGTAAATCTTAAAAAATCAGAATCTAACGATTTGTTTTCTTTTTCAAATCTAAGTTCTGGAGAACAACAAATGATTTATTCCTTACTTAATATAACTTACAACTTATTTAATTTAAGATCTACATATAATATGGGAGGTAGATATCAAAACATCAATCTTATTTTTGATGAAATAGAACTTTACTTTCATCCTGAATACCAAAGAAAATATGTTAATCAGTTAATAGAAACATTAAATTTTTTTACTGAAGACACAAAGTATCCTATGAATATAAATGTAATTTTTAGTACTCATTCTCCTTTTATTTTATCTGATATTCCTAGTCAAAATATTTTGAAATTAGAAGAAGGTGTTCAAATCAAGGACAAAGAAACAGTAAATTCTTTTGGTGCAAATATACACGACCTTCTAGCCAATGAGTTCTTCTTAAAAGAAGGAACTGTTGGAGAATTTGCTAATAAAAGAATAAGTGAATTAATAAACCTTATGTACTTAAATATTAAAATCAAGGAGCTTGAAGAAGATGAAAAAAACTTATCTGTTTCAGATATTGAAATAAAAGAGAGTTATACAGCTTTACTAAAACATTTTAAAGATAAATTAGAAAAGATACCTAACTATTCTAGCCAAGAGATTACAAACCAACTTAAGTTAATTGGTGAACCATTAGTTAGGCTTAAAATGCAGGAAATGCTTTTAAAAATGAACGAGAAGATGTTTAATCACAAAAACTAGATAGATGATTTTTATTGAAAATTATAACAAGGCAAAAGATTATCATTATAAAGTATTAAAATGTTGGTTTGTTCATAAGCTAGATCGAAGTTCTAATAATCATAAATGTACATTACCTAATTGTGAGTCATGTAAAGAGCAAAAAAAAGATGGAGGATTTGTAAAAAGACAATATTATAAAAAATTGTCTCTTCCATTAAGAATCTTTTTACAAAATAATTTGGACAATCTAATTCAGGGGACTTCAGAAACACTTAAGCCAGTAATTATAAACAATTATAGATTATTATTAAGGACACATAAAGAGTTAACTGAGTTTATTGTAGAATCAACTTATAAGGATTTTTTTCAAAAAAAATGTGGTAGGAGATTTTTAAATCTTTTAAATGTCAATACATGTTTATCATGTAATATTAATTATACACTAGAGGTTGTAGATTCTCATGCAAGAGCTCAATTAGATCACTTTATGCCTAAAACTTATTTTCCAGTTTTAGGAGTTAATTTTTATAATCTGATACCAGTTTGCCCTAGATGTAATCATCTAAAAGGAAGTGGAAAAAACAAGCATTGGTGGCGTTATAATTATGATAAACTATATCATCCTTATTTTAAAGAAAATAATGTGTTTAAGTTTAATTATCAATATACGGATTCGACTAATAGTTTTGATATTACATTTAGTAAAGCAGATGATATTAAAGCCAAAAACACAATTGCAGAAAATAGATTAGCACAAATTTATTCAGCACATTGCAATTTTGAGTTCAGAGACTTATACAATTTAAGAAAGAAGTATGGAGGAAATCATCTGAATCAAATGATAGAATTCTTAAAAAAGACAGGAATAACTAAAGAAGAAACTTATGAAATGCTTTTTGGTATTAAGACTAATGAATCAGAATATCATAAAAGACCTTTTAGTAAGTTTAAATCAGATATAATTGAAGAACTATTAAAATTAGAGGACTAATATGATGACTAATGCAGAGAAATTTATAGATATATATAATCAACTTGATGCTTTTTTAACTAGTAAAAGAAATGATGGAGATAAATATGTTGACTATTCAAAGAAAGTAAGAGAAAGTAATGATCCTCTTATTAAGAAAAATCTTGATAAATTATTAAGCTATGGCAAACTAAGGAATGCTATAAGCCATACTCCAAGAGGGAAAAATGAGCAAATAATAGCCCAGCCAAATGATGAAGCTATAATTGATTTTGAGTTGCTGTATCACAAAATCTTGAATCCTCAAAAAGTAATACCTAACTTTCAATTCAAAGTAGAAGGAACTACTGAAGAAGAAACGATAGATAGGATTTTAAAAGTTATGAAAGATAGGTCTTTTTCTCAATTTCCTGTATTTGATAAAGATGGCTATGTTATTGAACTTATAAATACTAATACAATATCAAGATGGTTAGCAGATAATATTATAAATGGAGAGATTGTAATAGAATCTCCTAAAGCCAAGGATTTATTAGGTTCAATTGAATTTGAAAAAAACTATAAATTTATTTCAAGGAATTGTGATATTTATACAGCCTATCAATATTTTATAGATCAAATCGAGAAAACTAAACGAAACTTAGATGTTCTTTTCATAACTGAGAATGGAGAAGAAAAAGAAAAACCCTTAGGATTAATAACAATAGAAGATATTGCTAATATTGTATCTACTAGATAGGGAGGAGTTGATTAATTATAATTAATATCCTTATCAGTTTTGTATCTTTACAATCTTATTTATCAGAGTACCCAAGTTATGTCAATAGAATTTAAATTAGATCAATACTTTTACTTATTATTTCCAAGCTTTAGCAAAGACCAAACTACTTTAATTAAAGAAGTAGAGCAGTATTATACTATTAATGGTTTAAAACCTATAGTTGAGTTAACTGGAGATCTTATTAAAATCCATATTGATTCTAATAAATTAAAGGAAATAGAACAAGCAGAAAAAAAGCTAGTTATTTTAAGTGAAAAGGGAGAATACATAAAAGCTATTTCATTTGCTGAATCGTTAATAGAAAAACAATTAATCTCATCAGAGATATACCGTATCTATGGTCAGCTTTTATCAGAATCAGGCGATAATAGCAAGGCTATTGATGTTTTGATAGAATCTCTTCGCTTAGATCCTAAAAATAAGTGGGCATTACTTATGATGGGAAACATCCAGTTTAGCTATTTAAAAGATATAGATACTGCAAAAACCTATTATAATGAAGTACTTAGATTAGATAATAAAGATTATATAACGCTTAGTAATTTAGGAAGTATACTTTGTCAAAAAAACTTAGAAGAAGGAGTAGAGTATCTATATAAAGCTTTAGATATAGAACCGAACTATCCTAATGCTAATCTATCTTTAGCTATCTATTATTTTAATGTAAATAATAACAAACAAGCATTTAATTACGCATTAAAGGCCTGGGAGTACGCTAATGAAAACAGAGATATTCTTAAAAGTAGTTCTGATCTAGCTCAAAGAGCAGCAAATAAGATATCTAAACAGATTAGTATTAAAGATCTAGATAGATATATACAAGAACTAGAAAAACGAGCTAAAAAGCCTATCAAAATTGAAATAGATGAATCTTTACAAGTAACAGCTAAGATAGAAATAGCAGAAAACTACAATAGAGACTTTCACCTTGTTAAATATAAAGAATCTCATGGATCAGGGATTCATTTAGTTTTACATGAACTGATTCATTTAGATTTTATCCTTCAAGCTAGAGAGGTTAATGCAAATCTACTTTTTACTACATCTAATGATAAAGAAGAGCTTTTTATTAAGAAGTATCAAGATGATTTTCATGAGCTTTTAGCAAAGGGATATCCAGAAAGCGCTCTGGGAGAAATCTCAAAGATGGCGTTTGATGGCACAAACCTTTTAGTATATAATACACCTATTGATCTTTTTATTGAAGACAAGATTTATAGTGAGTTTAAAGACTTTAGAGCAAGTCAATTTCTTTCTTTAGTTAATATTATTACCGATGGAATAGAGTCAGTGACTAATCAAAGAGTACTTGATTTATTTCCTGCTAATATTATACAGATTACTAAGGTTTTAAACTTAGTGCATGGTTTACTGTTTAAAGACCTATACAAGATTGATCTTATAAAAGCGTTTAAAGCAACTAAGCAAGAGTTAGATCAAGCAAAGGATTTCTATAACGAATTTATAGAGTATAGATCAGACAGAGAACCTGCAGAAGAATATGAACTAGTTCAAAACTGGGCAGATGATCTTAAAATCAGTCAATATTTTGAGTTAAAACCTGACCCAAATAATAAGATAAACAAAGTAAAGGATAATGATACTCAGAATCAATTATCTAAGATGACTATCGATGAGTTATTAGCAGAATTAGAGCAAGATCCTTATAGTTTAAACGAAGATAAATCTTGGCAAGATAAAGCGCAAGCCTTATTTAATCAGACTCACACAAGTGATAGTATAAATTTAGCTGTAACTATGTTTATGGTTGATGCTTTAAACTATTATAAAGCCTTAGATTTATTTAAAGTAAAACAACTCGCTATAGATTGGGCAACACTTGGAATGGCAGGTATTGATCCTCAAAAAGATGGATATAGTCTACCGGCTATACCAAATAAAATATTCTCAGGTTATAAAGTACTAGCCTATTATTATGTCTCATGGGCAATAGCTTTACCTGAGATGCTAGATCAACTTGGAATGCCATTTAAAAAAGAATATGAGTTAGCACAATCATTATAGACAAAGAAGAGTATCAAAAGTATTCTTTTTAAATTTTAGTAACTTCTTATATCTTGAAGTTTCTTTATTTTAGTTATTAAAGCTTAATCATTGAATCAAAGTAATCACCTAATAAAACAAAAGTATTAGTTGTAGAAATCTTTGTATTTATCTACATTTATACTTTAAAAATTAATAGACTTATTAAAAGCCTATTTTTTAATTAAACCTGTTTTTCTACTATTGAATTTTGGATACTGGCCAATATCCTTTTGGATTGAAGCAATAATCGGTATCTGGTTTTAGAGTAGTTTACTACTTTAAAACACAATGCTCAGTATTGAATTTATTTATAGAGAATTAATGAAGATTTAATACATCATCATTGTATTTTTCTTGACATCATTTGTTGACAAAGTCATACTATTAGAATAAAGGAAAAGCAGGTTTTTTATATTAAATATGAAACTAGAACAGGAACAAGTCATTGAGCTTAGAAGATTATTTTTAAAGGCTAATACAAAAGAGGACTTATTAAAAGTGATTAATAAGTCTATTAAATATCAAAACAATGGGACTAAAGAGTTTAAATATATCTCTTTAAAAACTCTAACATACTATGCTAATGCTAATGTATGTAAAGATCGCTATACTAGTTTTGAGATTTTAAAAAAGTCAGGTTCTAAACGTACAATACATTCCCCTCATCTTATTTTAAATAAAATTCTAAAAGCTTTAAATCTTATTTTGCAATGCTCGTTTGAGCCTCATCAAGCAGCTATGGGGTTTGTTAAAAATCGCTCTATAGTTGATAATGCAAAGTATCATTTAAATCATTCTTATGTTTATAATATAGATCTTAAAGATTATTTTTATTGTTTTGATTTAAAAAGAGTAAAGTTTGGTTTTTTTAATGTTCCATTTGATTTTTCAAAAAATCAGGAGTCTTTAGCTTTTTTTATTGCATGTCTATGTACTCATCCTTTAGATATTAATGGTGAATTAAAAACAGTACTTCCTCAAGGAGCTGCAACTTCTCCAACATTAACCAATATCTTATCTTATAGATTAGATCGCAAACTAACGGGACTAGCCAAGCGCTTTAATCTGCTTTATTCTCGTTATGCTGATGATATTACTTTTTCTGGTGATTTTGATTTTAGTAAAAATAAAGACTTCATAGCTGAACTGGATCGTATTATAACAAAAGAAGGTTTTGAGATAAATAAAGACAAGACTAGAATGCAGTCTAAAGCTTTTAGGCAACAAATTACTGGACTTGTTGTTAATGAAAAAGTCAATGTTCACAAAGGGTTTATTAAACAATTAAGAATGTGGATTCATTATATTGAGAAATATGGTTTAGAAAAAGCTCAATCAATTTTTGATAAGAGTGAAATAAAACCTTTAAATGCAAAATATGACCTAGCCAATGTTTTAAAAGGAAAAATAGAATTTTTAAAACACGTTAAGGGGCAAGAGGATCCAACTTATATAAAATTAAATCAGCGTTTAAGAGCTTGTTTAATTAAAGCAGGTAGGATAGAGGAGAATCTAACAGAGAAGAAGTCTTCAGAAGATATTAAGTTTGAAAAAGCAATTAGTCTATTAATCAAACAAGGTGATATAGAGAGTGCAATGAATTTATTTTTTAAATAGTAAGGATGGATACTAAAAAATTACGTGAG
Source organism: Myroides profundi (assembly GCF_000833025.1). Lineage (NCBI taxonomy): Bacteria > Pseudomonadati > Bacteroidota > Flavobacteriia > Flavobacteriales > Flavobacteriaceae > Myroides > Myroides profundi. The sequence goes on from NZ_CP010817.1 coordinate 1,496,941, forward strand.
TTTATAGACTTTACATCTAAGTTAATGCAAAAAGAGGAGAACTCTTGGATGTTCTCTGAGTTGTTATATAGTTTAAAAAAGGATGGTTACTTAATAAAGGGAGCTGATGATGCTATGTTATTGGATATCTATGAGTATTGTTTAGAAGAGAATTTAAGAAAACAAGCAGAAGGATTTTATTCTGATTTTAAGACATCACATATTAAAGAAGAATTAATTCTTGATTTTATTGCCATGGAGCGAGCAAGACGCAATAATGACTTTTATAGTTTTGCAGTTGCTACGTACCAACAGTTTGAGAATATCATAAATACTTTATTTAAAGATGAAATAGAGCCAACTTGGGAGAGAGATTCACTAAAAGTGATTGAAGGAATGGGGATAAAATACGACCCTAAAAAGAATCAAGAATATTTAATCTATACCCCAATAAGCAGTGAGTTTATTACTCAAAAACAGATGGTTTTAAGAGCAAAGAAGGAGCTAGAGATTAAATGGTATCCTAATCAAAAGTTCAATATTGTTATGTATAGGTTCATGTTTAATGAGACTGTAGGTAAGTATAAGCTATTTAATCATTTTAATCAACTTTTGACTCTTTTTGGAGAGGTTTATCTTTGTAGAAATCAGGTTCATAGAGGTAGTGTTAATAAATCGAAGTATAAAGAAAACACAATCAATAAAATAAACTCTAATCAATCACAGTATTATTTTAAATTCTATTACTTATTAGAACAGTTTGTAAGTGGAATTACTAAGGAATAAAGTTTAGATTATGGCTATAAATAAAAATGCATATGCTCGTTATAAAATATTAGATAAATGTTTTTCTAATCCTTATAAAGAATTTTATATAGAGGATTTGATTGAGATTTGTTGTTTAGAGTTAAGCGAATACTTTGGAAAGCCAATGAGTGTTTCACGTCGTCAAATATATGATGATATCAAGTTTATGAAAAGTGAAGTAGGTTTTTTAGCTCCTATAGAAACTTACCCAAATGGAAAAAAAAGATATCATCGCTATGAAGAGGAAGGCTTTAGTATTGAAAAACAAGAATTAACCAAGGAAGAGAGGGACCAAATAACTGATACTTTAATGGTTTTATCACGTGTTAAAGGGCTAGGGGATACGGCATGGATCGAAGAATTAAAAGTTAAGTTTGATTCTGAGCATGAAGCTTTATTAAATCATGAAGTCTTTATAAGTTTTCAAGAAAATATTGATCTAATCGGTATTAATTATTTAGGAGATTTATATAACTATATCAAAAACAAGCAGACATTAGAGATCAGTTATAAGAGTTTTAAACAAAAAAAGGATGAAAAAACTATTGTCTCTCCTCAATATCTTAAACAATACAACAATAGATGGTTTTTGTTTGCTTGGAATCAAAGTAAAAAACAGCTTACAAACTTTGCTTTAGATCGCATAAAAAAAATAGCAATAGCCAATGAATGTTATTACAAGAGTGATATAGATTTTAACCAGGATTATTTCGAAGAGATTATAGGGGTTACTAATTTTATTGAAAATAAAGCTGAAGAAGTTAAAATAGAATTGTCTGATGATATTATCCCTTATATAGAAACAAAACCATTTCATCAATCTCAAAAAAAGATTAAGGATAATATCTTAACCATTAAGGTTAAGATCAATTATGAGCTTAAACAGCAAATACTCTCTTATGGCAATGCAATGAGGGTGTTATCTCCAGAGAGTTTAAAAAATGATATAAAACAGATTCTAGAAGAATCTTTAAGCAGATATAACTAATTTAATTAACTTGATAAAGATTCTGAAAGAACTTCTCTCAGGATTTTTTTATTAAAAACTTGTAACTAGTTTATTTATAATGATTTTGAAATAGTATTTTATTTTTTGTTTAAGTGTGAAGTTTCACTGCACACATGGACTATAAGTTTGCAATGTCATACTAAGAGATAGTATGATATTAATCAAAAAATATAAATGTTATGAGAAATAATAACAAGTTAAGCAATGTATTTGTAAAGATCTATTTAGTAGGAAAATCAGATTTAACTCAAGAAAAGAAAATTGAATTTATTAAGGCAGAAAAGGACAATATAATTAAAGAGTTGCATAAATGTCTTAGAGAATTTGGTAAAATAAAAACTAAATATGATTATCAACTTTTGAGTTTTTACCTACAAGTGTTACAAGATAATATTATTCTTTTTAAAGATTTAGAGTATAGTAATTTTGTTGTAGATATTGTAGATAAATTAAATGAGGGAGAAAAATATTCAGTAGAGTCTGATATGATTGAAATAGATAAGTCTTTACCTATTTCAAAATACAAAGAACTATGTGCACTAGTACCTGATTTTAGAACTCATCAAGGAGATAGCTGTGAATTTGATTATTTATTTGATTATAAATCGAACTATAGTGAAGATGTTTTAGTTGATCCTATATTTGGTAAAATTCAGTCTGAATTTGTTTATGATTTTAAAAAAGGTATACGCTCAATAGTTCTTTCTTTAATTATCGCATATCACCTTTATAGAAAATATGGAGAGTTATTAAAGCAAGGTAATGTTTGTATATGTGTAATACCTTCTTCAACAAAGCCACGTTGTGAGTTAAGGTTTCAAGAGCTCATAAATAAAGTGAGCTATCTTTTAGGTATTGAAAATGGATTTGAATTAATAACTAGATCTACAGACAGACTTGATAGCAGGGAACAATGTAAAAAAAATATTGATGTTTTAGAAGGTGTTAGCTTTAGTAGTAAACTTAAAGGTAAAACAGTAATTTTACTGGATGATGTTAGCACTATGGGAACTTCTGTCTCTAAGTTTAATGACAAGCTTAAAGAGGTTGGAGCCCACAAGGTACAAAGTATTGTTTTAGCTAAAACTTATTATGTGAGAGGTAATAATTTGCCTATGCCAGAGTTAATTGAGCTAAATAAAAGTATATATAACCTATTGTAATAACTTAAAATTATAAAATATGAAAACCAGTGATATATTAGTTTATCTTCAACTTAAGGGATTAGGTAGAGCTACTGCTTTTAAATTAGTGGAGTATTATGATTTTAAAGAGTATAAATTCTTTAAGAGTGATGCTCTAGAGTTATTAAACTTTTACAACGAGTGTAGAGCCTTAAAAATCGCTAGAGCGATGAAAGATTATATTTTAGAAGACTTTGAGTTAGCAATTAAGCAATCTCAGAATCTTTTAGAGCAATCTTTTACTAATGGTATAGGTATTGTGTCATATTTTGATATTAACTACCCTAAAAGGCTAAAATCATTATCTAAGGCAGGTAAGAATGATAGTCCTATTATTTTATACTATAAAGGAGATATTGCAAAATTAAATCAAATGCCAACGGTAGCCATTATTGGAACTAGAGATATCTTACCTGATGGGGCTGTATCTGGAGAGGTAATCTCAAAGACTTTTGCCAATCAGAATTTTAATATAGTTAGTGGCTTAGCCTTAGGGTGTGATACAGTTGCACATCAAGGTGCTTTAAAGGCCACTAAAGGGATAACTACAGCTGTTCTTGCTCAAGGGCTTGATTCAGTATATCCAAAAGAAAATAAAGATTTAGCCTTAGAGATATTAAATAGAGGAGGGGTTCTGATTTCTGAATATCCTATAGGGACTAAAGTAAGAGGTCCTCAACTTGTTGAGAGAGATAGAATTCAAGCAGGACTCTCTGATGCTACGATTGTTATTCATACAGGAGTAAAAGGAGGTACGATGCATGCAGTGGAGACTACTTTAGATAACAATAAACCTTTGTATGTAATAGGATATAAATCCAATCAGATGAATATGCATGAAAAAGTACAAGGTAATATTTTATTAGTTTCTCAAGGAAAAGCTAAATCATTAACGTCAGAAAATATAGATAGTACTATAGATTACCTAATGCAATTATTTAATAATAAAAGATTTTAAGTATGGATAAAGAGCTTGTTATTTTTGACTTAGATCAGACTCTAGTAGATACGTCTATGTTAGAGGCTTTAAGAAGACAAAGACAGTGGAATACGGTTTATAGAGATATTGATAAAACAAGAGTTTATGAGTCTATAAAAGAATCTGTAGACTTTTTATTAAACCAAAATATAAAGGTTGCTGTTTTTACATCTTCTCCAAAGTCGTACGCCCAAAAAGTATTAAACCATCATAATCTAAATTATGATTTGCTTTTAGGTTATCACGATGTAAGACATAGAAAACCTTCACCAGAGGGTTTTATAAAAATATTAGATCACTTTAAGGTAGAGTCTCAAAAGGCTATCTCTTTTGGAGATCAACATACAGACATTGTAGGATCAGAAAAAGCAGGTATTAAAACTGTGGGCTGTCTATGGGGTAATTTAAACAATAACCTTCTTATAGAAAGTAAACCAAGTATTATACTTGAAAGCAGTCAAGAGATTTTTGATTGTATAATGCTATAATAAAAAACAATAACTACGCCTTAAAGTAATATATTTCTTTAAGGCGTAGTTATTTTATCTAAACTAATCATTGCTTTTACTTACAAACAATAGTTCAGCTTTTTGAATTTTTATTTCAGAACTATGTTCAGTTTTTTTATTGTTAGGATCTACTTTATAGTTATCAGTATTTAGATATAGAACACCTGGCTGATCTTGGTCTTGATAGATATAAAGAGGATTAATAATCAGATTAAATTTCTTTTTTATTTCGCCATCTACATAAGCATCTATATCTTGAAATGGTTTATGACTTAGATATGGATTAAGCAGTGTTGTTTTATATTTTTCTTTATCATCAGCTTTTCTTAGAGTAAGACTATTTAACCTTTTATCCTTTTTATCAAGGATATAGTTACTAATTGTATTGTTATCTGATAAGGTATACACAATAACACTTTTTGAAGATACTATGGCAAACATTACCCTATCTATATCTACTCTAGTATCATTATAATCTTGCGTTTGATTAACAAGCAATGTATATCTATTAGTTTTATTATCTAATTCAACTAAATAACCAGCTGTTTTTTTCTGTTTTAATTTAGCATCAATTCTATATACTTTTTTGAAGAAATCAGCTAAATCACTTATGTTATTACTAGTCTGTAAAGTAGGTAGTAAGTATTGATGAGTTACATCAAAAACAACAAAGTGCATCAGTTCTAAATATTTATAAAAGTAATCTTTAGTCATTGCTAAATCACTACTATAGATCTCTAAGGTTATAGTGTCTTTTGTACTATTTAAGACAATGGAGATGTTTTTATGATAAAGATTTATGTATACACCTTCTGCAAAGAAATATCTTTCATCTTCGCTTAATTGTTTAAGATAGTTATCTAAATAAAATTGCAACTCTTTTATCAGTAGTTGTGTGCTAGAATTTAATATTGTCCATTCTAATTTGAGATAACAATGACGGTTATAATTATTTATTTGTTTTTCAATGTCTTGAAAGCAAAGAGATTCATTAAACTCAATTAAATCGAGATAATCTTTAATGGCTTGAATCTGATTTTCATCAATCATAGAGCCTAGAACTCCTTTAGTAAAGGCATTGGTAAATTCATTTCCTGTTAGATCTATATATTCTAAGTTAGGAAAGTACTTATCTATTTTAAATAAAAAATCAAGGTTAACTTTGATTTTATTGTATCTTAAATCTAAGAATGTAATATTATTGCAGGGCTCAGGTATAATTAAACCTTCATTTGTTATCTGATTAACAGATAGATCTAAAAGATTAAGTGACTTATTTGTATTTGTAAAGTCAACTTGGGTTATTAAGTTATTAGCAAGAGCTAAGGTTTCTAGTATTTTATTAAAATCACTAAGTTTAATTAAATCACTAATACTATTTCCTGAGAAATCTATATTAGAGAGTTTTAGTTTTTTATAATGGATCTCGTTTAATGATTTAATACTATTTCCTAAAACTACTAAGTCTGTTATTTGTTTTGGAAGTATTTTAATTTGCTTTGTAAAGCTATATTGTAAGCAAAACACTTCTAAATCAAGACTAGCTATTTTATTATAGTCATTCTCAGAGAGAAAAAACCAACCTATTTCGAGTTGTTTAATGTTTTTATTTCTTATAAATTCAATTAGATCATCAGAAATAAAATCTTGTTTAAAATCAAGTACCTTGTCATAAAGCTTAAATAAATTATTCTCAAGCTCAATACGCTCATTGATATTTTCAATAAAATTACTCAGCGGAAGGACATTTTTAATTTGATTTGCTAAGCTATAGAATTGATGCTTTTTATCTAAAGCGCAAGTATTTAATGAATTTCCATGTAAGATTAATAAATCTATAGAGTCAATATCATAAGGAAGATTTTGATCTGGATATAAACTAGTTATTTTTAAGGATTCTAATTTTTTACCCTTCAGATATTGATTGATTTTCTCTTGAGTTGTATGTTCAAGCAAAACTTGTGTTTTATCACTATCATAAAGAGAGATTTGTCCCAAAGGATAGTTGTATTCAAAGAATTTACTTTCCAAAAGATGATCTAAATAATCAGTATTGTCATCCAAACTATTTAATTCTATGTTTAATAGTTCTGATGGAGTTATTATTAAATTCTTCATGTTTTTATTCTCAAGGTAACAAGAGTTTTTTAATTAAGTATGAACTTTTTTTTAAAGTAGATTATTTCTTGAGTAAAGGCTCTTAGATATTATTTTTAGTTTAAACTCTGTTGCATGTTTATGAGATTTAGTTTCTCTTAGATAGCTATAAGTTTGTCTAATAAATGTTCTATAGCCAATAGGGGTTAGTTTAATTTGAAATTTTTGTTTTAAAAGAAGAGCTATTTCGTTTTGGTCTATAGAGGTTTTATCGTTAGCATAATTAGCTATTGCTTTAAGTATGTTTTGATTTGGAAATTGAATCATTCTATATGGATTTAATAAGTTATTATTTGGTCTAAAATGCATTTGATTTTTAAAAAAATTACAGCAATATTTAGAATTGCTGTAATCTTATAATACTAGTTGTATTACTTTACTAGCTAGGTTAGTATTTATTTTATTTCTCAACAATTAAGATTTTTACTTCTTATTGTCATCTACAACTTTAAATATGGACGCTGCCGCGGTACATACTATAAAAAAGATTCTTAGGTACATATCTTATTGTTTTAGATCATTAGTATTATCAGCGTTAATCACAGCTGTTATAATAGTTGCAATTCCAGTTATGATGGCTAATGCGATTTTTAGATTTTCATTTGACTTCATAATCTTGGTTTTTTAATTATTAATACTTTTCTGTTTGTTATCTGATAACAACTCAAAGATTGTTAAGGCTAGCCCTAATAAGCTTAAAACGGTTCTTGGGTTCATCTTTTTAAATTTTAAAATGTTAATTAATTACAATAGGCTTTCTATTGTTTTTCGATTTTGTTGTTTTGATCATCATGACGATCAATTATAGCCTTCATAACTATTGTTATTCCACTAAAGATGGCTAATGCGATTTTTAAATTCTCTTTTGAATTCATATTATATTTATTTTATTATTAATACTTGTTTTATGTTTTTTAAAAGGTCTATCTGAATCTTTTATAGATAGTTATAGCTAATGATGCTACTGTGATTAGAGTTCTTAAATTCATAATTAAATAGTTTTTTTGTTAGCACTTATTTTTAATACAGCAAGCTGTTTTAGATCTCTATTAATGTTAGTTAAGTCGATCTTATTTTTAGTTTGATATAGATTATTTTGCATTTGATATTGGTTTTGATTTCTGAGACAAATCTATGTCGAGTTAGTTTTAAATCATTTTCTTGTTCAGGGGTGAACAGAAATCAAGTTAAGTAGTTATCTGTTTAAAATACTTATATTGAGTTTGTTATGTTTTTAAAAGGAGGGAGCTACTCTTTTAAGAAATAAAAGAATAGTTTTTAATTAGTATGATTACCTTTACAAAAAGTATGTTTAAAAAAGTAATTACAATGAAAACTATAGATGATTTAATAAAGGAACTAACTGATTTTAGGGATGCTAGAGATTGGAAGCAATTTCATAATTCTAAAGATTTAGCTTTAGCTTTATCTATTGAAGCATCGGAGCTTTTAGAACTCTTCCTATGGAAAGGCAATGAAGACTGTAATAAACAGAGGTTAGAGGAGGAACTTGCAGATGTATTTATGTATGGACTACTATTAGCTGAAAAAAATAATTTAAATATAGCGGATATTATATCTAAGAAGATTGCTAGAAACAATGAAAAATATCCTGTAGATAAAGCCAAAGGAACAGCTAAGAAATACAATGAGCTTTAAAATGGAAGACTTTTATTTTAATGTATATAAAGTTGATTCTATATCTGAGATTGAGAAGTATTTTGATGGGAATCTGGATATTTTAGATTACCCAGTGGTTTATATATTATATAATAATAACGAGATTTATATAGGGGAGAGCTCTGATATTAAAAATAGACTTTTAACCCATTCAAAGAGCGATCAAAATAAAAAGCTTAAAAATAGGCTTGTTATATTCTCTCCTTTTTTTAATAAGTCAGTAGCCTTAGGATTAGAGACTTTTTTATTACAGAATTTTATTCCAGTTAACAGAAAAGTATCAAATACAATTTTAAATACCTCTAAGCATAAGTATTATAATAAGCATAAATATGAAGCTTTATTCCCTAATATCTGGGAGCGTTTAAAAGAAACTAAAATTATTGATCCTAATTTAAGATATGATGATATTAAGAACATGGATGTTTATAAATATTCACCGTATAAAGAACTTAATGAAGATCAGCAAAACGCAATAATAACAATACTTGAAGGTATTACTAAAGGAAAGACTTCTTTTGTAGTTCGAGGTCTTGCTGGAACAGGAAAAACAATTGTGGCTATTTATCTCTTAAAGCTATTGGTTAGCGATTTAAGTAGTATTGATGAAGAGAGTTTATATAGTGAGTACTCTAAGAAAGTATATGAGTTACTAAAACAGATTAAAGAGCAAAAGATTAGTTTTAATAGTGATAATAGCGCTTTAGTTATTTCAATGAAATCTTTAAGAGAGACTTTAGGTAATGTTTTTAAAAGTATTGATGGATTGAAAAAGAAAATGGCTGTTGGGCCTTCTATAGCTATAAAAAAGAAGTTTAATCTTGTTATAGTTGATGAAGCGCATAGATTAAAACAATGCGAGAACCTTAGCAGTCCTTCAGAGTATAAAACTTTTAAAAAATACAATATTGAACTTGGGCTTGACGAGCAAAATGGGAATCAATTAGATTGGCTTGAAAAATCAACTAATATTCAGATTTTGTTTTATGACAAAGATCAAACGATTAAAAAAACAGATGTGCCAAATACACACTTTGAAGAATATTTTAAAAGAAATAAGTCTGTTTTTATTGACTTAAAACAGCAGTTAAGATCTAAGGGAGGTAATCTCTATATTGATTATATAGATAATATTCTTAACCAACAAGTTACTGCATTAGAAAAAGAAGAGTTTTCAGAGTTTGAATTAAAGCTAATGCCTTCTTTTAAAGATTTGGTTGACCAAATTAAACAAAAGGAGACTCAGGTTGGACTTAGCAGAGTAATTGCGGGATTTAGCTGGAAATGGGACAGTAAGGATGATAAAAATATAATGGATATCAATGTTGATGGAATTGATTATCAGTGGAATAATACTGACCAAGATTGGATAAACTCTAATAACGCTATAAATGAAATTGGTTGTATACATACCACTCAAGGGTATGATCTAAACTATGTGGGATTAGTCTTTGGAAAAGAGATTTATTTAGATCCAAAAGATGGAATAATTAAAATCAATAGAGATTTTTATTTTGATGTTAAGGGAAAGAATAAAACTACGGACATTGAATTAAAACACTTTATTATTAATATTTATAAAAATATGATGTATAGAGGAATCTATGGGGTTTACATCTATTGTATGGATAAAAACCTACAGGATTATATGAAGCAATTTATTTCGTATTAAATAAAAAGAGAAACGGTACCCTGAATTAGGATACCGTTTCTCTTTTATACCCATTAAGCCAATACTAGCAATAATTACTCTATAAATTCGAGTTATTAAATTCTTGTTTTTTTAAAACAACAGAGGCTTACTATTATATCTTTTTTGTTTTAATATCTCTAAATTCTTCCTTACCTTGAAAACGGCTTTTATGCCTTTATATGACGTATTGTGTCACTAATTATATTTAAATGATTGTTTACCATAAAACCAAAGAAGGATTCTGTAATGATATCCTTACCAATGATATTGACAATATTATTTTAAACGCACTAATTGATAAAACAGGTAAGTCTGTTGGTCAAGCTGAGCTTAATTCTTTTAGAAATTCTTTAATGTTTATTAATAATGTTGTAAGTGATTCGGGTATTCCTAAGGATTGTAATATTTCAATAGAATATCATATTCCACAAACTTCTAAAAGAGTTGATTTTATTATAACAGGTAATGATGGACAAAAGGATCATGTTATTATAATAGAACTTAAGCAATGGCAAGAGGCGGAGATTACAGATAAAGATGGAGTTGTAAAAACTCGTTTTAAACATGGTATACAAGAGACAGCACATCCTTCTTATCAAGCCTACTCATATGCATGTTTATTAAACTCTTTTAATGCAACTATTGAACAAGATGATATTAAACTTCATCCTTGCGCTTATTTGCATAATTATGCTCAGGATGATGTTATAACAAATAGTTTTTATCAGCAGTATTTAAATCAAGCGCCAGTATTTTTAAAATCTGATGCTAAAAAGCTAATAGAGTTTATTAAGCAGTTTATAAAATACGGTGATAACTCTAATATTTTATATCGCATAGAAAACGGAGAGATAAGACCTAATAAATCTCTTGCAGATGCTTTATCTGGTATGATGAAAGGCAATCAAGAGTTTGTGATGATAGATGATCAAAAAATTGTTTTTGAGACTGCTAAAAAACTTGCCTTTACCTCTAGACCTGAGAATAAAAACGTACTTATTGTTGAGGGAGGCCCAGGAACAGGAAAATCTGTAGTAGCTATTAATTTATTAGTACAACTTACTCAGATGGGCAAACTGGCTCAGTATGTAACTAAGACTGCAGCTCCACGTGATGTATATTTTCATAAACTAGTAGGAGATAAGAAAAAAGTAGAGCTAAAACAGCTTTTTGTAGGCTCAGGTTCTTTTATGAATACACCACCTAATGTGTTTAACGCCCTTATTGTAGATGAGGCTCATAGATTAACAGAGAAAACAGGTTTTTTGCGTCAAGGAAAAAATCAAATACAAGAGATCTTAGAATCTAGTTTGTTTTCTATTTTCTTTATCGATGAAAATCAAAGAGTACATATTGATGATTATGGAGATATAGCTATTATTGAACAGTTTGCTAAAGAAAGAGGAATTAATATACATAGACTATCATTAGAGTCTCAATTTAGATGCAATGGTTCTGATGGTTATTTAGCTTGGGTTGACCATGCTCTTCAAATAAGAGAAACAGCAAATACTACTTTAAAAGATATTGTTTATGATTTTAAAGTTTTAGATGATCCTTTGGAGCTTCAAGAATTAATATATAAAAGAAATATAGAGACAAATAACAGAGCTAGACTCGTAGCTGGTTATTGTTGGCCTTGGAATAGTAAAAAAGACACTAAGACGTTTGATATTACATTTAAGGATTCTGAGTTTAAGATGAAGTGGAATATGACTGATTATGGAGGAACTTGGATTATTGATCCAAACTCTGTAACAGAGGCTGGATGTATACACACAGCTCAAGGATTAGAGGTAGACTATATTGGAGTTATAATTGGAGATGACTTAATTGTTAGAAATGGAATAGTGCTAGTAGATCCAACAAAAAGAGATAAGTCAGACAAGACAATCTTTGGCTATAAAAAACTAATGAAAGAGAATCCAAATGACACCAAAGAACTTGTTAGAGCTATTATAAAAAACACATACCGCACCCTAATGACACGAGGCATGAAGGGGTGTTATATCTATTGTACAGATAAAGAAACTAGAGAGTATTTTAAAAATATAATGTCATAGATAATGAATAGTAATAATCAAAATGAAACTCCTGAAGGAATTGTTTTTTTTTATTATAAAGATAGAAAGGGCAAAGAATACTCAATTGATTTTGGATCAGAATTTAAATATAATTTTGATCCTAAAAATAATGTCTTAAATGTTGAAAAGAACATTAATCACATTCCCTTTTTCTATAATGAAAATGATTCAAAAGTTATCCAAAATCTTTCTCTAATAGTTGGAGCTAATGGTAGTGGAAAAACAAGTATTTTAGATAATTTATTTAATACAATTAACTCTAAAAATTATTCGACTTATCTTATAATATTTTCAGAAGACAATTTTTATAATCTAAATTCTAGCGAAGATTTAGATATTAATGTCTCTTTTAATCAAAGTATACCTTTTAATGATTCAATAAGAAAGCATTTAGAACCTGAAAAAAACACTGATTTTTTAACCTTATTGCCACAAACAATATATTTATCAAATGTATTTGATAGTACATCTTATAAGGCTGCTTTAAATAATAATGAAAAAGTATTTGATTTAAGCAATCAGGGAATTTTAATAAAGCTTAAAGAAGAAATAAATAACTATTATTCAAATATCTATCAAGAAGATCGCTTGATTTTATTAGAAATTGAAAATCGTAGAAATATCCTAAATTTTCTAACTTCAACCGAAGCACTTAATTTTGATCAATCTAATCTTTTCTATAAATCCAATAGATCTATAATCTTATTTTTTATACATGTATCTGAAATTTTTAATAGAACTCTTTGTAAATTAGAATCAGACATAGTTAATACAATTAGAGAGAGTTATAAACAAACTCAGAAAATAAAAGAAATAGAATCTATTTTAAATAAAGTGAATATTTTCTTTTTTGATTATATTTTTGATAAAGAACCAGATCTAACTAGAAAACTAGAAATAAAAGATTATGATTATTTACTAAAAGTATTTAATAGTAATAGTTCAAGAGATAAAAATATTAGTAAGGCTATTAATTTACTTAAAGATCTAATTAACTTAGAAGAAAAACAAAATAACACTAAAGCAAGTTCTAGAAACTATAGTAGAAATGAATTACCTAATGAAACTGTACTTAAAAATCTTAAAGAAAGGCTTGTTTTTGATATCAGCTTGTTTAAAATAACAGATAAAATCCTTAATGATTATTTTTCTATTACAGATACAGACTTAAATGAAATAGAAAATATCCTTTTAAGCGATCTTAATTATACTAAGAATAGATTTATGATTGAAGAGGCACCATTATATAAAGCTTTTGATTTTATAGATTTTGATAAAGTAGCATATATGGATTCTAATTCATTAGAATTTGAAGGAATTGAAAGTTTTTTTGAATTTAAATCTATGTTTACTGAGAATATTGGTGATTTTATTGATTTTAATAAATTATTACATAACTATTTTACAGTTAAATTCCATAGATTAAGTTCAGGAGAGTTAGCTTTTTTGAACTTATTTTCTAGATTGTATAGTTTAAAAGATAAACTTAAGAGTAATTCATTAATTATTTTAGTTGATGAAGTTGATTTATATCTACATCCTCAATGGCAAAAAGAAATAGTTAGTAACTTTATAAAGTTCTGCAATACTGTATTTCATGATAAAAAAGTTCAAATTATCATGACAACTAATAATGCTATTCCTGTATCTGATGTATTAAAACACAATGTTGTTCTTTTAGGACAAGATCAAAAACAACATTTTGATAATTATCGAAACACCTTTGGTGGTAATATCTTCAATCTATTAAATGATACATTCTTTATTCAAGATGGTTTTATTGGTGAATTTGCTCAAATCAAGATTCAAGAGCTTATTGATATGTTATATGAAAGAGATACAACATATCTAGTTGAGCACATGGATGAGATTGAAAAACGCATAAATTTAATAGGTGAGGATTTAATAAAGAATAAGTTATTAGAAATTCTAGAGCAAAGATTAAAGGCAAATCTACTATCTATTAAGAGTAATTTAAATCAGCTTGAAGAACGTTTAACCAAACTTGAAAAATATAATAATAAGGATCTATGAATCAAATAGTTTATCAGCTAAATATAAAAGAGAAGCTTGATGAGTATTTGTCTTTTATAATGGGCCTAAATAATAAAAAGAAAGATTCAGGTAAAAAAGAGTTTGAATTATATAAGTCAGATAGTTTATATTATAAAATTAAGCTTAATTATTTTAAGCAAAATAAGCTAAAAGATAAAAGTAATAGCTTTTTATTATTTGAGTTTTTGAACAAGAACCTAGATGATATTATAATCGGTAATGTTGATAAGTTATTAAAGATCAATTCAGAATATGAAGAACTTTGTGAAGCTTTTCCAGATCCATTTATGGTAGAATTTTATAGTAAACCTACTCAAAGAAAAGCTGAATTAATTGATTTATCAGTTCTATTAGAAGAAAATTTATTTTGTTATAAAAAAGTACTTAAATTAAATAGACGAAAACTAATTATATCATCTATTAAAAATAAGCTATGTCCTTATTGTAGTCGTAATTATATCAATTTAATAGATGGTGTAACTCACAATATGGGAATCAATTTAGATCATTACTATAGTAAAAATGATTATCCATTACTGGGAATCTCATTTTATAATTTAATTCCTTCATGTCAGCCTTGTAATAGCGCTTTTAAGAATAAAAGAGAGTTAGATGATAGTTATATTCATCCTATTAAAGATCGTTTAGATTCGGCTAAATATACTTTGAAGTTGTTATCTGATAAAGAAAATTTTAATGTATTGTATTTTCTAGATCAAAACAGTTTTGAGATAGATTACTCACGCAATATAAATGCTCTTTTTAAAGAAAGTGATTATGCTAAGTTTGATAAAAGCGCAAAGTTTTTTAAACTTATCAATATATATAATGCTCATAAAGAAGTAGTTCAAAGAGCCCTTATTGATTATTATGTATATCAAGAAGGAGAGGTTTTAGAGTCTATTCAAAAAACATTTCCGAAACTTAATTTAAAACATAAAGCTTTAGGAATTAGCACAAGTAAAAAAGATTGGTCAGAACTTCCCTTTGGAAAAGTGAGATACGATATCCTATCTGAGTTAGTTCAAAACAAAGTAGATACTCACACAGATTATTTAAAAGTGTTTAAGAAAAAATAAATGTTATATGATACATGCATTAGATAGAAAGAAAACTAACCTGCAAAGTAACTATTGTGAAGATACGCAGGTTGCTTCAACCATTGGAATATTAAAGAATTTACCAGCAGAGCTTTTTTGGCAAATATTGCGAAAATCATGTAAAGAAAATTTTGCTCTTCCATCTAGTTCTGGAGAAATATTGAATATTGAATTTTGGCCTGGTGGATGGAAATATATAAATAGAGTAGAGCCAGATGTTTATATTGAGTTTGAAAAGTTTGATTTAATTATAGAGGCAAAAGTTAGTGATAAATCAGGACAATTAATGGGGCAAGAGCAATGGAGAAAGGAAGTAATTGCGTATTTATTAAATAAAGATTTACAAAATATTGACAGGCCACTACATTTTATAGCCTTAGGAGGAAATGAACAAATGAACTCAGAATTTATGACCATAACTCAAAATGATCTAATAGAGGTTAATGATAGGACTGAAAAGGATTTTAAATTTGATGTTCAAGTTTTTAAATCAAATTGGTTTACATTATTAAATGTTATTTCTGATATTCATAAGCAGTTTTCTCAACAGGAGTATTTTCAGGTGAACAAAATGACGGTGTTGCGGATAATTGAAGATGCAATTATAGGATTTAATCTACATGACATGTATGCTATGGATTGGTTTGATTCATTTACATATGAAGCCAATTTTAATGAGAAAACTATTAATAATATTTTAAACTGGAAATATGAAAACTAATATAACAAAACAAGAACTAAACGAAGGCTTAATAAATGTCAGAAGTGCTTATAGATTAATATTTGAACATCAGAAAAGAGTATTAAATACTATTGATTATATCAAGGATAAATTTGGTATGAAGGCTGATGGGGGAAATAAGTTTTTTTCTGATCCTATTAGTATTAAAAGAGCAGATTACCCTGAAGTTTGGACAAGCTCAGGTATGTGGGCTTGGGATTTCCTTTATTCTTATTGTTTTGAATTTTATTTTGGCAATCAAGAAATAAAAATAGATGATTTATCTTTTAGATTTGATTTGTCAGTAGTACAGGTTTCTGATACAGGTTTCTGGGATTCAGAAAATGAACATAAAACAGAGCTAGATACACAAACATTTAATGCCGTTAAAAGCTCAGAATCTTATTTTGTATTTGTATTTGAATCAAAAATCGATGGTGCTGAATCTTATTGGAATGATAAGGATAAACTAGGAAAAGAATTATATCCATTTTTAGAATCAAAAGAGAATTTTAAAGTATTTGATACAACAAATGGAAAATGCCAAAACAGTAAATTTCTTATGATTAAATATAATATGTCTGATTTTATAGATCAGCAGGCTACAGATATTGTCATTAATCAATATAAGAGTTTTGTTTTTAACCATACCAAACTAGAATTATAACGTAGTTTTTTTGTTATTATTAATTTTAAATGTGTGAAATTCTATTTCACACATTAGACTAATCTTTGCTTTGTGTTAAACAATAAACTAAGCATTATGAAAGATCAAAATAATCAATTCGATCCACAAACTATAGTAAATATATTATCTAAAGCAGCAAAAATTTTAGATTCGTCAAAAGGAGGTCCTATCTCAATAGGTAGTGGTTTAGGTTTACTTGCCTATGGAGTGTTAAAGATGCTGTCAGATAATAAGTGATTGTGTTTTAATTATTAAAAATGATTAAATATGGAAAAAGAATATTTTAGTAAAACTGTTTTTGAAAGGTATATTATACTTGATCAAATATTAAAAAGGGGAGGGACTTATGAACAAATTCTTGAGACATTAAAGCAAAAACATGATATAATAATTAGTAAAAGAACTTTACAATCAGATTTTGAATATTTAAAGAACTGTAATTTAAATATTGTTGAAGTATCAAAGAAGCCTAAAATTTTTAAGTATGATACTAATGAAAAAGGACTTTTTAAAAATGGTTATGACGAGTTTATAAGAAAAGAATATAATATGGTTTTGCAATTATTAGGAAACTTTGTTAATATTCTTGAGATAGATATAGTTAATGCTTTTATGGAGTTTTTAAAAAAAGAATTCCAAGTAGATTATAAGGAAAAAAGTATTATCACCATGCAAGATAACTTTAGTAGTGGACAAAAGTATTTGCTTGAACTTTTTAGTGCTATTTATTCTAAAAAAGTTTTAAAGATAATATATAAACCATTTAATAAAAAAGAACAGACTTATTTTAAAGATTTACATCCTTATCAATTAAAGCTCTATAATAGTAGATGGTATTTAATTTGTTTTGATAACGATAAAAGCAAGTTTACTATGAATTTAGCATTAGATAGAATAGTAAGTGTAGAATGTATTGAACAAACTTTTAAACCTAAAGCTTCAACTATTAATCAGTATAAAGATGTCATAGGTGTAACTTTAATTGAAGGAGCTCAAAAAACAAGGGTTGTACTTAAGTTTACGGAGAGTTTTTACCCTTATATTAAAACAAAAAAAATACACTCATCACAAAAAGAAATTGCCCCGCAGACTATAAGTATTACTGTTTTACCTAATAATGAGTTATATGCGAAGATATTATCTTTTGGAAGTCATGTGGAATTAATAGAACCGCCAGTATTGCGTAAAGAGTTGAAAAATAGAATTGAGTTGATGAGCCAACTATATAAATAAAAATTGATATTTCTAAATTATGAATTCAAATTTTGAACTAGGTACAGTTATTGAAGCTAGTATTATTGACATATTAAAACCCTCTCTAGTTATAACTAATTTTGATTATGACTATATTGGTCGAATATCTATTTTAGATTTGGCTTGGAGTTATGGAGAATCTAAGAAAATATTTGACTCTTTAGTTGTTGGTAGTAGAATTAAGGCTGTAGTAATTGAGGTAAATCATGAGCTTAAGCAGGTTATTTTAGCAGTAAATATTTTATATGAAAATAACTTTAATCAGTACTGGAACTCAATTCAAAAAGCAGATGAAGTAGAAGTTACTATTTTAGAAGAACAGCAAAACGTTGTTTTATGTAGTACCGCAAATGGACTTATAGGAGTTTTAAATAAAAAAGATCTTTTAACAAAAGACAAACAATTTAAAGCTAAAGTTTTATTTAAAGATAGTAAATATAGACTTTTAAATCTTGTAAACACTACTTATGACTTTTTAGAGTCAGAGTTAGAGTTTAATCAAGCTGATAATGAAAGTTTATCAAAAGATCTTCAAAAATTAGAACCGGAGTTAAGTAATTATTCTTTAATCCAAGAAAAACAGGCAGATAATAAAGAAAAGGATGATCATAGTGTAGTACAAAGCGATGTTACTGAACCAGTTTCTTTGGAGGATGAATTACTTTTTTTAGATTTAAAAAATAGTAGTAAATATTATTTACAAAGCTTTAAAAACTTCAGTGAATCTAGTATAGCTAAAAATGCTACTGACGATCAATTATTAGTTATTGAAACAGGGTTTAAAGTTGATAAAAGTATTTTACTTGAAAGTTTCATTTCAAGTAATACTTTAATAATTGAATTTGGAGAAAATACTAGTGCATGGAATTCGTTTAAAGATTCAGCCCCATTTTTTATTAATCAAGAAGAGCCAAGTATAGTTCAAGAACAATTATTTTTAAAATTTATATCAGAGCAGATTTATTGGTTACGATATGACAACTATGAAAGTAAAGAAGGTATATATATTTATAATAACTTATTTTCAATTTATTGTGTTGTTGAGCAGCAAAAAGATAATGATGAAATTGTATTTATAATTGAAAACTTTGTTTATGGTAATAAAATAGAAGGTTTTGGAAAAAGGTTGAGAAGAGGAGAGCAAATAAAACCTTTTACATTAACTAGTAATTTTTTAGTTACAAAACCTTATGGAAGTCGATTACTCAATAAATACCAAAGTGAAATACTTAGACACCTTAAATTAAAATCAAAATGTTTTGACATAGTAGAAACTTTGAAATTTAATTCTAATGAGATTTTAAGTAAAGAAACAAAGGCTTTAAAAATCATTGACAGTTTTATTGATTATCAATTAACCTTAGTTGAGCAAAAAAGCAAAAATAATATCGTTGAGTGTCCAGGGTATATAAGAAAAATAGGTTCTGGTGCAGAGTTGAGTATTGAAATTGATCAAGAAGTAGGTGATAAATTAGAATTAAAAGAAGATGATTTGGTTATTTTTAAACTAAAAGATAACGGTAAAAATGAAAATTTTTGTGAAGGAGAGGTTGTAA
This sequence comes from Myroides profundi, assembly GCF_000833025.1. Taxonomy (NCBI): domain Bacteria; kingdom Pseudomonadati; phylum Bacteroidota; class Flavobacteriia; order Flavobacteriales; family Flavobacteriaceae; genus Myroides; species Myroides profundi. The sequence goes on from NZ_CP010817.1 coordinate 1,516,396, forward strand.
AAGCACAAAAGAATTATCTTATTTCTATAAAAGATGATTCACTTTTTAATATTAATGATTTAGCTACTAAATTCTTTTTAGAAAAGAAAATTTCAACTAGTCAATTAAAAATTCAACAGAACATCATTAAGGACTTTCTTAATAAGAAAATTGAAATTAGTCATATTGAATCATTATTAATCGCTCCAGATAAAGTAGAAAAACCTATTAAAGCACAGTTTAACTTTATAAATAAGAGTTTAGCTAAAACTGAAAAAGAACAGCCTGATAACAATCAAATTTTGGCTGTTAGAAAAGCTGTAGGTAATAAAAATGTATTGCTTATTCAGGGACCTCCTGGAACTGGAAAAACTACTGTAATAGTAGAAGTAATTCAACAGCTTGTTAAAAGAGGTGAGAAAATACTTGTTACTGGACAAAATCATGTGGCAGTAGATAATGTGTTTTTAAAACTAGTTGAAGCCTCTAAATTAAATTGTTTAAGGGTTGGTAATTCAAGTCGATTTGATAAAGATGTATTAAAATATAGTTTAGATGAACAGAAGAGCTTGTTTAGTGAATATTATAGAAAATTCCTGGACAATCAAGTTCGTTTAATGCAGTTATTTGTTGATAATTATACATCATTAGATTCAAGTCAATTAAAACTATTACTATTAGAGAAGGTAGCTAGTTTTAAAAATTCATACGGGGAATTAGATAAAGAATTTTTAAGTAATCATTCTGAGACTACTGATCTATTAAATGGTTTATCACTTCAAGGGGTAGAAGGGCTTTTAAAACATACCAAGCTATGGCTTAGTGAAGAAATAGTTTTTGATGATAGCTTTTTGTCAAGCTTTTTATACTCTTCTGTTGATGTTGTATTTGCCACTTGTATTGGTATTAGAACAGATAGTTATTTTAGTAAGATGGAATCTAAATTTGATACTGTAATAATAGATGAAGCAGGTAAGGCAAGTATTGCTGAAACTCTAGTGGCTTTACAGTTAGGGAAAAAAGTAATATTAGTGGGAGATCAAATGCAATTACCTCCTTATTTTGATAGTTCTCATTTAGATGAAAGAGATAAGGAGAGTTTTGTTAGTGTCAAAAAGAAAGAAAATGTTTTTAGTGATATTACAGATGTAAAAGATGCATTGAAGTCTTCTTTTTTTGAGTTTTTAATTAATCGTATTGAAAGTGATAAATTTCCTGAGGATAATAAAGTAATGCTTAATTATCAATATAGGATGCATCCTACAATTGGAGAATTTGTATCTAGAACATTTTATAATGATAATGTAAAAATGGGTAGTAATACCCTTTCTAATCGTTTGAGTCTTCCTAGTCCGTTTGATAAAGAGTTGATATTTTTTGACTCATCATCTTCTAAGGATTCATTAGAAAAAAAAGATGATGATTCTGTATCTGTATCTAATCCGTTTGAAGCTAAATTTATAGTTGAAATTATCTTATCAGAATTGATTAAAAACGATGTTTCATTGGGTTCTATAGCTATAATAGCTCCTTATAAATCTCAGGTTAATTTGATCAAAAAGATCTTAAGTAATTCAACTACAAATCAATTTGATATTGATGAATTAGATATTGCTACACTAGATTCTTTTCAAGGAAAAGAGTATGATATTATCATTTTTAGTTTTACAAGAGCGATTAAACATTCTAATAATTCAATGGGTAAATATCAAAAAGTCGGATTCTTGGATGATGCACGTCGCTTAAATGTCGCTTTTAGTAGAGCTAAAAAGAAATTGATAATGATTGGTCATGCTAATACATTAAAAGATCAAAGATCCCATAATGATGATTTATTTAATTATACAAATCTTTTTAAAAATGTGATAAGCCTTTGTAAAGATGAAAGCATAGGTAAGTTTATTAGTACAGCTAATTATTATAAGGAAATAGCTAATCATTATAAGGAAATAGCTAAAAATGTTTTCAACGATATTGCCTCTAGTTATAAATTAAATGATAGAGTCAAAGCAACAGTTGATAATGTAGGAAGAACTAAGGATGGAGGTAAGCCCTATGGCTTGTTTTTACTTATAGATGATTTTATGGTATTGGCGCATGAGAGTCAGACTCCTAATTTTATGGATTATAAAGACAGAGAATATGTAGATGTAGTTATTACAGATATTAATGATAAGACACAAAAGATAGGAGTGGCTATTTGTGATGATAATGGACAAATATTTAAAAGGAGTATTGAAAATAGACGACTGAAATTCGAAGATATCGTATCTAAATATCAAAAAAATGATATTGTAAAGGCTAAGGTTGGTAATATTAAACCCTACGGCTTGTTTTTAACAATAGATGGTTTATCGGTATTAGCACATGAGAGCCAGACTTCTAACTTTATGGATTTTAAGGATAATGATTATGTAGATGTAGTTATTACAGATATAAACTTTGAGCAGAAAAAGATGGAAGTTGCTATTATTGATCAATATTGGAAGCAAATATTGGATAATATAGGAAAAAAAGTCAATGCAACGATTATTAGAAAGACAAACAATGCAATTATTGTGTCGCTTTTTGACAAGAGTATAACTAGTATTTTATATCTAAGTTCAGAAGTACTAGCTAAAGTAAATGTTAATGACTTTTGTAGTGTAACAATTAAATCAGTTGATTTGTCTAAAAGAAGAAAAGTAACAATTAAAAAGTAAATATGGCTAAGTTTCGTGTAAATATTGAAGATTTAAATGATTCTTTAAATAAGAATTCAAAAGAGTTACTTGGAATTTTTTGTATTCAATATCCTGTTTTTTGTTTAAATAGTCAAATTCATCATACATATAATGATGAACTTAATGGAATAGATGCTATGATAGTATATTTTATATTAGCCAATCCTAAAATTGATGTAAAGAGTATAGGTCCATTTTTAGGATTAAAATCTAGAATACTTAATCAACGAATAAGAGGGTTAGTTAGAGATAAAATTTTGATTAAGGAAAAAACATACTATAACTTGACTAAGTTGGCAATTGATGTTTATATTGATAAAAAAGAAGAAAGAGTATATGAAGGATCTTATGATTTTTATGTTGATGGCGTTGGATTAAGACCTCTGTCTGAGGATTTTTATAATTATTCTTATATTGAAGAAGAGAGTTTTATCGATACAGAAAAAGAGGCCTTTAATAAAAGAAGACAAAAAAAATATCAACCAGATGTTGTTTCAAATGTACCTGATTTAAAAATTGTTAAAGATAATATTTTACAAATCTCTAAAGACAATCGAAAAGATTTTAAAATACCTCAAGGACTAAAAGATTTAATTGGAATCGAGCCAAAACGTATGGCTTTAGAATTGTTAGTATCAGTAGTAAGATGTTGTAAAACAAATACAATAACAAAAGAATTTATTAATGGACATGCTTTTTATAATAAACAAGAATTGGATTGTGATTATTATGAGTTTCTTAAAAAAGGACTAGAAAGTTTTAATTCACAAGTGATATTAAATAAAATAGAAAAACTATCTTTTAAAATTAACAATAACAATAATGGTTCTTCAAAAAAAATAGATGAACAGACTCAGTTTTATTTAGGAACAAATTGGTTTGAAGTAGATAGAGCAAGTGTGGATAAGAATATTTGTTATAATTTCTCTGATTATGATCTTTTAGGTTATCTTAATAGTAGGTATTCTAGTTATAAATTAAATCATAAACTAACTAGTGAAGATCTTGAAAATACTCCGGATAAAATATCTATAAAAGTTAATAAAGAACTTTTATTAAATTCTGGAAATCCTAAGAATCTATTAGACTCTCTTGTGCGTGGTAGAGACTATGAAATTAATACAACTAGATTAGAAAATAATTATTTTTTAATCATGTATTATTTTAAACCAGAAGGTTGTTTTGTTGAAAAATTACTTGAATTTTATAAAGAATTTACTGCTATGAAATTGTTAAATGAGGATTTATTAGACGAAGATTACTTAAAACTAAAACAGAATTATGGGAGTTCTTGTAGAGTTTATTTAAATATAATGGGTGCACAAGAAGTTTTAGAAAAAAGAGCTATTCGTGAATTTATGATTAATCTAGAGTGTTATGAATAAGGAAATGATTTTATCAAGTGATGTAATAATAAAGGGCAGTTCATTTTTAAAAAACGAAATGGCCTATGAATATCAACCAATGAAGAATACCTCTTCTTTGTATTTAATACAAAAAGACAATTTATCCTTAAAAAAAGAATTATTAAAAATTATTGAATCAGCTGAAGATGTTATTAAAATATGTAGTTTTTTAATAACAGATCAAGAGTTGTTTGAAGCAATATTAAATAAAGCAAAAAATAGTACATGTTCTATTTTTATTTTAACTCATTTAAGTGAAGATAGATTAAATCTAAGAGATTTAGATGAATTAACTGAAGAAGATAAAAAAGAGATAGACCCTCACTTTAACAATATCTGTGAATTGCATAGAAATGGTGTATTTATTAGAGCGGCAAGGAATCTACATGCTAAGTTTGTAACTATAGATCGTAATAAGGGATTTATTACAAGTGCAAATTTAACTAGTCCCTCTCTATTATTTAATACAGAATCAGGGTTCTATTTAGATAGAATAGCAACAGAAAAACTCGATCATCTATTTGATGTAATCTACCAAAAAGGAGCTAATTATATTGAGTTTAAGATAGCATCGAATAACTCAGATATTGTATATGTGACAGAGATTGAAGATAAGGTAAAAAATAATTATCTACCAAAACCGGATGAGTCAGCATTAAGATTCACTTATAATGATTTAGATAATAGTCTTTTAAAAGAGATTATTAATATATTAGATTCTGCAAAAGAGTATGTTTATATATCAACATACAGTATTGTACAACTTGAAAAATTACCTGATTTTATACAAGCAATTGAAAGATGTCTTTTAAGACAAGTATCAATTAATGTTTTTTGTAGAGGAATGAATTATCGTTCTGACCATTTGCTGGGGAGTAAGCTTTTAAATGATTACGGATGTAGATTGTATGGGGATTTTTATAATCATTCTAAAGGAATTATTAATGAAAAAAAGGGAATGATCTTTACAGCTAATTTAGATGGAAAACATGGTTTAACATCAGGTTTTGAAATTGGTTATATTTTAGATGAACAACAAAGAAAAGAGTTTGAAACTTTACACATTAGGTTAATAAACCAAGCATTTTATATTTTTAAAAAGAGCTTTTCTTTTAGTGAGCTATTTAAAAGTTATGATATGTATGAAAAGGAAAAGAATATAAATAATCCTTTCGGTTATAAAATAAAAGAGATTATTATTCCTCAAAAACATAGTAGTTTAAAAGAGTTGATAATAAGTAATATTGCTTTTATAAAAATAAAAGATAATCAGTGTTTTATAAGTTGTGGTAACAAGCTTTATAGTTGTACTATTCAAGATTCTCGTTGTTATATAGAACAGGAGAAGAAACCAGGACAAGAGAGTAAATATCAATCATATATTTTTAAGTTTAATCAATTAAAAATAAGTTATTTATAATGAAAAATATAGAGTACTTAGATGAATGGATCAGAATTTCTTCTGAAGGGAATTTCAAAAAAGCACAGGATTTATATTATGATAAGCTTTTTATAAATGTTATAGAAGAATTTGAACACACATATGGAAGTAAAATTGAGAATGGAAGTATTTTGTTTTCTATTCTTGGTTTTTCTCCAGAACCTATTATTCTGACGGCCAAAGCAATTAAGCCTAAACTTCATATTATTTTTACTACAGAAGGTAAGATGGATTCGAATAATTATATTGAACAGTTTTTAGAGTCTAATTATAAAGTTGTTTATTTTAAAGATGAGAGTTTTCAAACAATTTATAGAACGATGAAAGAACAGTTTCTTTACATAGATACTCATAATAGTCAGTTACATCGCTCAAATGTTATTATTGATATAACAGGTGGAAAGAAATCAATGGTTGCTTCTGCTAGTATATTTGGAAAGGATTATGGCGCATCTATCGTTTATGTTGATTTTAAAGAATATATACCTGAGTTAAGGAAACCAAAGCCAGGTTCTGAAATACTAAATGTTGTTTATAATCCTTTGGAAGATCAACCAGAAATATTTTTAAAGTAAGAATTGAGTAAATAACTATGTGAAATTATGAGTAAAAGTATAATTTTTGGAGAGATTCCCGGTATTGAAAAAGGACAGTGGTTTGAAGGTAGAAAAGAGATGATGACTACTTCATTTCATCGTCAATGGGGTAGTGGTATTGATGGAAATAAGAATCAAGGAGTAGCAGCGATTGTTTTATCTGGTGGATATGAAGATGATATTGATTTAGGTAATGAAATAATATATACTGGAGCTGGCGGGAATAAAAATGGAAAACAAGTTGAAGACCAATCTTTAGAAAATACTAGTAATAAAGGGCTTTATAAAAGTATGATTGAGGGGGTACCTGTTAGAGTAATAAGAGGTTATCAGCACAAATCGGAATACTCACCTACCCATGGATATACCTATGGTGGATTATTTTCGGTAGTTGATTTTTGGATGGAGAAAGGTAAAAGTGGTTTTAAAGTTTGTAGATATAGACTAGAGAGTATTGAGGAGAATTCTTCAGATATAGCTAGTGCTTTAATAAGTGATATTAATCCAGTAGAACAAGTTACTACTCAAAGAAAGGAAACGACTATTTTAAGAGTAGTTAGAGATACAAATGTATCTAAAGAAGTAAAAAAGTTATATAATCATCAATGCCAAGTATGCGGTGTCATTTTAGAAATTGATACTTTAAGGTATGCTGAAGGTGCTCATATAAAGCCCTTGGGGAAGCCTCATGATGGAGAAGATAAATTAGATAATATCTTATGCTTATGTCCTAATGATCATGTTCTTTTTGATAGAGGAGCTTTTTCAATTTCTGATTCTTTTGATTTAATTGGGAACAATATACACGGAAAATTAAGAATATCTACAAAGCATAAAATAAATCTTCTTAATCTTAAGTATCATAGAGAATCTCATGGATATGAATAAAATAATAAACAAAGAAGAGACCTGTTTAAAGGCCTCTTTTTTGTTTATATATCATTTATATTTAATAATTCCCTTTAGAAGGAATCACATACCTAACCCCACCACGTGGATTCTCCATATCTCCGTTATAACGTGGTATTAGATGACAGTGAAAATGAAAAACTGTTTGACCAGCAGTAGCCCCGCAGTTCATACCGATATTAAATCCATCAGGATTATACTTGTTAAGGATTATCTGCTTAGCTTCTTCTATAGCTTTAGGAAGTGCGTGCTGCTCTTCTTGTGTTAGAGCAAAGTAATCCTGTCTAATAGTATTAGTAATAATAAGTAAATGACCGGGACTCACTGGAAAAATATCTTCAATTATAAAGAAGTACTCATCTTTATATATAATTCTATCTTGTGGTATTTGTGTAAAATCTTTCATTTTAAAATAGTGGTTCTAGTTCAATTTTTGGTTTCCATTTTTGAATAGATAAATCAACAGCTAAGTTATATTGTTTTTGTAAGAATGCTCTTCTTGCTAGGGGTGTTTTTCCTGTTTGATTTACAATAGTTTCTCCAAGGGGGTGTTTACTTAAGATATAGAATTCATTTCTTTTATAAAGCCTGTCTAGGTATTTTATTTCAGGGACTTTAGCGCTTTTGTCAAGATTGACATATTTATCGGCAAGCACTAAGTTCCAAATCCCATTTACATTGGCTCCATTTTCATTTAAATGTAGTTTATGCATATGTGGAAAGAAATGATCTACAGCGCATAGATTATCATTTCCAGGTACTATAGAAATATCTTGAAAGGAGTAAAAACACTTTCCTTTTTGATATCCATTTAAGGAGGCTCTTGAAGAGGTAATATCCTTGCGACGCATTAGATTGTTTTCTAAGAACAAAGTGTTTAAATCCTCATCTATTTTAACTTCTAACAAATTTGGATTAAGATCTAAATTCCAAGCCGTTTCAACAAGATTCCATCTAGCCTGAACTTCACTATTTAGATTACTGAATTGTATACTTTCTTTAAGCTTTAAAAGATGATCTGTAATGATAATATTTTTAGAAGTTCCTTGATAATTTTTTTCATAAAAACGATTATTGATCGTACCTCCATTTATATTTTGAAAAGCGTCTACAACGTTATTAAAACCATGTTTTTCAGTTAAGTGAAGTAACTGATCATAAGTGATTGTATTGTCATTAAAAGCTCTACAAGCATTTAAAAACACACTAGAGGTGGAGTTGCCTTGTTTATCATTGGTCTTTAGATGTTCTAAGATACTTTCTACGTACAAAGGTGCGATTTGAGATAAAGAAACAGAGGTTGTTTCCTTATCAATAAGATTAAGTAAAGCTTGACCAAAAGCAAATTTATAGGTAGCAGAGTTTTTTCCAAATAGTATTAAAGCTCTCCACTGAGACTCTAAACTAGGATCGTTATCTTGAAAGAATAAAGACATTATAAGAGTTTATAAAAAAATCATGGAGACTAAGGTAAAGGAAGTTTCTAAGAAACTCAAAAGAAATAGATTATTTTAGTGCCCTGTAACAGAAGATATGCATAAAGTATGGATGATATTTTAAATCAAGACAGACTATTAAAAGAAATTTTTGAAAAGATAATAAGAGAATCTAGAAAAGATATTATTTGGCGTGAGATTGGTGAATTTAAAGTAGATGATTTTGGTAAGTTAGACAATTTAATAGATGAGTGTAATTTTAAAGGTATCTACTTTTTTGAAATTAAGAATAATCTTAAATTTGATGATATTGAGCAATGGAAACAAGATTTTATTGATCGTTGGGAAGAAAGAACTTATAAACGCAAGTTTGTTCCAAACACTAGAAAGAGTAGACTTAATAAACTAATAGAAAACCAAGAGTGGATACCTTTATACATAGGAAAGTCAAGAAAAGTTTCTACACGTATAAAAGAGCACATTTATAAACCACTTGAGAAAAATACTTTTGCTATGAAATTAGCGGCTCGTGAGAATTTTAATGAAGAAATTTTTAGAGTCAAAGTATTAGAGATAAATGTAGATCATTATGATTGGATTGTCCCTTTGGTTGAAAAGGAACTAAGAAATATTTACCACCCTATTGTAGGAAAACAATAGGGGAATAATAATTAAAAGGTGATAGTTTTTATCAATTTTGTTGGTATTAGAATTAGAAAAATATCGAAAGATTCTTTAATTTGTAAAATATTCTTTTTAGTGATGTGTAGGTCTTATATCATTTAAGATAGAGGTGAATAAAAGTTGAACTAACTATCTATTTTTTTATTAAGAGTATTTGCCTAAATCCAGATGTAGAGTTGGATCGATGGCATCTACTTTACTTTTAGCCCAATTAAGCCATTGTTGTATTTCTGGATTTAAATTGTTGTCTAATAAAGTTTTGCGTTCAATTTCTTGAATATAGTTTCTAATTTTAGTACAAGTATCATATTGTTGAGCTTGATTAATTAGAAGCTCAAATCTAGTATGTTCTTGTCTTTTTATTTTTTCAATCTCTCTTTGTTTTTTTTCGTCTACTTCTCTTTGTTTTCGCGATTCTTCAACTTTAATTTTCCATTGATATTCTTCTTGAGCCATAAGTTCTATAGCTTGTATGATATTTAATAGTTTGTCTTCTAATTTGATAGTTTTAGAGTCAGCCCATTGTTTATCTCGATAAGATGGTCCAGTTGAAAAGATTAACTTTCCAGAGTACTTATAGATAGAAGAGTAATAGTAAGGCCCATCTGTTGTTGGAATTCTATTTCGATGTTCTCTTATTGAAAAAGAGATTGTAATATTTTTATATTCTAGTACAATAAGACCATACTTACCTATAAAGGTAAATCCTCTTTGTCGTATTAGTTTTAAAAAATCATTCATTAAATTTAATGCGCGACTTTCCTGATCCTCTGAAGAACTTATATCTAAGATTGGGCTGCTCTTAGTGTGGATTCCGTTTTTTTGGTTAGTTTTTCTTTTTAGATAGTCTATTATTAGGATATCTTTTGGCTCATCTTTATTAGATTTTTTAGGATTCTTTGTTGTATTAAGTTTTGTTTTCTGTTTTTTATTTTGATCGCTGTGTAATGTAATTTCTTGATCTAAAGGAATAGAATTATCTAATGTAGGAGTTAAAGATTGTTTATTGTATTTCAATTTAGACCAATAACCTATTTCAGGTAGAGGAATATTATTTATAGAGCAAGAGTCTTTGAGTTGTTTCGTTGATATATTATAGTTCTGCGCTATTTTGTTTAGAGGTGTACTCCATACTAGTTCATATAGGTTTTTTCTTGTGAGTAGTTTTTTCATATACAATGTTTTAGTCTCAAATAAAGTAAAACATTTTTTTAGATATAATAATTATGTTGACTTACTCAAGGTTAATGTGAGTGGGAGGTAGCTTTAAATTCTAAATTTATTTTGGAACAATCGGTTTAATATTGTAGTTTTGCTTTGTTATGGCAAGAAAAAAAGAGTTTGATTATCAGCAAAAATTAGAAGTTGTACGCGACCTATTTTGGGAAAAGGGCTACAATGCTACCTCTATGCATGATATTGTTGCTGTGATGAATTTGAACAGGAGTAGTATTTATGATACTTATGGTAATAAACAGGAATTATTTTTAAAATGTTTATTGGATTATGCTTCTTTGAAAGAAAAGCAGTATCTAAAAGCCTCTAAAGAAAAGAGTAAGGGGATTGATGCCTTGGAGTATGTTATTTTTGATGTGGTTAATCAAACATTGGATGATAACAAGGCTTGTCTAATTGTCAATACCATCTTTGAAGTAGCGCCTTCAGATGAGCAAGTTAAAAAAACTCTTCTGAAAAGTGGTAGTGCATTACAATCCATTTTGGAAAATTTAGTAGCTCAAGCACAAGAAGAAGGCGATATTGTAAGTAAGAGCAGTCCTGGTGTTATTGCTCGATATATCTTATCTTCTTTTAGTAGCTATTGGAGCCACTACATTCTGAGTAAAAACAAAAAGGAAGTTATGGAAATGGTAGAATTTTTATTAGAGCAAATTAAGAAATAAATTTTTTTTGTCCTATTTTGGAACGATCGGTTTAAAATTAATACAATGAAGAAACAAATAATAATCGCATCAATGACTTTACTATCCGTTAGTAGTTTGCAAGCACAAATGTTTAATCAAAAAGATGTTATGATACATAATACATTACAAGAACAGCAACTAAAGGTTGCCAAATCCTATTATGAAAAAATTAATAGTGGAAATTTTGATAACGACCAGTATTACGATTTATTTACAGAGGATGTGAAGTTATTCTATCCTAAATTTGGCTTTGCTGAAGGTAAAGCCGGTATTAAACGATTTGGTGAACAGGTAAGGAATTTGTTTAAAAGTCTTACTTTTGAGTTAGACAAGTTCAATTTTATCGTTACAGACAATACTGTTGTGGTAGAGGGAGTAGAAAAAGGAGAGGTTTATACTGGACTTACTTTTCCTGATAACAAAGTGTCTTATGGAAAGTTTTGTACTGTTTTTGAATTTGAAGGTAATCGAATAAAAAGAATGTATTGCTATGTAGATCCGGACCATGCTGCGGAGGATGAAAGGATATTGGCTTTATTAAAAAAACACAACCAAAATGGAGAAGTCATAGATCAAAATGAAATCGAAGCCCAAACCAAAAAAGTGGTTGATGAATTTTATGATATTCAATCAGGAAGAAAACAAGGTAGTTTAGTTGAGCTCTTTGCTGATACTGTTGATTTTGATTTACCTGGAAATGAACAAAAGTTCCCTTGGGTAGGTAAAAGGCATACCAATAAAGAGGTGGAAGATTTTTTTAAAGTTCTTTTTCAGAACATAAGATCTGAAAAATTTACTGTTGAATATATTGCCATACAAGGAGAGCATGCTGTAGCAGTAGGACAGTTATCTTCAGTAATTTTAAAATACAACAAGACATTTAATACCCAATTTGTCAATATTTTAAAGGTTCGTGATGGTAAAATAGTAAAATACCATTTTATGGAAGATAGCTATCGATTAAATGAAGAGATGAATTAGTTAATATAAAACGACAAAAAGCTAAACCTCCAATGTTCTTCATTGAGAGGTTTAATTTTTTTATAGCCAGTCAAAACTACAAAAGAGTTAATGTGATTTATTTTAGAATATATGTATTATACAATTATTAAAATGTAAAATTCAGATGTACTACATTCTTTGTAACCCTTGACTTTCAAAGGTCAATAACTTTTTGTACCAGTATTTTAATTCAACTAAATAAGAGCTTAAATGCTCTTTTTATTTAAGACATATTCGCGCGCTTTTTCCTGAATTTGATCATCAGATAAAGACTTGTTCTTGAGCAACCACTCATTGATTTCAGACTTCTGAAAGAACAAGTACTTACCATTAGGTTTAGAGTAGGGGATTTTACTGTAGTGAACCAGGTGATAGATATATGATTTTTTAAAACCAGTGTATTTCTCTAGTTCTTCAACAGATAGTATTTCCTTGTTATTAGAGATAATTAGTTGCTCTAGATAATTAAGCTTTTCAAGTATAAGTTTAATAGGTTCCATAGTCAATTGTTTTTAGATTTAAGAGCAAAATACAGTTAACCATTGAAGAATAAATATCAAGTGTAGTTGAGGGTAGTACTTGGCTTGTTTGGAAAGAATCAAGAATTTTTAGATAATACTACTGTAATTTCAAACCAGCACTAACTACCGTAATACAAAATAAAAAAGGTAAACTCTGTGTTTACCTTTTCCTAGCTTCTAGTATCGAATTAATATAAGAACTCGTGCTTCCATTCCAATAACAATGGACACAGCGATTACCATCAAAAAGATGGTTGCAGTTAGGATACCCATATAATACATGTGCACAAGCAGGGCATAGCCCCTCCATAGATGAAGTATGTGTATAGTATGCACTGTTGCATTCATCACAGTGATTGATTGGTTGAGATGGTGTCATCGTATAGCGATTTAACTTTCCATGGTGATATAGTGAATTGAAAGATCTGGTGTTAAATCAACAACCAATAAATATTGAGTTAAATCTTGATCAATAGTGAAGTCAATAGAAACAAAGCGTTTTTCTAACGTAGGGTAGATATTGATTGCATATATTTTTAGTGCATCAACAAATTGTTCAGAAGAAGTAATTGATTGCATTTGAGGCTCATCTGCTAATTCATCTCGATGATGATTGATATAATCCTCCACATTTGAAGCATAAGCACTACTTAATAGGTTGTATTGTACGGTTTGTATATGATCTTCTATGTAGTTCAAAAAACTTTCAACACGTTGTAAATCTGATGCTTTTGGTTTATCACCTTCAAAGTCTATGGCTAAAGAAACGTCTTGTCCTTTTGTTGTAGTGAAGCTAGCTTCGAAATAATCCTCATTTAGGTCTAGTATTTCAAAATAGGGTAATTTTATCATAGTGTTATTTTTTTACATTGTATTTTTTGTGTAACCATTTACTTGATTCTAAATTTAATTGCTTCAATTGGATCTGGTAGATCCATAGGAAAATGTTCTTTTTCATATTTTTCAATCAACATTCCTAAACTCTCCAATTCATTACTATCCTCTGTTTCAGGAAGTGCATCAAAAATCAACTCTAGTCTTTCTAAAGCTGCTTTGTAATCTTGTTCTGATTTTATAGGTTTCAATTTCATAATTAAAATGGTTTATACAGAGTTACAAATTCTTTTTCAATTCGGGAACTTTCTTTTAATACTTTATTGAATCACTTACTAAGAAAAAGAAAGTATAAGTATTATGGTAATAAAATTAATCCTAATTTATCTAAATCTCGATAATGAACGCAAGAGTAAACTCTATTCTTTTGAGTAATATTTTTCTTTTCTGTAAGGATAAAGCATTAAAAAGAGAGGTTATTTACCTTAAGAATATAATATAAGCTTTTATGTGTTATTTAGAATAACTTAAGGTTTTTAGATACTGATTTATAGTTGTGTTATTTATTAAAATAATAATATAATGTCTTTTATAGTATGTTTTTGTTTTGTTGTTTATTGTATTAAATATAAAAGTATCGTTTTTTGATATATTTTTTTACACTTGTAATCTATAGTTAATATTATATTAATTTTAACATAATTAAATTAATTCTAAACGATGAAAAAACAACTACTCTATCCTTTATTTTTCTGTTTGTCCCTAAACTGTTATTCGCAAAAGATTTTGTGGGAACAAACTTTAGGAGGTAATAACTCTGAATACTTATTAGATATGATTCCCACAGCAGATAACGGTTTTTTGTTAGCTGGTGCAACTCAATCTTTTAAAAGCGGAGATCTTACAAAAGAGCGCAGTAGTAACTATGATGCCTGGCTGTGGAAAATGAGAGCTAGTGGTAAGAAAGAGTGGGACTTGCGTATAGGAGGCAATGGAGACAATTTTCTAAACAGTGTTGCTCATACCTTAAAAGATGGAGGCTTTATTTTAGGTCTTAGCTCAAGTAGTGATAGGGATAATTACAAAACAGAAAGTTTAATAGGAAAGAGTGACGCTTGGATTATAAAGCTCGATGCAGCGCGTAATGTGCTATGGCAAAAAGCCTATGGAGGATTAGAAAAAGAAGAACTTGTTAAAGTACTTCCTTTAATAGGAGGAGATTATATTCTTTTGATCAATAGCAACTCATCTAGTGGAGGAAATAAGGCTGTACCTTATTATGGAGGACAGGATATTTGGGTGATAAGAATTAACTCTGAAGGAGTAATAAAATGGCAGAGAAGTTTCGGGGGAGAATACGACGATATCGGATCAGATATTATAGCTACAAGTGATAAGGGATTTTTAATAGGAGGTTATAGCAATTCAGGAGTAAGTGGAAATAAAACAAGTGATTCTTTTGGCAACAATGATTATTGGGTAATTAAGATAAATGCTGATGGTAAGGAACTTTGGCAAAAGACGTATGGTTCAGAGGGCAATGATGAGTTAAAGCAAATACAGGAAGTCTCAAAGGATGGTTATAGACTATATGGGATATCGGATTCAGAAGTGGGGACTGCTAAAAACAGTGGATTGCAATCCGAGGTAGATTATTGGTCACTAGATATTGATAATCAGGGAGAGGTAAAACAAGAACTTTCCTATGGTTATGGCTCAAGAAACTTTTTAAGTAATGGTCTAGTTAAAGATAATGGTACAATCCTACTTGGTGGTACAACTCTAGAGAAGACAAAACAAGGAACTAAGGTAAGTTTTCTAGGCACACTACTTAACAAAGAAGGAGATGTGCTATGGGAAAATAGTATCTCTGGCAAGGGAGAAAATGTGCTTTCTAAACTGATAGAAACTAGAGATGGATCATATGTATTTGCAGGAACCTCAGACTCTAAACCAGATAGAGAAAAAAGTAGTCAAAAGGGGATGAATGATTTTTGGCTTGTTAAAGTAAAGGGGAAAACATCTGATAAGAACAATGAAACCCAAGAAGAGACAGATAATGATACAAGTAAAGAAAAACTAAAAATAGAGGCTATCCCCAATCCTGTAGTTACTTATACCAATATCATTATACCTGTAGAATATAAGGCAGGGGTGCTAAAGCTATATGATATCACAGGTAGAATTTTATATCAACAAGTAATCAAAAATCAAACTGAACCACTGAATCTAAGTGGGTATTCTAGAGGAACTTATATTATCACTGTCAAAACAGATGAGATAGAAGATAGTGTTAACATTGTAAAAGAGTAAGGTATGAAAAAGTATATATATGTATTAGGAGGTATAATTAGTCTATTAAGTACCAATATCATTTTTGGACAACAATGGAATGTGCCAGAGATACATCCACCTAGTAGTGAGGTTTTTAAGCAAAGTATCTTAGATGACCTAAAAAGTTCACCCACAGGGCAATTCTCTTATCAAGTACCTATTTATAATTTACAATTACAAGATGTATCAATTCCTGTAACACTTGACTATGTAAGTGGAGTGAAGGTGAATGATATAGGAGGAAGTGTAGGTATGTCATGGAATCTAAATGCAGGAGGAGTTATATCTAGAGTACTTAGAGGAAAACCAGATGAAAGCTATGATCAATACTCTCCTAACCTTAGTAAAATCCATAGTTATGATCCAGAAGAATGGAAAAAGTTCAAAGATAGTAGTTTAGAGAATTCTAAGTATGATTCTGAATACGATTGGTTTAGTTTTAATATTTCCAATGGGATTAGTGGTGAGTTTTTTATTGATAGAAAACTTAATATCACTTATAACGGAAAGGATAATATAAAGATATCTGCAAAAAGAGTGAATCCCAGTATAGGTGTTTTTTTGGAGTTTGAGATAATAGATAATCTAGGAAATAGATATGTTTTTGGAGGAGCAGAGCAATTTATAGAAGAGTCTAAAAATAAAGCTTTAAAACAATCTTTTAGACAAACAGAGTATGAAAGTGCATGGTTTTTAAAGCAAATTATTTCCAGAAGTAATGAAGTAGTTAATTTAGAATATGAAGATAACGATTTAGATTATTATTCATCAGTATCTAATTCACTGATTTATGCTATAAAATGTAGTTCTGATCCTAATACTGTTGGGGGGCTTGATACAGGATGGGAGATGACAGATATTAGAGATGTTTATAATCTAACTGTGAAAAGTAAAAGATTAAAGAAAATAACAAGTAGCATAGGAAGTGTTTTATTTGATTACAATAAAATTAGAGAAGATATTATTAATGGTTCTGGTAAATTACTAACTGGAGTCAAGGTAAGTAATTTAAATAATATTGTTGTAAAAGATATAACATTAAATTATGAGCAAGTTAATCGAGGAGTCGATTATAGAATGGCTACATGGTATAGACTTAACACAAATACAATCGAAAAAAGATATTTTTTATCATCTGTAGTAGATAATAAGTTACTAACAAATTATAAATTTAAGTACAGCGCTATAAGTTCTCTACCTAGCCGTTTTTCTTTTGAGCAGGATAAGGATGGATATCCTAAATCTGCCTATTCTAATACTAGTCCCTATCCTACCATGGCTAGTTTAAATTTAGAGAATTTCGAAGCTATTGTAAATAAAGCAGGCGGGAAACAGTATTTAGCATCAGATTTTGAATATGATAATAATTATGTTGGAGTAGGTAACTTAATAGAAATAGAAAATCCGACCAAAGGAATAACTAGAATTAGTTATGAGCCTCATTATGGAAGTGAAATGAGGAAAGTTGTTATTTCAGATGGAAATGGTATTAATCTGAGAACTAAATGTACTGATTATCCAAGGGACGCCTCAAAGGAGTTTATTATTGAAATTCCATTAAATGGAGTGAATTATATTGAAATATTTGGTAGTGGTAGTGTAGATTATGAAAGATGTTTGCGTAAAGACTCTAATGGAAATCCAATTGGGCACAGTGGTTGGGATTTTCATGATCGTATTGCTGTTTCAGTAGAAGATATGGTTACCAATCAAACTATTTTTAGTGTATCAAGAGATGTCACTAAGGAAAGGATTAATCAAAGTAAAGCAACATGTACTCAAGGAGGGCAAAATTGTCCAATTTATGTTATTCCTGGTAGAAAATATAAAGTGATTTTTGAAGCATTAACAAGGTTAAATGAAGTTTCAGCTAGTTTTAGAATATCATATAACGAAAAAATAGTCGATAGGCTTTTTAAAGATGTTATTATTGCTGGGGGATCCCGTGTTTCTTTAATAGAAAATTATAATGAAAAAGGAGAAAAGCAAGAAAGTAAAAAGATTTATTATAATTCTCTTAGTGAAATAGAAAGTGGTAAAGGTTCCATAATTAAACGATGGGATAGGCAATTTTTATCTAAAACACAAACCTACCCTATTTGTATCGCTAAAGAGGGATATGGAAGTAATAAGATGTTTAGTTTATATACTACACTTACTCCTAAAAGAGATCGATATCGATATGTACTACAAGATAATAGTATTAACAATGATTTTATGAATAGAGGAAATCAAGTGTATTATAGTGCTTTAACAGAAGAAGTAGAAAATATTGGATATAAGGAGAGTTTTTATAGTATAAATACAGATGAAAGAGCAAGAGCCGAAATAGACTTGGACCTACCTAATGTACCGATGAGTTCAACTAGACAAGAGAGGTATTTACTTATGAGTGAAAATTATTATAAAACAATTACACCAAAGAACTATAGAAAAGTAAAAGAAACAAAAAATCAGTATCAAACCTTTAATTCAGGTAAAAAACTAATGTCTTACGTTATTCGAAGAAATTATTATGCCTCGGATGGAGACGGTTTTGAACTTAAGTTTGATTTAGATCCATTTTCAGTGACTAGTTATTTTAATTCTATGGTGTATAATAATATTACCTCTGTTACAACTAATGAGTATGATGAACAAGGTAATTTATTTATGACTCAAACTTCAAACTTTAAATATAAGAATCAAAATGTAGTTAGTAAAGAATCTATTTTATCAAATGGCTTAAGTAAGTCTAGAGTTGATTATAGTTATGCTTTGGATACTAATAATACATTTTTAATAGGTAAGAATATACTTGGGATACCATTAGAAGAGAAAGAGTATAAAAATGATATACTGCTAACAAGAAAAGTATTAAACTTTAGTAACCAAGTTAGTCCTAAAGAAGTAATGGTATATGGTAAAGATGATAAACTAGAGGATAAAAGTGTTTTAACGTATGATAAAGACTATAAAAACATAATGGAACTTGTGAATAGTAATGGCTTAAAACAAACACTTTTATACGGTTACAACAACAGCCTTTTAATAGCGAAGATAGAGAATGCATCTAAGGAGGAGGTTGCAAGTGCACTAGGAGTGTCTGTTGCTAATCTATCAACTATAGATGAGGGTAAACTAACTCAAATCAATAATCTTAGAGCTAATGCTAACTTAAAAGAGGCATCGATTACAACTTATGAACATAGGCCGCTTGTGGGAGTGACTAAGCTCACAGATCCTAAAGGTGTATATATAACTTATGAGTATGATGGGGCTAATCGTTTAAAGGCGATAAAAGATAAGGATGGTAATATTTTAAATGAATATGAGTATAACTATAAGAACAACTAAAAACTAAGCAGAGATGAAAACGTATAAATATATCGTACTATTTAGTATTTGTTGTTTAAATACTATAGTCGCTCAAACGAAGTCTCAAAATTATATTAAGACTACTCAATATACACAGCCTGTCAAACAAGCAAGTACTACTGTAGCTCAGAAAACACAGGTAGTGTATTACGATGGTCTTGGACGACCTATACAAGAAGTGGCAGTAGGTGCTAGCCCAACTAAAAATAGTGTTGTAAAGCACACGGAATACGATTTAAATATTGGTCAAACCAAAGATTTTTTAAGTTATTCAGTTGCTAGTGGAAGTTCTGAGTATGTAGCTAACGCTAAAACTGGTACACTTAATTATTACAATACGGATAAGTACCAAAAAACTACTAATCCTTATAGTGAGACATTGTATGAAAAATCACCTCTTAAAAGAGTATTAAAGACAGGTTCTCCTGGAGAGGATTGGAAAATTAGTGGTAACAATACAATCGATTTTTCGTATCGATTCAATACAGCAAATGAGGTTAAGTATAGACAGGCAAAAGCAACTTTAGCTTCAGCTACAGGAATTTATAATGTAACTATTGTAGAGAAAGGAACATATCCTGTAAATTCTCTTTATGTAACTTCTGTATCAGATGAAAATGGTAATGTGGCACAAGAGTTTAAAGATCAAGAAGGAAAAGTAGTATTAAAAAGAGTCTATAACAATCCTCAAGGAGTGCCTACTTTATTTAGTACAGCTTCTAATGCACCTATGTCAAGCCCTATGCCTAGTGTAAGTAATATAATTGGTGATGAACTTAAAGGAAAGTCAGTACAGGATGTCATTGATAATTTTGACAAGATCGTAGAAAATCTAGAAAAAAATGTAGACAACCAGATAGATAATACCACAAAAGAAGTAGAACAGTTGCCTAATAACCCTTTAAGAGGCTCTGGAGTGATTACAGGTACTGGAGAAACATTAGATACTTATTATATCTATGATCAATATGGAAATCTATCTATAGTAACTTCTCCACTATTAAATGGTGATGTTACCTTGGCTAATGTAGACAAGCTAGGTTATCAATATAAATACGATACCAAAAACCGACTAGTTGCTAAAAAACTACCAGGTAAGACTTGGGAATATATGGTCTATGATAAATCAGATAGACTAGTAGCTATAGGACCTGTATATAATCCTTTTGGCACTGAGGCTAAAGGATGGATGGTAACTAAGTACGATGCTCATTCTAGAGTGATTTACAGTGGGTTTTACAATGGATTAGCAGTTAGTGAAACTACGCGTAAGACTTTTCAGGATAATGTAAATGCTAATGCTATATCTTTTGAGAAAAGAGCCTCATCAACAAATATCGGAGGAGCACCTGTAACTTACACTAATACTGTTTTTCCAAAAGATAATCTTACTGTACTAAGTGTTAACTATTATGACGACTATACCTATCCTGGAGCAGCAACTAACTTTACAGCAATAGAAGGTCAAACAGTTATACAAAATGCAAAAGGATTACTCACAGGAAATTGGACAAGAGTATTAACTACTTCTAGTGAGAATAAAGCAAATATTACTTTTATGTTGTATGATTATAACAGTCGTGTTCTTAGAAGTTATACTAAGAATTATTTACAAGGATATACACAAGTAGATACAAAGTATACTTTTACAGGTCTTCCTTTAAAAGTAACCACCAAACATAAAAAAGATAACGTTGCAGTGCAAAGTATTGTTGAAGAAAACTTTGTTTATGATCACGCAGAAAGGTTATTACAGCAAACCCATAAGGTTAATACTTTAGCAGAGGTTGTACTTTTTAAAAATGTTTATGATGAGTTAGGAGCTTTAGAGAAAAAGGATGTGGGAGGAAATCTTGCTAAAAATATATTTTTTAATACAAATCTATACTTATACAATGTTAGAGGATGGTTAACAGATATAAATAGTATAGCTAATTATTATCACCCTAACTTGAGACGTCCATTATTTTTATTAAAACTTAACTACAACAAACCTGAGCAAAGTATTACAGGTGTAAACGCCCTTTATAACGGTAATATCTCAGAACAGATATGGACAAGTGGTATAGATAATAAAAAGCGTAGTTACGGCTATGTCTATGATGGAGCTAATAGATTAGTATTAGGTTCTTTTAAATCTCCAGACTTAGGATCAGCTTCAACAGCTAATCTATATGATGAAAAACTAGCCTATGACAAAAATGGAAATATTTTAAAACTTGATAGAAACGGAGCTTCTGTAGGGGGAGTAACAACAGTAATTGATAAGCTTACTTATGGATATGAATCAGGGAGTAATAGATTATCCACTGTAAGAGATGCTTCTGGAAATCAAGAAGGTTTTAAACAAGTAAATACAGTAGGTTCTGATTACACCTATGATGAGTTTGGTAATCTTACTAGTGATAAGCACAAGAAAATAACTAAGATTAAGCATAATCACCTAAATTTACCTGTAGAGATTAACTTTGGAACTGATAAAATAGAGTATCTTTATACAGCTAGTGGAGAGAAACTACAGAAGAAAGTAACAGAGAAAGGAGTTGTAACTCTAACGGATTATCTAGGAGGGTTTCAGTATGTAAAGGGCAAGCTTAGTTTTTTACCAACAGCGGAGGGATTCTTTAATGCTGAAACAAATTCTTATGTGTATCAATTTAAAGATCATCTGGGCAATGTGAGAGTATCCTATAGTGATATTAATAATGAAAATTTAATATTACCTCATAAGATCATTGAAGAAATAAACTATTATCCTTTTGGATTGGCTCATAAAGGTTATAATCAGAAGAATGATGCTTTAATGAAGGATTATAAATATCAATACAATGGCAAGGAGAAACAGGAAGAGTTAGGTCTTAACTATTACGATTATGGTGCTCGTAACTATGATGCAGCCATTGGTAGATGGATGAATGTGGATCCATTGGCGGAGAAGTTTGTGGGATGGAATCCATACCATTATGTACACAATAACCCGATTAATTTGGTTGACCCTACCGGGATGGAAGCAGAAGGAAGAGAAAATGATTATTTATTTGATAATAAAAATAATTTAATAGCAGTTACATATACTGATAGTAAAGATAGATATTTTACTGAATCAGCATATAGTGCTACTTCTATGAAGTTTCAAAATTCGAAAGGAGATATAAAGCATGGAGAAGAGTTTTCGCCAGATTTTGCAATAGTTGAGATAATGGCTGAAGTTGAAGGATCTATTGGTCACAGTGCTATCGGTTTCGATGGAAATACATTTAATTACTATCCTACTAAAGACGATGGAACTACAAGAGATTTTGGAGCAGGAAATTTGTTTGGTACAGATTTACAGCAAGTTGTGTCTTCTCAAAGTGATTTTAAAGAAAGGTACCCATTAGCAAATTCTTATTTTGCTAAAGTTAGTCCTGAACAAAAAACTAGTTTATCAACAAGTCTTTCATTCAAAGGAGAAACTTTAGGAAATTCGGGAGAGAAATATAATCTGATTTATAATAATTGTACAACAAATGTTTCTAATCATTTGATTGGAGCAGGGATTTTAGAAAGTGATAGTTATAGAAGACGCCCAGGAACATTTAACTCAATGTTAAAGTCAAGTGGGAATATTTCAGGATCTATTTCGAGGGAGTCTTCTATAGGTCGAACAGTTAGAAATAATGTAAGAGAATCTTTAAATAATATGACAGTAAATGGTAAAAGGGTTAAGTAATATTTATTTTGTTATATATATAATTGTGGTATGTGTAATATATTTCTTTCTTAAAAGAGAAGGAGGTATAGCTATGGGGGTATTAATTATATTTTTAATAACTTCAGTACCTTTCATTTTGATTAATTTAAGTAGAAATCTACCAAAAAGAAAGAGAATTTTAGTAATAGTCAATATAATATATATTACATTAATATCTATTCTGTCTTTTTTGTCTTTAGATAAAGAAGATTGGTTAATAGTATGCGTGTTGGGTAGTCTGTTGGTTATAATTCTGATTGTAGATTTAGTAAAAAAGAAAGATTTAGTAGTATTAAATTTTTTTAGTTTTGTTCATTTATTATTGTTTTTAATATACTTGATTTTATAATTTTTTTACTGCATGAAATCGAAACTGATTCTTCTGTGGTAAATGATAAATATTAAAGCATAGACTATCCACAAGCATTTTGATTGTGACTAGTCCTGAATAACCAATACAGGATTAATTATTTAAAAATCACAAAATACCTTAATGTATTTTAAAAATGGTTTGTAGTCAAAGTGGTAGTAAAGTTAATATAGTAAGACGAATGTTATCACATTGAGGATAAACTATTTTTTTTATTGAGGATACTCTTTTTTTGCTTTAAAGCTAAAGTTTAGGGTATTAAAAGTGATGCTCTTTTTATATTACAGACATCTTAGGAAAGCCATGTCAATATGTAGAGTATTTATCATTTGGGGAAGTAATGACAGAGCAGAGTACTAATAATATATTTGATAACATTTATAAGTTCAACGAGTTTGGAGGAGAAAGCGATGAGCTTTTGGCGAACAAACCGAACACAGTGCTAAATTAGACGAAAGCATAGGCTATTACTATTATGGCGCACTCTATTATGATCATGGAATGAGTATATTTCTGAGTGTGGATCCTTTGGCGGAGAAGTTTGTAGGGTGGAATCCGTATAACTATACAATGAATAATCCTATTAATTTAACCGACCCTACAGGTATGGCGCCTGAGGATTTTGTACAACGAAAAGACGGTTCTATTTATTGGGATAATAAGGCTAATGATCAAGTTTCAACTAAAGCAGAAGAAACTTATCATTTACTTTTAATAGTTTTATAGCAGATAATTATGATGGTCCTTTAGGAAGCCTTCCAGAGGGAGATAAATTGACAACAACTATAAATCTTTCTGCCACAGAAAATAGTAGTGGAGAATTAACAGGATTAAGTACTACAAAAACTACGGAGATAGGAAAGACTTTTGGTAAATTTCAAGGAAGAGATTTTTATCCAGGAGAAGATGGAAATAATAATTATTTTACAAAATCAGGCATGTCTATTAATTATGAACAACATGCAAGTGTTTCAAGTTTTGAAAAAAGAGGACTAAACTCTATGGGATACCAAGTTGTAGATGTAGCACAAAAGCTCAATATAAGTTTTGATAAAGGGAGTGTGAACTTATCAGTAAATGCCTATACTAATACTTTTCCATCAGCTACTTTAAAGTTAAATAATACTAACACCACGATGATGAATTATAAACAACCATCTTTTGTAGGTACACATACAGCACCTATAAAGGGGTATTCTCCATCAGCAAGAGGAGAAGGGCGAACAGGAGGACAGCCAATACGAGATTTTTCTTATTATCCATCATCGTTAGTTGAATTTCCTGCTATACAACATGACTTGGCATATGATAAGTTAGAAATTACAGGTGCAAGTGGACTGTTAATGGATAGGAGTGCAATTTCGGCAGATTAGACCTTTGTAAGTCAACATATATTTTTGTCTCGATCGGGTTTTTAAGTCCAGTAGATAGATTCAAATCAAATCTTTTAGGGTATGGTTTGGGAGCTACCGCAACTCCAAAGACATTGTTGAATTTTATATTGCCTTCTCCAAAATATAGCTATCCATATACACCTGAACAACGTGTTTTAATAAATATAGGTATGTCTAATTTTAGATAATTTTTATGAATAAAATAGTTCGATTTTTAAAAATATTGATTGGTTTTTTAGTTGTTATTTTCATTATTAATTTTTTGTATTCTTTGTTTATGGTGGGAAGCCATCCCTATGCAGAACATTATATCTTAAATGTTTCGGAAGATAAAACTATAAATGAAATACAAAATTTAAAACAAAGAGAGTTTTCATTACAAGTACCATTAGATAGTTCATCTTTTGGAGGATTAATTGATGAGAAAAATGGAAATATGTATTATGTATATTTTTTATTAAGAGACAGAAAAACAGTAGTATTGTGCTATGTAAAAAGAATAGATAATTGCACTACCACTTTAGGATTGATATCTGTAGGAGAAGGATCTCGATTTTTAAATAATAGGACAATTAATGCACGAAGTTATTTTTTGTTAAGAGATTTAAGTAGAAATGAAAATAAACAATTTAAGAAAGATTTAGAAGAACAAGTTTTAGATAAATTGAATGTTAAATGGAAGAAAAATAGATGGTGGTATAGTATTTTTCCAAGATTTAAAACTAAATTTCCCCACTAGAGAAAGTATTTATTTTATTGATTTATAGAAACAAGCCTCATAATTAGAATTGTAAGAGGCTTTATTTTATAAAATCGATTGAATTTTTCTTTTAGCGATAAACGCATCAATAAAAGAGAAGATGTGATTGTAACCTGTTTCTTCAAACTTAGACACTTTGTGGCTAAGGAGGGTATACTAGAGTATTGATTGACAAATTGGAAAAGCTTTACAAAGTATTGAAATAGGAAGAACACAATTTGGCAAACTTGTCGATTCTGAATAAGATATTGAGATTGTTTTTAATGCTGGAAAAGAACCAAAAGGAGCAGCAGTAAAACAAGTAATGGAAATAAAACAGTAAAGCATGTGATTAAACTTCCATGACCTAAAAAATCATGGAGTGTAGAACATTATCTTTCATAACAAAGCTAAATTTATCGTATAAAATTTGTTTTATGAATTAAATGATTAATTTTGAATTAATTACCTATAAATAAACGAGTGAGTAATTAGGTGAGTAGGTTTTTTTAAAAGATCTTCAAGTGATTGATTTTAAAGATATTTACAAGGAGTGGTTCGAATCCTGCCACTATTTGAAGTTGACTTATTCCTTTGGTATATAGTTGTAGTAGTTAATTTCATTATAACATGTCAAATTTTTATTTACCATATCTCCTATATTTTTTGCTAAGATATTTAGACACATTTGAACTTGTTATTTTAGATGGTCACGTTCCATCGGAATAAGGTGAACACTTTTAATGGGATAGATTTTTTTTCTGTTTACATAATTTTACTTTTTACAATTCTACGCTAACATTTTTTTTCAAATGTAAATTTCAAGTGTACCACATCCTCCGTTATCCTTCACCAATAAAGGACCATAACTTTTTGTGCCGACATTTTAATTCAATAAAAAACTCCTAAATATTTTTCTTTTTCAAGACATATTCGCGCGCTTTTTCTTGGATTTGATCATCAGATAAAGACTTGTTCTTGAGCAACCACTCATCAATTTCAGACTTCTGAAAGAACAAGTACTTACCATTAGGTTTAGAGTAAGGAATTTTACTAAAGTGAACCAGATGATAGATATATGATTTTTTAAAACCTGTATATTTCTCTAGTTCTTCCACAGACAGAATTTCCTTGTGATTAGAGATAATAAGTTGCTCTAGATAATTAAGCTTTTCAAGTATAAGTTTAATAGTCTCCATAGTCATTTTTTTTAGATTTAGAAGCAAACTACACTTATATCATAAACGACTAAAGCCAAGTGTACTTTTAAGTACTACTTGGCTTTATTGTAATTATAATCTGTAATTAAACTTTTAGTTTAAAATCCAAACTTAAGTTCCGGAATAAGCTCAGAGGCTTCTTTCATTTTACTATCTATGATTTTAGCATAGATTTGTGTAGTTCTGATCTCACGATGCCCTAAACGCTTTGAAACAGTGTAAATATCAGCCCCATTTTCTAAAAGGAGTACCGCATTGGTATGTCTTGCACTATGGAAGGTAATATGCTTGTGAATACCCGCTCGGTTACACCAACGGACAATTTCATTATTGTAAATAGCGGAGTATTTAAGATTAGTAAAAACGAGTTGATTCAGTGATTCTCTTTCCCCTAAGAGTTCTCTTGCCTGTTTAGAGATATAAAGATACTCAACACCTTCCGTTTTTTCCTGTCTATAGATGACTCTACAAACATCATCTTCGTCTCTTACTTCAGACCAAACAAGTTTGTTAATATCCGACCAGCGTAGACCAGTTAAACAAGAGAATAAAAAAGCACGTTTAAGTACTTCGTATTTACAATCTGTTTCTACCAGACGTTGTACCTCATTAAACGTAAGGTACTCTCTTTGACTTTCAGCTTGTTTGAAGCTCTTTACCTTTTGGGCATAGTTAATCGTTAGATAGCCCTCTTCAAAAGCTAATCTAAGAGCAGCTCTAAACTTATTGAGATAAGAGTATTTTGAGTTTAATGAAAGAGGAAGTTTACTTTTAGTAAGGGCTTTTTTATCAATGTATTCTCTAACTCTTTTTAAAAAATCATCATCTACTTCATCAAAAGTAAGGGTAGGAGATATACAACGTTTTAAATGAAGAAAAGAAGCTGTCCAGTTTCCATAGTTTTTAGGACTTTCGTATTTTTCTTCTGTTTTTTCAAGAAAGAAGTCCAAGAAGCAACGTTGCCCTTTATGCTTATTCTTAATTCCATATTTACCTCTAAGGTTCTCGCTTTGTCTTATTGCTAAGATATTCTCAGCCATTTGAAGAGCTTCTTTGTTTTCCTTTCTTTCCTTTGGGCTATTAGGAGCACCATGTAGGAAGAGTTTTAGGTTTTCAAATTCTCTGATATACTTCTTCTTTCCAGTAGAAGTAACTTCAACTCCTTTTGTATACTCAATCAGAAGACTGATTCTTCCACTAGGTAGTTTTCGTTGTTTAAGTGTGATGTTCATAATATCTATATTAGGTTAAGGGAGACCGATTTTTCACAACACTTTCACAACACTTTTTTATTATGTTGCGAATATGTTGTGACTAATATAGAAAATAAGGACATCTTATAAAAATATTTAACACTTAACTATTTGATTTTCACAGTATTTTAAATCAAGGTAAAGTATTAAAAAGACAGGTTATTTACCGATACAGAAGTTCGCAAAAATATTCCCTAACAACTCATCATTCGTAACTTGTCCTGTTATTTCACCGAAGAAGTATAATGCTTGGCGGATATCTATGGCCATAAGGTCAGCAGATAAATTAGTCTGAAGTCCCCATTTAACCTTTTCGATTTCTTCCAAAGCTTTTAATAGAGAGTCATAGTGACGAGTATTCGTTACGATAGTTTCATTATTGCGTAAAGCACCAGTATTAACGAAGCCTAATAGAGCCTCTTTTAGTTCTTCTACACCCATATTTTCTTTTGCAGACATCAGCATAAGATTGTCAATATTTGCTTGGTATAAACCAATCTGTTCCTCTGATAACAAGTCTCTCTTGTTACATACAACAAGAAGTGGTTTTAGAGGGTATTTGTTTTTTAGTTTCTCTAGTTCAACTTTAATCTGATCAAGAGAACTACTATTTAGCTTAGCTCCATCTATTAAGTAGATAACTACTTGTGCAGCTTCGATCTTCTCGAATGTCTTTTGGATACCGATACTTTCTACTACATCTTTTGTCTCACGGATACCAGCAGTATCAATGAATCTAAATCCAATACCATCTATTACTAATTCATCTTCGATTGTATCACGAGTTGTACCAGCGATGTCTGATACGATAGCACGCTCTTCATTTAGCAGAGCATTCAGTAGGGTAGACTTTCCTACGTTAGGTTCTCCAACGATAGCTACAGGAATACCATTCTTAATTACATTACCAACGGCGAAAGAGTCAATAAGACGTTTAAGAACAAATTCTATACGGTCGATTAGTTCTCTGAATTGTGTACGATCAGCAAACTCAACATCCTCTTCTGAGAAGTCTAACTCTAATTCAATAAGAGAAGCAAAGTTTAATAATTGTTCACGAAGTTTAGCAATCTCACTTGAGAAGCCACCACGCATTTGTTGCATAGCGATTTGATGACTAGCTTCATTGTCAGAGGCAATTAAGTCAGCTACCGCTTCTGCTTGAGATAGGTCTAGCTTTCCATTTAAGAAGGCACGCATGGTGAATTCTCCTGCTTGCGCCATTTTAGCACCTTTACGCAGACATAATTGGATGATCTGTTGTTGAATAAAAGTAGAACCATGACAAGAAATTTCAATTGTATTCTCTCCTGTGTATGAATTAGGTCCTTTAAAAACAGACACTAATACCTGGTCCAATACACGCTCTCCATCTACAATATGACCTAAGTGTAAAGTATGTGTTTTTTGTGTCGTTAAATCTTTATTCTTGATCGATTTAAAAATGCCATTGACTAGTGTAATCGCATCTTTACCCGAAACTCTTATTATAGCTACAGCACCTGCTCCTGAAGGAGTAGCTAAAGCGACAATAGTATCTTGTAATATCATATCTTTTCTAAATATGAGGCAAAGATACTATTAATTCATTTAATCTAATGATGTCTACGATGGTGAAGAGAAGTTCTTTGTATGCCTACTAGTAGCGAGTTTAGTTACGTATATTTTAATTAGAAATGTTTATCACTATAAGGCTAATTAAAGGTAGAATAGTGCCCTAATTTGTCTATTTATACCTAATAGGTATAAAAGTATGTGTTTACATGCTATTTAAGCTCTCTATAGCATATTTTACAACTTTTAGCCTTTAAAATACTATAAAAACATAAAGATTATTCATATCTTTATACAAATAAAACAATTGGATACCATGAAAAAAATACTATTCCCTACAGATTTTTCAGAAACAGCTAACAATGCTCTAGTATATGCGTTAAGAATGGCAGAAAACCAAAATGCAACTCTTTTTGTACTACATGCTTATGAGATGCCTGTGATTTCTGCAACAGCTAATCCTGTAATGGTACAGGATGTATATAAATCTATTGAGTTGAGCAATTTTGAAAATTTCAAAGATCAAGTACCTCAAATTAGAGATATAGCAAAACAGCATAACTTAGACCACGTTCCAATGCACTTCATCTTAGAAGAAGGTTTCTTGAACACTATCTTAAAGAAAAGAGTTAAAGAAGAAGATATTGATTTAGTAGTGATGGGTACAAATGGTAACTCAGGATTAGATAAGAAAATCTTAGGTTCTAATACTGCTAATGCAATTGGTTCTTTAGGAATTCCTGTATTGAGTATTCCTCATGATGCTATTTTTGATGGAATTAATTCTATTGCATTTACAACTTTGTTCAGTTCACAAGATAAAACTACTTTAGAGACTATTGTTCAAATGGCTAAAGGGTTTAATGCAACTGTAAAATGTATTCACGTTGCAACTGCAAAAGATAAAGCAGATCCTGCCGTAATTAATAGTTGGAAAGAGAACTTTAAGAATGACAATGTGAAATTCTATATTGTAGAAAGCAGCGATGTAGAAAAAGCAGTATTTGATTTCTTAGACGAAGAGAATATTGACCTTTTAGTTTCTGTAAAAAGAAATAGAGGTTTCTTCGAAAAACTATTTACAAGTAGTATGACTAAGAAATTAAGTTACCACAACTATGTTCCTGTGTTAGCTTTCCACGAAGAATAAGAATTTTACTTTATTAAGTATATAAAGGTGTCCTTTTAGGGCGCCTTTTTTTGTTGTAGTTAATCTAGTGCTGTATAACGTATTTTTTGATTTTAAGTGTGATCATCATTTAATAGTTAAAGGGCCTCATAAAAGGTAGTGAGCTTTTTTCACAGCCGATTCACTGTTACCTTCAAAAAAGTGACTGGAGACTCTCCGTCAGTTTTTATCAACAAATTAAAGGCTAAGGATACAGCTTAAGGAAAATAAAAAACTCTCTATAAGGGAGTTATAGAGAGATAAAAAATTGAACTGTAACTCTTATTTAGAAGTGAATGAGAGAGACGTTGTATAATTGTGCGCTATCATACAGTTCTGTCATACTATGATCTGTCGGATTAAGTACAGGTAATTGTTATAAGGTTACCTGTCAGTCTAAATAAACAGTTTTTTTGTGATTCTATGGGTACTTTGCGTCTGTCACAAAGCTAATTTTAACCGTAATTTATTAATATATTTTCTTCTCTTAGTGAGAATATTGATTAATCGTTAGCCATAAAATATTTACGAGAAAGTATAGTCAAATCTATTCTAAATGTACCTATTCTATAAGTGTAATAATCATTCTATTTGTTTATTGTTTTATTTCTTCTAACAAATTTAAGGGGTTTAATAGGTTGAAAACATGATAAATAACATGTTTTTTTTTAAAATAATCTCATTATTTACCTATAGCTGTATTATTTAGTACAATAGGTTATGAAGTAATAGGTGACTATGCTGTATAGGGTATAAATAAGAATGAGTAGTACATATCGTACTACTCATTTCTAAAATTATATTGTTTTAAGAAGCTTCTCAGCTACTGAATCGTAATCTAATAATAAGGCATTCTCTGGTTTATAAGCTTGTTGCCACGCAAAGTTTAAGATAGTGATCTTTTGTGTCGCAGTACCATCCCATTCTGTTTTAAACCCATTTTCTTGTAAGGTTTGAACAATTTTTTTACCTACTGCGATGGAGTCTTCCTCTTTTTCAGAGTGCATATCTTGGAAAGCAAGAGTCAAATATGGTTCTTTTTCTCTAAAAGCACGTTGAAGGTCTTGTTCATTATAGAAACAGATACCTTTAGATTTTTTACCTTTTGCTTGTAGTTGTTCTTCTATTTGATCTACTTCATAGTATCCATCGTCTATAGTATATCCAGCATAATGAAGTGCGATGATATGTTGACCTACTAATTGATCAAAGGCTTTCGTTAACCTTTGTGTTGTAGTTGGTACATGCCAATTTTTACTTGCTTTAAGCAGTGCTCTTTCTTCTTTTAGAATAGTTTCGTTTACCCACTTTTCGTTTATTTTACCTTGTAAATCATTCTCATTGATTTCTTCAGTAATAAACTCTTCTACATCTTCACTGTCCCAAAAACCAGATTTAATGAGATAACTAATAGACTCAGCAATAAATTTTTGTTCTTCCGTCATGATTATGCTTGTTTTATATTTTTAAAAGGATGTTCTTCTGCAGACCACAGAGGAGTGAAGTGGCTTTCTATCCATTCGTTACTCACTTGTTCTAATGAGTTAGGAGTCCATTTAGGAGATTGGTCTTTGTCTATTAATAGAGCTCTTACGCCTTCAGAGAAGTCCGGATGAACGGTAAACTGACATGTAAGGTTAAGCTCTGATCTAAAGACTTCTTCTAAGCTGTAGTGTTTACTCTCTGTAAGCTGTCTAAAGATAACGTGGACAGAAGTAGGAGAACCTTTAGTAAAGAATGAGTATCCTGCCGCCACCCATGCATCAGATTTAGCTACAGGCTCTACGATAGCGATAAATTCGGCTACAGAGTGTATCGGTTCTAATGCTGCTATAAGAGACTTGTGTAACATCGCCTGAGATACAGGTAAGCCTGTACTAGGAGTACTGCGCTGTGCTAATAGGGTATTAAGCCTATCTGATAGTTGATCACTACTACTGATCTGTACTAATTCGTCTAGTATACTATTTTTCACAGTAGAAGGTATAAAGTAGTCTGCAATACCTAGAAATAAGGCATCCGCTCCATCAAAGCGAGTCCCCGTTAACCCTAAGTATAATCCATAAGCAGAAGGCATCTTATTTAAGAAATAAGAAGCTCCAACATCTGGATATAATCCAATGCTAATCTCTGGCATAGCTAATAGACTGCGTTCTGTGACAATACGGTGCGAGGCTCCTGCTAATAATCCTAAGCCTCCTCCCATTACTATACCATCTCCCCAGACAACTATCGGTTTAGGATACGTATGGATTAAGTAATCTACACTGTATTCCGTAATAAAGTATTCTTCACAGATAGGAGGTACCTGAGTAGGATCTATAGTTTTATAGTCTTCTATTGCTTTTCTTACTTGGCGGATATCCCCACCAGCACAGAATGCTTTCTTACCAGCACCTTGTAGAAAAACACATTTTATATCGCTATTATCTCTCCATTGTTCTAAAATCCTTTTTAATTCACTCACGATTTCAAGTGATAGCGCATTAAGTGATTTTTCTGAATTAATGGTGATAATTCCTAAGTTTTCTTTTATGTCTGTTAGTACTATACTCATAGTTGACCTGTTTTGATTGTTTAAAGTTATGAATAATAATCAAACGGTATTCATATCACAAAGATAGTCATACTACACAGAATAAAGCAGAGTCTGTATAGGGTAGGACTGTAAATTATAATAGCATACCACTAGATTATAAACAGGTATAATGTACATAAAATTTAATTATTTACAGACTTATCTAAAGCAGATAGCTTATTTATTGATTCATTCTCGCTGTTCGTCGTCAGGGAGTAATAACTTTAGAATAGAGTAATCTTCATTCATTGTATCAGGAATGTGTGATTTCTCGGGATCATTTATTCTTTTGATTAATTCTTTGCTGACTTTCCTTATATAGCCAGGAGGATAAGCTAAATGATTGTCTACTTCTGTTTGTTCATCGACGGGTTGTTGTTCCCTAAGAGGTATATCCTTGTTTTTAATTTGAATAGGTATAGCAGTCTCTATTTCTTGTTTTACTTGTGATATAGACTTTTCTTGTACAGTAGGTGATGAGGGGATTGGTTTATCTTCTTTTGTGTTAGTCGTATCTGTATGGACAGGTGTTTGTTGTTGTTTTATAGCTTGATGTTCCTCTTCTGTTGTGGTTTCTTGTTCAGCAAGTTCTAAAACTCCGTGAAAGCAACTAGTGCTGTTGATACTATTGTCTGCTGATTTCCACATGCTCCATAGGTATATTCTACCTTTGTCCCAATGGGCAGGTAGGCTGAAGTGCGCATATCTTTCTGCTCGTGTCCCTATATTAGGGATATCGATGAACGCATCTAGCTCTTCATTATATGCCATCATCGTAAGAGTATCTGTGTTTAGTGTTAAGGCATTGACTAGTGTATTATCCCATTGTACCTTAATCTTCCCCGTTTTAAGGCGATTGATTTTTTTAATTACAGCAGGGGCTAGAGTTCCTATAGAGAGTAATACCTGCTGTATATTAATATACTGTACTCCATTGTAGAGTTCGATTCCTTGTTTCATTAATCTAGAAATCATTTGTTCTTTACCCGTCATCCATTTGCCTTCTATAAAGATAGTAGGGCAGTACATATTCACAAAGTCCTTGAATTTAGCAGTAAACGTAGAGACTAGACTCATTTTATCCCATTGTCTCAACTGTGCTTCTGTAGCTTTTTTACGCGATTTATGAGGCTTAGCACGGATGATATTTCTACCTCTCCATCTGACTCCTACTATGGTCCCTACTTTTCCTATTACTTCACTTAATATTCCTTGTTTAATCTCTGCCATAACAACGCTTTTTTTAGGATGATTTATTTCTTTATACAAGATATAAAATACAGTAATACAAATGTTTATGATGTTTTAAAAAATAAAAGGCAGTGAAGAGTAGTAAGTGTATATGACCATGGCTATATGAGAATATATTAACCTCTACAGAAAGGGTGAAAAAAGTCGTATCTCGATAAAAATCTCTATTCTTAAGAGCGATTTTAGTTATTATTCTGAGGATATATAAGTATAGTAAACAGAGAATAAAAGGAGTATTCTTGGGCAAAAGAGTCTTTTAGCCAGTTATAGTCCTAGTATTCTCCTATAATTGTCCAAGGAATAGCCTATATACCCTATATATGCTGAGGTGGTAAGGTATTGGTTATATAACGCTATATTGAGTGATTTTGTTTTAATATATTATTTTTGAGGGTGTTATGAATTAATGTGGCTAAAAAAAATGATAAGATTTTATGACATAACTCTTTAGGAGTGCCTTTTTTAGTATATAAATAGACATAAAATAACTCTATAATAGCTTAAAAAGTAATTTATCACTAGTTTTTAGTGGTCTTATTATAAGAAAATACGATTTTTTTGTAATTGATAATGTGTATTTGCCTAAGACAAAGTTCAGAGTGCATAGACATAAAAGGGATAATGTATAGAAATGATATTGGTCTAAAGAGTACAGACACAGGATTACAGAAGTAATCGCATGCATTATGTATATCACTTGTAACGAGTCAGTCGTCAAATAGTTTTTATGATTTCGTGGAGGGGTTGTTTTTTTGTGCCAAAATAGAACAGATGAGAATAGTAACACATTTGCTGACTTTAGGTTTGGTATTTATGAGTATTTATACTGTACAAGCTCAAAGTAAGATACAAGGAGAGTTTAAGGTAGAGTATGTCCCAATGTCTAATTATATTAGACCGATAGATAGTCTAAAGACGGACTCAAAAAGTGATTTTAAAAAAGTAGAGCTTGCTCTAGAAATCCCTCTTTCTATGAAAATGGATCACAGGGATAAGCCAAGGATATGGTCTGTGATGGCTTATGGAGGGTATGCTAGGATGAATCATAAAGATTATGAAGAGCAGCTGTTCCCGTCAGAATTATTAAATGCTTCTGTAGGTGTAAAACACTTTCGATCGATAAGTGATTCGTGGTCATTATTGTTGATGGGGTCTGTGGGGGTGTATACAGATATGGAGAATATAAATAAAGACGCTATCCTAGGGCAGGGAGCAGTATTCTTTATCAAGCATTTTAGACCTAATTTTTCACTAGGAGGTGGGCCTGTATTGACGAATAGTTTTGGGGTACCTATGGTATTGCCTGGTATTTATTTGAATTGGGAGACTAGTGGTGATTTCTTTGTTAAGGTAACTTTCCCTAAAGGTGCTGAGCTGGGGTACAAGTTTACAGATGACTTTTCATTAAGTGCAGCAGTAGATTTGCAAGGAATGACTGCTATCGTAAAACAAGATAATGAAACCAAGATTCTTGGGTTTCAGCAGATCGTGGCAGGGTTACGCCCTGTGATTAAGTTTTCTGATAATATGACTTTATCGTTTACGGCAGGTACTACCTTAGTAAGGTCATTTTCTTATAATGAGAGAAAAATCAAGAGTATCTTTAAGGAGAAAAAAGTAGCTGATCCTAAATTCTCTACTACATTCTATGGAGGAATGTCTTTGAAGTGGAGCTTATAGACAGATAAGAAAAAACGTTTTAAAAGTAGGGTATAGTTCACCTTCTTTTAAAACGTTTTTTGGTTAAAGAGATATGGAAAGAAAGTGGTTTGTAAAATGTTTTTTTAAATCTTTTAATATCTGTAAATTAGTTATCTTGTTTAGGTTCTTTCTATGATTAGTTTATGTAGAGAGAATACAGACGTTTTTAATTAAAAAATAGAAAGCAATGAAGTACAACGTAAATAGTCATAGACTGATCAATAGAGCAACAGGTAAAGTGCTTAATCTCTCTGTAAAAAACAATGTACTGTATACTGAAACTGGAAAAGAAGATAAATTAAGGAAAACAGAAAAAGCTTTTTCAGATAAAGAACAAGTAATTAATAATTTCTATAAAAAGGAATGGGAAGCTTTAAAAAAAGGCTTTGTATTAGTTAATGAAAACGCAAAAGTAGGAACTCCTAGTTTACATACTTATATAGGCGGAGGATATACGGGAGCCTTGGTGTTCTCTTCTACGCCTAAAGGAATCATGGTGTATAAAAACACTACTGAAGGAGATGTTCTAGTTGTATTAGATTCGTTGGGGAACTTACTTAATGAAATTAAGTTGCCTAGGTGTTTTGCCTGGACAATGGAATATCAAGTAAATAGTGATACTATAGTCTTAGATATAGATCATGCTATTTATCAATACAACCTCGAAAAAGATAGTTTTACTAATCTAAAAGAAGATTATAATGATAGTGTTTCTTTTCTATCAGTTTCAGAGCATCAGATAGCAATAGGTCTAGAAGAGAGTATTGCATTTGTCAATGCCTCAAAAGAAACTGTATTCCCTATACCTCATAAGGGTAAAGCAGTGTGTTGTGGTAAGTTGTCACAAGATGGAACATTACTCGCTTATCACAGTAAAGTAGGGGAGATTCAGATCTTTAATACTGCAGATGGAAGTATTGCACAGGTTATTACAGGAGATTTTAGAGAGGTAGGACAGATGGAATTTGTTCAGTCTAATCAATTACTTGTAGTAAGAGAGCGCTATGGTACATGGGGGATGCGTTATTTTGATTTAGTAATGAATCAAGAAATTAAATTAAAAGAACTGGAAATACTTGAATATACAAAAGATGTGAATGTCTTCTGTTTTAATAAAGATCAAACAAAATTAGTTTTAGTACAAAGAACTAATGCGTATGTATTTGACTTTATTAATAAAAAAGAGCTACACCATTTTAAGATTGAACACGTAGTCAAAAGTTGTGAAATAAAATTTATAGGAGAACAATTAGGTGTACGAACTGATTATGGGTGTTTTAGTTTGTATGTTGTTTAATACTTACAAGTGAGTTTATAAGTTATAAGATTATAGACTTGTTTTAACTAATTGTATTTATTACTCAAAAAGGTAATCGTATATCCCTAAGTGTATATCTTTTTTAGGATATGTATTCATATCAGTTTTGACCTTCTGGTAAATGTCAATTGTATTAATCTTATTTATAACAGGTAGGATGTAGTTTTCAAAATCAACTTTGAGTTCATCATTTAGTAGTTGATCACATGCATTCTCTCTGAAGATTACATACCAACCTAACCAACCGTGGTTTTTAAACTTGAACATTTTTCTTTCTTTAGATAGTACATCTTCACATTCGACAGAATAGGCTTGTTCATTATAAGTCCAATCCATTTCTTTATTGTCAATAGTTACCTTTGTAGTTTGAATACCCTCAGGGCAGAGATGTAGATAGAAGCGAAAAGACACTTCTCTCTCTAATCGACTTTTAGACTTCTGAATTGTTATTTTACTAAAAATAGCTCCGTTTGTTCTTGTCCAATTATTTCCTCTTCCTTTAGTAAAACCGTTTGATTTTAGTATAGAATTCAAGTATTCAAATACAATCTTGTCAAAATATAGTTTAGGGCTAAATACAGGGTACATAATTAGACTCGTTTAGTTATTGATTAAAAGTCAAAGCGAAGTTACATTAAAATTAGTAATGATATAGGTATTAGGATGTTGTTTTAAAGTTTTTTAAATGAGCTCATGTGTTTTATAGTAGTAGAGAGTGAATTTCTTTTTTGATGTTTCTAAATGGGGCTATTATAAAGAATTTGGTGTCTAGATATGTATAAAAGAAAAAGTATTAAGCGGTTTTGACATTCTTGTTCCGTTGATTTCATAATTGTATATTGTTTTATTTGCTTAGCAGATTCTTATATACTACTTCATTAAGTAACGCTTCTTTTCTCATTCTAGAGATAGGTAGTTCTGTTTCTTTAATAAATACTCGACCACCAGATATGGATTCAATATGATTGATATTGATCAAGAAGGATTTGTGAATTCTAAAGAAGTGTTCTTTAGGTAATAATTCTTCTATGGCAATCATGGTCTGATGAATGATAAGACAGCGGTTCTTTAGATGAAGTTTTAGATAATTCTGCATTGCTTCAATGTACATAATATCATTCCAATCTATTTTTACGAAACTATCTTCGTGTTTGACATATACTGTATTATCAGTTATATCTTGCGGTTCTGATTTAGATTGTTGTTTCAGTGTGAAAAGTTCTTTTGCTTTAATAGCTGCTTGATAGAATCTTTTAAACGAGATAGGCTTAAGTAGATAATCAACTACCTGTAGTCTAAAACCGTCTAGTGCATACTCCGAATAGGCTGTCGTGAAGATAACCATAGGAGACTGAGTAATCGATTCTAAAAAATCTATTCCACTTAGATAAGGCATATTGATATCTAAAAAAAGGAGATCATAACTATTATTTTCTACTAATTCTTGAGCTTCTAAGGCAGAAGCACAAGAGTCTATTGTCTGAAGAAAGTCTACCTGATTAATATATTCAATGATAGCACGTCTAGCTAATGGTTCATCATCGATGACTAAGCATTTTAATATGGGTGTTTTTTTATCTGTAGACATTATTGATTTTTTAGATTGATAGTTAGTTCAACGATATGTTTTTCGTCAGAATGTGTTATATGGAACGAATGGGCATCACTATATTGCATTAATAGTCTTTCTCGTACATTAGCAATACCTATGCCACCTGCTTTTTTCTCTATTTTATATTTAGTACTAAAAGAGTTTTCTATATATAAATGTAAAGTATTATTTAGTTCTGTGCATTTTATGATAATATAGCCTTTCTTATTTGGAAGTCTAGACACATGCTTAAAGGCATTCTCTATTAAGGGTACTAACAATAGGGGAGTGATATGTAGTTCTTTATTGTGAATTGACCAAGTGGAGTTTACCTCTAGTTCGTCTCCCCATCTTACCTGTTCTATAGCGATTAGGTCTTGTAGATACTGTACCTCTCGATCTAGAAGAACGGTCTTATGGTTACATTCATAAAGTTGGTATCTCAGTATATCCGAAAACTTTAGTAGTACATTAGAGGCTAGTTCTACATCTATCTGCATCAATGTGTAAATATGGTTGAGTATATTAAACATTAAGTGAGGATTAATCTGATCTTGCAAAAGTTTTAAATGTGCTTCTAGATGTTCCTGTTTTAATTTGGCATTGATTTGTTCTATTTTATTGTGTTCTTCATAAAAACGTATACCACAAGTAGTAGTTATGATAGCCATCGCAGAAGGAAAAGATTTATATAATTGGGTTATAAATCGGGTCTGTTCTGATATTTGCTCTTGTTGAATTAGCAGCTCGTACTTATTCATATAACTCGGAAAGAAGGTGAAGTAAAGGGCTAAGGTTAGCGATAGAAATAGTGTGAACAGTAATGCTTTTACAATAAACTGTTTTATTTCTCCTTTTCTCAGAGCTTTAGGAAGCTCATAATCACTTACGTAATGTGATATACTAATAGATATCAATAAGAAGAAAAGAGTGGGTAATAACCACTCAAAAGGATCATTAGGATCTAATATCTGAAGCCATACAGAAATAAAGAGTGTTGTCCAGAATATTACATAGAATATTCTTTTTGGAGAGATAGTATGTTTATTCACAAGTAGATCAATTAGGGTTGAGTTAGTATAAATACTCTTTTAAAGTTTATTAATAAGCAGAAAGGTAAGATTTATTGTGAAAAGAATAGTTTTGTATTTGATTAAAGGTTAGATGTTTTTGACCATTTACAATTCTAAGTCGATAATCGTAATGAAATAGAGTAGGGAGTTAAGTAGATAAGCCTATAAATAGTAAATAAAAAATCCGAGTATTAGTGTACTCGGATTAAAAAGCGCTAGTAAGAAAATTAAAATACTCTTTATTGTTATTAAAATTATTTACCGTTTGTGGTTATAAATAATTTATTTGAATTACTGTCTCTATAATGTGTGCAACAACAAATAACTACTATAATCAATCCAAATATAAGCCTTTTTAAGATAGGATGATAAAATAATCTTAAAGTAATTAGGGCTAATAGCTTGTTTTTGAATAATAAAGTGATTGTTTAAGTGTTAAAAAAATTTAAAAAAGATATTAAAAATAAGAAAAGTGACACCTAATGGCATCGTGTTATGATACAAGAAAATGAAAAATATAATAATATTGAGTGAAGAAATATCTTCAATAAAGGTGTAAAATAGCTGTGAGTAGGGAGGAAGTAGAAGATATCATGATCCAATGAAATATATAGGGGAAAATTAAGGTATTTGATTTATTGACATTTATAGTCTAAGCTCTTTAGAATGTTAAAAATAATAAGGAGTGAGAGGCAAATATTTGTATTGTATATTAATTACCTATCATATCTTTCTTTTTTATATAAAAAAAGAGTTAACTATTGTTCGTTCTATTATTTGTTGTAATTTTATTCTCTCAAATAATAAAAACAAAGTTATGAAAGGAAAAAAAATGTTAGCATTAGCTGTATTAGTTACAGGTATTGCATTTGTTGGTTGTAAAGATGATAAAAAAGTAGAAACTACTGCAACTGAGCAAACTGCTACAACAACTGAAACAGAAACTGCTGTTAAGGATGAGCACACTTCAGAAAACTCATTAGATTGGGCTGGTACTTACGAAGGTACTTTACCAGGTGCTAATAGTGATATTAAAACTACTGTAGTTTTAAATCAAGATAAAACGTATACTAAGACTGCAATCTATGTAGACAAAGGAGAAGAGAAGTTCGAAGAGAAAGGTACTTTTACTTGGAATGCTGAAGGAACTATCGTTACTTTAGTTGCTGAGGGTGAATCTACACAATATAAAGTGCAAGAAGGAAGCCTATTAATGTTAGACCAAGAAGGTAAAGAAGTTACTGGACCTCTAGCTGATAAATATGTTTTAGCTAAGAAATAGTCAACATATTATAAAATTTAAAAACCTTTCGAAAGAAAGGTTTTTTTTATCATTAACTTCAGGTTACTAGATTTCTAATACTATTATTACTATTCTTTTATTCTTC
This sequence comes from Myroides profundi, assembly GCF_000833025.1. Classification (NCBI taxonomy): domain Bacteria; kingdom Pseudomonadati; phylum Bacteroidota; class Flavobacteriia; order Flavobacteriales; family Flavobacteriaceae; genus Myroides; species Myroides profundi. The sequence goes on from NZ_CP010817.1 coordinate 1,557,871, forward strand.
TAGACCTAATATACATTGTTATTCCAATTAGGAAGGTTAGAATACTGATGAATATTTCTTTGTCATATTCATGTATTTTAAAAGCTTCTATTTGTTGTAAGGTTTCTATATGGATATTATACATATAGATTTGGTGGCCTAATATAAGTAAGGAAGCAATAATGATAAAGCTACTAGTGATTTTTAATTTCTGTTTCATAGTACTTTTCTTTTTTATTACATGATCTAATATATTAAAAATATGTGAGTATTTTAGTTTTGTCATATAAAAAATACTAAAATAGTTCATATTGTGTATTTTTGAGCAGGTGTCCTTAATGAAAACCTGTTCTATATATTTAGAAAAACAAGAATTAGGCCAAAAAAAAGACTTGAATTCAAAATACAAGTCTTTTTATATAATTTAAAAGTATGATTATTTAATCGCGATTAGTTCAACTGAAGTCAAGTGTTTATGATTAATTACAGTTAAGTCAATTTCATTTTGAGTTAATTTGTTTATTTTGAAATTGATATTTTCATCTACAATTGATGATTTTAGAGTTAATGAACTTCCATTTAGTGTATAAGTGCCTTTGTCGCTCTTCTCACTATATCTATCAAATAAGGTATATTCACCATTCTTTAAAGTAATTTCTACAGAGGATACTTGATATGCTGTTTTCACAGCTTTATTAATATCCGGTGTAAAAGTATAGTACGTAGTCAACCACTTTCTCTCTATATTGTTATGAGTAGCTGTTAGAGTTTGTGGTTCATTTAGTGTGTTATTATCATCCGAAGATGAACAGCCTTGAAGTATTGTAATCGTCAATATCGATAATAAGGCAACGGAAAAAGCGACAAATTTCTTCATAGTTTGTTAATTTTAGTTGAGTAAAGTGTGGTGGTCTAAACTCAGAATTTTAATTAAAAATATGGTAAAATTTTAATAAAAACAAATTGTTTTTTGATAATTTTTATTAAAACTATTGTGCTAAAGTTAAATGAAGATATAATATCCTATCGCTTAATATATTATAATGTCAAAAGCTGACGTATAAAGGTATAAAAAAAGGTTTTTAGTTTTACTAAAAACCTTTTAAAACATGATGTTTTGTGTGTTTATTTTGATTTAAAATCGCTAAAAGCGTTTATTCTATGCATGGAATATTGTCTATGAAGAATTGTGTTGGTTTAGTTTGTAGGTCAACGATGGTTGATTTTAATTCATTTCTGATAATAAAAAGTTCTGTTGTACCAGTGAATCTGATTTGAATCATTGATATAGGAGAAGCTTTTAATAATGCTAAATGTTCTTTCTTTATATAAAAGTCAGCATCTAGGATTCTGATATTATTTTTCTTTTCTTGATCATAGGTATATGTTCCACAAACATCATCTCCTAAATAATGTGCGGTTATGGTTGTTCCATTAACTAACTTTATTGAAACCATACTTTTTTTAGCTACACAAGTGATAGGGATGAAGTCAGGGCTCTTTTGTAGATACTGCAAGTTTAGAAATGGGTGCCCGTTATTGTTTACTAAAGCAAAGAACAATGAGCTAGTAGTAGATACTCTGTCGAACTCATAAACAAGTACGTTGTTTGTTTTTTTGTAGTTAATAGAATCATTAACTTCTTCAAAGTCGATAGAACAGTTTTTCTCTTGTGCATATATCGAAGTGGTGATGCCAAGGGTTAAGATTAGTAAGAGTGCTAGTTTTTTCATATGTTATTAGTTTGGTGACAAATTATCATTATTTTTTTAATAAGACAATAGTATTGTTGTAAATAGTGTGGTAAACGTATGAGTTGTTTAAACCCAAATTACGCATTAGCCAAATACTACAAAGCAATTCTACTTCATAGTTCTTTCATTAGCTCTAAAACCATACTATAGTATGCTTTAATCACTAATTCAGACCTATTTTGTATAATTACTTTTCGTTTATATGTCTATTGCATAATTCGGGTTTTAAATATCTGTATTACTTCTTTGATTTGGATGTTTTTATGGTATAAAAAAAGGTCATATTAAATACTATATGACCTTTAAGAGTTATGTTCGTGAACAAATAATAAAGATTCGTTCATTTTTGATATTGGTAGTGAAAAAGATATAAGTATCTCCTCCGTCTTTTATTTTCCATTTCTTTCTAATTTCCTCAACTTTTATAGGGAAATTTCTAGTTGTAACATTTGCCTTTATATTCTGCAAGTGTTTTTTTGCCTCTTGCTTATTATATGGAATAATCTGTTCTATCGTAAAACTTCTACCAGGAAAACTAATTAATGTATCACTAGTATAAAGATGACTATGTGGATGAAGTTTGTGTAAATTAAACTGTTTACTTATTGCGTCAAATTTACCTGTCTTTAATATAGCAGCATTGGGTTCATATAGATATTGTTTAGGTTCACTGAATAGTGATGTACTAGTATCGTCTAGCGAACAAAAGAATAACTGATTATTCTCTTTAGTGATATTGATAGCAATAAGTTCAATGGTTCCTGTATAGTCTTTTTCTAGTACCCATAGTAATTCTTTAACTTCATTATGAAGTGCTACAATATGAATGCTTTTTACATTTTTTAATTCGTTAAGACCAGCCTGTATGTCTAGTAGAGGAGAAGTCTTAATCAAGATATTAGTACTTCTAGAAAATAATAGATCTAGATGTTCAGGTACATTAGGGGCGCAATCACTTAAGAAGAATACTTTTTCTTTAGCGTCATTTCTTCTGTGTGGGTCTACATAGATATAATCCCATGGTTGGTTATGTTGGGCCAAGTAGGCTAAACTGTCACCAGTATGGCATTTGATATTCTCAACTCCTAATGCTTGATTATTAAGACTAACTATTTCGCTAAGGTCTTCTTGCATTTCACAATGCAATACTTGCTTTATGTTTTTACTAAAATAATAACAGTCTATACCAAAACCACCTGTTAGATCTATCAAAGAGTCACCAGATACTAGTGAAGCTTTATAAGAAGCACAATGTTCAGATGAGGTTTGTTCTATAGAGAGTTTTTTTGGGAATAGAATATTTTCTGTCCCATACCACGTGGGTAGCTTATCTTTAGTTTTCTTTTTTGATTCTATCTGAGTCAATAAATCACTCATAGAGATATCTTCAAAGGGACTTTTTTTAAAGGCTATTTTAGTTAGATCACTATCTAAGTGAGCGTGTATATATTGTTGTACTTCTTGTGATAAGAATAGTTCTGTTTTCAATTATAATTTCTTTGTGAGTAATTGTACAAATTTGTTGTTTGGTAAAAACTCCTTACCAATTACTTTGATACAAGTGTAAATAGGTACAGCTGCTATCATACCAAATATTCCTCCAAACATACCGCTTGCAAGAATAACAATGAAGATCTCTAATGGATGTGATTTAACGCTATTGGAGAAGATTAAAGGCTGATTGATAACATTGTCTATTAGTTGTATAAATAAGAAGCCCAGCATTACGGTAATAGCCTTAGGTAGGGTAACTTCACTAAAGTTATCACCTATAAAACTCAACATCGTAAAGAGGACAGATAATATATTACCAATAAGTGGTCCAATGTATGGAATGATATTCAATATAGCGACTAGGAATGCAATCATTAGACTTCCTTTTACACCTACTACTGCTAATAGAATAAAAGCAAGTACAAAAATAATAGACATCTGAGCGACTAGTCCTAAAAAGTAACGTGATAGAAGATTGTTTATCTTATCGATTGATTTCAAAACTTTAATCTCGTGTTTACTAGGGAACAACTTTTTGAACTGGTATTCTAGTACAACTTGATCTTTTAAGAAGAAAAAGGTGATGAATAGTATGGCAAAAACCCCCATTCCAAATTCACTAAGTAAGCCTAGAATAGTATTAAATAGATTAGGTACAAAATCTAATTTAAGATGAGAACGAAAGTTAGCACCTTCTATTATTTTATCTAAGCTAAATCCTTTTGTGTCTAGATAGAAGTCTATCTTGCGAATAAGACCATTAAAATCTTCTTGTAGGTGTGATGTATTCAATACAGACAAGTTTTGAGCTTGTGTGGTGAATAAAGGGATAAACATAAATATAAAACTCAAGAAAAAGGCTAAAAAGAGAATAACAGTTAAGGTAACTGCAAATACTTTAGATAGACGAAGCTTTCTTCTTAAAAACTCTACAATAGGTTTACCGATTAAAGCCAATACAAAAGCAAAGCCTGTATATATAAATATTGAACTAATCTGCAAAAACATTTGGCCTAGTACAGCGAGAAAAAATAGAATTAGAACTGCACGTACTATTCCTTTAGAAATTGTTTTAGCATCCACCATAATTATGACTTTTATTCATTTGTAAATACGAAACTATGCACGGCTACTAAAGCGGCTGTCTCTGTTCTTAATCTTGTGTGTCCTAGTGATACTGGTCGATATCCTTTTGCTAATGCTAAGTTAATTTCATTGGTAGAGAAGTCTCCCTCTGGACCTACTAAAAGTAAATAATTTTTATGAATATCTATACTGTCTTTTAGTAAGACTTTTTCAGTTTCTTCACAATGAGCAATATATTTTTCTCCTTGATGGTCTTGATTTAAAAAGTCTTTTAAGCTTATTGGCTCGTTTAGAATAGGTAAATGATATTGTAAAGATTGTTTCATTGCGGATTGAATAATTTTTTCAAAACGCTCTGTCTTCACTATTTTTCTCTCAGAGTGATCACAAATAATAGGGGTTATCTCATGGATGCCTATTTCTGTAGCTTTCTCTAAAAACCATTCATAACGTTCGTTCATTTTTGTTGGCGCCACAGCTAAATGTAAACGAAAAGGAGTCGGTGCTTGATCTTCAGAAGCGATGATTTCAGTAACGCATTTCTTGTCTGAATCTAAAGTGATTTTGGTTGTAAATAGGGTACCTTTACCATTGGTAACATATAGGAAATCTCCCATTTTACGTCTTAGTACTTTGATGATATGTTTACTTTCATCTTTATCAAAAGTAAAAGATGTTTGTCCTTTTTCAATTTCTGGCGAATAAAATAATTGCATACTTAAGTTTTAGAATTCAATACGTGCTTTAGAAACTACTGAAGAATCAGCAAAAATAGATTCTTTGTATTTATAGTACCCTACTATTCCAATCATAGCAGCATTATCTGTTGTGTATTCAAATTTGGGAATAAACGCTTTCCACTTATATTTTTTCTCTCCTTCTTTAAGCGCTTGTCTAATACCAGAGTTAGCAGATACACCACCACCAATAACGATTTGCTTAATCCCCGTTTCTTTAACTGCAAGTTTAAGCTTGTCTAGTAAGATTTGGATAATGGTATATTGGATAGAGGCGCATATATCAGCTTTGTTTTCTTCAATAAAATTAGGGTTAATGGCTACATTTTTTTGAATAAAATAAAGGAACTGTGTTTTTAAACCACTGAAGCTGAAGTTCAGTCCATCTACTTTAGGTTTAGTGAAAGCAAACGCTTTAGGGTTTCCTTCTTTAGCGTATTTATCAATTAAAGGTCCACCTGGATAAGGGAATCCCAAAACTTTAGCCGATTTGTCAAAAGCTTCTCCCACAGCGTCATCTGTGGTTTCTCCTAGTATTTCTAAGTCAAAGAAACTATTTACCTTCACGATTTGCGTATGCCCACCTGAGATGGTCATTGCTAAGAAAGGAAACTCAGGTTTGTCATATCCTTCTTCATCTATAAAGTGGCATAAGATATGGGCGTGCATATGGTTTACAGCTACTAGGGGAATATCAAGAGCCAGAGATAAACTCTTGGCAAATGATCCGCCTACTAATAGTGACCCCATTAGTCCAGGGCCTTGTGTAAAGGCAATACCATCTAAGTCATCCTTCGTTATTCCTGCTTTTTTAAGAGCAATATCAACTACAGGAACAATGTTCTGTTGATGAGCACGAGATGCTAGTTCAGGAACAACACCTCCATACTCTTCGTGTATTTCCTGTCTCGCGACTATGTTTGACAATACTTTGTTGTCAGCCATGATTGCGGCAGAAGTATCATCACATGAGCTCTCTATGGCTAAAATATAGGTAGGTTTTAAAGACATTTTAATATTCTATAATTGTATAATTTATTAAGGCGAAATCTACCCAACCCTATGGAAAATTATATAAATTTGCTTATTGTTTGGTTTTTATAAGAAACCGTGAGTAGATTGGGGCAAATTTAAAACATTAATAGTTATCAAAAAATTTAATAAAATACTTTTTCGCCTATTATTGGCTGTCTTTAGCTTGGTTGTGATCATTGCAGGGGCACTGTCTTTGCCTGTGGTTCAAACCTTTCTGGCTCAGCAAGCTATGGAGAAGATTAATAGCCAGTTTGGTACTAAGTTAGAGATAGAAAGACTAGCAATCAGTGTGTTTGGTCGAGTTACATTAAAAGAGGTTACTGCAAAGGATAATCACGATACTAATTTTATAGAAATAAAAGCCTTTACAACGAGTATTTCAGATTTTAATGAACTTATCCAAGGGAGATTATATTTTGGTAAAACTAAGGTAGATGGACTGTATTTAAGAATACATAAATACAAAGGTGAAGAGTTTACAACCTTAGATCAGTTGATTAATGCATTTGATGATGGAAAAGAGGGGGAAGGTAAGTTTAGACTAAAATCTTCTCATCTAACAATTAAAAATACTCATTTGATTATTTCTGACGATGAAGCAGAAACACCAGTAGCTATAGATTTTAAAAATATTAATGGGGAAGTAGAAGACTTCTTTATTAAAGGGCCTGATATTTATGCTAATGTTTTGAAATCTAGTTTTGAGGATAACTGGGGTATGGGTGTGACAAATCTATCAGGTAATTTTACTCATACTAAAACTAGTATCTCTATGGAGAAACTAGATTTACAAACGAAAAAGTCGGCTATAGAAGGAGACCTTAAGTTCACCTATGCCTTAGGTGATATGAAGTACTTCGTAGATAAGGTGAATTGGGATTTTGAGATTAGAAAAGCAGTATTGAATTCCTCAGACTTAAATGCCTTTACAGGAATTTTCGCAGAAAATAAGATGGTGTATGTAACAGGACATATTAATGGTGTGATGAACGATTTTACAATGAAAAATGTAAATCTAGTAGATGACAATATGTCTAATGTGAGAGGATTATTTAGTTTTAGAAATGTATTCGATAAAGTAAAACCGTTCTGGATGAACGCTAATGTGGATCGATTATTTATTACTCGTGATCACATTGTAGGGTTAATGCCTGAGTTATTGCATGAACTACTGCCTACAGAATTAACTAATCTTGGACAAGTAGATATTAAAGGAGATATCGAAATGACTAAGCGTACGTTAAAGACGGATATAGAGTTATTAACTTCTATCGGAAAAGGAAAAGCAGTTATAGATATCGAAAATCTTGATAATCCTAATCTAGCTGCTTATAAAGGGGATATTGTCCTAGAGAAGTTTGACTTAGGAGAATTTATTAAAAATAAAAACTTTGGATTAACTTCTGTTGACTTAGAGGTTGATGGAGTTGGATTTAATCAAAAGTCACTGAATACAAGTATTAAGGGAGATGTGTTCTCTTTTGACTTTGCTAAGTATAAGTATACAAATATCGCAGTAGATGGATTGTTAAAGATGCCTTATTACCGCGGTTTAGTACATAGTCAAGATCCTAATTTGCAGTTAGACTTTAATGGGATGATAGATTTGAGTTCAGAAGTTAAGAACTACGATTTTATTGCAGATGTTGACTACGCAGATTTATATGCATTACATTTAGTAAATGATACACTTTCTAAGTTTAAAGGGCAGTTTGAATTTAAAGCTTCAGGTAATACTCTTGATGATTTAGCAGGTACATTTACAATGCGTAATACTACTTATATCAATAGTAAAGATGAGTATGTATTCGGTCATTTTACATTAAATTCGGAATTTAATCCAGAGAATGAGCGCCTTATTTCTTTTGTGTCACAGGAGGCAATAGAGGGGTATATTAAAGGAAAGTTCTTGTTTAAGGATTTAAGAGCTTTGTTTACTAATGCACTAGGAAGTTTGTATACAAACTATTCTCCTTATAAAATAAAAGAAGATCAATATCTCGATTTTGATATTACAGTACACAATAGGCTGATCGAAGTATTCTTGCCACAATTGACTTTAAGTGCCTCAACTCATGTAGAAGGAAGCATTGATAATGATAACAATATTTTTAAACTAAACTTCTCTTCGCCAAGTATCGGTATTGAAGATTTTAATTTTTATAATGTATTGTTAGATGTAAATAATTCTAACCCATTATATAATACTTATGTTTCACTAGATAGTATGAAATCTAAGTTTTATCGTATCACAGATTTTAATTTATTAAACTTGACTCATAATGATACATTATTTGTTCGTTCTGAGTTTAAAGGAGGAACGCATGGTAAGGATAAGTTTAATTTGAACTTGTACCATACTATTAATGAAGAAAACCTATCTGTAGTAGGGTTTAAGAAGTCAGACATCTTCTTAAAAGATTTCTTGTGGAGTATTAACGAAAGTGATAATAAGAAGAATAAAGTTATTTTTAATAAGAAGTTAGAGGACTTCACTATTGATGATTTATCATTATCACATAATGGACAAGAGGTTAATCTGACAGGTGCAGTAAGAGACTCAACTTATAAACACTTTGATTTAGAATTTAAACAAGTAGACTTAGCTAAGTTTGCTCCTGATATATCTAATCTGGAGTTCGCTGGTAATATAGATGGTGATTTACATTTTTCACAGGTTAAAGATGTGTTTCAACCTAAAGTAAATATCAATATAGACGAACTAGCAGTCAATAAGGTTAGGTTGGGAGATTTAGCTTTTCATGTTGACGGAGATGAGCGTTTAAAGAACTTTAAAGTTCAGTCTAGCATTGTGGATAATGAGAAAGAAAAGTTCTATTTAAATGGTGATTTAGCTATTGTCAATAAACAGATGCAATTAAATCTAGAATCAGGATTTAAAGATTTCTCTGTTAAACCTATTGAACCTTTACTTAAAACAATTGTTTCTGATGTAAGAGGAACTGCATCAGGAAAAATTAATATTCAGGGTACAGCTAAGAAACCAGAGGTCAACGGACGATTACACCTAAATAAGGCAGGTATGAAGTCTAAGTTCACTGGGGTAGATTATAATTTTGAAGAAGATGCTGCTTTAGATTTAACAGAGCGTCAGTTTATATTGCGTAAAGTGCGTATTATAGATTCAAAGCATAAAACTGAAGGAATTATAGACGGAGATATTTCTCATAAGGCGTTTAATGATTGGGCATTAAATTTAGTGCTTTCTTCTCCTAATTTATTAGCCTTAGATACTAAATTCGAAGAGGGAAGTATCTATTATGGTAAAGCCTTTATCAATGGAATGGCTAAGTTAAGTGGGCCAGTAGAGATGTTGGCTATTAATATTAATGCGACATCTAATAAAGGAACATCTATTAAAATTCCGTTGAAAGAAGCACAAGGTACCGGGGAGAATAACTTTATACACTTCTTATCTCCTCAAGAAAAGGCATTGCGTCTTAAAGGAAAAGAGTACGATATGTATAGATATCGAAACAGTGGTATAGAGCTTGACTTTGAGTTTGTATTAACTCCTGATGCAGAGATTGAAATTATATTAGACCGTGAGTCAGGACATGCTATGCGAGGTAGAGGAGCAGGATTTATCACGATGGAGATAAATACCTTAGGTAAGTTCAATATGTGGGGGGATTTCCAGGCGTATGAAGGAGAGTATAACTTCCGATATGGTGGATTGATTGATAAGAAATTTGTTGTGAAGAAATATGGTACCATTCGTTGGGATGGAGATCCTATGAATGCCATGTTAGACTTACAAGCAATTTATCATACAGATGCAAATCCAAGTGTAATTATAGATAACTCTATTATCAATAGAAAAGTACCTACGGATGTAGCTATTGTCTTAAATGGTAGTTTAAGTAATCCTGAGGTAGACTTTGAGATCAACTTCCCAACAGTGAGTTCTGTAGTGAAGTCAGAGTTAGATTATAGATTGAGCGAACGTGATATGCGTGAGCGTCAAGCGATGGCTCTGTTAGCTACAGGAGCATTCTTCTCTTCTGATAACTCTTCGTCTACATTAGCAGGAAGTTTATTTGAACGCGCTAGTAGTATTTTTGATGAGATATTTTCGGATGAGGACGATAAGTTTAAAGTAGGGTTAAACTATGCACAAGGAGAACGAAATCCTTATACACAAACGGAAGGACGTGTAGGGGTGACCTTCTCGACTAAAGTTAATGATCGTATTTCTGTCAATGGTAAATTGGGTGTGCCTGTAGGAGGAGTAGAGCAATCTGTGATCGTGGGAGATGTAGAGGTGATGTTACGCCTTAATGAAGAAGGGTCTTTAAGTGCAAGAGTATTTAATCGCGAAAATGATATTAACTATATCGGTGAAGGGATTGGATATACGCAAGGTGTAGGGTTATCTTATGAAGTAGATTTTGATACTTTTAAAGAATTGATCTCAAAAATCTTAAATAGAGCTAAAACAAGAGAAAAAGACCAAAGTAAGAATAAAAAGCAAGATACTAATCGATCAGAAGAGTTGCCAGACTCTGATTTTAATAGGGATTTTATCAAGTTTTATGAGAATAGAAGGAAGTCATCTACAGCTCCGTCAGACACTTATAATTTAACAAAATAGAGGTAGAATAAGGGGCTTCTATTTTTGTTAAAATGGTCTATTATTCGTAAATTTACTCAAAACGATAAAATATGAGTAAGGCGATTAAAAAGATCGGTGTCTTAACTTCTGGAGGAGATGCTCCAGGGATGAACGCAGCAATTAGGGCAATTGTTCGTACTTGTTCTTTTCACGATGTAATGTGTGTAGGAATATTTAGAGGATTTCAAGGATTAGTTGAAGGTGATTTTGAAGTATTGGGGCCTCGTGATGTAAATTACATTATTAATAAAGGAGGTACTATCCTTAAAACAGCTCGAAGCGTAGCTTTCCGTTCTGAGGAAGGTCGTAAAACAGCTTATGAGAACTTAAAGAATGCAGGTATTGATGCATTAATTGTTATTGGTGGAGACGGAAGTTTTACTGGTGCTATGATATTGAGCAAGGAGTATGACATTCCAGTAATGGGAATTCCAGGTACTATTGATAATGATATACACGGTACAAGTCATACTATCGGATTTGACACTGCCTTAAATACAGTAGTAGATGCTGTAGATAAAATTAGAGATACTGCCAGCTCACATAAACGTTTATTCTTTGTTGAAGTTATGGGTAGAGATGCAGGTCATATCGCACTGAATGCAGGTATTGGAGCTGGAGCAGAAGAGATTCTTATTCCAGAAGAGAATATGGGTATGGAGCGTCTATTAGAGTCTCTAAAGAAAAGTAAAAAATCAGGAAAATCATCTAGTATAGTTATCGTAGCAGAAGGTGAGAAATTAGGTAAAAACGTATTTGAAATAGGAGAATACGTAGAAACTAATTTACCAGAATACGAGGTACGTGTGTCTGTATTAGGACATATGCAAAGAGGAGGAGCACCATCTTGCTTCGACCGTGTATTAGCAAGTAGATTGAGTGTGAAAGCGGTTGAAACGTTATTAGCAGGAGAACGCAACTATATGGTTGGTTTAATTAATGATCAAGTAGCGCTTACACCATTAGAACAAGCAGTAAAAGGTCATTCTCCAATAGATCAGGAACTACTTAGAGTATCTGATATCATCACAATTTAAAAGAAATAATAAAACGAAATAGAATTATGAAAACAAGAATTGGTATTAACGGTTTTGGACGTATTGGACGTTTAATGTTAAGAGAAGCTGTAAAGAATCCTAATGTTGAGATAGTAGCAGTTAATGATTTAATGGCGGTAGAGCACTTAGCTTATTTAATTAAGTTTGACTCTGTTCACGGTCGTTTTGATGGAACTGTAGAAGTAAAAGATGGTCATTTAGTAGTAAATGGACAAACAATCCGTGTAACAGCAGAGAAAGATCCTTCTTTATTAAAATGGGATGAAGTAAAAGTAGATGTAGTAGCTGACTGTACAGGTATCTTTAAAGAATTAGATAGCGCGCAAAAACATATCGATGCAGGAGCTAAGAAAGTATTAATCTCTGCTCCATCAGGAACTGCTCCAATGTATGTTATGGGAGTGAATGAGAAAGACATGAAAGCTACAGATACAATCGTTTCTAATGCTTCTTGTACTACTAACTGTTTAGCGCCATTAGCTAAAGTTATTAATGACAATTTTGGTATTGTAGAAGCTTTAATGACTACAGTACACGCTGTAACAGCTACACAGTTTACAGTAGATGGGCCTTCTAAGAAAGACTTTAGAGGTGGACGTTCTGCTATGAATAATATTATTCCTGCTTCTACAGGTGCTGCTAAAGCTGTAGGTAAAGTTATTCCAGAATTAAAAGGAAAACTTACAGGTATGTCTATGCGTGTTCCTACTGCTGACGTATCAGCTGTAGATTTAACAGTTAAAGTAGCTAAAGAAACATCTTATGAAGAAGTGTTAGCTGTATTGAAGAAAGCAAGTGAGAACGAACTAAAAGGGGTGATGGCTTATACAGAAGAGGATGTAGTGTCTCAAGATTTTGTATCTGATACACATACTTGTATTGTAGATGCTAAAGCAGGTATCGGATTAAACAGTACTTTCTTTAAGATTGTAGCTTGGTATGATAACGAGTATGGTTATTCTGCTAAGATGGTTGATATGGCTATCTTAATGAATAATTTAAAATAATTAAATAGTTTAAATGAAAATAATCGTCGATAGTGGTTCCACTAAGGCTGATTGGATTTTCTTTGACCAGAATAATAATGTTATAACTTCGGTGACTAGTTTAGGACTAAATCCCGAAGTTATTACTTTAGATGAGTTCTTTACCCGCGTTAATACAGTGCCTGATATCTGTAAGAATAAAGACGAGGTTAAGGAACTTTATTTTTATGGTTCAGGGTGTGGGTCTGATCGTACAAAAAATATCGTTAAAAGATTTGCTGAAGATTACTTTGCGAATTGTAAAAACATTAATGTCCACGAAGATACTTATGCTGCTATTTACGCGACTGTAGGAAAAGGAGAGGAAGGAATAGTTTGTATTAATGGTACAGGATCTAATGTCTCTTATTTTGATGGAAATAAAGTATATCAGAGAATAGAGTCCTTAGGTTTTATGGCTATGGATGATTGTAGTGGAAGTGCACTCGGTAGATTGATAATCAAGAGTTTCTTTTTAAAAATGATGCCTAAAGAATTAGCAGATTTATTTAAAAGTAAATACGATGTAGATGCTGATGTAGTGAAGTACAATTTTTATAAGAAAGAAAACCCTAATGCTTATATGGCTTCCTTTTTGCCATTTTTAATAGAGCATAAGGATAAAACTTTTTTTAAAGATATGATCAAAGAACAAATTACTTTCTTTATAAATCATTATATCAAGAATAATCCTGAGTATAGCACAGTGCCAGTTCATTTTGTTGGTTCTGTAGCTTATTTTTTACAAGACGAGTTTAGAGAGCTATTAGCAGATCATAATATTCAAGTAGGGAAAATAATTCAAAAACCATTAGACGGATTAATCGAATATCATAAATAGTAAGGAGTATGGAAATAGCAATTGTAGCACACGATGCTAAGAAGAAAGAAATGTTAGAGTTTATCAAAAAAAACAGAGAAATTCTATCAAGTGAAGGAATATCATTGATTGGTACAGGGACTACAGGAAGTATGGCTGAGGATGCAGGTTTTAAAGTGAAGCGTATGCTATCAGGACCACTAGGAGGGGATGCTCAGATTGCTGCAAGAGTTGCGGAAGGAAAGACTTCAATGGTTTTATTCTTTAAAGACCCTCTAGGAAAACACCCACATGAGCCAGACATTAATATGTTGTTACGAGTATGTGATGTACACAATGTACCTTTGGCAACAAATGAAGCTTCAGCTCAATTGTTGTTAAACGCTATAAGTACAATAAAATAAGGAACTTCTAGAAAAAACTAGACGAATATAGAAGGAATAGGCGCATAAGTATTATGTGCCTTTTTTTGTTGGTAAAAACTTGCGTACCTGTGACAATTACTTTTTCGCAATTACAGATGGATAAAAATTTTTAAATAGCTCATTTACAGAATTGATAGCAAGAACTCTGTTTCTTCTCAGCATTAATTGAGATGCTAAAGATGGTTTTGTATTGACTTGCTAGGGGATTGCTTGCGGGTTTCTTGCACATTTCTTCGAGAAAGAGAGCTTCTGGGCAAGGAAAGTCCTAGAAAACCCCTAGTAATCCCCTAGAAAGTGCAAGCTGAACGTTGATATTATTCTTAAATAATAAAGTCATAATTCGTGTTTTAGTTTAATAAATGTAATAACAGATACATGTATCGTTTGAATCTAAGATTTGTTAAAGAGTGAATTAAATAAAATTAGAATACTCTCGTATGTATTAGATTATAAAGAGTACTCTAGAGATAAATAGGCATGGTGTTTGGGATAGTCTAGTATGTTTTTTAATTACATAGCTGTTATTTTAAAAGGACTAATTTTTTTAAGAAGCAAAATAAAAGATGTTATATTTTGTTTAATTGCTTTCGAGTAATTAATTAAATAGCTAATTTAGTAGAAATCAAACTTGTCATATTATGAAAAAAATAAAAAGAGTGTTTACAGGTGCTTTGGTTTTAGGAGCATTTGTCTTTGGTTTGTCTGAAGCGGAAGCTTGTACAAGAGTTGTTTATAAAGGACCTAATAATACAGTTATTACAGGGCGCTCAATGGATTGGAAAGAAGAAATTATGCCTAATATTTGGGTATTTCCAAGAGGAATGGAACGCAATGGAGAAGTAGGGAAGGCTTCTGTAAAATGGAAGTCTAAGTATGGAAGTGTTGTTACTTCTGCTTTTGATATCGCTACTACAGATGGTATGAACGAGAAAGGGCTTGTGGCTAATATCTTATGGTTAGTAGAGTCTAAATATCCTGAGTATAATCCTGATGGAAAAGATAAGGGGATTAGCTTAGCAGCTTGGGCACAATATGTTTTAGATAATTATGCAAGTGTTGATGAAGCAGTTAAGGATCTGCAAAAGAATCCTATTATCGTAGTAACTGCTAATACGCCAGGACGTACTTCTTTAGCTACTGTTCACTTAACAATTTCTGATGCGCAAGGTGATAATGCTATTTTTGAATTTATTGATGGTAAACTGAAGATATATCATGATCCTTCATATACTGTGGTGACTAATTCTCCTACTTATGATAAGCAATTAGCGATTAGAGATTATTGGAATTATTTGCCAGGAAATAAAGTGTTGCCTGGTACAGGTAGATCTGAAGATCGTTTTGCACGTGCTTCATACTATGCAACTGCGGTAGAACAAAGTGCTGATGAGCGCGTTTCTGTAGGTGCTGTATTTAGTATTGTACGTAATGTATCTGTGCCTTATGGAGTGCATATAGATGGAGAACCTAATTTATCTTCTACTAAGTGGAGAACGGTTTCTGATCAGAAGAATTTAGTGTATTATTATGAAGATCCGATTGCGTTAACACCAATATGGCTTGATTTAAAAACAATTGATTTTAGTGAAAAGGCTGGAGTTAGAAAGTTAGATGTTTCTAAGAAACAGCAGTACGCAGGTGTTGTAAATAGTAAATTAGAGAAAACTAAAGCTTTTCAGTTTTTAGGAATCTAGAAGTAAAAAATAAGACTACTAAAAAGGGGTGATTATTAATTAATAATCACCCCTTTTTAGTAGTGTACTTTCTGTTTATTTAGAAGCTATCATAGATATTTCTACATTTACATTTCTAGGTAACTTTACTACCTGAATACATTCTCTAGCAGGCGCTGTAGCGGCTGTAAAGAAGCTTCCGTATATCTCGTTTACTTTAGCGAAGTCATTCATATCTGTTAAGAAAATAGTTGCTTTAACAACGTTTTCGAATGTCATATTTGCTGCTTCTAGTATCGCTTGTAGATTAGCCATTACTTGTTTTGCTTCGTCTTCAATACCTGTTGTTACAAGCGTTTCTGTAGCTTGATTAAAAGGGATTTGACCTGAGATGAATAATAAGTCACCAGTCATTACTGAGTGATTGTATGGTCCGATTGGCGCAGGTGCCTTGTCTGAATTGATAATTTTCTTCATAAAGTATAGTTTTAAAAAAAGAGGAGGAGTAAAAATACGCCTCCTCTTTCTGAATTATTTTTATCTGTATATTTTGTCTGGAGCTTTACGTTTTTCCCACTTGATATCACTTAACATTGATGAGCGAATACCAATAAAGAATCCCCAACTAGTATAGGTTCCGATAGGTACCCAAGAGAAGTCCATTCTCCAACTCTTTAAGTCACGTTCAAACCTTAATTGAGTAAAAGTAACTCCTTTCTGAACAAAGTCATAACCTGTAGAGAAACCAACTTTCCAATTAGGTGTTACATCTAGATTTCCAGATACCATGACGGAGTTATTGACGATTTCGTTCTGCCTCGATGAGTTGTTATAAGTCATGGAGTAGGCAAAGGTTAAATCCCAAGGTAGTTTAGCATTAAAGAAACCACCAAAAGGTTTGTCTTCATCATCATCACTCAGTGTACTTCTTTTTTGATTACCTAACTCTACAGCTCTACCAAATAAATCATCAGCACGTCCACCATTGTCTAGAGAGTTTTGATTCTTTTTGTCTTCAGCATTACCGAACATAGCATCTTTACTAGATAGAGACCAGTTTACAGTCATATTAGCACTTGTCAGACGGAATAAACTTCCTCCATTGTTAATGTTGTAAGTATCTATACGTCTATTGTTATTGTCTAAAGCATAAGGGTCAAGTGTTGCTCCAAAGTTAATTTGCATTTTATCTTTAAATAGAGCTGTACCAGCACTTACACGTACAGGAGACCACTTCAGTGAGTCAGCAGACATATTATAACTCGTAGAGAAGTTTAAGCTGTTTAAAAGCATTACTTTTCTCGGTTCACCTTTTTCATTATCATCATCTCTAACTTTCGCTTCAAAAGTGTTGCTTAAGTTAAAGTTCATCATATTAGAGTTATATCTTCCAGGAGCTCCAAAAATACCATTTTGGAAACGAGTATAATCTTGGAATGTTTGTCCTGTAGCATCTATGGCGTAAGTGTCATAGTACTGTTCAAAACTAGGTGTGTAAGAATACCCAACGCTTGGACGCATTACATGACGTATAGCTTGGATTCTTTTGTCTTCTCCAAAGTTGAATGTACCATAAATAGTTGTTCCAATACTTGCATTAGCATTATACGTTCTAAAGCTGTCGAATCCATTTACTCTAATGTCATCAACCTTATTAGTCTGTGCGTTGTATTTTTTCTCTATGGTATTGAAGTACCAAACTTCATTATAAGAAGCACCTGCCGTTACAGAGAAGTGTTTGAATATTTTGAAGTTGGTTGCAATTGGAATACTGTGTTGGAACCCTGTGTTTAAACTGTCGAACATTTCTCTTTTAAAGAAGTAATCTTCGTGTGTTTTTACACGGTTTTCTCCACGTACAGAATACGAGAAGTTTAAGTTTTTAATAATACCTTTTTTAGAACCATATTTTGGAGCAAAAGGGAATACACGATCTACGTTTACTTGTAATGTAGGAAGAGTCATGTTAATCTCCTTTGTATTTGTTGATTGAGAGTGAGTAGCAGTAAGTGACATATTCACTTGTGGTACACTTTCGAAAGTACGTTGGTAACTAACAGATGAGCTCATGGTGTTATTCATAGAAGCTCCTACGTTATAGGTATTGTTTGATTGTCTGAAGTACTGGCTACTACCTAAGTTTACAGACGCAGAGAATCGTGAGTTAGGATTGGCTTTACCATCTTGACTGTGATTCCACTGAATATTGTATAACTTGCTAGATGCGTAATCTGGAAGTCCTTTTTCAGAGAAGATATTGTTTTCGTAACGGATTAAAACACGTCCGTTATATTTATAACGTTGAGCATAAGAACTGTTAAATCTCAATCCCCAGCTACCATTAGTATAGTAGTCTCCCAATACGTTTAAATCCATTTTATCACTTATCGCAAAGTAATAACCACCATTCTGAATATAGTATCCTTGTTGATTAGTATCACCAAAACTTGGGATGATAAATCCTGATTCAGCTTTTTCTGACATCGGGAAAAAGGCGAAAGGCAATCCTAGTGGTGTAGGTACATCAGCAATCACCATATTGGTAACTCCTGTAACTACTTTTTTGCCAGGTACTAACTTAACCTTATTGGTACGGAAGTAGTATTCAGGATCATCTAAATCTTTAGCAGTAGTAAAGATTACATCTTTCATGAAGTAAACAGAGTCATTCTCTTTTTTACTCACTTCTGCTTTAATTCTAAATTCACCTTGTGAAGTACGAGATTTAAAAACTAATGCTTTTTTTGTTTTTGTATTGAAGCGGATAGAATCTGGTTCTACGATCTGTGATCCTTGTTTAAAAACAGGGTATTGCGACATATTACCAACACTATCTTTAATACCTCCTGCATAGATTTCACTTTTTTCATAATTGAAAATGATCTTACCCGCAGTTAGTTCATAATCCTGATAGCGTATTTCAGCTTCATTATATAATGTAATTTCTTTTTTTGCTAAGTTTAGGGCTTCATAGTCTTTTGCTTTTCTATAAACCATTTCTTCAAGAAGAGGTTTATTAGCAGGAACTATGGTGTCTTTTTGTTTTTTAAGTGTATCCTGGATAGAGGGTACAGCAAGTTTGTCTATAGTATCTGAAGTGGTAACTATAGAATCTCTTTTTAGTGTAGTATTTACAGCTGTAAATTTCTTATTGTTGTCTTGTGCAATCCCTTTTTGTGTTAAAGTTGCTCCAAAAACCAATAAAATGAAAACGATATTAAAAATATTTGTTCGCAAACCTATATATATGCTATTTTTGTAAAATTAAGCGCGTTGTTTTTAACGTGTCAAACTTACATATATTTTTTTTGAAAATGTATTTTTATTTAAATTATAAAACGTTATAAATATCATTTATATGAATTACAGTCGTTCTAAACTGTTTGCCTTACTAGCCATTCTTTTCCTGAGTTTCTCTATACAAGCACAGAATGGGAAAAAATTTAAAGTTGTATTAGATCCTGGACATGGAGGAAAAGATACTGGTACTAACCATAAGAAGAATGTAGAAAAGGATATTGTATTAGCAGTAGCTTTAGAGGTAGGTAAGATATTAGAAAAACAATCTGATATAGAAGTGTTCTATACTCGTAAGACAGATGTGTTTGTACCTGTAAAGGAAAGATCAGTATTAGCTAATGATAATAATGGAAACGTATTTGTATCTATTCACTGTAATGGTGTGAATAGTGAGGCTGCTTCAGGGACAGAGACTTATGTGATGGGTCTTAGTAAGAATAAATCTAACCTAGATGTAGCTAAGACGGAGAACTCCGTGATTATGATGGAGGATGATTATAAGACAAAGTATGCAGGCTTTGACCCTTCTTCTCCAGAGTCTATTATTGGATTGACACTATTACAGGAAGATTATATTCATCAGAGTATTGATTTAGCAAGTAGAGTACAAGATGGTTTTACAAATGATCTGAAGAGAAAGAATAGAGGAGTAAAACAAGGTCCGTTCTGGGTATTACACGGAGCTTTTATGCCTAGTATATTGATAGAGTTAGGGTTTGTATCTAATACAGCTGAAGGAAACTATTTGACTTCAAGTAAAGGACAGAAAGAATTAGCACGTTCTATAGCACAAGGGATTATTGATTATAAAGCGGCTTATTATGGAGGTAGTAAAACTCTAGTATTAGCAGATTCTAATGATAAAGCAGCAGCTAAAGCTGATAATAGTAGAAAGACTACAACTAATGAGACAACTACTAATTCTCGAAAAGAAAGTAGTTCAAACACGAATAAAGTTGTTTTTAAAGTGCAAATTGCAGCAGGATCAAAAGTGTTAGCTTTAAAACCTGAGAATTTTAAAGGACTAAGAGGAGTGACGACAATGCGCGCAGGAAATCTTAGTAGATATTATTACGGGGAGACAAGTGACTATGAGACAGCGAAACAAAATCAGAAAGTAGCAAAGGATAAAGGACACAGTTCTGCATTTATTGTAGCATTCAAGGATGGTAAAGTGATTACAGTAGAGGAAGCATTAAAATAATATCAAGCGCTTTAGAAATAAAAGTTTATTTTTGCGTGTTATAAAAATGAAAAGTTTTGAAAATATCAAGAGAAATTAAAACAGCGATTTTAGTATTAGGAGCTATTGCTTTGTTCATTTGGGGTTACTCATTTTTAAAAGGGAGAAACATATTTGATAACAGTACTAGATTTTATGTAGAATACGATAATGTAGAAGGATTGACTACTTCTTCAACGGTTACCATTAATGGTTTAGTCGTAGGGAAAGTATCTAAGATTGATTTAGATAATACTTCAGGCAAATTAAAAGTTGAGTTATTAATGACTCAAAAAGTCAATATATCTAAGAATAGTGTAGCTAAGATTTACTCTCCTGGATTATTAGGAGGTAAAGGGATTATGATAGATCCTTTATTTGGAGATACAAATTATGCTGAATCTGGACAAGTGCTAAAAGGAGAGGTAGTTTTAGATATGACTGAGAAGTTGACAAAACAAATCGAACCTTTACAGTTAAAAATAGAAGAGGCTTTAGCTAACTTAAATACGATGTTAGCTTCTGTTAATAATATAATGGATGAAAATACTCAACAGAGTTTAAAAAGTGCAATGACTCAATTAGATGGTACTTTAGCAGGTGCTAATAAGTTGATGGCTACTACTAATCAGATGGTTGCAGCGACTCAGCCTAAGTTAGACGGTACATTGACTAACTTAAATACGATGAGTAGCAACTTCGCTTCAATTTCTACAGATTTAAAAGCTTTGGATATCAAATCTACTTTTACTAACTTAGATAACGCTACTGCAAGTATGGATAAAATCATGGGAGATATCCAAGGTGGTAAGGGATCAGTTGGTAAATTATTGAAAGACGAACAATTATATAGTAACTTAGAAGGAGCAAGTAAAGAATTAGAAGCTTTATTACGCGACTTAAAAGAACACCCAAAACGTTATGTACACTTCTCTTTATTTGGTAAGAAAGCGACACCTTATCAAGCGACAGAAGGAGAGAAAACTGCAGAGGTTAAGGAATAATAAACTAAACAACTAAACCAACTAACAAGAAAAACTAACAATTACTGAAACAATTATTACGACTATGGAGTATTTAGGCCAAGTATTATTTTTACTTCTTTTAGTTGTTGGGTTTGGATTCTTTATTAAAAATATAAAGAAGCTAGTCCGCAACATCAAAATAGGAAGAGATATCGATCGAACAGATAATCCTTCAGCACGTTGGAAAAACATGATCCGCGTAGCTTTAGGACAGTCTAAGATGGTAAAAAGACCTATCCCAGCTATCTTACATATTTTTGTATATGTAGGTTTTGTGATTATTAATATTGAGATGTTAGAAATCATCGTTGATGGTTTGTTTGGTACACATCGAGTGTTTAGCTTCTTAGGTGTAGGCTATGATGCATTAATTGGAATCTTTGAAGTATTAGCTTTCTTAGTTATCTTTGGAGTTATTGTATTCTGGATTCGTAGAAATGTAATAAAACTTAGACGTTTTAATCAACCAGAAATGGAAGGTTGGGCTAAGCGTGATGCGAATAATATTATCTACATTGAGACTGTGTTGATGTGTTTCTTTTTAATTATGAACGCTGCAGATTACTATCTTCAGAGTATCGGTTATACACATTATACAGCAGTAGGATCATTCCCTATTTCTAGTTTTATCAGTCCTATATTTGATGGAGTTAATCCTGCAACAGTTGCATTCATTGAGCGTTTTTGTTGGTGGGGACACATAGTAGGGGTGATGTTGTTTATGAATTATTTATATTATTCAAAACACTTACACATCTTCTTAGCATTCCCAAATACATATTATGCTAATTTACAACCTCAAGGAGAGTTTAATAACTTAGAGTCTGTTAAGAAAGAAGTTTCTTTAATGATGGATCCTAATGCAGATCCATACGCTGCTCCAGCAGAACCAGTGGGGGAACCAGAGAAATTCGGTGCTCAAGATGTAATGGATTTAAACTGGGTACAGTTATTAAATGCTTATTCTTGTACTGAGTGTGGGCGTTGTACATCTTCTTGTCCTCAAAATACGACAGGTAAAAAGCTATCTCCACGTAAGATTATGATGTCTACTCGTGACCGTTTAGAGGATGTAAGTAAGATATTAGATGCGAACAATGGTCAGTTTGTAGATGATGGTAAGACATTGTTAAACGACTATATCACACCAGAAGAATTATGGGCTTGTAATACATGTAATGCATGTGTAGAAGAATGTCCTATAGACATTAGTCCACTTTCTATCATTATGGATATGCGTCGTTTCCTAGTTATGGAACAAAGTGCCGCTCCTGTAGAGTTAAACAACATGATGCAAAATGTTGAGAATAATGCTGCTCCATGGCAATATAGCCAAATGGACAGATTAAACTGGAAAGACGAAAACTAAACATTAACTATCATAATCCTTTTCTAGGATTATCTCAATAAACACAAGATTATGTCAGCAAATTTAGTTGTGCCTACCATGGCCGAAATGATGGCAAGAGGAGAACAACCAGAAGTATTATTCTGGGTTGGTTGTTCTGGAAGTTTTGACGATAGAGCAAAAAAGATTACAAAAGCATTCGTAAAGATATTAAATAAAGCAAACGTATCATTTGCTGTACTTGGTACAGAAGAAGGATGTACTGGGGATCCAGCAAAGAGAGCAGGGAATGAGTTTGCATTCCAAATGCAAGCAATGATGAATATCCAAGTATTAGATGGATATGAAATTAAAAAAATCGTAACTGCTTGTCCTCACTGCTTTAATACACTTAAGAATGAGTACCCTGATTTGGGTGGTAAATATGAAGTTGTACACCATACTCAATTCTTGAAGTCACTTTTAGATGATGGAAGATTGACTATAGAAGGTGGGCAATTTAAAGGGAAGAGAATTACTTTCCACGATCCATGTTATTTAGGACGTGCTAATCAAGTTTATGAAGCTCCGCGTCAATTGATTGAAAAATTAGATGCAGAGTTAGTAGAAATGAAACGCTCTAGACAAAATGGTTTCTGCTGTGGTGCTGGAGGTGCTCAACTTTTTAAAGAACCAGAACATGGTGATAAAGAAGTGCATGTAGAGCGTACAGAAGAGGCTATAGGGACTAATGCAGAGATTATCGCTGCTGGATGTCCTTTCTGTAATACAATGCTTACAGATGGAGTGAAATTTAAAGAAAAAGAAAGCTCAGTAAAAGTACTAGACGTAGCTGAGTTAATCGCAAACGCAGAAGATTTATAAAATATGTTTAAACCATTTGAAGAAATGCCTGATCATTCGAGAGTTTGGATTTACCAATCTAATCGTAAGTTCTCAGATGAAGAGGTTCAAGATATAGATAAGGATTTAGCTGCTTTTACAGCAGAGTGGGCAGCGCATGCTACACCATTAGAATCTTCTTATAAGATATTTTACAATAGATTTATTGTATTAACAGTAGATCAAGATATACACCCTGCTTCAGGATGTTCAATAGATGCTTCAGTTCGTGTGATTCAAGATATTGAACAAAAGTATAATGTAGACTTACTAGATAAGATGAATGTTACTTATAAAACAGGAGAATTCATCGCTTTTAAAACTTTATTAGAATTTAAAGATTTAGTAAAGTCTAAGTCTGTATCAGCTAATACGATTGTATTCAATAATTTAGTAAATGATTTAGGAGAGTTTAGAGAATTTTGGGAAGTTCCAGCATCTGAAAGTTGGCATTCACGTTTTTTTAAATAGATTCTAATATTTATATTTACGATATCAAAATCACCATCAAATAGACTTTTGATGGTGATTTTTTTTGACCTAAAATAAAAACTAATGAAAAGATTGACTGTTGTACTACTTCTTGTAGCTTCTAGTGCGTTTGGACAGGTTAAGTTTAATCAAGCTAGACAGAAACAATGGGTAGATAGTGTATATAATACGTTGAATTTAGAGGAAAGAATAGGACAGCTGTTTATGGTTGCGGCTTACTCTAATAAAAATGAGGCTCATGTACAGAGTTTAGAGAAACTTGTGCAAGAACAGCATATTGGAGGATTAATCTTCTTTCAAGGTGGACCTGTTCGTCAAGCTGAAATGACTAATCGCTTACAGACTTTAAGTAGAATACCTATGCTAGTAGGTATAGATGGTGAGTGGGGACTGAGTATGCGTTTAGAAGATACTTACCGTTTTCCTTATAATATGACATTGGGGGCTGTTCAAGATATGGACTTGATTTATCAAGTGGGAGAAGCGATGGCTAAACAAACTAAGCGTTTAGGTATGCAGTTTAACTTTGGACCAGTATTAGATATTAATATTAATCCAAAGAATCCTATTATCGGAGTGCGTTCTTTTGGTGAGACGAGAGAGATAGTAACAGATAGAGCTAGTGCATTTATGCAAGGATATCAAAGTCAAGATATTTTTGCAACAGGAAAACACTTTCCAGGACATGGTGATACGTCTACAGATTCACATCACAAATTACCTGTAATTGACTTTGATAAAGGACGATTAAATAGAGTTGAATTATATCCGTATAAGAAATTATTTGAAGAAGGACTGTCTAGTGTGATGATAGCCCATCTAAACTTACCTGCTTATGAACCTAATGATATTCCTACTTCGTTATCTTATAATATTGTAACGAAGTTGTTGAAAGAAGAATTAGGTTTTGAAGGACTGATCTTTACTGATGCTTTAAATATGAAGGCAGCTGCTAATTATCTAAAGCCAGGGGAAGTTGACTTAGCTGCTTTTAAAGCAGGGAATGACTTATTGCTTTTCTCTGAAGATGTGCCTACTGCGCTAACGAAGATATTAGATGCTTATAATACAGGAGAAATATCAGAAGAACGCTTATCTCATTCGGTAAAGAAAGTTCTAGCCTACAAGTACAAATCAGGTATGACAAAGTTCTCTGCTATTGAAACAGGTAGCTTAGTTAAGGACTTGAATGCTCCAGTTTACGATGATTTAAATCAGAAGTTGTATGAAGAAGCAATGACTTTAACGAAGAATGAAGATAGGTTAGTTCCTTTTAAGCATTTAGAAAAACAAAAGATAGCTTATGTAAAGTTAGGAGATGATGATGGTAGTCAATTCTTAAGTATGCTTCAGAATTATGATGATGTAACAGAAATTGCCGGAGATAGTTTAGAAGATTTGTCTGCGTTTACAACTATTATTGTTGGCTATCACAAGGTGGATAACCCATGGCGTAAGCACGATATGTCAGACACAGAAAAGGCGACTTTACGTAATTTAGCCGCTAGAAAGAATACTGTGTTAGTATCTTTTGCTAAGCCGTATGCGCTTGAGTCAATGCCTTTAGATAAGGTAAATACTGTGTTAGTAGGGTATCAGAATAATAAATTTGCTCAGCAAGCTGCTGCTCAAGTACTATTTGGGGCAATAGGAGCTAAAGGAAAGTTACCAGTTTCTATCAATGGTTCTTTTGCTGTTGGTACAGGACTTAAAACGAAAGCTATTGATCGTTTAGGTTTTTCTACTGCAGCAAATGAAGGAATGGATCCTGATGTGTTAAATAGAATTGATGCCATTGCTCAAGGAGCTATAGATAAACAATACACACCAGGTATTCAGGTAGTAGTGACTCGTCATGGTAAAGTAGTATATCAAAAAGCTTTTGGACATCATACTTATGATAATAGCACAAAGGTATTAAATACAGATCTATATGATTTAGCTTCTTTAACTAAGATCTTAGGAACGTTGCCAGTATTGGTAAAGATGTATGATGATCATAAAGTGAGAATGGAGACTAAACTAGGACAGATGTTGCCGATGTTTAAACATACAGATAAAGAAGATATCACCTTTAAAGATTTGTTGACACATCAGTCAGGTTTACCAGCTTGGATTCCTTTTTATAAACGCACTCTAGCAGAGAATAATAGACCTGATCCGAGTTTGTATAGCTTCTTCTACACTCCAGAGTATCCTACTCAAGTGTCAGAGAATTTATATATTAAAAAAGGGTATACAAATGAAATTCTACAACAAATAGCAGATTCTAAATTATCTAAAAAGGAATATAAGTATAGTGATTTAGGGTTTATTATGATGAAGGAGTTTGTGGAGAGTAAATATCACAAGACACTTGATCAAGTAGTGGAAAGTGAGTATTATAATAAGATGGGAGCTTGGCGTTTAACTTATTTGCCATTGCGTAAATTTGACTTGAATGTAATTCCTCCTACTGAAATAGATAATTATTACCGTTATACCACTGTACAAGGGTATGTGCATGATATGGGAGCAGCTATGCAAGGTGGTGTTGCTGGGCATGCAGGATTGTTTGGATCAGCATTAGATGTTGCTAAAATGATGCAGTTATATCTGAATAAAGGGGAATATGGAGGTGATCGTTTCTTCTCAGAAGATACTTTTAATACATTTAATGAGTGTGCTTATTGTAGTAAAGGTAGTAGAAGGGGAATAGGATTCGATAAACCGCAAAAGCCAGGTTCTCCTGGTCCAACATGTGGATGTGCTTCAATGTCTAGTTTTGGACATACTGGGTTTACAGGAACAATGGCTTGGGCTGACCCTGATAAAGATTTAGTATTTGTATTTTTATCTAATAGGACTTATCCAGATAGCAATGTAAATAATTTATCAAAAGCTAATATTAGAGAAGATATTCAAAAGGTAATTTACGAGTCTATCATAAAGTAAACAGAAATATGACGTAAAGGCGTAGCGATGGCTACGCTTTTTTTATGAACTGTATTTAGAGCTTAGTTGTTATCTAGTTTGTTATGAGTAAGTTGAATAATTATGTCATTGTGTTCTTGTGATACAAATAGTAATATCTTGATTTGGTAATTTGTTGATATTGTGCTTGTTAATAGTCAGTATAAATAAGCTAATTAGACTTGTTAAAAATAAAGTTGTATTTCTTTGGTTTTTACTAACATGACCAATACTTTTGTTATTTAAAATTAATTTAAATAATGAGACCGTTTAAGGAAGTATTTTTTTGTTTTTTACTACTTCTGTTACCTTGTTTAGTAAATGCTCAAGGAACTGTAGGTAAAGTAAAAGGAATCGTTTATGATTCACAGAAAACTCCCATTATAGGAGTATCTGTTTCTATTAAAGGAAGTACAATTGGCGTTCAGACAGATCTAGATGGGAAGTTTGAATTACAGCACACAACAGGACAACATATAATACTGTTTAATTATGTAGGTATGGTTGAAGAGAGCAGAACTGTTCAATTTAATACAAGTCCAAAATCATTGAGTATTACTATGCAAGATGAGCCTTCTGTATTAGATGATGTTGTGGTTAGTGTAAAAGGTAAAGTAGATGCTTTAAAAGAGCAAGCTTTTACAGTAAGCGCTGTAGATATGCAAAAGATAGCTAATAGTACTTATGATTTAAATCAAATACTAAACAAAAGTAGCGGTATCAAAGTTAGACAGCAAGGTGGTGTAGGGTCTGATTATAATTTTTCTGTAAACGGAATGTCTGGAAAAGCAGTTAAGTTTTTTGTAGACGGAGTTCCATTAGAGATGTTAGGTAAAGGAGTGGATATGAATACACTTCCTATTAATATGGCTCAACGTGTAGAGATATATAAAGGAGTTGTCCCTGTTCATTTGAGCACTGATGCTATGGGAGGTGCAGTCGATATTATCACGAATGGTAATTCTAAAGATTACTTAGATGCTAGTTATATGACTGGATCTTTTAATACCCATAAAGTTAATTTAAATGGACAATTAAAAGATAAGGGTACTGGAATTATAATGAGACTGAATAGTGCTTATAATTACTCGGATAATGATTATAAGATGCGTGATATGAAGATCTATAATCCCCAAGCTGAGAAGTATGAATACAGAGATGTAAAACGTTTCAATGATCGCTACAAATCTTTATTTGTAATGGCAGAATTGGGAATAGAGGATAAGTCATGGGCTGATATGTTATTCGTAGGAGTGTCACATTCTTTATTTGATAAACAAATTCAGACAGGATCTAATCAAGAGATTGTGTATGGAGGAGTGAAGAGAGAAGGAGATGCGAATAATTACTTTTTAAAATATAAGAAGAAAGATCTATTGAACGATCGCTTTGATATCAATTATTATTTAGGGTATTCTAAGAGTTTAGAAAAAGGAACGGATACTTTAATGAGAAAATACAGTTGGGACGGAAGTTATGTTCCTGCAGCAGGAAGTGAACTTACTAACCCTTCTTTAAGTAGACAACACAGAGATCGTGTATTCTCTCAATTAACTACAGAGTATAGAATAAGTGATTCTCACAAGTTTAATTTTAATTATATGTTAGATTATGTGAAGAATCAATCTTATAATTTATTATACGATAAGAGAGAAGATGCTTATCCAACGAAAATGACAAAACAGATTTTCTCTATTAACTATCAACAAGATTGGTTTGATAAGAGATGGACTAATGTGTTTTTTGGAAAGTATTACTTAGTTGATTTAGATAAGACTGTCTTTGACTCTTCTACACGTAAGGATGTACCTGTTAAAAATCAATCAGGAAATTGGGGATATGGTATAGCGAGTACTTTTAAAATTACCAATGAACTAGGTTTAAAAGCTTCTTTTGAAAAATCATTCCGTTTATTAGAACCAGAAGAAATATTTGGTGATGGAGTGTCTATTACTAGTAACTTAGCTCTACGTCCTGAGAGCAGTAATAACTTCAACTTAGGGGTGTATTATAGCCAGCGTTTTGATGATCACTTCGTACGTTTTGATGCAGCAGGATATATTAGAGATACGAAGGATTATATTTATACAGTACCTAATTTATTCAATAGTACTTTTAAATATGAGAACTTATCTAATATCTTTACTAGAGGAGTAGAAGGAGAATTTAACTACCAGTATAAGAATATTCTTAATATCATGGCAAATATTACTTATAACTATGCTTATGACAATACGAAATACGCTAATAATAGTGATAATGTAGAGTCTGCTACTTATAAAAAAGAAGTGCCAAACCAGCCTTGGTTATATGGTAATATAGATGTTAGTATAGGACAAGATGATTGGTTCCAAAAAGATTCTCGTATTGAGTTAACTTATGGGGTATCTATGACAGAGTGGTTCTATAAAAACTGGCAGTCTTATGGAAACAAAAAGAATATTCCAACGATCCCTCGCCAGACATTACACGATGTAGGAATCAATTATTCGATAGCAAAAGGGAAGTATAACTTTGCTTTGAATTGTACTAATATTGGAAATGCTCTTGCTTATGACAACTTTAAACTTCAAAAACAAGGTAGAGCATTTTATTTCAAATTCAGATATTCTTTAAAATAGACATTACAGATGAAAAATAAATCATATACAATCTTATCTATGATCTTATTGCTTATTACAGTAATAGGATGTAGTAAAGAACCATCTCAGAGTGGTGGTTTTGAAGGAGAAAAAGATTATAAGTATTTCTTATTATCAGCATTGGGAAGTTGGCCTAATACGGTTCATTATATTACAGCTACCAATGATGTGACACAAGGAGTTATGGATCTGAATAGAGAAGGTGATGAAATTAACTCTAAAGGAACGTATTCTTATATCGTTAAGAATGGGTATATCTATAACTATAAAACAGATCAAGGAGTATTTAAAAAGTTCAAATATACAAATGATAAGCTAGTTACAGAGATAGAAGTACCTTTCTCTTATATTAATGACGTGAGTGCTTATACATGGGCTGATGATAACACTTTGATTCTTTTTGGAGATACAAGTGATATAGAGCGCATCCGATATACAGTTTTTAATACAACAAATCTTAAAATAGTAAAACAAGGAGAAGTGTCTGGCCTAGAGCCTTTCCCTCAAGGATATGACCATTATTCAATAGGTTCTGCAGCTTATATAGATGGAGTATTGTATTTACAGTACGGTTTTAGAAATGCGAAATGGTTGACACCTAATTTCTATAATATAGCTTCTATTTCATATCCAGATTTTAAAGTAATCAAATCAGAAGCAGACACTCGTAGTAGTGGTGCTAGTAATGGTTCTCCTTACTTTAAAACTTCTTTTGTAAAGGATAATGACAGCTTCTACTATAGTTGTTTTACACGTACAAATTCAGAGGCTAAAGATATTTATCTATTTAGAATTAAGACTGCAGAAGGGGTATTAGATAGATCTTACGAAATTAATTTGACGCAAGTATTAGGAGGATTAAAACCTGAAACAGCGATGAATTATATAGGAGACAACAAAATGATTATTGGTTATAGAGATCCAGCTAAAGGAGGAAGTTATAATGGGAAATACGCTATTATCGACTTAGAGACTAGATCAGTTGTAAGACAGTTGACAGAATTACCTTTAGATGAACCGTATGAACTAGGTTTCTTTGTTCAAGATAAGAAAGTCTACTTCGCGATTAATAGTGCAGAAGAAGGAAACTACGTTTGGATTTATGATCTAAAAACAGACAAGGTTACTAAGGGAATGACACTTCCTGATAAGATATCAGGATTTGCACGTTTCGATAAATTCTATGACTAATAAATTAGAATAATAAGTTTGATTTTTTATAGGAAGGAATATCTTTCTATTAGTTTGGTTAGGTTTGAAGCCACTTCCTTGGGAGTGGCTTTTTTTTATTTAGGATATTCTTCATAAGCTTTGAATAAGTTTCGGAGCATCTTGAACAGAGTCGTACTGTTTTCTTTGGTGCTTTCGAGTTTACTTTTTCGTTTAGCAGTGAAGGAGAACGATTCATTGGGTGTATGAATAGTACCTTCTAAGTTATCAGTATCGACTATGGAAGTTTGAAGAAGAGTAGGTCTATCTTTAGACATAGAAGAACAGATAAAACCATCTTGAGTCATTACACCTTCAAAACCTTCATTTCTTGTCGTACGTGCGATTAGAGTACCTTCATTTTGGAATAAATGGAAGTTCTCTATTTTAGAGTATTCTGTAAATTTAATTGGAGAATCTTGTTCTGAAAAGGTAAACTCCCATTGACCAGTTACATTAATAGCTGTATAAGTACTCGGAATAGAAAAACGAGGTTCTTTTGTCTTATAGGCTATAAAAGGGATGGTAACTAAAGCGTTTTTATCTTTCTTATCTTCAAATATTCCTTTAATTGTATCGTTTCGTATAATCCCTTTTAGATAGATATGACCACTGTAATCTAAAGGGTTGATAAAACTATCACTTGTTATTTCGGTATATTCTTTTTGATTTGTAATTGGACCATCTGTAAAGATGGTGCGATAACCATGAATATTAAGTGGAATGCTATCTAGTGTAAAAATAATAGGAATATTGATTCCTTTTATAGTGAAATCGGCTTTCCATCGGATAGAAGAATCAGTGTAATCTTGATTGCTTAATTTATCTGTACAACCATTCAAGAGTAAGATCATTAGAAAACAGCTAAGAAGATATCGAATAACAGACATGGATAGAAAATGTAGTGAAACAATTGGTTATAAACATTAAAACCCTTGTATAGAATGAACTATTTATCCAAAGGTAAGCTTTTATAGTTAGCATCTATATCATCTATATATTACTTCTATTATTTTGATGTAAATAAGAATTTAAATAGAAGTTTTTTTATTATTTATTCTAGGTCAAAAAAGTATATATCTGATATAGACAGAGAAGTTGTTTTGTGTTATTCTTATAACTCTTTTTTTATGGATGAAAATATAGTAAAAACGCTTGTCAATAAATTAATGAAGTCAGCACAGCTTATACTGACTTTTGCATATCTATTGGCTATTGGAATAGGGATGTTATTTAATTCACAGAAGTACAATGCTTTTGGTATTAATATTTTTGATTACTCTTCTATATTTGATTTTTTGATAGCTCCCTTTGCAGACTTTAGAATAGTAGCTTTTGCTATTGTGACAATGGTTATTACTTATCTATTGTTTAAAGGTGATGCATATTGGAAAGAGAAATTTCCTGCTAATTATAGCAAATCAACATTTAATCTTGAACAATATTCTTGGTATAGAAAAATAAAGGGAGGTGTGTTTATCCTTATTTTTATCTGGTATCTTATATTGATGGCACAGTATTATGGCAAGCGAACTTATGTTGAAACACTACAACAAGAATTGACTAAAATAGAGTATATAGGAGGGGAAGTGATAGAAGGAATTCTTATAGGGAAGACCAGTGATATATTGTTTTTATATGTAAATCAAGAAGTAAAAGCCATACCTATATCTGCGAATCTAAAGACTATACAGATTAAATAATAAAGGCTGTCCATTGGACAGCCTTTCGCTTTTATTTCTTTGGAGCATTGTCTACGAACATCTGCTTTACTTTAGCTACGTCATAGCTTTTATCAGCTTCTAATTCACCAGATGAAATTACATTAGTCGTTTTTCCTTCCCCATTGATTACGATGAAGAAAGGATAACCTAATTTCTGTCCTTCAGGAGCATATTTTTCGAATGCTTTAGCATTTTTATGTTTAGCTGTATAATTTAAGTGATAATAAACATAGTTCGCATCGACTACAGTTTTTATATCTTGATTTTTTTGTACAAAATCATTAAAACGAAGACACCATATACACCAGTTACCACCAGCTTGTACAAAAACATTTTTGCCTTCTGCTTTAGCCTTTGCGATTAGTTCTGTTATTTTAGCATCACCATCTTCTTCTTCGTTATATGGTTTTGCTAACGCCTCTTTTTCTTTAGCAATAGCTTGTTTAGCTGCTGCTGTATCTATTGCAGTAGTAGGTGTATTGTCAGAGGTAGTTGCTTCTGTTTCTGTTGCTACTTGTTCTGTTTTAACCTCTTGTTTACAGCTTACTAATGTTAGTACTGTAGCTAGTACTAGAGATGATAAAACTAATTTTTTCATATTTGTTAGGTTTATGTATTGTTGTTTCTAAATGAAATTCGGCGAAATGTAATAAAAATTAATAAGATATTGTATATATAGGATTACATTTACCATGAATATGGTATCTATTATGCTCAATATATTTTTTCGACGTTTTAATCTATTCTCAGAAGAAGAGATAGGTATTATTGTAGCTTTATTTGCACAACGCAATATTGCTAAGAATGACTATCTCGTAAAGGAAAATGAATACTGTGAAGAAATAGCCTTTATTGAATCAGGTATTTTTCGTTCCTTTTACACAAACGAAAAAGGAGATGAACTGACTTATTGTTTTCGTTTTCCAGATGATTTGATTGGTGCATATTCTGCTTTTATTACAGGAGGAAAAAGTATTGAGAGTATCCAAGCGATTGTTAATACAGTAGTTTGGTCTATTCAGAAGAAAGATCTCGATGCTTTAGCAGATAGATTACCTCAGTGGACTACTTTCTTAAAGATTATTGCTGAGCAACAGTATTTAGAATTAGAACGCAGAGTGATACAGTTTCAGCGAGAGACTGCCTCTGAACGTTATAAGAATCTATTGATGCATCACCCTAATTTTGTACAGTATATTCCGTTACAGTATTTGGCTTCTTATTTAGGAATTACCCAAAGACATTTAAGTCGTATCAGAAAAGAGATTACTTTTTAGACATTTGTCCAGTATTTAGACCTCTATTGGCTATTAGTTTTGTCTGTAAATCAAATTAATTATGCAGAACAATATTTTAATCATAGGAGGTAAGGGGTTAGTAGGGGGGACTATAGCTCGTATCTTAAAAGAGCGAAATCCTCAATGTAATATAATCTTAGGAACTAGATCTCCTAAAGATCTACAAAAAGAAGTACAGATAGATGTCAATAGCCCATCTTCATTAGAAGCTATTCTATCTAGAAGTATCGATTTAATTATTTTATCTGTTAATGACCAGAAGGATCATGTACTTCGTTTTGCGATAGAGCATGGAATAGATTATTTGGATATCACTAAACCAACACCCGCTTTACATAAGGCATTACAGATTACTACAGAATATACTAAGTATAATAGCCGTATTGTATTTGGCTCAGGTTGGATGGGAGGTATTGTTCCTGGATTAGTCAAATCTGCTGTGCCAACTACAGAAAAAATAGACAGCGTACAACTGTTGGTGTATTATTCTATAAAAGATAAAGCAGGCGAAAGTTCAGCTCATTTTATGGCAGAGCATGTTGCAACTCCTTTTGTTCAGTATCAAAAGAATCAACCTAAGGAGGTTTTACACTTTTTAGATAGTGAATCGTATTGTTTCTCTTTTGGGCTAAGAAATAGACAAGTTTACAACTTTGATACTCCTGATCTGTATATTTTGAATCAAGTAGAAGCTGTACCTACCGTAAGTGTGAAGATGACTTACAACTCTAAGTTTGTAACTCGTGTATTAGGCTGGATGCAGCAGTTCGGTGTATTTAAGAGAATGTCTTTAAAGACAAGGAGAAAGATATTTGGAGGTAGTGGAGCAGGAGATATATCAGTATTCGAAATCATTATTAAAGGCTCTCAGCAAGTAAGGAGAATTTTATTAAAGAGTGATAGAGGACAGGCAGAATTAACTGCTTTATCAGCCGTATTACATACAGAGGCATTAGTTAGTAATAAAGTTTTACCTGGGCAGTATTTTGCACATCAACTTCATGGAGAAAAAGCACTTTTCACAGGTTTACAACAATATGATTCTATAACAGTAAAAGAGATATAATGAAGAGAATAACAGTTATCAATGGACATCCAAATAAAGATTCACTGTGTTTTGGATTAGTAGATGCATATGTAAAAGGAGCCAGGCAGAGTGGAGCAGAAGTGAGAGAAATCACAGTAGCGAAGATGAGCTTTAATGCGAACCTACAGTATGGTTATCAGAAACGCATGGAACTAGAACCAGATTTAGTTAAGGCGATAGATGATATCAAATGGGCTGACCATCTTGTATGGGTACATCCTGTATGGTGGGGTGGACTTCCCGCTTTAGTAAAAGGATTTATCGATAGAATATTTCTACCAGGTATTATGTATCAGTATAGAGAGAATAGTATGTTATGGGACAAATTACTGAAAGGTAAAACAGCTCATATTATCACTACCTTAGATCAACCAGGATGGTATTATCGCCTGATGTATGGAAGACCTAGTGTCAATCAGCTAAAGAAATCAACACTGCAGTTCTGTGGTGTATCTCCCGTAAAAGTCACTTATATTGGAATTGTTAGAAACTCTAAAGAAGAGCAGAGGTTGAAGTGGATTGCTAGAGTAGAACAGCTAGGCAAACAATTGAAGTAAGAGCAATCTTGATTTTTGTTTTTATAGATATGGTATAAGAACTATAAAAGTACGAGAAGAGATAAATCTGTACTTTGTCCTATTAAATCTCCTATTAGGGTAAGAATAAAGAATAAGAACGCTATTAGTTTTGTAATGTCAAAATAATAGCGTTTTTTTATTCTATATAAATATCAACGTTATTATTCAATTTTAAAAAAGACAACAAAAATGGAAGAGTTTATAGACTTTGACAATTTAAAACGTCCTGTTTTAGTTCAATTTTATGCTGATTGGTGTGCTCCATGTAGAACACTATCAGGTATAATAGATCATATAGAGGAGGATATAGAAGCTAAAGTAGATTTGATAAGAGCAAATATAGATCAATGTAAGGACTTAAAAGAAGAGTTCTTTGTTCGCTCTGTACCCACGATGATTTTATTAAATAAGCAGGGAGATATCTATTGGCGTCAGACAGGTGTTGTTGCTCCACAAGAGATTATGAAGCACGTGTGGCAAGTAGATAAAGAATAATTTAAAGAATTGAAATAATGAATAACGTTGTATTATTAATTGAGTATGCTTTATTATTAGGCATAGGAGCTACTATATTTATGGATCTTTATGCAGTAGCTATTAAGAAACTGTTTAATATTCCATCATTGGACTATGCGATGGTAGGGAGATGGATAGGATCTTTTACGAAAGGAGTGTTTAGTCACCCTAATATTATGCAAGCTACTCCAGTGAAGAATGAGAGAGCTTTAGGATGGATAGCGCATTACTTAATTGGTATAAGTTTTGCCTTTATACTATTAGTGATTTGTGGTGTAGAGTGGCTTTTAGTACCTACATTTTTACCTGCACTAGTTATAGGAGTCGCTACGACCGTGTTTCCATTCTTTATGATGCAACCAGCCTTTGGGTTTGGAATAGCAGCTTCCAAAACACCTAAACCGAATACAGTGAGATTGAGAAGTCTTCAAGCGCACACTGTTTATGGGATAGGGTTATATGTAGCAGGATGGGTATTATCTCTAATTATTAGATAAAAAGTAAGGATATAAATGAGTCAAAGTAATAAAGACATAAGGGAAATAGAGTCAATAGAAGACTTTAAGAATCATTTTTTGGTATCTGAAGGAGTCAATTGTGGTGAGTGTAATAAACTGCGCTATAAAGAAGGAGCAGGCTATATGGAAGTCTTGTCTTTGGCTGATTTGAGACAGCACAATGATTTGTTTTTAGGTAGTCGTACGCGTAAGCGATTTTACAGTATGGTGCTAGTAACTAAGGGAACAGTTACTGAAGTCATAGGGCATAAAGAATACCGCTTAGGTGAGCAGACAATGTACTTTGTGTCAGATAACCAATTACACCAAATAAAAGAATGGACTAATGACTTAGAAGGGTTTATGTGTCTATTTGATTCTGATTATTTTTTACTTTGTATCAAGCATCAAATCAAGTTGAATAGCTTTCCTTTTTTTCAATTGGACAAGGCTCCTTATGTGGAACTTACAGAACGTGAGGTAGAGATGATGAGTCATCTGTTTTGGAAGTTAAATCAAGAACAATGTCAAAAAGAAACTTTTAATGATGATTTATTAGTGCGTATGTTTCTGAATATTATCTTAATAGAGGCAGAGCGAATATATAATCAACAGACTACATCAACTCCCTTTGTATTATCTAGAAAAGAGCAGTTAGTAGCAAAGTACCAACTATTGGTGACCCAGAATGCTATTGAATTAAAGCAAGTAAATCAATATGCAGAACTGTTACATGTACATCCTCATTACCTTAATGATATAGTTAAAGAAATCACTAATCAGCCTGCTAGTTATTTTATTCATAAGTATCTGATAGAAGAAGCTAAATCAAGACTGATACAGACGAATGATACAGTTGCTCAGATAGCTATAGATTTGAATTTTACAGAGGAATCTTATTTTGGTCGTTTCTTTAAAAAGAAAACTGATTTAACTCCTCTTCAATATAGAAAGCAGCACAAACAGCATTAAAAACTTACTTATATAAAACCAAAATAGAGACCCTAAGGTCTCTATTTTTATGCATAATTTATTCTTTATTAATGTCCTGCACCAGCAATGATCTTACCAGCTCCTTTTTTAATCAATAAGAGTATAAAAGGAATACAAATAAGAAATAGTACCCCTAAGAACATAAATACATCCATATAGGTTAATACTGTTGCTTGTTTAGTCACTCCTAGGTCTAGTAAGGTGTATGCCTTCTGAAGTGCCTCATCTGTAGGGAATCCTTTCGCTATAAAGCTTTGTTGTAAGGCAGCTACACGATTCTGCACTTCTAGAGAAGCAGTATCTAAATGACTTACTAATCCTAGTCTGTGATTTACAGACCATCTAGAGATAAAGGTTGTGATTAGTGCGATACCAAACGAACCTCCTAATTGACGCATCATCCCAGTAAAGGCTGCTCCTTCACCTATCTCTCTATTTCTTAAGTTAGAGAGTGATAGTGTTGTAATCGGTACGAATAGCAATCCTAACCCCACTCCGCGTATCACTAATGGCCAGAAGAAATGCTCACTACCTGTATCTGGAGTAAGTATATTACGAGCCCAGAAACTGTATAAGAAGAATACTAAGAATCCTGCAGATACTAGATATTTAGGAGGAACTCCTCTTTGTAGCATTCTAGCGATGAATGGCATCATTAAGGCAGTCATTAAGGAACTTGGTACTAATAACATCCCTGCATCTGTAGCAGTCCATCCTAAAATCGACTGGGTATAGATAGGAATGATAAAAGTAGACCCATATAACCCAAATCCTAAGATAAAGGACAATACTGTACCAATGGCTAGATTAGAATCTTTCAGTACTCTTAAATTTACAATAGGTTTGTCACAGGTCAGTTCCCTCCATACGAAGAAGAAGAACCCCAATACAGATGATATAGATAGAGTCAGAATAGTACTGTTTTCAAACCAATCATCTTGTTGACCATGTTCTAATACGTACTGTAATGAACCTACTGCAATAGCAAGTAGTATAATCCCTAAGAAGTCTATCTCATTCAGTTTGCTCTTTTCAGCGTATTTAGGACTTCTAACATATAATATGGCCAATGTGGTGGCTATAATCCCTAAAGGCACATTGATATAAAAGATAAATGGCCAAGAGTAATTGTCTATAATGTACCCTCCTAATGGAGGTCCAAGTGTAGGCCCTACAATAACACCCATACCGTATATTGCTTGTGCAACACCTCTTTTTTCTACGGGATAACTCTCTGTGATAATGGTCTGTGAGGTTACTAATAACGCACCTCCTCCTAGACCTTGTATAAAACGGAATAGTATAATCTCCCATAGCGTAGTAGAATACCCACATAAAAAAGAAGCTACAGTAAAGATGATAATGGAAGCAGCAAAGTAATTGCGTCTTCCAAACTGTTGTGAGAGCCAGCTAGTCATCGGTACTACTATTACATTGGCAATAGCATAAGCCGTTACCACCCAGGCGATATCAGTAAGAGAAACACCGATACTCCCTTTCATATCATTCATGGCTACATTGACGATAGTCGTATCGACTATCTCTAACAGTGCACATAGAATGGCGGTGATGGTAATGATTATTCTGCGATAACCGTGTTCTACTAAGCTTTCTTCACTCATCGCTTATCGTCCACTTTTAATGTTCACATCGATATCTACATTCATACCTGCTTT
The DNA here is from genome assembly GCF_000833025.1 of Myroides profundi. NCBI lineage: Bacteria > Pseudomonadati > Bacteroidota > Flavobacteriia > Flavobacteriales > Flavobacteriaceae > Myroides > Myroides profundi. Next base: position 1,597,034 of record NZ_CP010817.1, read on the forward strand.
TACGTATACTAGCATTTCATCCTTCGGATTAGTGAAAGTAATCTTCACAGGGATACGTTGTACTGTTTTTACGAAGTTACCAGATGCATTATCAGGAGGTAGTAGAGCGAACTTAGCCCCAGTAGCTGGAGACATAGAGTTTATTACTCCTTCGAACTCATGCTTAGGGAATGCGTCTACTTTTATTTTGACAGGTTGTCCCTCACGCATATATTGCATTTGTGTCTCTTTAAAGTTTGCCACTACCCAGATATTGCCTTTTTGTACAGTATTGAATAGCCCTTGTCCAGGTTGTATTAATTGCCCTACTTGTAGGTTAATTTTAGATACTTGACCATCTTCTTTAGCTGTGATTACGGTGTAAGACAAGTATAACTCCGCATTGTCTAAGTTAGCCTTAGCTTGATCTACCATTGCCTTAGCAGCATCTATCTGAGAAGTAGAAGCTACAGCTTGAGATCTACTAATATTTACTTGTTGAGCTACAGCATTTGCTTGTTTCTCGACTGCTTTTAATTGTTCTTGTAGTACGACTACTTGTTTTTCAGCAGTTTCTTTAGCCGCTAATGCTTGCTCATATTGTTGTTTAGTAATAGATTGACTTTCATAAAGTTTGTTGTATCTATCATAGTCATTCTTTGCTCTCCATAGCTGAGTTTTTGCAGCATCTATATTTGCTTTAGCAGTCGCTACATTAGCTACAGCAGTAGAAGCTCCTGCTTGAGAAGATATTACTGTAGATTCACTAGTATTATGCCCAGCTTCAGCTACTTTTAATTGACTTAATGCCGCTTGATAGTTTGCTTTAGCTTGATCTACTTTGATTACATATTCTGTATCATCTAGTGTGATTAATACATCTCCTTTTTTGACCATTTGGTTATCTTGTACATGGATACTTTTGATGTATCCTGGTATTTTAGATACGATAGGAGATATCTTTGTTTCTACTTGAGCATCATCAGTAGTCTCATGAGCCATAGAATGGATGTATTTATATACACCATATCCTCCTCCAAATAGTATTATAGCTCCTAACGCAATAATAAATTTCTTATTTAGAGGTTTTTTATATTCATTATTATTTGTTTCCATTTTAGTTTCCCGATTGTAAGTTGTCTAATAATTTTCCTGTTTTGTATGCATATTGATACAATGTCAATGTTTGATCAGCTTCTCCTAGCATATTGTCTATTTGAGCTTGTAGCTGTTGTACATCAGCTTCTAATAGATGATCAGTGTCTGTCAGACCATTGTCATACTTATCTTTTACAATGCGGTAATTCTCATTAGCCTGAATAAGAGCTTTCGATAAAACAGTATTCTTTTTTAAAGCTAATTCATAAGCATTATACGCTTCTTCTATTTCTACTTTAGCCATATCTTCTACTAATAAGACTTGGTATTCAGCTTCTGTTTTCTTTGCTTTAGCTTTATTGACTTCTGTTCTGTTTTTAAAGATTGAAGCCAAGTCATATTTTAGACCGACTCCTACCATAGTAGCATTAGTGATATCAATTACTTTATCTAATTGAATAGCTGAGTATCCAGCTGTTAATCCGATAGAAGGGAAGTAATTACCTCTAGCTATTTTGATAGTCGTTTGAGCTATTTCGTCCATTTTCATTACACTCTGAACATCCTTACGTGTAGAGATATCATCTGTTTTAGTAGGTAAGATATCTACAGGATTAGCTTTCTCTGCAACGATTGTTTCATTAGACGGAAAATCTAGAAGAGTACTTAATCTTGTACTAATATTCTTCAAGGTGTTTTTCGTTTCTTCTAAAGACAGCTCTACATTCGCTTCTTGCAATTGTGTTCTTAAATAATCATTTCTAGCGATAAGACCATTGTTTAAGAATTGTTCAAAGTCAATTGTGCGTTGGTGTGCACGCTTTAGATTTTCTGTTAGTAGTGCTATCGACTGCTGCGTCTTATACAGTGCAAAGTATAAATTGATGGTTTGGTAAACTACATTCTCCGTAGTAGATTGCTCTGTTAGTTCTGCTAATGCGTAGTATTGTTTACTTTGGTTTACAGCGTTACTAATTTTGAAACCACTAAATAGAGGTACATTAGCTTTGGCTTGTGCCATCATTAAATGCTGTGGTGTCACCTGTGGCATTTGGTTTTCTCCAGACGATGGAGGTAAAGGTACTTTTAGATTAACATCAGTACCATTAAAGAGGCGATTATATGATCCTGAAACTTCTAGATCAGGGTAGCGCATATTTTGGGCGCTATGAATCTGAAGTTTAGTAGCCTCTGTACTTGCTTTTACTTTTTTTATCTCTTTGCCATTTTTTAAACTTAATGTAATGGCTTGCTCTAGGGTAATAGGTGTTTGAGTTGAAGTTTGAGCAAACGCTTGGCAAATAAATAATGAAGCAAGTAAGATGTAATTACTTTTGTTCATTGTAGATTAAAATTGATTGAAAGGATTGTATTAAATAAGGATATATATGCTGTTTGATGTGCAAACTATATTCTTCGTGATCGGGTATATTCCAATAGCTAGATAAAGTACGTTCGTGGTGTATTAGGTAACTTAATATTCCCAATGAAAAGATAACGAATGTAACAGGGTCTGGCTTCGCTTTAAAAAGACCTTTTTCATACCCCTCTTCTATAAAACTATTGATAATATTTAATATTTCGCGCTGTAGGATGGTTATACCATCTGATATCTCAGGGATGTCCTCTTTTTTAGATAGTTGCCCCATTAAGATAATGTGGAAATCAGCGTTTTGTAATTGTACAGTCATCATATGCTCTACGAAAGCTAATAATTTCTGCATAGGGTCTAAGTGAGTATCTGTGGTAAGAAGAGCTAGTTTTTCTCTTGTTCGAGTTAATCGTATTTCGAATAATGCAATAACCATTGCTTGCTTAGAACCAAAGTAATAATTGATCATAGCAACATTAATACCAGCAGCTTTAGAAATATCTCGTATACTCGTTCCATCTATACCTTTTTGAGAGAATAGCTCCTCTGCTACGATTAATATTTCTTTCTGTTTATCACTTAATGCCATGAGTTGTATTTTTTTTAGAGCGTAAAATTAAACAAACGTTTAATTGGTAATTATATTTTTAGTAATTATTTTGTGTTAAAATAGTTTTAATGTAATTATTTAAGTAATTGATTGGTTTTAATGTATTTTATAACTTTTTGATTTACTGTAAATTAGAAGTTATAGGTATAAGCTCTAATTAAGAATTAAGAATCGTTGCCTATGGCAATCGGTATGCACATGGCGTTGGCGCGGATTTGTAATCCTGGACATATATTTACCCAATCTATATCCACAATACACATCACCTCATGCCCGAAGGGCACACATTCCTAATTCCTAATTGAAAATTCCTAATTCTCCATAAGGGCACATTTCTATTTTTAAAAGAATAGCAAGAAATGGATTGTGAGAAAAAAGCAGAATCTATTTCTTTGTATACTTGTATTAAAGAAGTTAGTCATGGAAGTAAGTAAACAATATGAAAAGGCAAGACAAGCTATAGCGTATATCGTAGCTAATCACTACGCACAACCTAATTTATCAGAGATAGCAACAGCAGTTGGGTTAAGTGAATATCATTTTCAAAGATTATTTACAGAATGGGTAGGAAGTAGTCCTAAGCAGTTTTTGAGATATATAACCTTAAACTATGCTAAGTATGTTATCAAAGAGCGGTTAGAACAGACTTTGTTTGACATTGCAGATGAGGTAGGGTTGAGCAGCAGTAGTCGTTTACATGATATGTTTGTCTCTATAGAAGGCATGACTCCTAATGAGTACGCAAATAAAGGAGCGTTTTTAGAGATTGCCTATAGTTATTGGGATACCTTATTTGGACAGGTAGTAGTTGCTTCTACACCTAAAGGGATTTGTCATATTGCTTTTACTTCTGAGCATAGTGATGGATTAGAGCGTATTCATGCAGATTTTTCTAATGCTGTATTAGTAGAAGAAAGGAAGGGTATACATCAGGCGGTGATCGATATATTAAACAGAGAAGGAGATCTGACACAAGTCAAATTACACCTTAAAGGGACTCCTTTTCAGCTTAAGGTATGGGAAGCTTTATTACAAATTCCAGAAGGACAATTAACAACTTATGGTGGTCTAGCAGACAGATTAAATAATGCAGGAGCGAGTAGAGCTGTAGGTACTGCTATTGGTCGGAATCCTGTAGCAGTATTAATACCTTGTCACCGCGTGATACAGCAGACAGGTTTGTTAGGGGGATATATGTGGGGAGCAGAGAAGAAACAGCTAATTGTGGGTTGGGAATTAAGTAAAACACATGAATAAAATACATTAGCAGTAAAAAATATATTGTATAGAAGAGTGTCCACTGTGGATGCTCTTTTTGCTTTATGGTAGTTCCATATTAAAACCGATAGAATAATTTATTTTTGGAAAAATAACCCCAAAAAATCAGATTGTTTTTTTGATTTTGTCTCTTATTTTTCTCTAAAAAAATCAAAATAGACCTCTTTTTACTCCCTTTTTTTAGCTATTTGCCCTCTTTTTTAGCCTTTTAATCCTACTAAGTGAATTTTTATATTCATTTTTTTTAATTGATAAATAATGTAATGTATTGATACATAGTTGTTTGTTTGATTTTTAATAAGAATTGAAGTTATTCTATATTGCTTGTAATCCCAGTAAATATGGGGTTTCATAACAGATCCTTGGACAATTATAGGAGTATAGTAGGACAATACTTGGGTATAGCGGGCTTTTGTCCAAGGATAGTCCTTTTATTGATCTAGTATTCTTTTAGGATGTGACTTGAAGGATAAATCTAGAATTTGTGGTAGTCAAATACTGCAAAGCAATTCTACCTTATGGTTCCTTCATTAGCTCTAAAAACATACTATCGTATGCTTGTATCACTAATTCAGATCTATTTTGTATAATTCCTTTTCGTTTATATGTCTATCGCATAGTTTGGGTTAAAACGAGCATATACGATAGAGAGGGAGAAGGATAAACATAGAGGTTATAGTCGATAAGTATATAAATGCATTGAGGCGAGACTGTGTAAGCCCGCCTCAATGCATTAGAGTTAGGTTTGATTAACGTTGATTTTGGGTTAATGAACTCCAGTATGACAAGGCTAATAACACCCCTGCTATGAATACAAAACCAAGTGATGTAATAGGTTCTCCCATCGCTAAGTGTGCGATAGCAGCAGAGATAATATTAATGGTAAACCCTGCATAAGCAAAACCTCTTATCGTAGAGGATAAGAAAGGGAGCAAGATCACTATAGCTCCTAAAGCTTTAAATATGGCTAGTTCTACTCTGAAATAATCAGGAAAACCTAGGTAAACAAAGGCTTCTTTCATCTCTTCTGTTGCTACATAGTTATAGGCACTAAATAACATAAATAAAGAAAATAGACTTGTAGATACCCAGAATGTAATTTTAGAATTCTTCATTTTTAAGTGTTTTTATGGCCTATCTAAATAGATAGGTTCTTTTCTGGGTGCAAACATAGCTGACTTTAAGGTGGTCTTCTCTATTAGTTTCCTTTTGGGAAGTGGTTTCCTTTTGCACACTACTGTAGAATAAAGTAATTTTAGGGTGAATTAAAAATAGAGCAGATGAAGAAAAAACCAGTGTTGAATAATACAGAACAATGTCAAGTACGTATAGTAGCTATTAAAGATACGATGAGCTTATTATCTGGTAAATGGAAGGTATATATTATCGGAACATTATTACATGGAGGCAAAATGAGGTTTATGGATCTAATGCGAGAAGTAGAGGGAATAGGTACAAAAATGTTGTCAAAAGAATTACATGATTTAGAAGCAAATCATTTGATAAAAAGAACAGTGTTAAATACCAAGCCTATTTCTGTAGAATATGAATTGACAGAGTATGGAAAAACACTAGAAAGAGTGATCGAGGAGATTATGATTTGGGGACAGAAGTACCGCCAAACGGTCTTTAATGAGAATAAATAGGCTGAATATTTATTTTATACTCCTTGTATTTTGTATCTAAAAAGAGCGTAAATTTAATAAGTAATCGTACAGATAGATAAAGCATTGTATCAATACTTATAAAGATAGGATATGACATCACAAGAGGGTAAATCGATCATAAGACAGGCTGTGATTAAAGGCAAAACAGAGTACTGTCATCTCATCTTAGAACCCAAACCTAAGATTGTGTTTACTATAGATGGAAAAATAAGTTCTCATCAGACTACTATTTTAGGTAAGGAGAATGGCTTTTTTTCATGGATGCAGTTTGTAGTGATTATCATGTTTATACTTAGTCTATTGACTTATTATTATGTGGGCTTTTATTATGCGCTGATTCCAAGTATTATTACAGCTTATTTGTTGTATGTTATTTATAGTAGTTGGGATATGACTACTGTTCATGTTATAGATAAGCAGGATGTTATAGAAGTTAATTTGGTCAAAAGATCATATCTCTCTGCTACAGGTTTTGATATCCGTTTTAAAGATAGTAAGGGTAACAGAAAAGTGAGAAGATTTTTATTAGCTAATCAAGGAGCTGGTAAAGAGGAGTTTTATGAGAAGGCAAAGGAATTGTTTAGAAACAATGGATATATGTAATATAAAATAGGGAGACTCAAAATGAAATCTCCCTATTTAATTTATAAGCTAAGTATTATATGATCATTATTTCCACCAATGGTAGTAGTTGTGCCCTCCATCGTATACGAATCCGCATCTAGGGTATAGCGTATTCCCTATATCATTTGTCTTTTCTGTCTCTAGCATTAGTCCACATGCATTGGTTTCTTCACACCATTGTTTTGAACGGTCGATGATCGCTACAGATAACCCAATCCCTCTGTAGTCTGGATGTACGAATAAGTCACTTAATAACCACTGTTTTTCTAATTTGATGTAATGGAATAATTCATAAAGTTGAACGAATCCAACTGCTTGTCCATCTACATATGCTAAGAAGATATGAGACTGGTCATTAGACAGCCGATCAAGTAAGAATTGTTTTCCTTTTTCATAATTTGATTCTTGTCTGTAGAATACTCGATACATATCGAATAGCATAGAGGCATCTTCTAGGTGTTCTAAAGTCGCTTTTACTAAAGTCGCAGTTGTGTTTTTTAGAGTTACTTGTTGTCTTGTTACCCCAGTGTTCGTTGTAGTCATAAATACTTATTGGTTTAAAATTTCGAGGCAAATGTCTCGTAAAAATGGAAGGGGATTATAGACCAGTTTTTAAATAGTTTAGTAGTCCAAAGATGAGTAGGTAGGTTAAGTGATACATGTCTATATCTAAAATGTTTCTTAAAAAGAGAAGTCTTAGTATCCATCATCGTTTAAGAATGTTTTCGAAAAGTACAAAATCCAAAAATTATACAACAAGTACTCGGAATGGTATAACAAATGAGAATCTCTAGTGTAGTACTTTTGGCGTAGAGATTATGAAAAAACTATTCGTCATATTATTCGCATTTTTGTACACAGGCTTGGCTTCAGGCTTTAGTACATATCAGCACATCTGCCAAGGATTAGTGCAAGAGACGAATATACCTAAATCTCAAGCAAATGAAAAGAACTGCGGTTTCTGTGCTTTAACAGGTAGAACCGTAGAAGAACCTAAGAAGAACTGCTGCCAAGATAAAGTAGAGGTAGTTAAAGTAAAATCAGAGGTTCAGAATAGTTCATTTAAAGTTTTAAAGATTTCTTTCTTTACAGATGCGATATTGCACCGTTATTTTGGGGCAGTATACGAGTATGTGCATACAGTAAGAGATAATTTCACTACTTATACTTATTATTTATACAGAGTCAAAGAAGTACCTCTGTATATTAAGCATTGCGTATATAGACTTTGATTCATACGATATCATTGGGCTTATCTATTCTTGTAATAGGAATAGATACATCAACAATATTGTATAATTAAACGCATACTTTTACATGAAAATTAATAGGATAGCACTGTTTGTCCTATTGGGTGTAGCATCTATGTCTTATGGACAAAAACTTACATTAGATGCTGCGTTAAAACAGGCTATAGAACGATATGACCTTATCAAGGTTAAAGAAGCAAAACTTGCTGCTTCTCAAGAAAACACAACTAATCAAAAAGGGCATTACTTCCCAGACTTAACATTCGGTGCCCAACAAAGTTATGGGACGATCAATGCACAGAACGGACCTCTGTATGCTTATGGAGGACTGGGATCTGCAGCTACCTCTATGCCTTTAGCAGAACAAAATTGGAATGCAGCCTTTGGTTCATTGTATTTTGCTAATGTCAATTGGAATATTTTTTCTTTTGGAAAGACAAAGGAAGGAATCGGTATGGCAAAAGCTCAACAAGAAGTGACGCTTAAGGACTTAGAACAAGAGATTTTCCAACAACAAATAAAAGTAAGTGCTACCTATTTAAATCTTTTGGCTTCTCAGCGTATAAAATATGTGCAACAAAAGAATTTAGAACGCGCGAGAGTATTTCATGAAGTTACAGCTGCAAAGGCAAAGAGTGGCTTGTTACCTCAAGTAGATGAGCGATTAGCTATGGCTGAGGTAGCAAATGCAGAGGCATTACATATTAAAGCGTATGACAAAGAAATAGAGTTTAATAAGCACTTAGCTGTGTTATTAGATGAAGAGACTAAAGCGTATGTATTAGATGAGGTATTTGTAAATGCTAAACCAGAAGTATTAGATGAAACTTTAGTCAATAGAGATCAGCATCCTATGCTATTATGGCAAGAGAGCAAAATAGCACAAAGCGAATCTATGGAACGCCTAGTAACCAAAGGTAGTCTGCCTAGTTTAAATGCTTTTGGGGTGTTGCAAGGTAGAGGATCAGGCTTTAACTGGAATTATGTACAAGACAATAGTGCTTACTCTTCATCTTATGGTGATGGAGTGGGTATTGATAGAAGTAATTATTTAGTAGGGCTTCAATTGACATGGAATATATCTAACTTTTTTAGAACGACTTATAAGCGTAAACAACAAGAGTATATCACAAAGAGCTATGAACATGAATTCGCTCAGATGGACAAAGATTTGGCTAACCAAGTTACTTTGACCAAAGAGAAGTATGTCAATGCTCAGGCTGTGTGGACACAGTCAAAAATACAGTTAGAGGCGGCTGAGGTAGCCTTTAAACAGCAGAAAGCTTTATACGATAATGGATTGAGCAACTTAGTTGATTTCACTCAAGCGCTGTATACTTTACAACGTGCAGAGATAGACTATGAAATAGCTCAAAATAATGTATGGCAATCTTTATTGCTACAGGCTTCTGCTTTCGGTGATATTCAATATTTGTTAAACGCTATTCCCCTAAAATAAGATAGTATGAATTTAATTCGATTTGCCTTGCGCAAGCCAATATCTATTATGGTATTGGTAATAGGACTATTATTCTTTGGAGTAAAGTCATCTAAAGAGATTCCAGTAGATATTCTTCCAGAGATGAACTTACCAGTGGTTTATATCGCCCATTCTTTTAATGGGTATACTCCACAACAAATGGAAGGTTATTTCACGAAGATGTATGTAAATATGATGCTTTTTGCCAATGGGATAAAAAGTATTGACACTAAAAATACACAAGGGTTGACCTTGATGAAAATAGAGTTTTATGAAGGGACAGATATGGGAGAGGCGATTGCGTCTATCTCAGCACTGTCTAATCGTTCGGTAATTTTCTTACCGCCAGGAGCTCCACCACCCTTCATTATTCGCTTTGATGCTTCTTCTCAACCAGTAGGACAATTAGTGTTCCGCTCAGAGACGAAGACGAATAATGAGCTTCAAGATATCGCCAACTTTGCTGCGCGCCCTTTCTTGATTAAGATTCCTGGATTGACTACAGCTCCACCATTTGGAGGGTCACCACGTACGATAGAGATCAATATAGATCCTAATAAACTGCGTACGCATCATATGAGTCCAGAGCAAGTGGTAGAAGCAATTAGTAGACAAAACGTAACGATGCCTTCAGGGAACGTATATGTAGGAGATAAGAACTATCTGACACCGACTAATAACACTTTAAAAACGGTAGAAGAGTTTGGAGATATTCCTTTGTTTAAGGGACAGGTAGATAATGTGTACTTACGCGATGTGGCTACTGTAAAAGATGGTGCTGATATTACGACTGGTTATGCATTAGTAGACGGTAAACGTTCTGTGTATATCAATATTGCTAAATCGGGTAAAGCTTCTACTTATGATGTGGTAGAACAATTGAAAAAATCTATTCCTCATATACAGAATAACTTACCTGATGATGTAAAGATTTCGTACGAGTTTGACCAATCTGTGAATGTTATTAATGCAGTAAAGAGTTTAATCGTAGAGGGAGTACTAGGAGCCTTATTGACAGGACTTATGGTAATGTTATTCTTAAGAGATCCTAGAGGAGCTTTGATTGTGATTATGACTATTCCGATAGCGATTATTTCAGCAGTATTGTTCTTAAAGATGTTTGGTCAGACGATCAATATTATGACACTATCAGGATTAGCCTTAGCGATAGGTATTTTGGTAGATGAGAGTACAGTGACGATAGAGAATATACACCAGCACTTTGCCCTCGGTAAGAATAAAGTACAAGCTATTTGGGACGCGTGTAAGGAAATTGCCTTTCCTAAGTTATTAATCTTGTTTAGCATTTTAGCCGTATTTGCACCAGCCTTTATGATGACAGGTATTCCTGGAGCACTATTTATGCCTCTAGCGATGGCAATTGGTTTTGCGATGACGGTTTCATTCTTACTTTCTCAAACGTTTGTACCGATTATGGCTAACTGGCTGATGAAGTACAATCCTGAGAAACATGCTATTCCTGAAGAAGCTAAAGGTTTCGATAAGTTTAAGAATAGAGTAGTTGCAGGGATTGAGAAAGTGATGCCTATGAAGAAGATAATTGTTATAGGTTCTATTCTAGCTGCTTTCTTAGCTGTAGCAGTAATGTACCAAAATATAGGAAAGGATGTACTGCCAACTGTAAATTCAAGTCAAGTGCAAATGCGTATTACTGCTCCTGAAGGGACACGTATAGAGCATACTGAAATGAAAGTGAAGAAGGTACTGGGTGAATTAGAAGATTTATTTGGTAAAGAGAAGATTGCAATTTCATCAGCGTTTGTGGGACAACACCCTTCATCGTTTGCAGTAAGTCCAATCTACTTATATAATGCAGGACCACATGAAGCGTCTATGCAAGTAGCTTTTAAAGATTTTGATGGTAATACAGATGAATTAAAAGACCAAATACGAGGGCGTATTGCAGAGAAGCTACCAGAGTTAAAATTGACTTTTGAGCCAATCGAATTGACTGAAAAGATTTTAAGTCAAGGAACCAATACACCTATTGAGATTCGTGTATCAGGTATGATGCGTAAGATGAATATGATGACTGCTAATAAATTATTGGCAAAGTTGAAAGAAATCGACTATATGCGTGATCAGAAAATGCCTATCTCGATGAATTATCCATCTTATGAAATTAATATAGATCGCGTACGTGCTGCTCAATTAGGATTAGATGCAATGGATATTGCAAAATCATTAGTGGCGACAACAGCTTCTTCTCGTTACACTAATAGAAATATGTGGGTAGGAGGTATGATGGGAATTGCTTATGATGTACAAGTACAGATGCCGCAAAATCAACTGGGAAGTAAGGAAGAATTAGAGAATATTCCACTGAGTAAGAATTCAGATAGACCAGTGCTAAGCGATGTAGCTACTGTAACAGAGTCAAAGGTATTAGCTGAGAGTTATAATGAAGGGACAATGGGATATGTATCTGTAGTAGCTAACGTACACAAAACAGATTTGAATAAAGCGAAAGAAGATGTACAACAAGCTATCGCAGAATTAGGAGAATTACCAAAAGGGGTAAATGTGGAGTTAAAAGGAATGGCTCCTGTATTAGATGATACCATGCAGAGTTTGGCTAACGGTTTATTGATTGCTATTGTGGTTATATTCTTAATGCTAACAGCCAACTTCCAGTCGTTTAAAGTATCGTTTGTGATCTTGACTACAGTACCATTCGTAATGCTTGGATCACTATTACTATTAAAAGCAACAGGCTCTACAGTTAACTTACAGTCTTATATGGGAATCATTATGTCGGTCGGAGTATCTATTGCCAATGCAGTATTATTAATTAATAATGCGGAGACATTGAGAAAGACAGGATGGACGTCTACTGCAGCTGCTATAGAAGCAACGAAGTTACGTATCAGACCGATAGCGATGACTACGATAGCGATGATTGCGGGGATGTTACCAATGGCGATAGGACATGGAGAAGGAAGTGAGCAAGTAGCTCCTTTAGGAAGAGCAGTAATTGGGGGGCTATTAGCATCGACAGTGTCTGTATTGATTATTTTACCAATGGTATTTGCTTGGGTAATGAATAAAGTAACGAGAGATTCTCCATCATTAGACCCAGAAGACGAAGAAAGTATCCACTATTTACCTATAGATAATAAATAAGAAAGATGAAAAGAATATATATAGTATTAGTTAGTCTAGTAGTATTAACTGCATGTGCAGATAAAAAAACTCCTGAAGTAAAAGAAGTGAAAGATGAAAAAGGAGGGATGAATATGGCAATGAATAAGATGGAGACTATTGGCATAGAACCAACCAATCCTATTGTTCCATTGCAATTACCAGGAGAGTTAAGAGCCGATCAACGTACCGAACTATTTGCTAAAGTAAATAGTTATGTGATTGATTTGCGTGTGGATATAGGTGATCACGTAAAGAAAGGACAAGTGCTAATGGTATTAGATGCGCCTGAGATTCAGGCACAAGTATCAAGTGCGCAGGCTAAATGGAAAGCACAAGAGGCAATCTATATCTCAACTAAAGCTACTTATGATAGAACAATAAAAGCGAATGAGACAGAGGGAGCTATTGCACCTGATTATTTAGAGCAAGTGACTGCTAAAATGTTAGCAGATAAAGCACAATTAGCTTCTTCAAAGTCTTCGTATGAAGAAATGAAGAATATAGATCAATACCTAGTAATTAGAGCACCTTTTGACGGAATGATTACAGATAGACAGGTAGATAAAGGAGCTTATGTAGGACCGATGAGTAAAATGCCTTTACTAATCGTAGAGGACACTTCTACACTGCGTCTAAACTTATCTATCTCAGAGGCAAATACGCCTTATGTACAAGAGGGAGATACAGTGAAGTTTAAAGTGCGTACGCTTCCCCAAAAGGAGTTTACTGGTGTAGTGACTAGAAAGGCGGGTAGTCTAGATTTAAAGTTGCGCTCAGAGCAGATTCAAGCAGATATTAATAATAAAGAACAGTTGTTAAAACCTAATATGATAGCAGATGCTACTGTAAGCTTAAAAAGTACAGAGCCAACATTCTTTGTGCCTAAGTCAGCTTTAGTAGAGAGTAATCTTGGGCTGTATGTGATCGAAGTTAGAAATGGTACAGCGTATCATATTAAGGTAGCTAAAGGACGTGCTATGCCTATGATGGTTGAGGTTTTTGGAGAGCTAAGACCAGGTATGAAGATCTTAAAAATGGCAACAGAAGAAATAATGAATGAACAAAAATTAATGTAATAAAAATGATGATTATGAGAACATTTGCAATTAGAAGTTTAGCAGTAGTGGGAGTTAGTTTACTTACTATCGCTTGTGGAGAAACAAAAAAAGAGCCAGTAGAGGCAGCTCCAATACATGAAAACCATGCTAATCACGATATGCATTCAATGCATAAGGAAAGTGAGCCAGTAGCAGCTACAGGCCAGTACAAAAGAGGAGATGCTGTACCAAGTGATCTAGTATGTATGGTAAATGATGCTTATATGGGGAATAAACAGTTAGAAGTAGAGCATGAAGGTAAAATGTATTATGGATGTTGTGAAATGTGTAAAACAAGAATCCCTCAAGATGCAACTGTGCGTGCCGCTATAGATCCATATTCTTTAAAATCAGTAGATAAAGCAGAAGCTTATATCGTGATAGTAGGGAATAATGGTGAGGTAGCTTATTTTGAGAATGAAGGGAATTACCAAAAATTCGTTGCAGAACACAAACAGAGTTAATAAAAAGGAATCAGGAGTACTGATATAGTCAGTACTCCTTTTTAAAAACAAAGATTGTATTGAGTTACTATACTATATAGTGAAAGTTTAAAACGAGATATGATCAGTCTATTGTTTATTAGGATAAAAAAAATGAGATATGGAGTATTCGGTAGTTTTACATATTAAGAATATGGTTTGTCACCGTTGTGTTTTAATGATAGAACAAGAGTTAAAAAAAATAGGTGTATTAGAGACTAAAGTTGAATTAGGAAAGGTGTCGCTTTTGTATAATTTAAGCGAACAGACTTTTAAGGTGTTTAAAGAGAGATTGAATATACTTGGTTTTGAATTAATAGTAGAGAAACAAGATATACTGATAGAGGGTATTAAACAATTAATTATAGATCTCGTACAGACGGATAGTCGTTTATCTACCAATCTATCTTATTTAATATCGGATAATTTAGCAATAGACTATAGTTATGCAAGTAAGTTGTTTTCAGAGCGAGAATCAGTTACAATAGAGAAATTTTATATCCATCAACGTATTGAACGTGTGAAGGAATATATTTCGTATGGTGAAATGACACTATTAGAAATAGCTAGTAAAATGTATTATAATGATTTGAGTCATTTGAGTAAACAGTTTAAAAGTGTGGTGGGGGTGTCTCCATCTCAGTATAAGAAAGAACAGAAATTTAATAGAAATTATATTGATAAGATAATTACTTAGTTTGATGCGCTATGCAGGTGAGAGTGCATAGTATTTTTTTTATTTGTACTTGTAAAAGAGGACGTCGGGAGATGCTCCTCTTTTTTTGTGATATTTTATAATGATTAAAGTGACTTTATTTACTATTTGACTGTTTTTGTCTTTAAGTATCTTAATCTGCCTGTTTAGTATAACTGAAAAAAGGCTAATAAATTAGCAATATGTGATTTAATCACGAAACGTGAATGGGTTTTGCTAGTGAAAAATCTACTTATATGATAATCACTATATGTGATCAAATAAGACGACTAACTTGTTTATATGTGTTTAGTACTCTAATTATTGGTTGTTTTGTAATGTTGAATAATAGTTAAATACTGATATAAAAATAATTATTTATCTTCTGTTTGTTTATTTTATTGAATAATAATGTATGTGTTTTATGTATTGTTGAATATTATATGTTTGTGTTGAATTGTTTGAATAAAGAAAAACCATTAAACAGCAACTATAATAGAACGTATAAATAGGTGATATTCTATAGATAATATAAGAGTGGAAGATGTAGCCTTCCTCTTATATCAATGGACGTATTATTGTGTTAATCAACTTAAGTCAGTAGATGAAATTATCTTATCAAAGATTTGTATAGGATAGAAGCTTGAAAGACGTTTGATTTAATGATTCGTTGCTTATTCTTTTTTTGTGATTTTATAGGTGTGTTTATATCGCTTGATTTTAAGCGTTGTAAATAATTAATATTTGAATATTTATATTTTATCATAAATATAAAGTAACTTTTTTATTAAGTGTAAATTATTGATTAATAGATATTTGATTTATTTTTGATAGGTTTTTTATTCTTTTTTCAAACATTTTTTTGCTGCTATTTAATTTTTGGCAAGATAATTGATTTTTGTCGATATATGCGAATAAAGCAGTGGTTAGTAAAGTAGAATAATAAATTGTGAAAAGTATGAAAAGTAGTGAAAGCGTAATTAAAAAGTTGAAACAGTTATTAGGGATAAAAACAGATTTGGAATTAGCGAATATTTTAGAAGTAAAACCTAATACAGTGTCATCATGGAAATCAAGAGAGACATTACAGTATGAAAAAATCATGAATTTGTGTAAAGAGCACAAGATTGATTTGAATGAATTATTCTTTTCAAATACACAAAAAGTTTTTAATACTGATTTGCAAAAACGAAAAGTGAAAATGATTTCTGTAGATCATCATTTTGAGTATTTCTTAAATCCTGAAAGAACTTGGGCAACATCACCTAGTTTTGTGTTTCCAACAGAAGAGGAGGTTGATACAGCATTTCAGATTTCTGCCGAAAATATGTATCCTACAGTAAAAGTGTCTTCTTATGTGTTGACTAAAAAAATCGGATTAGATGAAATTAAACCTTGGGGTATATATGTAGTTGTAATTGAAGGAAAAGGTGTGTTATGTTATAGATTTAAACGATATACAGAGAGTGGAGATTTATCATTTATTAGTGATAATGAAACTTATGAGAATATTGTAGTAAGACCTCAAGATATCAGAGAGGTGTTCTGTGTACGAGGAGCATTCCTTGGAAATATTAAGAATCTTTCATAATTTTTATATTTGGTTACAGAAATGGGTTATTGCATTTGTGATAACCCGTTTTTTATTGCCTTTATAACAGTGCTCTTTAGAATCTATCCTAGTTTAGGTCTAGAATAATCTAATCTTAGTTTATTTAATGAATAAAAAGTGGTTCTTATGCTATGAAGGATTGAAGTTGTTATACTTAGAGAATTAGAAAAAGGAAAATGAGGTGTTTGGATTATATGGATAAAGGAGAATAGAAATTGGATTTAACCGAATTTTATTAGGGAATAGCAGTTTATTTATTTAGAATGTCCTAAATTTGAAGGAATATTTTGAATAATTAAAGAGATTAAGATATGAGTCAAGAAGTTAGAGGGTTAGAACCTAAGAACTTATGGAACAAGTTCGCAGATCTAAACGCAGTACCTCGTCCATCTAAGAAGGAAGAGCGTGTGATTGAGTTCATGATGAACTTTGGTAAGTCTTTAGGTCTAGAAACTATAAAAGATGAGGTAGGTAACGTTATTATTAAAAAACCTGCTACTAAAGGATTGGAGAACAGAAAAGTGGTTGTAATGCAATCTCACTTAGATATGGTTCACCAAAAGAATAACGATACTGTATTTGACTTCGATACTCAAGGAATCGATATGTATGTAGAGGATGGATGGGTAAGAGCTAGAGGTACTACTTTAGGGGCTGATAATGGTCTAGGAGTAGCAGCTATTATGGCTATTTTAGAAAGCAACGAAATTCCACACCCAGCTATCGAGGCTCTATTTACTATAGATGAAGAGACTGGAATGACTGGTGCTAAAGGTCTTCAAGGAGGAATGTTAGAAGGAGAGATTCTTTTAAACTTAGATACAGAAGAGGATGATGAAATCGATATCGGATGTGCTGGTGGTGTAGATGTAACTGCATCTGCTGAATATGATGAAGAGGATACACCTGAAGGATCTATCGGATATAGAATAACTGTAAAAGGATTAAACGGAGGACACTCTGGTATGGATATCCACAAAGGATTAGGAAACGCAAATAAAATCATGAATAGATTGTTATTTGATGCTTTTGATAACTTTGGATTACAGATATCTAAAATCAAAGGAGGAAGTTTAAGAAATGCTATTCCAAGAGAAAGTGTAGCTGAGGTAATTATTGCAAATACTTTTGATGAGGCATTTGTATTTGATATGACTTCTATCGTAGATGAGATTAAAGCAGAGTTACATACTGTAGATCCTGATTTTGAAGTAGTATTTGAGAAATTAGAAGCTGCTGATACTCCTAAGAAAGTAATGCCTTCTATGGCGCAATATTTCTTCGTAAGATCTATGTATACTGCTCATAACGGTGTATTCCGTATGAGTCCAGACTTCGATGATTTAGTAGAAGCTTCTAATAATATTGCTAAAGTAGATTTAGGAGAAGGTAAATTAGTAGTTAAATGTTTAACTCGTTCTTCTGTAGAATCATCTAAATTTGATGTAGCGAATAGTCTTCGTTCTGCATTTGAATTAATGGGATGTGAAGTAGAATTCTCTGGATCTTATCCAGGATGGACACCTAATTCAGAATCTGAAATATTAGATGTATTAGTAGATATCTATGAAAAACAAGTAGGTGAGAAACCAAATGTAGTGGCATGTCACGCAGGACTAGAGTGTGGTATCTTAGGAACAAACTATCCTGATATGGATATGATTTCTTTTGGACCAACTATCCGCGGAGCTCACTCTCCTGTAGAGCGTGCTAATATTGCTTCTGTACAGAAATTCTGGAAATTCTTATTAGAGATCCTAACTCAGATTCCTGAGAAAAAGTAATCTAATAGATTAGAAATAAAGAAAAGGGTATCCTATACTAGGATGCCCTTTTTTTGTTTTTAAATACTTTGCTTTTGATTAGTTTAATTGTTATTTATTTGGTTTTAATTTTTTAATTGTTGTTAAATTATTTTAATTTTGATTTATAATTAACTTATTAGTATTGTATGTTTAAAAGAGGGGTATTGCTGTTAATGTTATTAAGTGTGAATTGTTTTTTTGCACAAAAACTTCAGTTGCCATTTGAGCTTTCAAAAGATGATAGTACGATTTTTCTAAGATTGCCAATGGAGAATCAAAAAGATAGTTTGCTTTTCTTCTTTGATACAGGAGCAGGGGCACTACTCTTAGATTCACAAAAGGCAAAAGAGTTTGGTCTAAAAGCAGATTATAAAAGAGATATAACTGGAGCAGGTGGTAAAAAAACTTATGAGTCAGTCAGGAATTACAAAGTTTATTTAGATAAAAATAATTATGTAGATAGTACTTCAGTAGTGTTAGAAGATATGTCTAGGCTGTATGCTATGACTGAAAAGAAGTTTGACGGTATTATAGGGGCTACTATTTTAAAGAATTATATAACAAAGCTAGACTTTAATACACAAATGATGAGTCTATATAGTTTTGGGACAAAGATAGATTATAGTGGTTATGAGAAGATTCCTTTTAAGTTCTATAATGGTGCTTTAATTCAATTGCCAATCATGATGACATTGAATAATAATGAGCAGTTCTCTGGAGATATCTTATTTGATAGTGGAGCTAGTGCTACTTTGATAGTAAACACACCTTATAAAGAAAAGCATGATTTGTTAAGTAAAATAGATAAAAAGATATCCTATTCTAGTGATAATTTGAGTAATAGTACAAGTTATGAAAAAGGACTAATTAAGAGTTTGAGGTTAGGTAGTTATAAGATAGAGAGTAATGAATTATCGGTTTCTTTTTCTTCAGATACAGAAGGGGTAAGTGCTGTAAAAGGATTGATGGGAATCCTAGGAAGTGAAATTATACACCGTTTTGACTTGATATTTGATTACAAAGATCAGTTTGTTTACATTAAGCCTAATGATTTGTTTGTAAAAGCATTTGATCCTTTTGTAAAGCCATTGTCTCTGATGTATAATGATAAAAGGGATCAGATTTTAATTTCAAGTGTTATCCATAATACAGAAGCTGCGGTTAAAGGATTAGAAAAGGGACAGAGGATTGTATCTATCAATGGTATTCGTACTAATGATATAGATAAATACGAAAGTATACTAAAAGAAGAGAATAAGAAAGTCATCATAGAATATATGAATAGTGCCAAAGAGATTAAGACTGTAGAAATTAATTTAATAAGGTTATTATAACTAATTATTCTGTTCTTATTCTTTTATAAAAAAAGTCTAGTACTAGAAGATACTTTATGACTTATAATCTAATACGGTCATTATTTTTTAAGGTGTAAACAGCAATGTATTAAGGCTAGAGTGTTTAAAAATATTAATGTTTATTTAAGAATAAAGCGTGTTAAAATTAGTAATTTGGTTGCAATATAATTAAAACTCAATATTTATGAAAAAATCCGTTTTAGCTTTAGCTTTAATTGGAGCATTAGCAATCTCTTGTGGAGAGAAAAAAGATACAAATGCAGTAGAAGGAACTACTGAGACAACAACAGAACAAGTAGAAGCACCTGTACAAAAAGAATTATCTTATTCTATGGAATGGACAGCTTTTAAAACACCTGAGAAAGTAGGAGTAAAAGGAACATTCTCAGATATTAAATTGAATGAAGTAAAAGCGGATGCTGCTACATTAGAAGAAGCGTTAAAAGGAGCTAACTTCGTAGTAGTAACATCTTCTGTAAGCACTAATGATGCTGGTAGAGATGAGAAGTTAAAAGGTCAGTTCTTTGCTAAAATGGTTGGAAATATCAATGGATTCTTTGGTGAGTTTAAAGATGGTAAAGTAATCGTGAACTTAACAATGAATGGAATTTCTAAAGAGAAAGAGTTCGCATATAGAGTAGAAGGTGATGCTCTTAAGTTAAATGGTTCAATAGATATCATTGCTGATTTTACGGCTCAGTCTGCATTTGATAGCTTACATGAAGCTTGTAAAGATTTGCACGAAGGAAAAACTTGGTCTGACGTAGAGATTTCTGCTGAGATTAAAAAATAATTAGTTACTTTTGTAACGTAATTGAAGAGGAGTATGCATAAATATTCCTCTTTTTTTGTACCTTTGCAAACCAAATAAATTATCTATTTTAGGATATGTTAGATAGACTACAAATTATTAAGCAACGTTTTGACGAAGTTTCTGACTTAATTATTCAGCCAGATGTTATTGCTGATCAAAAACGTTACGTACAATTAAATAAAGAGTATAAAGATTTAAAACAGTTAGTTGAAAAGCGTGCTGAGTATATAAATCTTAAAGGTAATATGGAAGAAGCTAATGAAATATTAGCTGATGGAAGTGATGCTGAAATGGTAGAAATGGCTAAGATGCAATTAGATGAGGCAAAAGGTCGTTTACCAGAATTAGAAGAAGAAATCAAATTCTTATTGATACCTAAAGATCCAGAGGATGCTAAAAACGTAATGGTAGAGGTGCGTGCTGGTACAGGAGGTGATGAAGCAAGTATCTTCGCAGGAGATTTATTTAGAATGTACACTAAATACTGTGAATCTAAAGGATGGAGAACATCTGTAGTAGATGTGAATGAAGGAACTTCTGGAGGATACAAAGAGGTTATCTTTGAAGTAACAGGAGAAGATGTATATGGTACATTAAAATTTGAAGCAGGAGTACACCGTGTACAACGTGTTCCTCAAACGGAAACTCAAGGACGTGTACACACATCAGCAGCTACTGTAATGGTATTACCAGAAGCAGAAGAGTTCGATGTACATATCGATATGAATGATGTACGTATTGACTTATTCTGTTCGTCAGGACCTGGAGGACAGTCTGTAAATACAACTAAATCAGCTGTACGTATGACTCACATTCCTACAGGACTTGTGGCTCAATGTCAGGATGAGAAATCTCAACACAAGAATAAAGATAAAGCTTTATCTGTATTGCGTTCTCGTTTGTATGAAATGGAATTAGCAAAGAAACAAGCAGAAGATGCAACTAAACGTTCGTCTCAGGTAAGTAGTGGGGACAGATCTGCAAAGATTAGAACTTACAACTATCCACAAGGACGTGTTACTGATCACCGTATAGGACTTACTTTATATGATCTAGATGGTATTATGAATGGTAATATTCAGAAGATTATCGATGAATTACAATTGGTAAGTAATACTGAGAAATTAAAAGAAGGAGACGTTTTTTAATCGTCTTATGTAAATATTATAAACCACACTTGCTTTTGTATAGTGTGGTTTTTTTTAAACTATAACTACGAGACATGACTACACAACAATTAATTGAACAAATTAAGCAAAAGAACTCATTTCTATGCGTTGGCTTAGATGTTGATTTAGATAAGATTCCAACTTTTTTATTAAAAGAAGAAGATCCTATATTTAGCTTTAATAAAGCAATTATCGATGCAACTCATCAATATGCAGTAGCGTATAAACCAAATATTGCGTTCTATGAAGCTTATGGTATAAAAGGATGGATGTCTCTGAAGAAGACAATAGAATACTTAAATACTAATTATCCTGAAGTATACACTATAGCAGATGCTAAGCGTGGGGATATAGGTAATACTGCGTCTATGTATGCTAAAGCTTTCTTTGAGGATATGTCGTTTGACAGCGTAACTGTTGCTCCTTATATGGGAAAAGACTCTGTAGAGCCATTTTTAGCTTTTGAAGATAAACATACTATTCTTTTAGCATTAACTTCAAATCAAGGTGCATTTGATTTCCAAACGAAAGAAGTGAATGGAAAGCCATTGTATCAAGAAGTATTAGAAACTTCTCAAACATATAAAAATGCAGAGAATTTAATGTATGTAGTGGGAGCTACTAAGGCAGAATATTTTGAAGAGATTAGAAAAATAGTACCAGAAAGCTTTCTATTAGTGCCAGGAGTAGGGGCGCAAGGTGGTAATCTACAAGATGTATGTAAATATGGGTTAAGTAAAAATGTAGGATTGCTAATCAATTCGTCAAGAGGTATTATCTTTGCATCTAAGGCAGAAGATTTCGCAGAGAAAGCGGGATTAGAAGCTAAAGCCATTCAACAAGAAATGGAGGAGATATTAAATAAAATGGTATGATTGTATTAAAAGATCAAATAGGGCAAGAGCATCGCTTTGAACAAGCACCAAAGAGAATTATTTCATTAGTGCCTTCACAAACAGAAACGTTATGTGATTTAGGATTGGAAGATGAGATTAAAGGAATAACTAAATTCTGTGTACATCCTTATCACTTAGGTGTAGTCAAAATCAAAGTAGGTGGAACTAAGAAGGTACACGTAGAAAAGATTAAGGCACTTAATCCTGATATTATTATTGCTAATAAAGAAGAAAATACTTTGGAGATCGTAGAAAGTCTGAAAGATATTTGTCCTGTTTGGGTTACTGATGTAATTACATTAGAAGATAATAAGCAAATGATAGAAGATTTTGGTGTCTTGTTTAATAAACGTACAGAGGCAAAAAAATGGAATGATAAGATTGATTTTGCTATCAAAGATTTCATGTCTTTTGTAAGTACTAGAGAAACACAAAAAGCAGCTTATTTTATCTGGAGAGAACCTTATATGGCGGCAGGTAATAATACGTTTATCAATACCCTTTTGACTTTGAATAAATTCACGAATGTATATGCTAATCGAGAAGAGCGTTATCCTGAAGTAGAGATAAGAAAGATTAGAATTCAAGGAGATCCAGAGTTGGTATTCTTGTCGTCAGAGCCTTATCCATTTAAGGAAGAACATGCATTCGAATTAGGAAGACATACACATCACGGAAAAACTGTGTTTGTGGATGGGGAAATGTTCTCTTGGCATGGGACACATTTGTTTAATGCTTTTGAGTACTTTAAACAAATTCATAAACGACTTGAATAATATCTTGATTATTAGATGAAAAGTAGTCTAGAAGATTACGGTAAGAATATAAAAAAGAAAAAGCCGAGTAAGAAATTACTCGGCTTTTTTTAACTAACCCTAACTATTATGAAATCAATCATTATTGATTATACAAATATCAAAAAAATATTTAGAAAGGTCAGTTAATTGAATGTTATAATAATGTTATATTTAGTTTTTTGTTTAAAAATATAAATATACTTCAATGTAAGTACCTAATTACTTTCTATTTTTAAAAAGTTTCTCGATAGAATTACTTGATGTGTTTTTTTTAGTTGAGTTTGTTAGATTATCTTGAATTGCGAATACTTCTTTTAATAATTTAGAATCTCTAGATCCTGTGATGTTTTCTCTAATATTTCCCTCTTCAACTGCGATCATTTTGAATACGCCATCCATAGTTTGGTTGGTAATATAATCTGTTAAGTCTGTTGTAACAGGAGATACTAGAGGAAGTGCATTATAAGTAGTGGTCATTTTTTCCCAGATTACATCAGCTCCTACTGATGCTATAGATGAATTAATCACTGGACTGAATTTAGTATATAAACTTTTAGATGTGCTTTTCTTTAAGTAATCAGTTGCAGCTGATTTTCCTCCAACTAGAATATCTTTAGCATCTGTGAATGTCATATTCTTAACAGCATCTACAAAGATTGGTGTAGCTTCTTTCACAGCACTTTCTGCAGCTCTGTTAATTAGTGTTAATCCTTGATCTGCTAATTTGTCCATACCTATTCTTCTTAAAGCTCTATCTACTTTCTGAAATTCTTCAGGCATTACAATTTTAACTAATTCATTTTTTAGGAAACCATCAGGTTGTGATAGTTTACTTACTTGATCAGCAATTCCTTTATCAAGAGCTTCTTTTAATCCCTTAGCCACTTTGTCTTGTGTAAGAGAATTGATTAGGTTGTTTTTTTTAGTGGTTTGAGCATTGATGATTGGGGAATAGGCTAGTGTACTCATGGTTAGTACAGCAGCAATCATTGTCTTTTTCATAGTGTTTTATTTATCTGTTATTGTATTTACTTCTAGTTTTATTGCTTTTCTAGCAATTTCTAGTTTTTCTTCAATTAGTATATTTTTAGTAATTAAAGTCTGTCTAAGTTGGTTCGCATCTAGGATGTTAGGATTACTACCAATCTGATGTATTAATTCTATAATACTGTTTTTTGATTGAACTATAATTTGCCAAAGCTCTTCGCTAATATAGATTTGCTGAGCTACGTTATAGTCAAACTCTTGTTCTATATGATTTATTAAATTGATTTGATATAGTGTTTTATCTTCTGAGGTAGGACTTATTCTTAGAATTAGTTTTTTTAAATCAATGCGTTCAATTAGTATTATAAAGCGTTCAAAGGCTTGTAATTTCAAGGCTTGAAGGTCTATTGTGTTTTGAGCTTTTAATTTTTCTAATAGAAATAGATCTTTTTTTGTCTGCTTTTCTAATATGCGATTAAAAAATGTATAAGCTAAAGCTGCTGAAATCAAAGCAGGTAGGGTATAGGCTAATAGCTGTAAAATAAATTCTGTGCTCATTGCGATCTTTTTAAGCAAAAGTAGGGAATATTATGTTTGTTGTGATATTTTTTATGGTTGCAAAAAACTTGTTATAAAGGTATAGTAATTGTAATTTTGACGTTTTCGAGTAAATCAGATATGCAAAATTATATAGATCAGTTAAATGAGGCTCAAAGAGCGCCTGTGCTTCAGAAAGATGGACCAATGATAGTAATCGCTGGAGCAGGGTCAGGAAAGACGAGAGTATTGACTTTACGTATCGCTTATTTAATGCACCAAGGAGTTGATGCATTTAATATTCTAGCGTTGACGTTTACCAATAAGGCAGCTCGTGAAATGAAAGTAAGGATTGCTCAAATTGTTGGGAGTTCAGAGGCTAAGAATCTATGGATGGGGACATTTCACTCTGTATTTGCTAAGATACTTAGAGCTGAGGCAGATAAGTTAGGATATCCAAGTAACTTTACTATTTATGATTCTCAAGATAGTCAACGTCTTATAGGACAGATTATAAAAGAAATGCAATTAGATAAAGATATCTATAAACCAAAAGAGATATTAAGTAGAATATCATCATATAAAAACAGCTTAATTACTGTAAAAGCTTATTACAATAATCCTGAGTTACAAGAGGCTGATGCAATGAGTAAAAGACCTCGTATAGGGGAAATTTACAATAATTATGTAGAACGTTGTTTTAAATCAGGAGCAATGGATTTCGATGATTTATTACTAAAGACAAATGAGTTACTGACTCGTTTTCCTGATGTGCTTTCTAAATATCAGAATAGATTCAAATATATATTAGTGGATGAGTATCAAGATACAAACCATTCACAATATCTTATTGTTCGTGCTTTATCAGATCGCTTTCAGAATATTTGTGTAGTGGGGGATGATGCTCAGAGTATCTATGCATTTAGAGGAGCGAACATTAATAATATCTTGAACTTCCAGAAAGATTATGAAGGTGTACAAACTTATAGATTAGAACAGAATTATCGTTCGTCTCGAAATATTGTGGAGGCTGCAAACTCTGTTATTGATAATAATAAAGTTAAATTAGAAAAGGTAGTATGGACTGCAAATGATTTTGGCCCAAAGATTAAGGTGCATAGATCTTTAACGGACGGGGAAGAAGGTCGTTTTGTAGCTTCTACTATTTTTGAAGAAAAGATGCAAAATCAAAAGAACAACAGTGATTTTGCTATTCTATATAGAACGAATGCACAGTCTCGTGCTATGGAGGATGCTTTGCGTAAAAAAGATATACCTTATCGCATTTATGGTGGTCTGTCGTTTTATCAAAGAAAAGAGATTAAAGATGTTCTGAGTTACTTAAGACTGGTTATTAATCCAAAAGATGAGGAAGCATTAGTACGTGTGATTAATTATCCTGCACGTGGTATAGGTAATACTACTTTGGACAAATTAACTATTGCAGCTAATCACTATAAGCGCTCTATATTTGAGGTGGTTGAACATATTGATAAGATAGACTTAAAGATTACTGCAGGGACGCGTAGTAAATTGAGTGATTTTAGTAATATGATTAAAGCTTTTCAGGCTTTAGAAGAGACAATGGATGCTTATCAATTGACAGAGCATATTGTTAAGAAAACTGGACTTGTTCAGGAAATGCGTAAAGATACGACTCCTGAAGGTATTACTCGTATGGAGAATATTGAGGAATTACTGAATGGTATTAAAGATTTTATTGAAGGTCAACGTGAGGTAGATGGTGCTAGAGGAGCTTTAAGCGAGTTTATGGAAGATGTGGCTTTAGCTACAGATTTAGATAAAGATACAGGTGATGATGATAGAGTTGCATTGATGACAATTCACTTGGCGAAAGGATTGGAATTTCCAACTGTATTCTGTGTAGGAATGGAAGAAGATTTATTTCCAAGTGCTATGAGTATGAATACTAGAAGTGAGTTAGAGGAAGAAAGAAGGTTGTTTTACGTGGCTTTAACGCGTGCAGAACATCAGGCTTATTTAACCTATGCTCAATCAAGATATAGATGGGGTAAATTAGTAGATAGTGATCCTTCTCGATTTATAGAGGAGATTAAGGATGAGTATTTAGAATATTTAACTCCAGTAGAAACAAATTATAGGTACAAACCAACTATTAATGCTGATATTTTTGGCGATGTAGATAAGAGTAAGTTGAGATTGAAGAAACCTATTGCAGGTACTCCGCCAGCTTATGTAACCGATAATGAGGAACCAAAAGAGAATAGGAATATAAGAAAACTGAAGCCTGTTGATGCTTCAGTTACGAAGACAACGACATTGACAAATGGTAATCAGCTTTTAGAAGTCGGCCAAACGGTTATGCATGAGCGATTTGGTAAGGGGGTTATTATTAATCTCGAAGGTGTGGGAGCAGATAAGAAAGCGGAGATTCGATTTGATGTTGGAGGAATAAAAAAACTGCTGTTAAGATTTGCTAAGCTTCAAGTTTTATAGTAAATTGTATAGAGTATAAAAAATATAAGTATGTCACAGTTTATAAAGATTTATCCAGAGAATCCTAATGAAAAGGAAATAGATAAAGTGGTTAAGGTGTTAAGAGAGGGAGGTCTAGTCATCTATCCTACTGATACTGTGTATGGGTTAGGATGTGATATATCTAATTCTAAGGCATTAGAAAGAATTGCTAAGATTAAAGGAATAAAACTGGATAAGGCTAACTTCTCTTTTGTTTGTTATGACCTTAGTAATATTTCTAATTATGTGAAGCAGATAGATACTTCTACATTTAAAATATTAAAGAAAGCACTACCTGGTCCTTATACTTTCATTCTCCCGGGAAATAATGAACTACCTAAAGAGTTTAAGAAGAAAAAAACAGTAGGGATTCGTGTGCCAGATAATAATATCGCTCGAGAAATAGTGAGAAAGTTAGGTAATCCAATCGTTTCGACTTCAATATATGATGAAGATGAAATATTGGAATATACTACTGACCCAGAATTGATATTTGAAAAATGGCAAAACATAGTTGATATTGTTATTGATGGTGGTTATGGAAATAATGAAGCATCAACAGTAATTGACTTGTCAGGAGAAGAACCTGAAATTATAAGAGCAGGTAAGGGAGATACTGATATCTTCTAAAAGAATCAAATAAGTATAAAAACAAATTAATAAACAAGGTTAATTTACAGTTACAAGCTATATAAGCTTAATTAAATTAGGGTTTTTCAAACTGAATTGTTATTTTTGTAACTGTTTATATTAAAAGCTAAACGTATCACACTATGAATTTACATGAATTTCAAGGTAAAGAAATATTAGCTAGCTACGGTGTAAGAGTACAACGTGGATTAGTAGCTAACAACGCAGAAGAAGCAGTTGAAAAAGCAAAACAACTTACAGAAGAAACTGGTACAAGTTGGTATGTAATTAAAGCTCAGATCCATGCAGGAGGAAGAGGTAAAGGAGGAGGAGTTAAGTTGGCTAAAAACTTAGACGAAGTAAAAGAAATCGCTGGTAAAATTATCGGTATGGATTTAATTACTCCACAAACTCCACCAGAAGGAAAAAGAGTTAACCGTGTTTTAGTAGCAGAGGATGTTTACTATCCTGGAGAAAGCGAAACTAACGAGTTTTACATGTCTGTATTACTTGATAGAGCTAAAGGACGTAACATGATTATGTATTCTACTGAAGGAGGTATGGATATCGAAGAAGTTGCTGAGAAAACTCCACACTTAATCTTCAAAGAAGAAATTGATCCAGCAGTTGGATTACAAGGATTCCAAGCTAGAAGAATTGCTTTTAACTTAGGATTATCTGGAAATGCTTTCAAAGAAATGGTTAAGTTCGTAGATGCTTTATATAGAGCATACATTGGAAGTGATTCTTCAATGTTCGAGATTAACCCTGTATTAAAAACTTCTGATGATAAAATTTTAGCTGTTGATGCTAAAGTTACTTTAGATGACAATGCATTATACAGACAAAAAACTTATGCTGAGTACAGAGACGTTACTGAAGAAAGACCTATCGAAGTAGAAGCTAAAGAAGCAGGATTAAACTATGTGGATTTAGATGGTACTGTAGGATGTATGGTTAACGGTGCTGGATTAGCAATGGCTACTATGGATTTAATCAAGTATGCTGGTTTCGAACCTGCTAACTTCTTAGACGTAGGAGGAACTGCTGATGCTAAACGTGTTGAAATCGCTTTCCGTATTATCTTAAAAGATCCTAACGTAAAAGCTATTTTGATTAACATCTTTGGAGGTATTGTTCGTTGTGACCGTGTTGCTCAAGGTGTTGTTGATGCATACAAGAACATGGGTGACGATATTAAAGTGCCAATCATCGTTCGTTTACAAGGAACTAATGCTGAATTAGCAAAAGAAATTATCGATCAATCAGGTATGCCTATTTTATCTGCTATTGCTTTCCAAGAAGCTGCAGACCAAGTAAAAGTGGCTTTATCATAATTTAGATAAAAGAATATTTAGAAGGCTGGCTCATTTGAGCTAGCCTTTTTTTTGTGGTATTTAGTAAAATAGAGATAAAAAAATAACGCTATTCTTTTAAAGAATAGCGTTATTTTTATTTTTTACCATTTTTGAATTTGATTCCTGCTAATGGCGATTTAGGAGTTGCTTTTTTATTAGATGTAGTTTTCTTTTTAAAATTTACATTTTTACTTGTATTCTCTTCTTTTTTAGATGTAGGTTTGGTTTTCTTTTCTGTCGTCTGTTGCTTGAATGGCTTTACTTCAGACTTGTTAGAGGCGAGCACTTCTAGTGGGTTTTTAGGAGCTTCTTTTGTCCCTCTTAAGTGAATTACTAAACCATTTAGAAAGTTTCTTAGGATTTGGTCACCACATTCTACATACTTAGGATGGTCAGCATTTCTGAAAAAGTTACCAATTTCACCTTTTGAAATTCTGAAATCTACTAATTCTAAAATCTCTACTATTTGATCGTCGCGTAATTGTAAAGCAACTCTCAGTTTCTTTAATATGTCGTTATTGTTCATTCTATCTATTTTTGCAAAGGTAATTAAATTATCTACAGTTTGTCTTTTAAAGCTTTTATTTCGTCTCTTAAACGAGCTGCATTGATAAAATCTAAGTCTTTAGCAGCTTTCTCCATTTCTTTTCTCTTCTCTCTTATTATTTTTTCTATATCAGCTTTAGATTTGTATTTAAGAGTTTCTTCTGCTGCCTGAAGAATAGTTTCTTTTTGAATGTCCTCATGAGAAGCTTTTACTAATTCACTAGATATCTTTTTGTTAATAGCGGTAGGAGTAATGTTGTGCTTCTTGTTGAAATTCATCTGTTTTTCTCGTCTATAGTTTGTTTCGTCTATGGTCTTTTGCATGCTATCTGTGATTTTGTCAGCATACATAATTGCTTTGCCATTTACGTTTCTAGCGGCTCTTCCTACGGTTTGTGTGAGTGATCTGTGACTTCTAAGAAAACCTTCCTTATCAGCGTCTAAAATAGCAACTAGCGATACTTCAGGTAAATCTAGTCCTTCTCTTAATAAGTTTACTCCGATTAACACATCAAATAGTCCTTTTCTTAAGTCTTGCATGATTTCAA
Source organism: Myroides profundi (assembly GCF_000833025.1). Taxonomy (NCBI): domain Bacteria; kingdom Pseudomonadati; phylum Bacteroidota; class Flavobacteriia; order Flavobacteriales; family Flavobacteriaceae; genus Myroides; species Myroides profundi. The sequence continues at coordinate 1,627,383 of NZ_CP010817.1, forward strand.
CGCGTTCTAGTGTATCAACATCAGAGTGAATATATCTACATCTGATTCCTACACGTGTGAAATATTTAGCTAATTCTTCTGCCATTCTTTTGGTTAATGTAGTAACAAGTACTCTTTCATCTTTTTCAACTCTAGAATGAATTTCTTCTATTAAATTATCTATTTGATTTTCTGTTGGTCTAATTTCGATAATAGGGTCTAGTAGTCCTGTCGGGCGAATTAATTGCTCTACATAAACTCCTTCAGATTTTTGTAATTCATAATCAGCTGGAGTTGCAGAAACATATACTACTTGATTTTGCATGGCTTCAAATTCCTCGAATTTAAGAGGTCTGTTGTCTAGTGCGGCAGGTAATCTGAATCCATATTCTACTAGATTTTCTTTACGAGATCTATCACCTCCATACATTGCGTGTACTTGTGATACAGTAACGTGACTCTCATCGATAACCATTAGATAGTCATCTGGGAAATAATCTAGTAAACAGAATGGGCGTGTGCCTTGTTCTCTACCATCTAAATATCTTGAATAGTTTTCGATACCAGAACAATAGCCAAGCTCTCTGATCATTTCTAAATCAAAGTTTGTGCGTTCTTCTAGACGTTTGGCTTCTAAGTGTTTTCCTATTTCTTTGAAATAATCAACTTGTTTGACTAGATCTTGCTGTATTTCCCATATAGCTTTTTGTAGAACATCTGGTGATGTTACAAACATATTAGCTGGATAAATATTAAGGTTGGTGTATTTCTCTATTACAGCAGAAGTAGAGGGATTGAATACTTCTATATCCTCAATTTCATCTCCAAAGAAATGTATTCTAAATGGATTGTCTGCATAACTAGGGAATACTTCTACTGTATCTCCTTTTATTCTAAAAGTTCCTGGAGTAAATTCAGCTTCAGTTCTAGCATATAAACTTTGTACTAATCTATGTAATAGTTTTGTTCTGCTTATTTGTTGATCTAGTTCAAGTGTGATTACGTTTTTTTGGAACTCAATAGGGTTACCTATACCATATAAACAAGAAACAGAAGCTACTACGATAATATCTCTTCTTCCTGATAGTAGGGCAGAAGTAGTGCTTAATCGCATTTTTTCTAGTTCTTCATTGATTGATAAGTCTTTTTCTATATAGGTACCTGTTACTGGTAAGAATGCCTCGGGTTGGTAGTAGTCATAGTATGAGACAAAATACTCTACTGAATTATTAGGAAAAAAGCTTTTAAACTCTGTATATAATTGTGCTGCTAATGTTTTATTGTGAGCTAGTATTAAAGTAGGTCTATTAACTTCGCTAATAACATTTGCAACGGTAAATGTTTTTCCAGAACCAGTAACTCCAACTAATGTTTGATATTTTTCATCTGTATTGATTCCTTGAGCAAGCTTTTTAATTGCTTCAGGTTGATCTCCTGTTGGTTTATATTCTGAATTTAAATTGAATTTCATAGTTGATTTAATAAGTATACAAAGGTACTTATTAAAAACAAAAAAAGCGCAAGAATAATCTTGCGCTTTAATATGATTAGATTGAATTCTAAAATTAGTTAATTTTGAATACAACTTTTCTTGCAATTCTACGAGCTGCAGCTGAATCTTTAGACACTGCGTCATCGATTCCGTTTCCTTTAGCAGAAACTTTAGAAGCACTAACTCCAGATTTAACTAAGATATCTTTAACTGCGTTAGCACGTCTTTCAGATAACTTGTTGTTGTAAGATTTGTTTCCTACTGCATCAGCATAACCCATAACTTCAACAGAAGCATTTGGATTAGCTTTTAAGTAGTTAACGATGAAGTTGATTCCGTCAACGTTTGTTGGTTGAGTTTTATCAAAATCAAAGTAAGCAGCAACATATCCTTTGTTGATTAATTCTTTAATCATGTTAGAATCGTTACCTGCAACAGCTTGTTCTGGTTGGTTACCATATTTCTCAGCGATGAAAGCTTCGATGTTATCAGCGATACCGTTGTTGTTTTTATCGATATTTCTACCTCTAGAATCAACTAAAGCACCAGCTGGTGTATTAGGCTCTAAGTCTAAGTAATCTGGCACACCGTCTCCATCAGAGTCAACTAACATGCTTTCTACTTTAGATACTCTTCCGTCTAATTCAGCTAATAAAGCATTTTCTTGTTCTGCTTCAGTATACCAATCAGCGTGTTGAGCATTTTTACCTAAATAGATAGAAACTCCAACAGAAGCGTTAAACATAGTTCCTTGAGCAATAGAACGGTTAGTTGTTCCTATACCACTCCAGTTTGTGTTTTGCTCTAAGTTTTGAATAACTGTAAAGTCAGCGTTTAATGCAACACGTGGGTGAACTTTAATTTGACCAGTTAATCCAGCCATTAAGTGTCCCATATTGTCTGTTCCAGAGAATGCATCTCCGTTCATCCAAGAGTAACCTCCCCCTGCGTGAGCTTGTACGTTTAATACTTTAGTCCAAGTTTCGAAGTTTAAAAGTCTTCCAACGTTAACAACCCCTTCTAAGCTTGTTCTGTAGTGGTTAGTGTTTAAATCAGCATCATTAGTCCAGTTGTCTAATTTATCATAGCCAAAAGAAGCTTTAATACCAAATTTGTTGTTTAAGCTATAACGTACACCTCCATCTAAGTGTAAGTTTTTGAATGTTTCAGCAGATTGACCTGCTCTAGCTGGTTTAGCAAATCCTCCATTTAAGTCAATAGACCATTTGTTGTAAGGACTTTGAGCATGAACAGCACCAAAAGCTAATACAGAAGCCAATAACGGTAATGTTAATTTTTTCATAGTTGTCTTTTTAATTTCCATTAAACATGATTAAAATAATCAGTTTTTTTACTAATCGCTTATGGAGCAAATATAAGGCAAAGATTTGTAATAGAAAGATAAAATGTTGTTTTTTTGTAAAAAAGGATAGATTTAGTACTTTTGTTTCATAAAAATTGTATAATATGGGATATGTTTCAAAGATATTCGTTACTGTAGATGTAGTATTGTTTAAAAAATATTTAAATATTTCACAGATATTATTAATAAAGCGCAAAAATGAACCATTTCGCGATTATTGGGCTTTGCCTGGTGGTTTTGTAGATGAAAATGAGGATTTAGAGAATGCAGCAAAGCGTGAATTACGTGAAGAAACGTCAATTGACCTTGATCAATTAGTTCAACTTAAAGCTTATGGTAAACCATTTAGAGATCCTAGGTCTCATATGGTTACAGTAGCTTTCTTAGGTGAAGTAGGAGAGGAGGTTATAGGAGAAGCAGCTGATGATGCTAAAGAGTTAGCCTGGTTTGCGATAGATGAATTACCAGATTTAGCATTTGATCATCATGACATTGTTTTGGATGCTATAGAACGATACAAAAAAAAATAAGTCTATACAGACTTATTTTTTTTATGCTTTACTTTCAAGAAGTTTTTTCTCCATGATAAAAGTACCAAATGGCACAACTGAAGCTAGACAGATAAGACCATATTTTCGTAGACTCCATTTTTCATCACTTTTAAGTACTGTAGCCATTACTATATATAGTATAAACAATACTCCATGTGCCATTCCTACTTTACTTACCATTTCAGGTTTTTCGAAGAAGTATTTTAAAGGCATAGCGATGAATAAAAGCGCTAGTAAAGATAACCCTTCAAGTAACGCAACAATTTTAAATGTCTTTAGCATTTTAATTAAATTAGAAGTTTTAAGTATGCTAATATAGTTTTTAAATAGAAACAAAAAAAGCCTAACAGGAGTTCTGATAGGCTTTTATATTTAGATTAACATTTTAATTAGAAAGCTAATAAACGATTGTTGTAATCTTTTAAGTCTTCTAAGTTATGTTTGTTATTAATGTCTTTGTATAAAGATAATAAGTACTGTAAACTTTCTAAGTCATTCTTAGCTTCTTTCTCAACTGCAGTAGCTCCTTCTTCTCCTTCTTCTTCGATAGGCTCATCAGATGGTATTGCAATTAAAAAAGCTTTGTTGTTTTGAATGTGCTCATAAGCTAAACGAATAGATTTAACTAACACTGGTTTTTCTTCAAGTAGAGCAAACTCTCTAAGTTTTTGTAAATCTGCTACAATGTTTTCTACAACAAGACCATCAGAAATTAAATCTGATTGAATCTTTTTAATCAATTTTAAAGCATTTGCGTTTTCCACAGTAAATATCTTTTAAGTATAAAAAATTATGGTGCAAAAGTAAACTTTTTAGATGATTATAGTGAAACAAAAGATGAAATATTTTGAACAAATTTTTGCAAAGTGCTGATTTTTCGTTTTTTATTTATGAATAGTTTCTTTTTTAAGGTGCTATAAAGGTTTCTTATTTGTGTTATAAAATAAAAAACCGCCCTTTTCCGAAGAAAAGAAGCGGTTTTTTTCAAACAAACTAAACCAAATTGTTTGTATTCTTATTAGAATACGTATTCGTTAGCATCTACCAATTTCGTTGCAATAGTTTCTCTAAGTGCATTTACGTTTGGTAAGTTTACATATTTTGTAAATCTGCGTAGTCCCATTAACATTACACGTTGTTCATCACCTTCAGCAAAAGAAGCGATACCTTCTTTTCCTTTTGCTCCGATGATATCTACAGCGTGATATAAGTATAATTGTGCCATAGCGATTTGTTCTTTGATATTTTCTTCTCCTTTTAATTTCGCTAATTTCTCAGTTCTAAGAATAGCACTTTCTGCCATATATATTTCAATCATCATATCAGAAGCAGCCATTAATAGTGCTTGGTGTTTATCTAGGTCTGGGCCATATTTTTGAACAGCACTACCAGCTACCATTAAGAAAGCTTGTTTTAGTTTACTAATCATTTCTTTCTCTTCTGCAAATAATTCAGAATAATCTGGCACATCAAAGCTTGGGATGCTCATTAATTCATCAGCTACTTTCATAGCAGGACCTAATAAATCAACATGTCCTTTCATTGCTTTTTTGATTAACATTCCAACTGCTAGCATACGGTTAATCTCGTTTGTTCCTTCATAGATACGAGATATACGAGCATCTCTCCATGCGCTTTCCATAGGTGTGTCTTCTGAGAATCCCATTCCTCCGAAGATTTGGATTCCTTCATCAGCACATGATTGAACATCTTCTGACACTGCTACTTTAAGGATAGAACACTCAATAGCGAATTCTTCTACTCCTTTTAATTCAGCCTCTTGATGTGAATTTCCTTCAGCAACACGTTGGTTAATTCTTTCTTCAATAGAAGCAGCAGCTCTATATGAAGCAGCTTCACCTACATAAGCATTTGTAGCCATCTCTGCTAATTTTGTACGGATAGCACCAAAAGAAGAAATAGGTGTTTTAAATTGGATGCGCTCATTAGCATATTTTACAGATTGTGTGATTAAGCGACGTTGAGAATCTAAACAAGCAGCGGCTAATTTGATACGTCCAACGTTTAATGCATTCATCGCAATTTTGAAACCATTCCCTCTTTCAGAAAGCATATTCTCTACTGGAACTTTTGTTTCGCTAAAGAATACTTGGCGAGTAGAAGAAGCTCTAATACCTAATTTGTGCTCTTCTTCTCCTAATGTAATTCCGTTGCTAGGATCGTTTTCTACGATAAATCCTGTGATATTTTTATCATCCTCGATACGAGCAAATACGATAAATAGATTACAGAATCCTGCGTTAGAGATCCACATTTTTTGTCCAGTGATAGAGTAGTGGCTTCCATCAGCTGATAAGACAGCTTTTGTTTTACCTGAGTTAGCATCAGATCCTGCGTCTGGTTCTGTTAAACAGTAAGCACCAAACCATTCTCCTGAAGCTAATTTTGGAACGTATTTTTTCTTTTGTTCTTCGTTACCATATAATGTAATTGGCATTGTACCAATTCCTGTATGAGCACCAAAGGCAGTTGAGAAAGAACCTGTTGCTCCTGAAATATAATCACATACCAGCATTGTAGAAATGAATCCCATCTCTAATCCTCCATAAGCTTCTGGTACAGCTACGCCTAATAATCCTAATTCTCCTGCTTTACGCATAGAAGCTTCTGTGAAAGCATAATCTTTTTTCTCGAAGCGTTCTTTGTTTGGCCATATTTCTTTGTCAATGAATTCTTTTACAGAATCACGCATCATGATTTGCTCTTCTGTGAAGTCTTCAGGAGTAAATACGTCTTGGTATTTAGTTTCTTTAATTAAAAATTGTCCTCCTCTTGTGATATCTTTACTCATAATATATTTCGTTTATTGGGTTAATAGCTTTTATAATAGTTCATAGATTCCTGCAGCACCTTGTCCTGTACCTACACACATCGTTACCATTCCATATTTAGATCCACGACGTTTCATTTCATCAAATAACTGTACTGATAGTTTGGCACCTGTACATCCTAGAGGGTGACCTAGTGCAATAGCTCCACCGTTTACATTGACGATATCTGGGTTGATACCTAACTCTCTGATTACAGCTAAAGACTGAGAGGCAAAAGCTTCATTTAATTCGAATAAGTCAATATCTTTTAGTTGTAATCCTGCTTGTTTAAGAGCTTTTGGAATTGCTTTTACAGGGCCAATACCCATGATGCGAGGTTCTACACCAGCCGCTGCATAGTTTACCATACGAGCGATAGGCTCAATGTTTAATTCTTTAACCATTTCTTCTGACATTACCATAACGAATGCAGCACCATCACTCATTTGAGAAGAGTTACCTGCAGTTACAGAACCATCAGCAGCAAATACAGGTCTTAGTTTTGCTAAAGCTTCAATAGAAGTTCCTGCTCTAGGCCCTTCATCTTTAGTTATTGTATATGATTTGCTATCTTTTTTACCTTTTTCATTAATGAATACTTCATTAATATTGATTGGAACGATTTGATCATCAAACTTTCCATCTGCTTGTGCTTTTAAAGCCTTCATATGAGAGTTATAAGCAAACTCATCTTGATCTTCACGAGAGACTTTGAATTGATGAGCTACTGCTTCAGCTGTTAATCCCATTCCCCAGTAGTAGTCTTCATGTCCTTCTTTTGCAACACCATAATCAGGAGTTGGTTTATATCCTCCCATAGGGATATAACTCATACTTTCTGCTCCACCAGCGATAATACAGTCAGCCATACCAGCTTGGATCTTAGCAACTGCCATTCCGATAGTTTCTATTCCAGATGCACAGTATCTATTTACTGTAACTCCAGGTACATCATCTATTTTTAATCCCATAAGAGAGATTAGACGTCCCATATTTAATCCTTGTTCAGCCTCAGGCATAGCGTTACCCACCATGACATCATCAATACGTGATTTGTCAAATTCAGGTAATTTGCTCATTAAATATTCAATAGTTTCAGCAGCAAGCTCATCAGGTCTTTTAAATCTAAAGACTCCTTTAGGCGCTTTACCTACAGCTGTTCTATATCCTTGTACTATATATGCAGTTTTCATATTCTTTGTCGTTTTAAATTGGTTAAAGATTAGTTTCTTAATGGTTTACCATTTTTCAACATATACTGGATTCTTTCTAGAGTTTTGCGCTCTGCACATAGTGATAAGAATGCTTCTCTTTCTAGATCTAGTAAGTATTGTTCAGTCACTAAAGTAGCTTCTGATAAATCTCCTCCAGCCATAACATATGCTAATTTGTTAGCTATTTTACGATCGTGTTCAGAGATGTATTTACCAGCCATCATACTATCAGTTCCTACTAAGAACATACCTAAAGCCTGACGACCTAGTACTTTAATGTCTTTGCGTTTAGCAGGTTGAGTGTACCCAGCTTGGGCTAATACTAAAGCCTCGCGTTTAGCTTGTGCTAATTGTAAATCTTTATTTACAACTACTACATCTTTACCTTTTTGTAATATATTCAAATCAAAAGCTTCTTGAGCAGAGGTAGCTACTTTCGCCATACCTATTGTTAAGAAGTGCTCTTGTAATGTATTTAGTTCCACATCGTTTTTGCGGTATAGATCAGACGCTCTTACTGTCATCTCTTTAGAACCACCTCCACCAGGGATAAGTCCTACACCGAATTCAACTAATCCGATATAGGTTTCAGCAGCAGCTACTACCTTATCAGCGTGTAAGCTCAACTCACATCCACCACCAAATGTCATACCATGAGGAGCAGCAACTACTGGAATACCAGAGTAACGCATTTTCATCATCGTATCTTGGAACGTTTTGATAGCGATATTTAATTCATCCCAATCTTGCTCTGCAGCCATCATGAAAATCATCATTAAGTTAGCACCTACTGAGAAGTTGCTACCTTGGTTTCCTACTACTAGTCCTTGGAAGTCTTTTTCTGCAATTTCAACAGCTTTGTTTAATCCTGCTAAAACACCACCACCGATAGTATTCATTTTTGAGTGGAACTCTAAGTTCACAATACCATCACCTAAGTCAATAAGAGATGCTTCACTATTACCCCAAACCTTATTAGTTGTTCTAATATTATCTAAGATAATGAATGCATCTTGGCCAGGGATTGCTTCAAATGTTTTTGTGTTTTGATTGTAGAATAACTTTTTACCATTCTCTACTTTATAGAAACTCTTTGCTCCAGATGCAGCTAATTCTTTAACCCAGTCAGCTACTGTATAACCTTCTTTTTCAATTAAAGCAATACCTTTTTCAAGTCCTACTAAATCCCAAGTTTGGAATGGACCATATTTCCATGCATATCCTGTACGCATGGCGTCATCGATAGGGAATAGGGTATCTGTAATTTCTGGAACACGTTGAGAAACGTAAGCGAATAATGAAGCAAAGTGTTTTCTTATTAATTCACCTGCTTTTGTTTGGTCAGCTAATACTAAAGCTAATTTAGCTTTAGTACCACCAGCTTGTTTTGCTGTTTCTAATACAGCAATCTTAGCACGTTCTAATGGACGGTATTCTAATTTTTCTAGGTCAAGAGCGAAGCGATTTGTTTTTCCCTCTTTATCTACTTCTTTATAGTAGAATCCTTTTCTAGACTTATCACCTAAGAATTTGTTTTCTAATAGGAAGTTTAAAGGCTTACTGTCTTTTACCTCTTGAATCATAGCGTCATGAGGACAGTTTTGTTTTAAGCCATTTGTTACGTTAATAGCTGTATCAAGACCTACTAAGTCACCTAGTTTAAAGGTACCCGTCTTAGGGCGACCTAGGATAGAACCTGTTAATGTATCAGCCTCTTCAATAGTTAATCCAATCTCTTGTGCTAACTGCATTACCATCGCCATAGAGTATACACCGATACGGTTACCGATAAAACCAGGAGTATCTTTACATAATACTGGAGTTTTACCTAAGTATAAGCTACTATATTTTTGGAAGAATTCGATAACTTCTGGAGCTGTATGAGGACCAGGAATGATTTCGAATAATTGTAAATATCTAGGAGGGTTGAAGAAGTGTGTTCCACAGAAGTGTTTTTGGAAATCTTCAGAACGACCTTCTACCATTAATTTCATTGGAATACCAGATGTATTAGATGTAATTAATGAACCTGGTTTTCTGTATTTCTCGATTTGCTCGAATACAGATTTCTTAATGTCTAATCTTTCGATTACTACTTCGATTACCCAGTCGCAATCTTTTATTTTTACTAAATCATCTTCTATATTCCCTGTAGTGATACGTGAAGCAAAAGCTTGAGAATAAATAGGAGCAGGTTTAGATTTTAGTGCATTAGCTAAGTGAGTACTTGCTATTTTATTTCTAACAATCTTACTTTCTAGAGTAAGACCTTTCTTTTCCTCTTCAGGAGTTAATTCTCTAGGTACAATGTCAAGAAGCAATACTTCTAATCCGATATTTGCAAAATGACAAGCAATAGCTGATCCCATTACACCAGATCCTACTACGGCTACCTTTTTAATTATTCTTTTCATATTTATTGTTCTTTGGTTTTTAATACTATTATTTAACTCTCTTAAGGTACAAAAATTATTTGTCTTCAAATATACTTTTGTCGTTGATTAACTGATTAATAACTTCAGTTACTTCCATAAAGTGCTGAATTTTTTCTTCAGATATTTGGGTGCGAATTTTCTCATTAAAGCGTTTTACTTTTGCTTTAGATAATTCTCTTTTCTCTAAACCTAGAGGAGTTAGTTTTATAATCACACCACGGCCATCATTAGGATTCTTTTCACGTGTGATTAATTTGTTCTCTTCTAATTTTTTTAGAGTACGAGTAAGACTCGTTGCTTCCATACCCATATTTGGTCCTAGTAGAGTAGAAGGGGTACCTTCTTTGTCTATACTTAGTAGTGCAAAAGCAAGTGACATTGTCGCATCGTATTTAGCGGCTTCTTCATTGTACATTCTAGCTACAGCTTGCCATGTTGCTCTAAGTATATAATCGATTGTTGTGTTCTTCATACCATTTAGAATAATTCAAATATAAAAAAAAATAGTATGCACGCATACTATTTTTAAAATATTTCTTGATTTAGTGATTTTTTATGTCATTAACTTCTGTAAATCTTGTCGTATAAGTCTTTATGTTTCTCAAGAATAATACGTCTACGAAGTTTAAGAGTAGGGGTTAAGTGCTCACTGTCAATACTCCATACATCAGGAGTAAGTTCGAATTTCTTCACTTGTTCCCATTTACCAAATTTTTTGTTTACAGCTTCTACTTCTTCAGCTATACGGTCAATAACTTTTTGATTTGTTACTATTTCTTGATTCGTAGTACCTATATCATATCTTTTGCGACGTGCCCATTCTTTAACGAAGTCAAAATCTATCTGAATAAAAGCAGCAGGCATCTTTTCTCCTTCACCGATAACCATGATTTGTTCGATAAAGCGAGATTGCTTCATCATATTCTCAATCATCTGAGGAGCTACATATTTACCTCCAGATGTTTTGAACATTTCTTTTTTACGGTCAGTGATGTGTAAGAAACCATCTTCGTCTATTTTACCAATATCTTCTGTATGGAAATACCCATCTTTTATAACACTATTGGTTTTTTCTTCATCTTTAAAGTACCCCATCATTACATTAGGAGCTTTACATAAGATTTCACCGTCTTCTGCTATTTTTACTTCTACATTACTTAAAGGGCGGCCTACTGTACCGAATCTCAATCCTCCATTACGAGCATCATTTACAGATATAACAGGAGATGTCTCTGTAAGACCGTATCCTTCCATTACAGGTATACCTGCAGCATTAAATACTTTAGATAGACGAGCTTGGAGAGGAGCGCTACCAGAAACAATAATCTTCATTTGACCTCCAAGTCCTTCTTGCCATTTGCTGAATACTAACTTTCGAGCTATTTTTAGCTGGAAGTTGTAGAAAGCACTTCTGTTATATGGTTTATATTGGAACCCTAGTTCAAGAGCCCAGAAGAAGATACGTTTTTTGATACCTGTTAGAGAAGAACCTTTTGCAAAGATTTTATCATACACTTTCTCTAATAGTCGTGGTACTACAGTCATGACATTAGGACTAACTTCTTTTAAGTTATCTCCCATTTTATCAATCGACTCTGCATAGTAAATAGATGTACCTGAGAATTGGTAAAGATAAATTAGCATTCTTTCGAATACGTGGCATAAAGGTAAGAAACTAAGTGCTTTATAATGATCTTCACGACCAAAAGGAACTCTGTCCCAGCTACCTATCACGTTAGATAAGATGTTGTTATGAGATAGCATTACACCTTTAGGTCTACCTGTAGTACCAGATGTGTAGATTAGTGTAGCTAAGTGATCTGGTGTGATAGAGTCTTTAATGCGATCTACTTCTTCTTGATTGGAAGTATCTCTTCCTAATTCAAGAATCTCATCAAAAGTTTTGCAACCTTCGATATGGTCAAATGAGCAAATACCTTTAAGAAGAGGTAATTGATCTTTAACACTTATTAATTTGTTGTAAATTTCTTGATCTGATACTACACAGTACTTCGCTTCTGCATGACTAAGAATGTATTGATAGTCTTCTGCTGCAATAGTAGGGTAGATAGGCACGTTCTGAGCACCGATTTGTAAAATACCAATATCTAAAAGATTCCATTTAGTTTGGTTATTAGTAGAGATGACAGCTATTTTATCATTTGCTTCTATGCCTAGACGTAGTAAGGCACGCGAAACCATATTAGCCTTATCTATATATTCCTGTGAGGATGTTTTTTCCCATACTCCATTTACCTTAGTAACTAAGGATGCAGCCAGAGGAAAGTGTTCATTCTGCAAATAAGGAATATCAAAAAGTCTTGTAGGATTTACCATGTTATCATTAATTAGCTAACGCAAAGTACAAAAAAAATATAAGATTTCTCGTATTTAGTGTGTACTTGGCAATTTTTATCTGATTTATTTGCAATTCTTGTAGTTGATTTTCTTCTAAACTACATTATTCATTTTATAGTTCCTTGTTGATGAAGTTTATACTAAGAGTCTAAATGACTGTAAATCATGCTCTATAAATATAAGGAAAAAACATTTAGTATCTTTGTGATATATTAAAATAATCGTTAAAAATTATTATAGGATATTAGTTAATTTAGAGATTATACGAATTTCATTTTAGTATTTATCTTCAATACAATTGTATTCTTTCTTTCTGTTCTAGCTGTACAGTTATAGTAGGACGAGACAAGTTTCGCTTGATTTGAGTCCGTAGTGAGTCCGTTATGAGTCCGTAGTAAGTCCGTTTTTTGGTAAGATATAACGGACTGATATCATAAGGATAAGATAGTTACTATGTAGCTATATGCATGAAGACTGAATGTTCTGTGGAAGAGCATTACTTCTCTAGATAGATGGAATCAGATATTGTTATTAGAAGGGATAATATAATTTTTCTTAAAAAAACCTTTAGTATGGGTATAAAATGCTTCTAAATGCTAATACAAGTCCGAATAGAAATGATTAAGTTTGTGTTTCTAAAAAAATAATAATATGATTTCTAATCGATATCGATTGAATGAAGTAGTAGTAATGGCTTATAGATTATTCTTAGCTTTCTTCTTTTACTTCATTGCTCGTACACTATTTTACTTCTATAATAGTGATTTATTAAATGTAGACTCTTTTGGTCAATTTTTAGAATTAGCGTATCATGGTATCACGTTTGATAGGATGGCTATTTTCTATGTAAATATATTATTTATATTATTATCTATTCTGCCTTTATTTATCAATACGAAAAAAGGGTATCAGAAGGTAGTATTTTACGCTTATATCATTCCTAACTTGATAGCGTATTCTACTAATTTTATTGATTTTATTTACTATAGATTTATTTATGCACGTACTACTATAGCTGTTTTTGACAGTTTAGAACACGAGTCAAATAAGGGGCAATTGTTTTTTAACTTCTTGGTTAATTATTGGCATGTTTTTCTTATTTGTATTGTACTATGTGTGTTATGGGTTTACTTATATACTAAGGTCAAGTTTACACGATTCTTAAAGGTAGAAAATAAGAAGTCTTATTGGCTGTCTACTGTATTGATTATTATTGTGACAGGAGTCGGCTTTGTAGCAGGTGTAAGAGGGGATTTAAAGAAAGCTACTCGACCACTGAATATCATTGATGCGAATAGACATGTAGAGAAACCTGAGCACGCAGATATCGTATTAAATACTCCATTCGCTATCTTGAGAACAATAGGTAAGACAAGTTTTAAGAAAGTAGAATATATGGATGAAGCTACACTTAATAAAAATATAAGTGGAGTGAAGCAGTATCATACTAATGAACCTAGTACTCCTAATATAGTACTGTTTATCACAGAAAGTTATGGACGTGAGTATATAGGAGCTTTTAATAAAGATATGAATATTAAGAACTATAAGAGTTATACGCCTTTTATAGATTCGCTTTCTCAGCATAGTTTAATATTCCCTAATGCCTTCGCCAATGGATATAAATCTATTCATGGTGTATCATCTGTCATCGCGGGAATTCCTTCGTTTAAAGACGCATTTACATCATCTCCATATCCGAAGCAGAAGATAGAATCTCTAGTGTCTACACTGAAATCTAAAGGATATGATACTTCCTTCTTCCATGGTGCACCTAATGGATCTATGGGATTCTTAGGATTTGGTAATATCTTAGGGTATGATCACTACTATGGAAAGACAGAGTATAATAATGATGATGACTTCGATGGTACATGGGGGATTTGGGATGAACCTTTTTTCCAGTATATGCGTACTACATTGAATGAGAAGAAAGATCCTTTCTTTGCTACTATATTTACAGTGTCTTCACATGAGCCATTTAATATTCCTGCTCAGTATGAAGGGAAGTTTCCTGTAGGAGATGTTCCTATTCATAAGACGGTAGGGTATACAGATTATGCTTTTAAGAAATTCTTTGAAGAGAGTAGTAAAGAACCATGGTTTAAGAATACAATCTTTATCATTACTGCAGATCATACTAATCAGATCGCTTATGATGAGTATAAAGAACTGGTTAATCGTACTGCAGTGCCTATACTTATCTATACTCCTGATGAGAGATTAAAAGGGGTAGATAAGAGACTAGCTCAGCAAATAGATATTTATCCTACAGTATTAGACCTAATAGGATATGACAAACCTTTTAGAAGCTGGGGAAGAAGTTTAGTGAATGATACAATAACGACTCCATATACGATTAATTATGGAGGAAATGAATACACTTACCAAGAGGGGAATTATATCGTAAGATTTAATGGGAAAGAGGTGACAGGATTCTTTGATATTAATGATAAAGGATTAAAGAAAAATTTAATCGGTCAAAAAAACAAAGAAATGGAGAGACTCGAAATAAAGTGTAAAGCTTTTGTTCAAGACTATTTTGAACGTATAATAGATAAGCGATTAGACAGATAATTAAAACGAAGAAAGCACCTATATAAGGTGCTTTCTTCGTTTAGTGCACTATTGTTTTTGTAAGTTAATAGATGTTTTTACTAGAAAGTTTATAATAGTATAGTATTATAAATTAATAATAAGTTGGTTTTTTGTGAGTTAGAACAAAGATATTTGTTGTTTGGTGTTTTTTAAACGATTTATATGCTGTATTTAAGAGAAACGCAGGTGTATAGGTTAAATCTCAAATTGAGATTACAGTATGCTTTGTATGGGGATTTTGATAAATAAGGACGATGATATTTTCTTTTTTATTGTTAATTATAGAATAGTATCTTAATTTAAGTAAAAAGTTGTAAATCTTGATAATTTTCTTTTTTGTGAAAATTGTATTAAAAAAAAATGTGAGTCTTAAACTTGTTGTAGGTTAACTCTTTAGAGTGAAGTTTTGGTTAAATTTGGCCACCTTAAAAATTAAAACCTTACAACCTTATGACCCCTAATAAGTTTAGAGTATACGAGGTAAAAGTATTGTTATATAGACTATCACTAGCTTTTCTTTTTTACTTCGTCGCTCGTCTGCTATTTTATTTTTATAATGCAGATCTATTAAATGTTGATTCGATAGGACAGTTTTTAGCTTTATCATTTTATGCCTTATCATTTGATAGTGCGGCTATCTTCTATGTCAGTATTTTGTTTATTTTACTATCTATACTGCCAGCATTTATAAATACAAAACCTGGATATCAGAAAGTGGTATTCATAGCTTACTTTATTCCTAATCTAATAGCTTATGCGACTAACTTCGTCGATTTAATATATTATAGATTTATTCTGTCTAGAACAACTATCGCAGTGCTAGATAGTCTAGAACATGAAAAGAATAAGACACAATTATTTTCTAATTTTCTAATGAATTATTGGGATGTGTTGGTTTTATTTTTGATTAGTTCTGCGCTTTGGATATATCTATACACTAGGGTTAAAATGAGCCCTGTGGAGAGACAGCCTACTAAAGATTATTTTGTGTCTACTCTTGTTATCACCATTATCGCATCAGTAGGAATCGTATCTGGTATACGAGGTGGAGTAACTAAAAAAACTAGACCTATCAATATAGTCGATGCTAATAGACATACGACTAAACCAGAGCATGGAGATATCGTATTAAACACTCCCTTTGCTATCTTAAGAACAATAGGTAAGAGTAGCTATAAAATGGTGAACTATATGGATAAAGTAACATTAGAAAAGTATGTAGATGGTATAGAGCAATATAATGTCAATAAGCCAAGTACGCCTAATATTGTGTTGTTTATCACAGAGAGTTTCGGTAGAGAGTATATAGGTGCGTTTAATAAAGATACTGATATACCAGATTATAAAAGTTATACTCCTTTTATAGATTCGCTAGCGCAACATAGTTTAATATATACTAATGCTTTTGCAAATGGATATAAGTCGATTCATGCTATTCCTTCTATTCTAGCTGGTATTCCATCTTTTAAAGACGCGTTTACGTCTTCTCCGTTTCCTAATCAGAAGATAGAGTCAGTAGTGTCTCTACTGAACTCAAAAGGGTATGATACTTCTTTCTTTCATGGAGCTGTGAATGGTTCTATGGGATTCTTAGGCTTTGGTAATATCTTAGGCTATGATCATTATTATGGAATGACAGAATACGATAATGACGATGACTTCGATGGGACATGGGGGATATGGGATGAGCCTTTCTTTCAGTTTATGCGAAGAACATTAAATGAAAAGAAAACTCCTTTCTTTGCAACGTTGTTTTCTGTTTCTTCACATGAACCTTTTGGGTTACCAGAAAAATATAAAGGGAAGTTTCCTAAAGGTAATTTACAAATTCACGGACCTGTGGGATATACAGATTATGCTTTTAAACGTTTCTTTGAAGAGAGTAAGAACGAACCTTGGTTTGAGAACACTATTTTTATAATCACTGCGGATCATACTAATCAGATTTATTATGATAAATATAAAGAATTGGTCAATAGGACAGCGATCCCGATTATGATCTATACGCCAGATGAGAGATTGAAAGGGGAGGATAATCGACTAGCTCAACAAATGGATATATATCCAACGATCTTAGATCTAGTAGGATATGACGAGCCATTTAGGAGTTGGGGAAGTAGTCTGATTAACGGACCTATCAATGACCGTTTTACAGTGAGTTATGGAGCTAATGAAATAACGTATCAAGGAGATAAATATATTGTTCGATTTAATGGACAAGAGGCAACGGGGTTCTATGATATCCATGATAAAGCCTTAAGAAAAAACCTAATCAAACAAAAGAATAAAGAAATGGAAGAGCTAGAAATGAAGTGTAAGGCATTTCTTCAGGATTATTTTGATAGAATTATCAATAGAAAACTAGATGACTAGTGTATATAAATGGGAAGGGACTCTTAGCTAAGAGTCCCTTTTATTATTCTTCTAAATCGTTTTCTTTTAATAGAGTTTGTGCTCTAGTTAAGTCTTCTTCATTGACCAGGATATGTACAGCTCTATCTAGAGTACCTGCTCCGATGCCTATGGCTGACTGTATATCATCTCTGATGATATAAGAGATGTTGTTTTCGTCTAGAATGTTTCTAACAGCCAATACCATTATTTCACTGCCTGCAAATAGTTTTTTGTGACTCATAATCTTTTGTGTTTGTTCTTTTCTAAAGTATAACTTTTTTAGTTAGATGACTATAAAAGATAAGTTAAAATCAATATGAATTAGTATATAAGTTTTGTTATTACTCTAAAAAGGAGTATCTTAATAAAAGAATTATAAAACATAAAAAGATCTTATAAGTGATTAATCTATAGTCAATAATAAGAGCAAGAGAAGAGGTTTCATTTAACTGTATGATTATGAAAATAGAGGAAACAAAGGCGTTTAGTCAGTTGAGTAGTATAGCGCAATCAATTGTCAATAAAAGTACTTCCAAAAAGCAGATATCAGATGCCGTAATGATAGTGAAGAATATTGGTTTTGAGAAATGGAGTAGCATAACAGACTTACCCATCATGTGGCATCAAATCGTAAGAGAGCTGGCGGTATAAATAAAATATTGGAATTAATGATTTAAGATCTCATTCTTTATGGATGTAGATCTTTTTTTTGTTATATAGATATATGGTATTTGTTATATTGTTGTATTTTTGTTTCAAATTTAATATTTAGAATGAATATTGTTTATTTGATTTTTGGTAATAAGATGAGTTATTATCAACAAGTTTTTTTCTCTATATATACCGTATTGGCTCATAAAGGAGCAAGTGATAATATTATTGTATTGACTGAAGAACCTTCGCTGTTTAATCAATTAAAAGGAAGAATAACGGTAGAATCTTTAGATAAGGATCTTGTTAAAGATTGGTTAGGGAAGTACCAATATATGTTTAGAGTAAAAATAAAGGCATTAGAGTATATCGCTCAGCAGTATCCAGAGAAAGATTTATTGTACCTAGATGTAGATACTTTTGTCTATAAGTCATTAGCTCCTCTAAGTGATAAATTAGAACAAGGGACTAGTATTATGCATATAGATGAAGGGCAACTCAACAAGTTTACTACAAAAACCGGAAAGAGGTTTTGGAAGGAATTAAAAGACAATACTTATGGTGGAATTCTTATTACTGAAAATACTTGTATGTGGAATGCCGGTGTTATAGGTGTATCAAAAGCTAATTTTTCAAGTATTAAACAGGCTTTAGATATAAGTGACCAAATGTGTGAAGCAAATATTAAAGCATTTACAAAAGAACAACTTGCTTTTTCTTTAGCTTTAGGAGCGGCTGGAGATATGACGTCTGCTGATCATATTATAGGGCATTATTGGGGGAATAAAGACCAATGGGATGAGTTTATATCAGATTGGTTAAAAAGATCCTTTATGCATAATTATACAGTAGATGAGATGATCGCTAATGTTAGAAGTATTCCTCTAGATCAAATACCTTATTATCTTAAACATTCTAATACTTTAAAGCGTCTATCTAAAAAGTTACAAAATATCTTTCAACCTAAAAATCCACAATTTATAAAGAAGTAATATTTCTATTATCACTAGACTTTGTAATAAAAGTATTTGTTTAGTTAAACTTATATTGATTTGTTATTGTTAATTTTGTTAATAAATTGATTTATTTAAATGAGTAAGGTTAATTATTATAGAGTGTTAGGAGTTAATCCTACCGTATCAGAGGAAGAGCTCAAGCGTGCTTTTCAGTCTTTATATGAGCGTTATAGTCCAGATAAGAATCCGAGTAGTTTATTCTATAAGACGATGTTCGAACAACTGAATGAAGCTTATGCTACATTAGGAGATAGAGAAAAGAGAGAAAAGTATAATATAGCTAATGGCTATGAGGTACCTGTCTATTCTAGACCTGAGGATAAACAAGAAATCCCTAAAGAGAAAGAAAAGATAGTAGATACAGGAAGTAATAATGCCTATATTTTCTTATTTGTGGTTATTGGTATTATCGTTGTTTTAGGAGGGTATTTAGTTTATTATACATTTAGTGAGAGTGAAGATACGAAGGTTCAAGAAACAGTGGTTGTTGAGCAAGAATTACCAAAACCTAAAGCGAATATAAAGAAAGTAGAAGAGAGGCCTGTAGAGGTAAGAAGAGAGATTTATACAGCCGAAAAAAAAGAAGAGGAGTATCAACATACAGAAAGTGTGAAAGAAATACTAGTAACTGATAAGGCAAAAGAAGTGAAAAAGGAAATCTCTGTAGAAAAGAAGACAGAGACAACTAAAATAAGTAAAGAAGAAAAGCTTACTAAACCAAGTTCTAAAACAGATAACCTGAAAGATGAGTTTCAAACTAAGAAAGCATTTAAAATAGGAGCGAGTAAGAATGATGTATGGGCTGTACAAGGAGATCCTACAGATATAAAAGAACAAGGAGATATCGAGATTTGGTATTATGGTAAGAGTAGTGTGAAGTTTAAAAAAGGTAGAGTTATAGATAGTACAGTTTTTTAGTTAGTGTTTAAGACCCTTTTTACCATCTTTTATTTGAAAATAAAAGGTAGTGAATAAAGGTGTTTAGAATATGTTTTTTGTATAAAAGGTTGTTTTTGTTAGTATTAGTAGATGTTATAAAGTATGGTTTTTAGTGTTAAAATTCAATAGTTTTAATTTTTTAACTAGTAGGGTTTATAAATTTATGTAATTGAATTACTATTAAAATTTATAATTATGACAATAAAACAGACCTATTTTTATCACCCAACTAGTTATGAAACAAATGAGTGTGTGATAGCTTCTTTTGAGCAAAGAAATATTCCAATGCAAAAAATCCAACAGAGTCTTGGAAGGGAAAAAAGATTTATTCTAGATCGAAATTCTGCAGAAACAACAATTACTATGGCTACTAAAGCCGCAGAAGGAGCATTAAGAGAATGTGGTTTGCATATTGAAGATATTGATGTTATTGCTTTAGTTTCTGCTACACCGGAGCTTTTAGTACCATCAGCTTCTATCAAGTTACATCAAATGTTGAATGCAAAGAAGAAAACTATGTGCTTTGATTTAAATGCCAATTGTATTGGAGCATTTATAGCATTAGATCAGTTGACTAAATATTTGCAATGTACTCCTAGAATGCAGAGAGCATTAATTGTATGTGCAGAGAATCTGTGTCGTATAGTTGATAATAATAATCCAATTACAGCATTTTGTTTTTCTGATTCTGCTTTTGCTTTTATCCTTGATAAAGATGGAGAAAGTAGAGGACTAAAAGATGTAATGTATCATACAGATAGTGATATTGCTGATACAGTGTCTTATCCGCCTGCTGGTTTTTCTCAGTTTAAGAATGAAGATGTATTAGTGTGGGATCGTTCCTTTGATGGAATGGGGAGTGTGGATTTCATAAAGAAAGAACTACTATCATTTTTAGAAAGAAATAAAATGAGTTTAGAAGATATAGATTTGTTTATGTTTTCTCAGTTTTCTTATAAAAATGTACAATTAATCAAAGAGTATTTTAATTTAGGCGATGATAAAGTGCCTTTTTATTCTCATGAATTAGGATATACTGGTTCGTCAAGTCCTTTTTTAGCATTAGATCAATATCAACGAAGAGTAAGGAAGATTAAACAAGGAGAACAGATTTTGTTTTGGACACTAGGCGCTGGTTATGAGGCAGGATTAATGCTTTGGGAATACTAATTAAAAGTATACGCAATAAAAAACACCCTAAGCCATTTTGACTTAGGGTGTTTTTATTTTATAACTAACTAATCAATCCAAATATTATTGTTGGTTTCTGAAGACCAACTCGTTGTTAAACGAATCTAACAAGATCATACTATCTGCTTTCACATTACCAGATAAAATCTCTTTAGACAATCGGTTCAACACTTCTTTTTGTACAACACGTTTTACAGGACGTGCACCGAACTCAGGGTCAAAGCCTTTAGTAGCTAAGAACTCTTTAGCTTCCGCAGTAGCTTCCATATGTATGTTTTGTTGAGCAAGCATCTTGAATACACTTTGTAGTTGTATGTCTACAATCTGTAAGATATTGTTTTTGCTCAATGGAGTAAACATCACTACTTCATCTATACGGTTTAAGAACTCTGGACGCACTTGTTGTTTCAACTCGTTTAATACTTCCACTTTAGCATCTTCAGAAGCCTGTTCTATATTTGTAGCATTCTCAAACTTCTCTTGGATAATATGACTACCCATATTAGAAGTCATGATGATGATTGTGTTTTTAAAGTCAGCCAAACGTCCTTTATTATCTGTTAGACGTCCTTCATCTAATACTTGCAACAAAATGTTGAATGTATCAGGGTGTGCTTTCTCAATTTCATCTAATAACACTACTGAGTAAGGTTTTCTACGAACAGCTTCAGTTAATTGACCACCTTCATCATATCCTACGTATCCTGGAGGCGCTCCTACTAATCTACTTACACTGTGTCTTTCGCCATATTCACTCATATCAATACGAGTCATCGCATTCTCATCGTCAAATAGATATTCAGCTAACGCTTTTGCCAACTCTGTTTTACCAACCCCAGTAGTACCTAAGAATAGGAATGAACCAATTGGTTTTTTAGGGTCTTGTAATCCAGCGCGACTTCTGCGTACAGCATCACTAATCGCTTCAATTGCTTCTTCTTGACCTACCACACGTTTGTGTAATTCATCTTCTAAGTGAAGTAGTTTTTCTCTTTCACTTTGAAGCATTTTAGTAACAGGTACACCAGTCCATTTTGCTACTACTTCAGCGATATCATCACTTGTTACTTCCTCTTTAATTAGCGATTGACCATTTTGGTTCTCGTCTAATTGTTTTTGAGCTTTTTCAAGTTCTTCTTGAGCGTCTTTTATCTTACCATATCTAAGCTCAGCTACTTTTCCATAGTCACCATCACGTTCTGCTTTTTCAGCTTCCAGTTTATAAGTTTCTATTTCTTGTTTGATAGCTTGCACCTTATCTACAACTTCTTTTTCAGATTGCCACTTACTATAGATATCGTTTCTTTCTTCTTTTAGGTTAGCTACTTCTAACCCAAGAGATTTAAGTTTGTCCTCATCGTTCTCACGTTTGATTGCCTCAATCTCGATTTCTAATTGCATAATCTTACGATCAAGTACATCTAGTTCTTCTGGTTTAGAGTTAATCTCCATTCTCAATTTAGACGCAGCTTCATCCATAAGGTCAATAGCTTTGTCTGGTAAGAAACGGTTGGTGATATAACGCTCTGATAAATTAACAGCAGCTATAATCGCCTCATCTTTTATACGTACTTTGTGGTGAGCTTCATATTTCTCTTTTATACCACGTAGGATAGAGATCGCACTTTCTGTATCTGGCTCATCTACCATTACTTTTTGGAAACGACGCTCTAAAGCTTTGTCTTTCTCAAAGTATTTTTGATACTCGTCTAATGTTGTTGCTCCAATAGAACGTAGTTCTCCACGTGCTAATGCAGGTTTTAAGATATTTGCTGCATCCATCGCACCATCACCACCTCCAGCACCTACGAGGGTGTGAATCTCATCAATGAATAAGATGATATTTCCTTCAGCAGAAGTTACTTCTTTAACCACTGATTTTAAACGCTCCTCAAATTCACCTTTGTACTTCGCACCAGCAATCAATGCCCCCATATCTAATGAGAAGATTTGCTTGTCTTTTAGATTTTCAGGTACGTCTTGTTGTACGATACGGTGTGCTAATCCTTCTGCAATAGCTGTTTTACCAACCCCTGGCTCACCGATAAGCATTGGGTTATTTTTAGTACGACGGCTCAAGATTTGTAACACACGTCTGATTTCTTCATCACGACCAATTACAGGATCCAGTTTACCTTCATTAGCTAATTGCGTTAAGTTATTCGCATATTTATTTAATGAGTTGTATGTCTCTTCTGCAGAGGCAGAAGTTACTCTTGCTCCATTTCTAATTTCGTTAATTGCTGCTTCAAGTTGTTTTTCTGTAACACCTTGATCTTTTAAGATCTGAGCTACTTTGCTTTTTGATTTAAAGATCGCTAAGATTAAATGCTCAATAGATACGTACTCATCTTTCATTTTCGTAGCGATAGCCTGAGCTTCAGTGATAGCAGTACCTGCTTCTCTTGATAAGCCCATTTGTCCACCAGCTACTTTAGGAAAATTAGAGATTGTAGCATCTAATACAGATTTAAATGTATCTACATTAATGTTCAATTTCTTTAAGATAAATGGAGTAACGTTTTCGTCTACTTCCATTATCGCTTTAAAGATGTGCTCGTTTTCTATTTGTTGCTGTCCAAGCCCTTGCACGATTACCTGTGCTTGTTGTAGGGCTTCTTGTGATTTTATTGTAAAATTATTTAAGTTCATATACTAAATCGTTTATTTGTTTGGATATATCGTAATAGACAAAAGGTGTTCCAATATTAAAATTAAGACTTTTTGGCAATATTTGAATTATTCTTATTAGTAAAAGATGTCAAAAAGTCATAAATTCGCTTAAGTAACGTAGAACACACTAACATTTTGTCTTATGAAATGGATCAATATAACAGAAAGTAGTCAAGTAAAAGACCTGATTGCTAATTCAAATGATAAAGCAGTAATTATTTTTAAACACAGTCCTCGATGCCATATTAGTAAATTTGCATTAAGAAATTTTGAAGCAAGCTTTACTAATCCTACTGGTGTAGATTGTTATCTAGTAGATGTAGTGAATAATAGACTTCAGTCTATGGAGGTAAAAGAAGAACTAGATGTGCATCACGAGTCACCGCAATTAATCATTGTTTCTAAAGGAAAAGCGGTCTTTAATACTTCACATGAGAGTATAGATGGTGTTGATACTGAGAAATTACTGTTGAGACTATAGGATGAGTAGAACACTAGTTTATAGAACGACAACTTTACAAGGGGTGAAAACACCAGGTATTATCCATAATGGAGGCTACCATTTTACACATTTTGATGTTTATGAAGATGGGAGGATAGCGGATTGGAACTTTGAAGATTTCGAACATTTTATTAAAGATGTACAGAAAGGATGGGTTGTCACTAATATACCTGACGGAGAGGAAATCTCTTGTTTTAATTTAGGTTCTTGGAAAATAGATAAAGGGCAGTGGTATTATACACCTAAGGAGTATCTTGAGTTTATAAAAAGCTTGGTATTAGAGCTTAATCCTAATTGGACAAATATATATACTTATCAAGAGCGAAAAGTCAATGGCGTCACAGTAGGAGAGTCAGGAACAGGAACGTTGTATAAAATTGATACAGTTAATGTAGATCACTTTTTTCCTACTAAAATAAAAGGAGAGAATCGCAGTCTATTTTATGTCTTTGAAGGGAAGTATTATTTAGTGCAATTATTACTTTTTAAAGATAAAACGATCTTAATTCACGGTTGTGGAGAAGAAAAAGTTTTAGACTTTGAACGTTTAAGGGCTTTGATAGATGAAGGTATTGTCTGTAGTACCATTCCTAATGGGGCTAAAGTGATAATAGAAAACCTTGGAGAATTTACAATAGTAGAGGAGTTTTATAGTAATGAGATTGAAGAGATATTCGTAGAATTAGAAGATGACTATAGACAGTTAAATGGAGAGTAATCTTTACTTCAGTTCTGTAGAGAGGCTTTAGAAGCTTATCAAGAGAATCCTACAGATGAATTAAAAGAAGCATTAAAAATAGCTTATGAACGTATCCCTGAACATATGCAGATGTATTTAGGAGATATGGACAGTAAAGATGGAGAGTATATAGACATTATATATGGACCTGAATATTGGGATCAATGGAATACAGATGAGGTAAAATAAAAAAGAGGCTTTCGGCCTCTTTTGTCATAAATACAGGGGGGACTTTATTAACTTAACCCAGATTTCGCATTCGCCCAATACTACGAATAAATTCTACTTTACATCTCTTTCATTTCTTCTAAAACCATACTAGAGTATGCTTTTTTCATAAATTCAGAGCTGTTTTGTATAATTTACTCTCGTTAATAGGTCTCTCGCGTATTCTGGGTTAAATAGAAAGTGTATTGTAGTTGTTTTCATTTAACTGAAACATGTATTTATGCGCATTAGGTGTTCCGATAAAGTACAAAGGCAAGTCTTTCAATGTTACACCGTAAACGTTTAATGCAAATTCACATACTACTAATTTAATACCTGCTTTATTTGCAGCATCTAATTCAGCATGTAGTTCTTTATTGTTTAAGTCTTGTACCATTTGCCCCATGATTACGATTTGGAAATCAGCTTTTGGATTAGCTTGTTTGATTTCACTTCCAGTCATTATAGAAGAGCGTAGGTTTTTTATAGATTGTACTAGAATAGCATATTTATCTCCTTTAGTATCTTGTTCGTAAGCAACAATAGATGTTTCATTGTTTATTGTATTGTAGGCTAATGCTTGAGCACTTACGATAGAACATAAAGCGATGGCTAAAACTAATTTTCTCATTGTTTACTATATTATGGTTTATATATCAGCGAAAGTAGCAGATAGTGTAGACAAGTGAAGTAACAATTGTTACACAAGGATTAAATAATGAAAAGTTATTCTTTCTTTTTTGTCAATTCATGTAATATTCTTGTTAATGAGGTTTTCCAGCAAGAGCCCCCATCTATTGGACACGAATTCCTGAAGAAGTTAATGTCGTCATCTTAAAAGAGAGAGTCTGTAACTTATGTAACAGTAGGTAAGATTATCGTTACCTATCTTTGAAGTACTAAATGATATAAGATGATTATTGCATATTTTAAGAAATGGACAGTGATGAGGTGGATTCGTCTAGGTCTAGGAGTATTACTTTTATTTCAAGCTTTAGATTCAGAATTGTGGATTTTGATGATTCCAGTTTTGTATTTGTTTTTACAAGCTTTCTTTAATTTTGGATGTAAAAATGACTCTTGTACTTGGAGATAAATATTCTTTTTGATATAACTTTTTGATTTTTAATTATTTATTCTCTGTGAGTTATGAGTTGTAGGAAGCAAGAATATTTTTATTTTAGCAAGGTTTTAAAACTCGCAAATTATGAAGAAAAGACTGATGTCTATATTCGTATTTACGGCTATAGTTGGTTTAACTACAGCTTGTAAAGACAAACAAGAAGAATCTTCTACAACAGAAACTCCTATAGAGGAAACAACAACTTCTGTTAATGAAGGAGAAGAGGAACCTGCAGCTATAGTAGATGAGGCTGTAGTAGAAGGAGAGGAAGATTATTATGACCCTACAGTTTATCCAACTTCTTTTAAGTTTAAGCATGATTTAATTATGACAGGTGATTATCATGAGGGAGAAATAGTAGATAACGTAAGTAGTAAGTCTTGGGTAGGATTAGTAAAGGAAACAGATGGTACATATAGTGTACATAAAGTAAATCCTACTACTAAACTAATACATGATGTAGTATTAGATGAGGTAGGAGAAATGACAGGGGTAAAAGTCTCTGCTAAGAGTGTGGGTGAAGTGGTGTTCATGACGAATGAAGGAGTATTAACTCAAGGTAGTAACTTAGAAACAGTTAATTTGCCTAAGACTATCTATCCAGGCGAGAGCAAAGATTTTATATTTAAGGGAAAAACCTATACTCTCTTCGCTAAAGGAGAAAAAGGAGCAGCCTATACTTACCAAAATGAAGAAGGAGAAGAGGTACAAGGGTATGAGATTAAAAAATACAGTTTATTCTTAAAAGTTAAGGGACAAGATAAGGTAATCACTTTATTAGATTTATCAAGTTTAGAAGAAGCTACTCCAACAATTGACTTTGTAGGAGATTTAAATGGAGATGGAAATATTGATTTTCTAATTAATACTACTTATAACTATAATATGAGTAGATATACGTTGTATCTATCAGAAGGTAAATCAGGAGCAGTAACAGTAAAACCTGTTGCGGCTTTAGTGAATTTAGGATGTTAGTAAACAACCAATACAAATAAAAGAGGCTGTCCATGGACAGCCTCTTTTATTTGTATTTAGAATATTCTCTTTTAGTATGTACAATAGCGAGAATGATAATTTTCATTTTATCTTCCTCTACAATATAATGTATGTGATAAGGGAATTGTTTTAACTTATGTAGACGTACATTATTATAGACTATATCATTACTGAAAGGGTATAATATTATGTTCTCTTTTGCTTTTTGTAACTGTTGTATAAATTCTTTTGCAAGTTTGTGTGATATACTTTTGTAGTAATCAAAGGCAAATCTAATATCTTGTTCAACTAAAGAATTGTTTACCAATATATACACTATAGCTCTTTTTCAAATTTATTTAATAATTCTCCAAAGTCCATTAAGTCATCTGGATTGTTATGATAGTGTTCTAATCTAGAATCTATAAAATTTTTATGTTCTTGTGATATAGTATTACTTATGATTTCTGTGCTAATACTTTTATTGCAGAGAGTAACACAAGATCCGTTTTTGTTTTGATTTTCTGTGTGTTTAGTTTTCATAAGTATTGTGATTTTAATATCTGTTACAAAGGTATAAATAAAATACAGGTTTAGATTTTTTTTATTTTATATTTTTAAGACATTCAGTGTGTTATGGCTTTTTTGATATTTGTTTTGCTACATATTTATATCCTTCATCGCAGGCATATTGATTTCTTTTACACAAGATGCTTTAGATGTTGATATAATAAAACGGATGGCTTGTAAGACATCTTGTAGTGGGATAAGTTCTCCGTTAGATTGTTCTATAATGGTCTCTATTGGCTCCGCACATCCATATTCTGTTGCTAAATAACCTAAATTTAGAATCGATACTCCGATTAGGTGTTCTCTTAAATTTTCTCTTAGTGAATGAATAATGCCTCGTAGAGCAAACTTTGTAGCAGAGAAAGTAACTTCTTTTCCATTGTGATTGTCTAATCCCCAAGTAGATCCTATCAAGATAATCTTAGCACTCTCTGATAACTTTAGGTTTTCTATAAAGGCTTGAATCATTAGAATACAAGAAGAGATGTTGGTATTAATCATATTGATGATTTCTTCTTGTGTATTATCATGGAAGCTGTATGTATCTGAGAAGGCATTGTGTTCCCATATCCCTACATTATAGATTAAATAATCAATTTTTTGTTGCCCTATTGTTTCTTTTAAGTCGTTAGTAGCTTGACTAGGATGAGATAAATCTCCTGCTATCCAATGTTTGTTCTGATCGTTTTTATCTAAATAATTAGGTCTAGTGCGAGAGATCCCATAAACGATATCTTGTTCATTAGGAATATATTGAGTGATGGCTTTTCCTAAGCCTTTGCTTACTCCAAATATTAAGTATGTTTTTGCATTCATGATGTATTGCATTTATGTGGTGTAAAAGATGAAGACTATCTTTACTGTTCATCTTGTTTTTAAGAATCAGCAATTTACAAAAAGAAGAGGTATAGTAAACTCATTGGGAAGCTTTTTAAGTGTTTTGACATTAAATAGCAATGAGGTATTATTGTTTTAGTGTGTAAGTGATTGTTATTTAACTGATTATGTGTAGTGTTAAAATAGGGTTTTTATAGTTGGGATATCAGAAGAACATATACTTTTGCACCACCTTAAAAATACGAAATAACGATGAAAAGAAAATCACTAATTGCAGTGATAGTTTTGACAATTGGGTTAGCTATGAACAGTTGTAAAAACAAAAAAGTAGAAGAAGTATCTACTGAGGGTGAGCGGAATATTGGTTACGCTAACCTAAAACCTGAAGAAATAGTCATCAGTAACTTAGGAACAGATGACGATGGTTTTGAACACTATAGTATAGTGTCTGGAACCGAAAATATTAAGGATTATCCAAAACATTTTTCATTTGACAATACGCTTCTTACACCTGGGGCATTTCATGCAGATGAAGTTCCTGAAAGAATAGAGTCAAAAGAATGGCTAGGCTTAATATCGGATAGTACTAATACTTATAAGTTAGTGGCTATGGCGCCTCTGGTATCTAAGATTCTTGCAGATACTAGTGAAGAGGAAGATGAAGTGAGTGGAGTAGCTATTTCTAATAGTGGAAAACAAGCTTGTCTAATGTTTATAGAGAAGAAAAATAGTAGTCTGAAAGAGGCTGTTGTAGAGACGGCAAATATTCCTTCATATATCTATCCTGGTGAGAAAGTACAAATTTCATTTAAAGGTAAGGAATATACTTTATATGCTACGGGTACAAGAAAGCTTAATGGAGTAAGCGAAGAAGACTTCTTAAACTCTGTAGAGCAAGGCTATGAAATGCCTAAGTATTATGTGAAGAATTATACTCTACGTATGGAGATAAAAGATGGAGAACAAGTCAGCGAAATGATGCTATTATCTCAGAAGTACTTTGAAGAAGGACAGGTGCCTAAAGTGATTTTTAGTGGAGATCTTAATGGTGATAATATAATAGATATATTGATCAATACTTCTACGGAGTACAATATCTCTAGACCGACATTGTATCTGTCAGATACAACCAATAATAATGTTTCTATACAGCCTGTAGCGGCGCACGAAAGTATAGGATGTTAATTACGATTTACTTTCAGAGTAAATAATGTACTTTTTTTAAAGCCTCTTAGTGATCATACTAAGGGGCTTTTTTATTTAGGAACCTCAGTTGGACTAAAGAGGTTTTATCCATTAGTGTATCATGGTATTAATATAGAATGACACTCATATTTAGGAATAGAACAAGAACACTTGGCTTGCACTTCTTAGGGGATTGCTAGGAGATTTCTAGGGGTTTTCTAGCCTAGAAGGTAGTTTTGTCGAAGAAAGGTGCAAGAAAGGTGCAAGAAAACCTCAAGCAATCCCCTAGTAGATCAAAATAAAACTATCCTTAATTTGTAAATAAAGACTGATATAAAATCATGGTTGTCTGATAAAAAAATTAAAAAAGAAGTTAGCTTGTAGGTTTATCAGGAAAAATCAAAGGATTCCAATTAGATCATATTTCTCTTTATGATTACATAGCAAAACTACAATCAGAAAAACAAGTTTTTAGAATAGCTTCCACTTTCTTCCATTCTCTTCCATTTTCTTCCATTTTCTTCCAAAAACTTCTCTTTATTTCCAAAAACTTCCACTTTATTCCTATATTGGCGTTGTAATTATTTGATTTACAGTGATAAGTAATATTGTCACTATGCGTTTCTTCGGAACCTCTTCGGAATAATTCAGTGTTTCTTCGGAAGGAAGACTAGTTTTCCGAAGAACTCCAAAAGACTCTCCAATCAACGCCCGAAGAAAACCTTGTTTAATGTTTAGTTTGAGTAGTGCTAATCAGTTTCTTTTGTACAGGTAGTTTTGCAATATACGCAAGAGTTTTAATAGTCTTTGTGGGTTTTAACTACATGAAGCTATTGCATTTCTTAGAAAACACTGAATAAGGTTAAAAGATAAAAGCAAGTCTCTTTGTTTTGACAGCCTTTTTAGACTTAGTATGAAATAAAAAAGTATAAAACTTATTATATAAAATAGATTTCACGCACTTATCTTTAAGTATGGTGATAAAATGCGTTGTTGTGTAGTTGCTTATAGTGTTGTTTTGTTTTTACGTTTTATGTAATTGTAAAAAATTAATAGTAATCGAACTCAGGTTAGGAAAGGAAAGATAGAGGAGTGTATAATCTCTACTTTACGATAACTTAATTATTTCGTAATATTTATGATAGCCTATACCAGCATTATTATAAGTAGTTTCGACTAAAATTTAATTATGAATACACATCGCAACTTAGAGGTTTGGAAGTACAGTGTAGAGTTCGTCTCTACTGTTTATGATATTACAAAAGACTTCCCGAAAGAGGAAATATATGGACTGAGCAGTCAGTTAAGACAGAGTGCTTTAGCTATTCCTTCTAATATAGCTGAGGGGAGTGCTAGAAAAGGGAATAAGGAGTATAAACAGTTTCTATACATAGCTCTAGGAAATTTAGCAGAGTTAGAAACTCAATTGGTGATAGCACATGATCTGAATTATTTAGAGAATATAGCTCAATACGATTCTACTATTACAGAGATTAGAAGTATGCTGTACACTTTAATCAAATCGTTGAAAAAGAAAAAGGAATAAGACATTGACTTACCATGTACAGACTATGGCTAAAAAGATTATTAGTCTATTAAAAAAAGCGTGATACGCACGGGGCGTTTCACGCTTCTTTATTTCAATTATGTATACTGAGTTTTATTCAAATTCAGCTATAGTATTATCTAACCAAAGCTCATACCAGTCTAGAAAAGACAGACTAGCTTCGTTCTCTAGCTCAATACTTGGGTATAATCCGCCATCATTGACTCTGTCGTCTGTCCACATAATTCCTTTTTGGTCACCAGTCACAACAAGGAATAGGGTAATACCACATCCATAGTCACATAAGTTAAGTCTTCCATAATCGTGCTCTTCGCCACCGATTATTTCTAATCTCTCTTCGTATAGTTCCTCTTCTAATTCTTCGTTTCCTTCTTCAGCAGCTTTTTCTATCTTATTATCTATTTCCCCTAGTGCCTCAATAGGGTTCCAAGGTTGAGTATGCGGGAAAGCTTTTTGCAAAAGAGAAGAAGTGTTTTCTCCTGTGATTATCATTAGTTCTTCGTTTACACTAGCTTCCATTAGTGTTTGTAATCCGTAAAACGGACCCACACCACCATTTCCTACTTGTGTAATAAAAGCTACGTAGTCTTTTGGTAAACTGATTTGATGCTCTTTTTCAAATTGTGTTACTTCTTTCTCGCTTAATACAGGGTTTAATATATATTCATGTGTATCAGCACCGAATACTTCCAAGTCTTGGTCTAATTTGTCAAGTTGACTTATTTTTTCTTTGATGCGTTTGATTTGTTCTGTGTACATAGTCATAGTATTGAAGGTTCAAATGTACTTAATAATTAGAAAAGAGTATAGGTTTACTCAAAAAGAAAGCGTGAAATAACAGAGTTACTTCACGCTTTTGTATGTCATTTATATTTGATCAGTATAGTGTTTTAAAACTTGATTGTAGCAGGAAGTAAAGTACTTCTTACTTCACCAAAACCAATTCTTACTTCATCATTTTTACAGTATCCTTTCATTGTTACTGTATCATAGTCGTGTAAGAATGTTCTAGTACTACCATCAGGCATGGTGATAGGTTTACTACCAGCCCAAGTTAACTCTAACATAGAACCGTAGCTATCAGGAGTAGGACCAGATATAGTACCAGAGCCCATTAAGTCTCCTGAGTTTACTTTACATCCATTTACAGTGTGATGAGCTAATTGCTGACTCATTGTCCAGTACATATATTTAAAGTTAGATTCAGCGACTAGTTTATCTTCACTATTCTCTGGTTGTATATAAACTTCTAATTTGATATCAAAAGCTTTATCTCCAGTTTGTTGTAGATAAGGGAGAGGAGTAGGGTCTTGTTTTGGACTTGCTACTCTAAAAGGCTCAAGAGCATCTAAAGTGATGATCCAAGGAGAGATAGAAGATGCAAAGTTCTTAGCTAAGAATGGCCCTAGTGGTACATATTCCCAAGTCTGAACGTCTCTAGCACTCCAGTCATTTAGAAGAACCATACCGAAGATGTACTCTTCAGCATCATCTACAGGTACACTATCTCCCATTAGGTTAGCATCTGTAGTAATAAAAGCAGTTTCTAGTTCAAAGTCTACACGTTGTGACGCTCCGAATATAGGAGTGGTAGCCCCTTTAGGAAGGGTCTGTCCTACAGGACGTTTTACATTTACTCCTGAAGGAACAATAGTAGAACTTCTACCATGGTACCCTATCGGGATATGAAGCCAGTTAGGGAATAAAGCATTATCAGGATCTCTAAACATGGTCCCAACATTGGTAGCGTGCTCTTTACTTGAGTAGAAGTCAGTATAGTCTCCTATATACACAGGTAATTGCATTTCTACATCTTCTATTTTGAAGATGACAACATCTCTATGTTTAGTATTGTTTTTTAGTTCATCGTTGTTTTTGTCAAATATCTCAGCGATTCTATTTCTTACCGCTCGCCATGTTTTTTTGCCGTTAGAGATAAAGTCATTAAGTGTGTCTTGTAAAAAAACATCATCTGTCAGCTCTATACCTTTAAAATATCCAAGCATTTGTAAGGCACTCAAATCAATGGCATAATCTCCGATACGAGTTCCTATAGTTATAATATCATCTTTGGTGATAAAAACACCGAAAGGAATATTCTGAATTGGAAAGTCAGAATCACTCTCTACTGGTAACCATGTTTTCCTCATCGGATCATTTGCACTAATCATCATAATTGTTTTTTTGTTTAAGTTAATAGTATATTCAAATATATAATTAAGACTGAATATAACAAACGTTTTTTGTACATTTGGAATCAAATTAACGAAACACACAAACTAAATGAGAAGAGATTCAGAAATTTTCGACCTGATCGTAGAAGAGCAAGATAGACAAATTCATGGTATTGAATTAATTGCTTCTGAAAACTTTGTAAGTGAAGAAACTATGGAAGCAGCAGGTTCTTGTTTGACTAACAAGTATGCTGAGGGATACCCTAATAAACGTTACTACGGCGGATGTGAAGTAGTAGACGTAGTAGAGCAAATCGCGATAGACCGTGCCAAAGCTTTATTCGGTGCTGAGTATGTTAACGTACAACCTCACTCTGGATCACAAGCTAATACAGCTGTATTCTTTGCATGTCTTAAACCAGGTGACAAAATCTTAGGTTTTGACTTATCTCATGGAGGACACTTAACTCATGGATCACCAGTTAACTTCTCAGGAAAGTTATACAATCCTGTATTCTACGGAGTAGATCAAGAGACAGGATTATTAAATTATGATAAAATACAAGAGGTAGCTACTAAAGAGCAACCTAAATTAATCATCGCTGGAGCATCTGCTTATTCTCGTGATATGGACTTTAAACGTTTCAGAGAGATTGCAGATAGCGTTGGGGCTATTTTAATGGCTGATATTTCACACCCTGCAGGTTTAATCGCTAAAGGATTAATGAATGACCCTGTACCTCATTGTCACATTATCACTACGACTACTCATAAGACTTTAAGAGGACCACGTGGAGGTATGATTATGATGGGGAAAGACTTCCCTAATCCATTCGGATTAACTACTCCTAAAGGAGAAGTACGTATGATGTCTGCTTTATTAGACAGTGCTGTATTCCCTGGGAATCAAGGAGGACCTTTAATGCACATTATCGCTGCTAAAGCTGTTGCTTTTGGTGAGGCATTAACAGATGAGTACTTCCAATATATGATGCAAGTACAAAAAAATGCTAAAGCTATGGCTGCTGCTTTCGTGAAGAGAGGATATAACATTATCTCTGGTGGAACTGATAACCACATGATGCTTATCGACCTAAGAAATAAGAATATCTCTGGTAAAGAAGCTGAACAAGCATTAGTGAAAGCTGAAATCACAGTAAACAAAAATATGGTACCTTTCGATGACAAATCTCCATTTGTAACTTCTGGTATCCGTATTGGTACTCCAGCTATTACTACAAGAGGTTTAGTAGAAGCTGATATGGAAACTATCGTAGACCTTATCGATAGAGTATTGATGAATCATACTGATGAGGCTGTTTTAGAGGAAGTAGCAGACGAAGTAAATGAAATGATGGAAGAAAGACCAATGTTCGTTTGGTAATCCATTAAAAAATATAATTATAACTGAAAGGGACTCAGAGACGAGTCCCTTTTTTTGTTTAATAAATAGTTGTACTAAGAGGAGATAATGTATATTAGTAAGCATTCTTGTCATTCCTAAGAGCCTTATTGATAAGAGAAGGTTAAAAAGAGTAGTGTAAAGTCTTTGATAGAAAGAATATGAAAAAGTTTATCATTTTAAGTTTAGTAAATCTTGTTTTTATGAGTACTGTTTTTGGTCAGAAAGTCAGAGACTTTGTTGTTTCTGATTCACTTGTATACGTCTTAAAGGGACAGAATAAAGTATCAGTGTATAATAAAGCTAATTTAAAACTAGTAGAGGAAATCCAAGTTGCAGGATATACACAATTAAATAATATTAGTTTAAAAGAGGATGAGTTAATTGCAGTTGCTAATAATAAGAATCTTCTCCTTTACCAAAATAAGGAGTGGAAGATTATCTACACTAGTCTTAATAAGGTGAATGGAGTACAATATACTAGTAAAGGTGCTGGCTATTTATTCACTGATAAAGGAATAGAAGATGTCTCTACATCTAAAATATACAATCAACAAAAAATTATGAATACTCAAATAAGAATGAAAGAAGGCATGTCTGTTCCTTCAACTTATTTTATAGATAGGAGTGATGTTATTTGGGGAGGTTTTAATTATGGAGAATGGGGTGGAGATATTATTGCTTTTGATACAGAAAATAAGAGTTTTATTGATTTAAATATGAATGAGGTTAAAATGGAGCTATTACCAGTAGTGAATTTCTTTGAAGATAGAGAACAGGTATATTTTACTTCAGGGCTAGAGCATCTGATGTACAGTGGTAGTCTTATTCAGTTTAAAGATTATACAGCAAAAGAAATCTTAGAAGTATATAGTAAGTCTGTTTTCGAGGACAATGGAGATGATATTGAATTATTAGGTGCAGGAGATTATTGTCATACGGAGGAGGCTATTTATCTTTCTGCTGGTAAAAATCTCTTAAA
This sequence comes from Myroides profundi, assembly GCF_000833025.1. NCBI lineage: Bacteria > Pseudomonadati > Bacteroidota > Flavobacteriia > Flavobacteriales > Flavobacteriaceae > Myroides > Myroides profundi. The sequence goes on from NZ_CP010817.1 coordinate 1,663,331, forward strand.
AGGACAATTAAGTGTTGATCTTAGTAAAATAGAGAATTGGCAAGTACTATTACCTAAATCTTCTAAACAAGAAAATGAGATGGTAATACGTCTAAAAGTATTAGCGAAGAATAAAGTGATTTACCTAACAGAGAAAGGAACTTTGACTTATTATAACGATGGAGTTATTCTTTAAATTCCGTAATAACCAACGAGGCTATAAGTCTCGTTTTTTGTATCACTTTATCATATCTGTAAAATGAATATCTTTGATAGGATAACTATTACGCTATGGACACTATACTCTCAATATTTAAAGCTCAAAAGGACTTCTTTAATAGCAATCAAACGAAGGATATTAGCTTTCGCATTGCACAATTAAAGAAGCTAAAACAATTGCTAAAAACCAATGAAGAGAGGTTAGCAGAAGCGATCTATCTAGATTTTGGAAAGTCTTCTTTTGAGACCTATATTACAGAGTTGTCTATTGTTTATCTAGAGATTGATTACTTTATTAAGAATATTAAGAAACTCAGTAAGCCTAAACGAGTTTTTACAGGAATTATCAACTTCCCAGGAAGAGGATATATAATGCCAGAGCCATTAGGTGTAACTTTAGTTATTGGTGCGTGGAATTATCCTTATCAGTTGTCTTTATTACCTGCTTTGACAGCTATAGCAGCAGGAAATACAGTAATGATAAAGCCTAGTGAGTTACCAATGCATACATCCAATGTATTAGCTGAATTACTTAATAACGCTTTTCAAAAAGAATTACTCTATGTCATAGAGGGTGGAATAGAAGAAACTACACAATTATTAAGTCTACAGTTTGATAAGATGTTTTTTACAGGAAGTACTGCCGTTGGAAAGATAGTGTATGAGGCAGCAGCGAAGAATTTAGTTCCTGTTACACTAGAACTGGGAGGAAAGAGTCCTGTGTTTATTTTAAAAGATTGTGACTTAGAGATAACGGCTAAACGTATTGTTTGGGCGAAGTTGTTGAATGCAGGACAGACTTGTGTGGCTCCTGATTATCTATTAGTAGAAAAGTCGATAAAGAATAAGCTAATTCATTTGCTTCAAAAAGAAATGGAGATCTATCCACAAGATAGTCGAACCTTACCTTCTCACTATTTACAGATTATTAATACACACCACTTTGATCGATTAGTAAGACTAATTGATCCCCAGAAGGTATGTTATGGAGGTTTTATAGATCGAGAAAAACGTTTTATAAGCCCTACAATCCTTGATAATGTGGTTTGGGAAGATAGTGTTATGCAAGAAGAGATATTTGGCCCTATATTGCCTATTATAGCTTTTGAGTCATTAGATGAGGTAATTGAGAAAGTAAAAGAAAAACCTAAACCTCTTTCATGTTATATTTATTCCAAGGATCAGAGCCTTATAAAGAAGATCTTAAGAGAAGTCTCTTTTGGAGGAGGTGCAGTCAATGATAGTTTAATGCATTTAACCACAAGTACTTTGCCTTTTGGAGGAGTTGGTGCTAGTGGGATGGGGAGTTATCATGGACGATATGGTTTCGAAGCGTTTACTCATTTTAAAAGTATTTTGCACAAGCCATTTTGGTTTGAATCTAATATGAAATATCCTCCTTATACAAAAGGGAAAGAGAGTTGGTTAAGAAGGTTATTTAAGTAAAAGAATAAGAGATAAGTGTAATGCTTATCTCTTTTGTTTTTATTGTAAAAATATTGGTTAAGAAGAATTGTTTTAACTAATATTAACTATTTTTTAATTAAAAATAAGTATAATGAAATGGATTAAACTAATAATAGTGCTTATAGGCTGTACTTTCTTAGCGTCTTGTTCATCAGTTATTAAAAGTTCAAGAGTGACTGTTTTGCAAGAGAATTACTGTGCGCCTAACATTGTGTATACAGATGATACCACTGAAGAGCAAAGGGCGTTTGAAGATTTAGGTGTTAAACAGAAGTTGTCTACTCATGATTATAGACTAGCGTCTCATCTGGGATTAGTGCCTCAGTTGGCTAAGTTTATAAATAGTACAGATCCTATAGAGAGATTAGAAGCGAAGCAACAGATTATTATTAGAGTTCAATTGTTTCAGACAGAGATAGATGCTTTGGCAGCAGAACTTGATTGTAATGGGGAGCGATATGATCAACTAGCAAGGGTATTGGATGCTAAAAATGGAACTACCAATACTCAACTAACAGTTGCTTCTATCGCGATCGGTGCAGCAGTTACATTATCTACAGCCTTGATTACAAATGATAATACGAATAAAGGGTTAAATATTGCAGGTGGGGTAGTAGGTACAGGACTAGGGTTTTTGTTATTGAATCCGAAAGGCAAAAAAGTAGAACTAAAAACGAATCGAAGTTTACTTAGTAATATTTGGTTTGAACAGAATGATAATTTTGCATTTCCTCCTGCGGTATGGAGAGTGATGAATGATAAATCGTTTAGTAATGAAGGCAAATTATCCCTAATACAAACACTAAAGAATAGATGGTTGTTTTTTGCTTTTGATGAAGAGATTAGTAAAAAGGAAGAGGAACTCTATTTTGGCAAAGGTGGATTTTTTAAATCAGACGGAATTCATTTAATGTCTGATATGAATAATGAACTTCAAGCAACCGTAAAAACAATCCAACAAGATCTAAGAAGCTTAATTTACAATGTGAGTTTATTGAAATAAGAAATCTAGCAGAGAAAAGCTTTTAATATTTGAATAGTTTAATTGTTAAAAAGTAATTACCTTGTGTTGATTTTAATTAAAAAAGATGAAAAAGATACTGTTTTTTATTTCTTGTGTAGCACTTTCTATTCAGGTACAAGCACAAGAATCTGTTGTTTTATTACTTGACTTACAGCCAGGTAGCTCTTATGAGATAACTTCAAATGATAAGTTTAGTACGATTACTAACCTTGTAGGTAATAAAGAAATCATTGAAATGATTAATAAAGAGGGGCAGAATTCTTATCCTACTTACGAGACTAAAGAATCTAATGCAAGTTATACATTACATTGGACAACTAAGAAGAAGAATGCTCTTAACTTTGATTTGGACTTAGAGAAGAGAGTTACTAGAGATTTTGAAGGGAAATCAGTTGTAAATACTGAGACTGAAGGACCTATAAAAGGATATACTAAGGGAAGTGTAGATGCAAGAAAAGGATTAAAACTATCTAAATCATTAGGTGCTAAGTACAAGAGTTTAGAAGGAGACTTGGTTGTAATGTTAGATGATTTATTTAATGGAAATGGTTTAGGGAATGATCCTATAAAAGTGAATCAAGAATTTGAGTCTACTAACACTCAAAAGATGAGATTATCAGAAGAAAGTGAAGTGGAGGTAACAACTAAAGAAGTCAATAAAATAGCCAAAATAGCTAATAATAAAGCACATTTAGTTATTGAGACTACAATCACTTCTAAGAGTACTTCTACTAAGTTTGCTGAGATGAAGGGAGGCGGTACTAAAGAAGTTATTTACGATATGGAGAAGAAATATTTTGAATCTATAGAAGGTAAGTTAGATGTTACAGTTAATATAGAATCAGATGAAGGAGTTAATATCACGATGGTTAATACAACTTCTCAAAATGTAAAAGTGAAGAAAAAGTAATTAGAACTAATTCAATACATAAATAATGGTTAGAAGCTTTAGCTTCTAACCATTATTTATTTACTAACGCATATAATACATGGTCAAGGTATTCACCATCCTTTAGGGTATAGGCTTTCAATACCCCTTCTTGTTGCATTCCTATCTTCTGCATAATCTTTCCTGATGATGGATTATGTATAAAGTGAGAAGCAAATATTCTTTTTAGATGCAATGTCTCAAAGCCATAATGAATGAGAGCTTGTGCTGCTTCAGTAATATATCCTTTATTCCAATATTGTTCATCTAACCAATAGCCCATTTCAGCTTTATTATTTGCCTTGTCTATGCCTAAACCGACTCCTCCGATGATCGTAGAGCTACCTTTTAGACGAATAGCAAAGATGTATTTATCTCCAATTTCCAAGCCTTCTAAAGCTAAGTTTACCCAAAAAGTAGCACTTGCCTTTGTATAAGGGTAAGGGATATTGGTTGTATTCTGACTGTACACAGGGTTTTTCATAATCTCTAATAGGCGAGGAATATCCTGTAGATTAGGTTGATTTAGAAGAAGGCGTTCTGTGGTTAATTCTATTGTTGTCATAAGGATTGTTTTTATAAAAATAGTAAATACTTCCATATATTCAGTGACATTACTGTTTGAAATTAATAGTATTTTAGCCCAAAATAAAAAAGATGATAGACTTTGCTTTTACATCAAAAGGATTTGAGATAAATGGGCAACTGTATAGCTTTCCGATAGCGAAAGAAGAAATGTTTAGGCTATTTGGAGAGCCAGAGGTATTCTCAGGAGAGCACAATGATGTTTATATTTGGCATACAGTAGGATTACGAGCTTTCGCTAAGGATAGAATAAATATTAATACCATAGAAGTAACCTATAGGGTAGAAGATTACAGTACAGCTGTGAAATCTGCATTTATAGGTCAATTAAAATTAAATGAGGAATCAGATGTAATGAAGTATTATAACGAACATAAGCAAGAGCGTATAAAACTTTGGGATACAGATGATACTGGTGCTTTTAGATTTAATGATGTGACGGTGTGGTATAATATCAGAAGAGAAGAGTTGTACTCACTTTCTTTACAAGCCTATGAAGAAGCAAAGGAGGTAGAAGTAGCATTACTTCCTATTGATGAAAACTTTGAATATTTAGAGGCGGTATGGTATGAATGGAAAAAAACAATAGAAAATAGAGTTGGTGCAGATAATAAATACTATAACCCTACTCATGGTATTACTCAAGAGCAGTTAGATACTGTTGTAGAGCAATTAGATGAAGTAGAATTGCCTGCTATTTTGGTTAATTTCTATAAGATAGCGAATGTGAAGTGGAATGCTGTTACTTCAGCTTTAAGTTTGCATGCCAATGGTTGGAATTACGATTTGTTGCCTTTTGAGAAGATAGCAGATGAATGGGAAGGTATCAATGAGTTGTTCGATGATGAGGAGGTAGATGAAGATACAATAGCTGATTATGATACCCGACTTAAGTGTACAGGATATGCTAATCCTAAGTGGATTCCTTTTGCAGAAGGAAAGAATGGAGACTACCTATTGATAGATACTGATCCAAGTGATACAGGGACGTATGGACAAATTATAGAATTACAAAATGAGTCTTGGAGTAGAACAGTAATTGCTTTCTGCCTAGAGGAATTGATTTATAGAGAGATAGAATCTTTAGAAGGAGAAATAACAGAACATCAACAATTTATAATAGATAACGGAACATTCTAATGAAATATATATGTGCAGATTGTGGGCAAGAACACGAAGATTGGCCTGCATTAGTATTTAAAGCTCCTGATCCTTACTTAGCATTGTCTGAGGAAGAAAGAGAACACGCAGATTTAACCAGCGAAATATGTAGTATAGATGAAGGAGATGAGACACATTGGTATCTGAGAGGGGTGTTGACTCAGTATGTCTATGATGCCTGCCAATACTTGGATTACGGGGTTTGGGTTAGTCTTAGTGAGGCGAGTATGAAGGACTATTATGAGCACTATGAGGATAAAGAGTACAAGACTACTTACTTTGGTTGGCTAGTGACTAATTTACCTAATTACCCTCCTAATACTTCTTTTGCTTTACCTACCAATGTTGAGGTAGATAATAGTAAAGGGATTCCAACTATCTTACCTCATAAAAAAGGAGATTCAGTATTTATAAAAGACTTTTATGATGGAATTTCGACAGAAGAAGCTTTGAAGAGAATCGAGGCTTTATTAAAATAGAGATGGGATTTAAGTATGTCATAATTCAAGATTAGTTTTGCTGTATGATGCTAGCAGATTCCTTGAGGTATTCTTGCACTATTCTTCGACAAAAAGGTGCTCTGGGCAAGGAAAGTCCTAGGAAAGTGCAAGCAATGTGCGCCAAAGTGCAAGGAATACAGCGATTAGACTTTGTACAAAAGGTATAAAGTACCTCTCAATAAGGCAAACTAGAATAAATCGGATAGAGATAGAAAAGAATGAGTAGTAAAGGACAACAATTAGCAATAGATTATAAACAGACAGAATGGAAGACACCTGATGTTTATAATCAATTAAGAGGATTAATGAAGGATGAAGCAGAAATATATGCTTTCTGCTTAGAGTTTCTGATGAATATAGAGAAGGATTCAACGCTTTTTCACAGTGCACTAAGTTATGTTAATGAGAAAGACTTTTGCCAATTAGTTAAAATAGCAATTGATATTTTAAAAGAAAAAGAGAGTGCCGTAGCAGAGAGTGTTATAGAGTATGCAGGTATTCAGTTACCTCATATATTACATCCTTATCTAGATGATTTATTAGTCTTAAATCCTAATGGGGATAGCTATTTTGCAGATTATCATTGGAGAAATTGTACTTCTGCTCAATTACAACCTTATTTAGCTCAATTCTTAGCATCGAATACAGATTTAGAAACTAAGATTAAGTTGTTTAATTGTTTAGTCGAATCTAGAGATATCACTACTATAGAAAGCCTTATTCCACATGCGTTAGAATTAGAATTGAGCACTTATGTGAGTTCAGCAGATTATATCGATGGGTATTTAGAAGGTGTGGGATTGTGTAGAGAACATGGAAAGGTAAAAAGATACTGTTCAGATCAAACGTATCATATTTTATTTGAACCAAAGTATTTAAACAAGCCAAGTGCAGTACATTTAAACCGTACAGATCACCCAACGTGGAATGGTACACCATTAGCAAATAAGTATAAAGTAGGTGGGTATTTAGCGGAAGATGAGAATAACCCCTTTATGCATATAATTACATTAAACCCTATTCCTGAAGGATTGCCAATAAGTTTATCTCAACTAGTGTTAGGATGTCATTTACGCGAATTAAATGAAAATGGTGTTGTCTTTTATCAACATGATGAACAAGGGATTCCTCATAAAATAGGAGAGCCAATGGTGATAGAATGGGTAGAAGAGCATGCTATGGTTCCTACAGAAGTAAGCATCGTATCTACGGATTCTCGCTGGTCGTTTCAGTCATGGGCAAGCGCTAATAGTAGAGAGAATTTGTTTAGAATAGGAGGAGAACCTTCTTGGGTACAGAGTGGAGAGGTTTTGACTTGTCCTATTAGCGGAGAGAAGATGCAGTTTATTATGCAGTTAGACTCAGAAGTTCCTGATGTAAAGGGAGGTGAAGTGTATTACGGTAGTGGTGGACTGTGTTATATCTTCTGGTGTGATAAGACTAGAGTAAGTGGATACATTATGCAACATACCTAAATATCAGTAACTCATATTGACGTTTCAGAAGCTAATTTGTATGTTTTGATTAATTATTATCCTTGTTATGTGTTTTTTATAGGTAATCTTGTGTATATATTTAAAAATACATGACATTATTATTAGTTTATTTGTTTCTGGCTTTGGCCGTATCTTTTATCTGTTCTATTGCAGAAGCAAGCTTACTTTCTTTATCCCCTTCTTTTTTAAAGTCAAAGGCAGAAGCTGGAGATAAGAAAGCCTTAAAAATGATAAACCTAAAAGAGGATATTGATAGACCTTTATCGGCTATTTTGTCTCTTAATACAGTTGCTCATACAGTAGGAGCTGCAGGAGTAGGGGCACAAGCAACGGTGGTTTTTGGAGAGGCATATTTCGGATTGGTATCAGCTGTATTGACTTTATTAATCTTAGTCTTAACAGAGATTATACCGAAGACTTTAGGAGCGAATTATGCTAAGGATATTTATGGTTCTATGGCAAGTGTTATTTCTGCTATGGTTGTTGTAAGTTATCCATTAGTGGTTATGTCATCTTTCTTGACAAAGAGGTTGAGCAAGAAGAATGCAGAGTCTTCTACCAGTAGAGAAGAGATTGCAACTCTAGCAAGTATTGGAGAGCAAGAAGGTATCTTAGGTGTTAAAGAGAACAAGATTATTCAAAATGTATTCAAGTTAAATGAAGTACGTATAGACGAAGTTCACACGCCACGTATTATGTTGGTTAGTGCAGATGAAGAAATGACTTTAAGAGAGTTCCTGAAGAATAAAGAATTTCTACATTTCTCTAGAATCCCTGTGTATAGTGATACGAAAGACAATATTACAGGTTATGTGCTAAGAGAAGTTGCGTTCGAGTATTTAGCAGAAGATAGATTTGATATTCAATTAAAGGATATAAAGAGAGATATTCTATTTGTGTCTGAAAAATTGAATGTAATTACAACTTGGAATAAGATGAAGGAGAAGCATGAGCATATCGCTATTGTAGTGAATGAGTATGGTGAAGTAGATGGTCTAGTCACTATGGAAGATATTATCGAGACTCTACTTGGCTTTGAGATTATTGATGAGAAAGATAAGATTGTTGACTTAAGACAATATGCAGAAGAAAGATGGCAAAATAGACAAAAGAAATATGCTTATTTGGCTGATGAAGACGGTATAAAATAAGTTTACAGAGTTTAAAAAACAAAGAACTCCATCGCTTTTAGTGATGGAGTTCTTTGTTTTTTGCGTAAATAGGAGTGTTTTAAAAAATATTTTTAATGTTGCTTATCCCTTGTATTTGTTGGGATTAAGAGTGCTTTAATAAAGGCGTTTGAAATAAATATTTGAATTTCTTTAACTTTTTATTGGTTTGTTTCAAAATGGTTTTGGTATCTTAGCCATATCAATGAACGCGAATTTTAGAACATATAATCCTGTTTTAAACACTACTATCTTAAGTGGTGCAACTTCTCGTGTTTCTAACGTTACTACTTCGACAGTAACTACTATTACGTTGACATCTTCGTCATCGTCATCTATTTCAACCCTGTAAAGGGGGAATTTATTACATATAACCATCGTCTGTGGTCGTTTATTTATTAACGGCTGTATTTTATATTATCCAAAGCGATTAATATCAATTAGTTACTTGCTTTGGGAGAAAACCAAATCAATGAAATTTTATGAAAGTAATAAAGTTTGGCGGGTCATCAGTGGCTAATGCCGTGAATATAAAGAGATGTATAGATATCATCAATAAGATAGAAGAGCCTGTTATAGTAGTAGTATCTGCGCTGAGTGGAGTGACTGATCTACTACAGCTGGCGGCAGTACAAGCGGCAGCACATAATGAAGAATATATAGATCAATTTAAAGATATTAGTCATCGTCATTTAGAAGTTGTCAGAGCATTAATACCTGTGAATGATCAGGCTGGGATATTGAGCAGTGTGATTAGAGAACTGAATGAATTGGAAGTATTGTTACAAGGATGTTTCTTATTAAGAGAGTTATCTCCTCGCATTAAGGATTTGATTATGTCTTATGGTGAACGCCTTTCTTCTTATGTTATCGCTGAGGTTATGAAGGCACAGGGACAAGATTGCCGTCATGGATATAGTGGAGATTTTATCAAGACAAATGACAAGTTTGGTAAAGCTGCTGTAAACTTTGAAGTAACTGATCAGTTGATCGTTGATTACTTTGAGAAACATAAATGTGCAGTAACTATCGTACCAGGATTTATAGCAGAGTCAGAAGCAAATGAAGTGACAACATTAGGACGTGGAGGATCTGACTATACTGCGGCTATTATCGCAGCTGCTCTTAATTTAAAAGAACTAGAGATCTGGACTGATGTAAGTGGTATATATACAGCTAACCCAAGAGTGGTAAAACAAGCAAAAATAGTAAAACACATCAACTTCCAAGAAGCGATGGAGCTTTCTCACTTTGGAGCGAAAGTATTGTATCCATCTGCTTTGGCGCCTATTTTACCTAAAGGAATCTCATTGATTGTCAAAAATACTTTTGAGCCAGAAGCAGAGGGAAGTTTAGTCAGTGCTGTAGGAAGTACAGACCCTAATCCTGTAAGAGGAATTACAAATATTGACAATCTAGCATTGCTGACATTAGAAGGCCCTGGGATGGTAGGTGTAGCAGGTATTTCTAAACGACTGTTTGAAGTATTGTCTTTAGAGGATATCAATGTGATATTTATTACTCAAGCTTCTTCAGAGCACTCTATCTGTTTCGCAATTATTGCTCCAGACGCAGAAAGAGCAGAACAAGTGATTAATAGTGCTTTTGAGTTTGAAATACAAAACAAAAAAGTAAAACCAGTTCGCGTAGAATTAGGGATGTCTATTATCGCAGCTGTAGGAGATTATATCAAAGGGCATCAAGGAGTCAGTGGTAAAATGTTTAGTGCGTTAGGCCGTAACAATATTAATATCTGTGCTATCGCTCAGGGTGCATCAGAGCGTAATATTTCTGCTGTTATTCTAGAAAAGGATGTTAAGAAAGCATTGAATGTACTACATGAAGCCTTCTTTGAAGAGGTGGTGGTTCAGTTGAACTTATTTGTTATGGGAATAGGAAATGTAGGAGGGAAGTTCCTAGAGCAAATCGTGCAACAACACAATTATTTAAGAGAGCATTTGAAAGTAAATGTTAGAGTGGTAGGGATAGCTAATTCTAAATTGATGTGTTTTAATGTAGAAGGATTTGATTTGGCTGAGGTAAAAGATTTGTCTAATTGTGGAGTACCTATGACTCAAAAAGGGTTCTTAGATAAGATCAAAGAACTAAATTTGCGCAATAGTATTTTCGTAGACAATACAGCTACTGCTGATGTAGCTATGACTTATGCTTCATATTTAAAGAATAGTATTGCTGTAGTGACTTGTAATAAGATAGCTTGTTCTTCTACAATGGAATATTATAAAGAGTTAAAAGGCCTATCTAAGAAGTACAATGCTCCTTTCTTATACGAAACAAACGTAGGTGCAGGTCTGCCTATTATTGATACAATTAAGAACCTTGTTGCCTCAGGAGATCAAGTAAAAGAGATACAAGCAGTATTAAGTGGTAGTTTGAACTTTATTTTTAATCAATATAATGGAGATAAACCTTTTGCAGAGATAGTAGCTCTAGCTAAGAAAGAAGGGTATACAGAGCCTCATCCATTGATAGATCTGAGTGGTGTAGATGTGAAGAGAAAACTGATGATTCTGATGAGAGAGTGCAATTATTGGGTAGAAGAAGAAGAGGTAGAGGTGGATAGTTTCTTACCAATGTCTTGTATGGAGGCAGAGGATGCAGATGCGTTTATCACAGCTTTAGCTAAGGAAGAAGCTCACTTTAAGACGCTATATGAAGGAGCAAAAGCTAAAGGAGCTTGTCTAAAAGTAGTGGCAACGCTTAAAGACGGTAAGGCTAGTGTAGGTCTGCAAGAGATAATGTCTAATCACCCATTCTATCACTTAGAAGGGAAAGATAATATCGTAATGTTCTATACAAATCGCTATCAAGAACAACCGTTATTAATAAAAGGAGCGGGTGCAGGAGCAGAAGTGACAGCATCAGGAATATTTGCAGATGTAATAAGAATAGGAAGTAAATTGTTATAAAATGAAAGAAATAAAGATATTTTGCCCAGCTACAATAGCAAACCTATCATGTGGTTTTGATGTTTTAGGGGTGTGTTTAGACAATGTAGGTGATGAAATGATTATCACTAGGACAGTAGAAAAAGGTGTACGTATCAAAGAAATTATTGGAGCTGATCTACCACTCGAAGTAGAGAAGAATGTGGCAGGTGTTGCCGCTTTAGCTTTAATAGAAAAACTACAACCTGATTTTGGTTTTGAGATTGTGATTCACAAGAATATCAAGGCAGGTAGTGGTATAGGGAGTAGTGCTGCAAGTTCGGCAGGTGCTGTTTATGGTGTCAATGCGTTATGTGGCTATCCATTATCTAATAAAGAATTGATTTATTATGCAATGCAAGGAGAAGCTTTAGCGAGTGGGGCACCTCATGCGGATAATGTAGCTCCAGCGTTATTAGGAGGGTTTGCATTTATTCATAGTTATGAACCGCTTAATATAGTTCATATAGATTCTCCAAAAGAGCTATACGCTACTGTTATTCACCCTCAGATAGAATTGAAAACAAAGGATGCTCGTTCGGTTTTAAAGCAAACAGTTACTTTAAAACAAGCGATTAAACAATGTGGTAATCTAGGTGGATTGATTTGTGGGCTTTATACTTCAGATTACGATTTGATTGGTAATTCATTACACGATGAATTTGTAGAGCCTAAACGTTCACTATTGATCCCTAACTATGCAGAGTTAAAACAAGCAGCTTGTGAGCATGGAGCATTAGGAGGAGGAATATCAGGAGCAGGGCCTTCTGTGTTTGCATTGAGCAAAGGCAAGGAGAATGCAGAGCGCGTAGCAGAAGCAATGCGTCAAGTAGTAAAGGATGCAGGGTATGAGTTTGATATTCATGTATCGCCTATTAATTCACAAGGTATAAAAGTATTGTAATGAAGTATTATAGTTTAAATAACCCTCAGCGAGTAGCCTCATTTAAAGAAGCTGCAATACAAGGTATTGCCGAGGATAAAGGATTGTATTTTCCACAAGAAATACCTCAGTTAGCTCTTTCGTTTTTTGAAGGTATTCAAGCGATGAGTAAGGAAGAGATTGCATACCAGGTTATCGCTCCTTTTGTAGGAAAAGAGATAACAGAAGAAGAGCTAAGAACGATTGTAAGAGAAACGTTAGCATTTGATTTTCCTGTAGTATCGATTGATCAAGATGTTTATACATTAGAGTTATTTCATGGACCTACTTTAGCCTTTAAAGATGTAGGAGCAGGATTTATGTCTAGATGTTTGAGAAGCTTTGTCAAAGGAGAGAAAGAGAAAATTACTATTCTAGTAGCTACTTCAGGAGATACAGGAGGTGCTGTAGCTCACGGATTCTATGATGTAGAGGGGATTGAGGTTGTTATCTTATATCCAAAAGGGAAAGTGAGTAGCATCCAGGAGAAGCAATTAACTGCGTTAGGTAAGAATATTAGAGCAATAGAAGTAGAAGGAAGCTTTGATGATTGTCAGGCGATGGTGAAGAGAGCATTTTTAGATGAAGAGTTGAAATCTTGTCGTTTGACATCAGCGAATTCAATTAACGTAGCTCGTTGGTTACCTCAGATGTTTTATTATTTCTTGATGTATAAAGAATTACAACATTTAAACAAACCATTGGTTGTATCTGTACCTAGTGGAAACTTTGGTAATATATGTGCAGGGATGCTAGCTCAAAAGATGGGATTGCCTATTGCTCATTTTATTGCAGCTACTAATGCAAATGATACAATACCAAGATTCTTTTCTTCTAAAGCCTATACGCCAAAACAAACAGTAGAGACAATCTCTAATGCGATGGATGTAAGTGATCCGAGCAACTTCGTGCGTATATTAGAATTGTTTGCTAAAGATGCGAAGGAGTTGAGTAAAGATCTGTCAGCCTATTCTTTTACAGATAAGGTTACATTAGCCCTAATAAAAGAACAATATGCTAAGAATGGGTATCTACTGGATCCTCATGGAGCGGTTGGTTATCTAGGAATCAAAGAATACGCTAAAGAGCATCAAAACTTTACAGGTGTATTTTTAGGAACAGCACATCCTGTTAAGTTTCCAGAGTGTATAGAGCAATTATTAGAAATAGAGATTCCTATACCTGATAGATTGGAAGAGATTATGAAAGGAGAAAAGAAAAGTACTGTTCTCACTTCTTATGAGGAGTTGAAAGAAGAACTTTTAAAATAATAGGAAGGATTGTTCTGATTGTGATTAGAACAATCCTTTTTCTTTATTTCTATTTATCTTTGTAATTCAAAACTCACAAAACAATGATTAAAGTAGTACCCTTAAAAGAAGGTGATTTTTATGAAGATGAGGTAAAGAACTTTTTACCTATAGGAGATAAGGTATTGACCACAGAAATACAATTAGCAGTACAACCTTTTTTGATCATAACAGATAATCATAAAACATTATTGGATGTAGGTTTAGGATATCAAGAAAATGGTGTTTACAAAATAGACGAATTATTGGCCAAAGAAGGATTAACTCCTTTGGATATAGATAGAGTGTTGATGTCACACTTGCACAAAGATCATATCAACGGTTTGGTTGAAGAAACAGAAGAAGGATATATAGGACGCTATCCTAATGCTCAAATATACATTCAACGTAGAGAAGTTGCTTTTGCAGAGTTGTCTATGGATGATATTTCATTTGATTATGATATACTAGAAGAGGCATTAGCTCTGCCTAATATCATATGGATGAATGATGATCAGGGAAGTATTGATGATCAGATTACTTATCAGGTGGTAGGAGGGCATACGCCATATATGCAGGTATTTTGGATTAAAGATGAAGAGCAAATCATATTTTATGGTGCAGATAATCTACCAAAGCATAGTTATTTAGAATTTAATATGGCTTTTAAGAGTGACTATGATGGCAAGTTAGCGATGAAGTGGCGTACAGAATGGAAGGTACAGGCTGAGGCAGAGCATTGGACAGTGTTGTTCTATCACGATATGGAAAGAGCGTTGTATACTTGTGAGTAAACTAAAAAAAGATACGTTAATTAGTTGTATATTAGATACTATCAATCTTTAATATGAGTGTCTATGAGTAAAAGAGATTTGTTTACAGCGTTAGTGAAGTTATTAGGGTTTTACTTTTTCCTTACCTATTTTTTGTCTCTATTAAGTAGTTTGTACTATTTGATTACTGTAAAGGAAAATACCTTTGGTGATTTGCTGTCAGATATAGCTCAACATATCTTTTTGTTGGTAGTATTTACTCTGTTAATGTTATATGGAGATAAGATAGTTAGTCTTTTCCGTTTGAGTAAAGGTTATGAGACTGATAATATTGCCGTAGGTAGCGTGACTGCTGTTGATATTGTTAAGGTGGGGATATTTATTATTGGAGGAATACTCATTGTGAATAATCTTCCATATGCAATATCGTGGATTATACAGCGATTTACTGTAGCAATCAGAAATGAGAATATGCCTACCTATGAGAAATATGGGGCTTTTAGAGCTTTTGCTAATTTAGTGTTAGGATTCTTAATGATAACCAATTTTGGTAGGATAGCCAAGTGGTTTGTCAAATGGAGTAAAGAGGAATAAATTACAAAAAACCTTCTGATCATAATAAGATTAGAAGGTTTTTTTATGCAACCTAAAGTGAGTATTATAACTTTAACTATTCTATTTTTTATTTAGTATATCAAAGGATGTTTTGAATTATATAATTTCTAATTCCATAGTTTTTATTTTTAATTATTCTTTATTGTGTGTTTTTTATATTTAGTTTAAGCTTATTTTAATTAGTTATTTAGAATTATTCTTGTTAGTGAGATAAATAAGTCTACATTTGTCATTATTTAAAATAATTATAAATAACAAGTGAATAGGCTTAGTAAAGTAACCTTATTGATGGCTCTTGCCAGTACCTCATTAGCTTTGGGGCAAATAAAGAAGAACATCGTTATTACCAATAACAGTAATCAGTTGGTAAAGAATGCTGTCGTAATAGTAAACGATCAACAACTGATAACAGATGCGGAGGGTAAGGTTCAGTTTGACCTAAAACCTGCGTCGTCTTATGTAATTCAAGTATTTGCTGAACGCTATCAAAGTGTGAATCAGACATTCGATACTGTGGATTTGATACGCAATTCATTTGTTTTAGAAGAAGACCACACCATCTTATCAGGTATTATTGTTCAAACTAAAGATGAACAACAAAATAGTAATCGCAATATTATTAAGGCAGTTACTATTGATACTAAAAGTGAGATTCTTCGCCCTACCTCTTTAAATGATTTGATGAATAAGACTACTGGAGTACGTATTCGACAAGGAGGAGGCTTAGGTTCAGAGGCTAATATTAATCTGAATGGTTTTCAAGGTAATGCAATACGTTTTTTTAAGGATGGTATTCCTTTAAATTATTTAGGACAAGGGTATAATATTTCTAATGTGCCATTAGATGTATTGGATAAAGTGGAGGTATATAAAGGCATTATCCCTGTGCACTTAGCAAGTGATGCTTTAGGAGGAGCAGTTAATTTAGTTTCTTCTTCTATACAAAGTAATCAATTAAGAGCTTCTGTAGAATACGGATCATTTAATACAATTCGCTCTGCTGTAAGAGGGCATTATAACTTAAATGACAATCTATATGCAGGAGGAGAGGTGTTTTATAATTACTCTGATAATGATTATAAAATTAATACTCCGGATCTTGAACTAGCTCAAACACATTCTAAGGTAAAGTTGTTTCACAATCGATATAAGCACTTCTTTGCTAATGCTTATTTAGGAGCTCATAATCTTTCTTGGGCAGATAAAATTGAACTAGGTATAAGCTATTACAACATCGATAAACAACTTCAAAATAGTCCTACTTCAATGGTTGTACCTTATGGAGGAATTGAAGATAAACAACACAGTGTTATTCCAACATTAAGGTATAAGAAAGCCGTATTCAATGATAAATTATCTATAGATCAATTTCTATCTTATAATGTAGTGAAGTCACAAGCTATTGATACTTTAAAAGGAAGATATAATTGGTTAGGAGAGTTCACTCCACGTGGTTATAGAGGAGAGGGCGATATGCCTATGAATGCTGATATAGATATGACTTTCTTTACTTCAAGAACATTGATAGGTTATTCGATTAATCCTTCACAACAAGTTTGGTTAAACAATACTTATAATTATACTAAGAGAGAAGGAAAGGATCCGTATGGAAGAGTTATTCAGGATTTGAATCAAACAGTGATAGAATTACCTACTCGCTATAAAAAGAATGTGTTAGCTATAGGATTGACGAGTCAGTGGTGGGATAAGAAATTGGAGACAAATGCAATTGTGAAGTTGTATAATTATTCAAGTAGAGGGCTTAACACCGCTAGTAATGTAGATCTATCAGCTAGAGATATTCATGAGGTATCAGATAATGCATTTGGTTGGGCTATAGGAGCTAAATATAGGTTAACAGAACAAACAAATCTTCGCTTTTCTGTAGAAGATGCAAGAAGATTACCAGGATATACAGAGTTATTTGGTGACTATATTTTTGTAGCATCGAACTTTAATTTAAAGCCAGAACAGAGTATCAATTTAAATTTAGGAATAGAGAAGGAGGTGGGTAACTTCCAATATAGTTTTAATAGTTTTTACAGACACACAAAAGATATCATTGTACTTGTGTCAGGTAATCCACCTCTCTCTGTTTTTGTCAATAAAGAAAAGGCTAATGGATATGGTTTTGAAGGAGATTTAAGTCTGAAAGTAAAAAAGAACTATAAGTTTTATGGAAACTTTACTTGGCAAAGTATCCGTTATGGAGAGTTTAAACAAGCCGCAGATAAATGGTTAAAAGGTAATAGAGTACCAAATATTCCATTCTTTTTTGCCAACGTTGGAGCAGAAGCCAAGTTTACTGATGTTTTCAAGAAGCAAGATCGATTAACAGCTTATGCTAATCTTAATTTCGTTCGTGAGTTTTACATCCAACCTATTGATAAGTCAATGGAACCAAATGGATTCTTAGGATTGTTTGGAAAGAGTAAAGGAGATGTGAAAAACATTGTTCCAGATCAGACTTCTCTTACTCTAGGTACTTTATATGAGCTAAGTGATAAAGGAGTATCTATCGGAGTTGAGGTACGCAATTTATTAAATCAAGATTTATACGATTATTTTAAAATACAAAAAGCAGGTAGAAGTATCTACTTGAAACTTAACTATAAACTTAATTAACATGAGACTTATAAAACCATTATTATCAATGTCATTTGCTTTTGCATTAACACTAGCATCATGCTCTTCTTCAGATGACAATAATCTTGTAACACCAGTAGACCCAGAAGTAAAACAGAGTCAGTATTTTTTGATGACTTTATCAGAAGGAAAAGGGCCTATTAAAAACGGTTTCTTAAAAGCCTATTCTTCTTTACCAAAAGGAGCAATAGATAATGCTACAGGTAATACAACAACTACAGGAGGAATGGGAGGTTATCGTCAATATGGTAATAGAGTGTATAGAATGTTTGATGACAATAATTCTCGTGCATTAGGTCAATTCATTTTTGATGATAAAGGCTTTTATACAACTAAAAGTATTGCTGTAGAACCAAAAATAGCAGGTTCAGGAAACTTTACATTAACGAATGATCATACAACAGGGTATTATTTTGAAGGAGCTCAACCTACACAAATACAGATTTTTGATCCTATAGGAATGGCAAAAAAAGGAATGTTAGGTGATTATGCAGAACAGATCAATGCGTTAGAGAAAAAGTTAAATCTACAAGGTGTAAACTTTAAAGCAATAGGTCAACATTTATTAGCTATTAATGGTAATAAACTATATGCTGATATCACTTTTGGAAAGAACCAAGGGGCACAGGGAGGTATGTTTGATGGTGTATCAACTGATGTACACCTTGCTGTTATTGATTTGACCAATGGAAAATGGATAGGAGATACTCAGGTAAAGAATACAGGTAATATTGCTTTCGTTGATGAGAACCCGTTGTATTATTTTGACGAGAATAAAGATTTGTATTTCGTGTGTCAAGGTATTAAAACAGGAGGTTTAGGAGATCAATCTAAAATAGCACGTATTAAGAATGGGGCAAATGAAGTAGATCAATCATGGGAATTAGATTTCAATACGATGTTTAGCAGCGTAACACCAGGTAAATTCTCAACAATCTATGTAGAGAAAGGAAAAATCGTAACGTTAGTAAATGATGTACCATTAGCAAATCCACAAACAATTAATTTGACTCCTATTTGGAAGTACGTTGTTATTGATATTAAGAGTAAGGCAGTAACACCTATTCAGATAGAGGGAGTAACATTAGTCGAAACACCAGCTGCTTCATTAGGAGTATCTAAAATAGACAATAAGAAATTTATTCGCGTGGTAAATGATACAAAATTGGGGTACTATGAATTATCAGAAGATATGCTAAAAGCAACGCCTTCTATTGAGATTCAAAAAGGAGGAAAGCCTCAAGGATTGTTTAAAGTAAACAAGTTATAAAAAGTAATTAATGAAAAAGTATGTGTTTATTGTTTTAATGGTAGTTATGAATTTGCAAGCACAGAACAGTTTTAAAGTTAGAGTAGAAGTCACAGTAGAAGACTTTGCTCACACAGAAGAGCCTATTTATTTAACAGGTAATTTTAATCAATGGAATCCTAAGGATGAGCGTTATCTAATGCGTAATATCTCAGGGACATCTAATCAATATTTAGTAGAAGTTGAAGACATTCCATCAGGAGTTTTAGAATATAAATTCACACGAGGTACTTGGCAGAGTTTAGAGTCATCTAAGAGAGGTAGATTGATTAATTTACACGATGTAGAAGTTAATGAAGATATGGTATTAAAGAATACTATTTCTGCATGGAGAGATCAGTTTGAAGCGTCTACAGCACCGGATCATCTAGTGATACTGAAGAATTTCTATATCCCTGAGTTAAATAGAGTAAGAGATATTAGAATTTATTTACCTAAAGATTATGATCATAATCAAGAATCTTATCCCGTGTGGTATATGCACGATGGGCAAGATTTGTTTGACGAGGCTACTTCAGAGGGTAGATTAGGCCCAGTAGAATGGGAAGTTGATGAGACTATAGCCAAATATGGAGATCAATATATTATCGTAGGGATAGATCATGATTATCATAAGAATCTAAGAGAGAAAGAATATTCTTTTTTTCCTACACAGAAGAATCCTGTCGTGGAAGGACAAGCTTATATCTCTTTTATAGTTAAAACACTAAAGCCGTATATAGACTCGACTTATAGAACCCAATCAGATGTTCATCATACAGGTATCGCTGGAGGTTCTTTAGGAGGATTGATTTCTTTATATGCAGGGTTGACTTATCCAGATATATTTGGAAAGATTGGGGTGTTCTCTCCTTCTATATGGCAAGATGATCACAACCTTGATACTTATGTCAATGTCTTATCTACTAGTCAAATAGATAAAATAAGACAACAAACCTATTTTATTTATGGAGGAGGACGTGAGAATCGCAAGAAAGGAGATGGGAATGTAGTTAGAATGGATGAAGATATTCTTCGTTTTTTAGAAACAAATAACAAGGTATTAAACCTGAATTATGAGTTGAATATTAATCCAAAAGGAAAGCATGGTGCTTGGTATTGGCAACAAGCTTTTAATTGGATGATAGAAAACTTATCTAAAGTAGAAAGTATTAATTTTTAATAATAACAATATGAAATACATTAAATCATTAACGTTTTTGAGTGCTACAGTATTAGCAGCAATGGGAACAACTGCTACAGCACAATCAATAGATCAAAATAAACAAGTAGGAAAAGGACTATATGAAGTTGCTTACAATAGTGTGGACAATGGAGTATATGTTGCTTCTGTAATCGATTTTAAAACTAAAGAAGGAGTTGTTTATAAATTAAATGGCAATGACTTATCTGTTGAAAAAGAGTACAGTGTGAATGGGAATCCTGTATTTGGTATTGCAGTAAATGAAAAGACTCAAAAGATTTATGGAACGAATACAACTACTAATGCAGTGACTGTAATCGACTTAAAAACAGGAGCTACTAAAGTAATTCCAGGAACGAATGAGAGCGGTCACAATAGAGAAATTGCTATTGATGAGAAGACAAATACTATTTATGCATCAGACACACAACAAGATGGTAAAGTGTGGATCATTGATGGAGATAAAGATGTATTAAAAGGATATATAGACAATACAGGTATTTTTACAGCAGGACTTACTTTTGATACTAAAACGAAGAAGTTATACGCTGCTAATATGGGAACGAATGAAGTAGCTATTATTGATCCAACAACTAAAAAAGTGATTAAGAAGTTTGCTTCAGGTGGAGAAAGTCCAATTAATGTTTCTATTGATGAATCAGGAAGAAGATTGTTTGTGACAAATTCTTCTACAGGGTTAACAGTATTAAATGCTGACAGTGGGGAGTTACTAAAAGTAGTAAAGTTTAAAGGAGGATCTTTAGGAGTAAACTATTTGCCAAAACAAGATAAAATTGTTTTAGCAAATAGAGAAAGCGGTAAAACTGTTATTGTTGATGGTAAAACCTATGAAGTAGTTACAGAATTAGAGACAGGAAGTCATCCTAATACTGTAGCAGTAAACAAAAATACAGGAGTAGCTTATGTTACAAATAAAACAAAGAGAATGCCTAAAGTTGAAGGGCAAGAAGCTGCAGTAGATACGAATGGTGATACTGTGAGTAAAGTACAATTATAAAATCAAAGCTCATCTATTATAATTAGGAAGTGGCTACTCTGTAATGGAGTAGCCATTTTTTTTAGTATCTGTTAATATTGTCTGTTTTGAGTATTGTTTAGTTGTGTAAAATTTTATAAAAGTTATTTGATTATGGATGATTTATTGATTATAATCGTATTTTTAACATAAAATAGAGTACAGTGAGAAACGAGGAGCTTAGATTAAAGAAAGAAGATTTCTATCTACCATTATTGTTGGTAGGAGTGATGTGGTTTATATTCGGTTTACAACAATTAGGTATATTTCAAGATTGTTATGGAGTAATTCCTTGGCGTATAGAAGGCATTAAAGGAATTTTTCTAAGTCCTCTATTTCATGGTGGATTAGACCATATTATTAGTAATACTTTACCCTTATTTATACTTAGTGTAGTACTGTTTCTGTTTTATAAAAAGCAAGCGTATACGGTACTTATTATGGGATGGATTACCTCAGGCTTAGTCTTGTGGCTCTTGCCTGATTTTGGTTACTTCCAGACAAGTATGATGAGTTGTCATATAGGAGCAAGTGGATTGATTTATATGCTCTTTTTCTTTCTATTCTTTAGTGGAATATTTATTCGCAAGCTAGTTTTAATCTTAGTATCTATTATCATTGGGATACTATATGGAGGACTAGTTTATGGAGTACTACCTAGTTATGTCGCAGAGGGTGTTTCTTGGCAAGGACATTTAGTAGGAGCTTTAGTGGGGTTAGTGTTTGCCTATCAGATGAATAGGAAGAAAAGTAAAAGAAAATATAGAAGGAAGTAAGCTACATTAAGTGTGGTTTTTACATTAAAACCTTGTTTAAATGTGATGTTGTTTAGTAGAAAAACTACTTTTTATAGTAAAATTAACAAGTCTAATATTGTCATATTTCAGAAAAAAAATATTTTTGTGATATGAAATATGTATCACTAATTGTATTATTATTCTTTGTAAACTTTATCGCTACGCCGACTATTGCGGTGCTAGCTGGCATTGAATTAGAGATACCTTCTGTGACCATTTCTGAAGAAAATAAAAAGCCAATCACTAATGCAGAAGAAGAGCACAAAGGACATTTGTGGGATTTATCTGCTTCTAATCATCTTAATTTAGTAGATGTAGGGGAAGGATTGGAATTAAACTTCTCTCATTTGAAACTTGTGTATGAATCACAAGAGTTCGATATCTTATTACCCCCTCCTGAACGTTTAGTTTAATATGACTTCTATTAGTAAACACTAGTAGAGGATTTAGCAAAAGACATTTTATAGGTTATTTGCCTATCTATTTTAATAGAGATGGATGATTATAGTTCATTCTAAAACTAGCAATTGATAGATCAATGAACAGTAATTACGCAATGCAAATCGGAATTAGTACTATAATCATACGATAGTATAATGATAGCGTTATAGAAAGAGTTATGGCTTAGAATCTTTTTGTAGTATTTAGCTAATACTGTTTCTTGGTTTGTGTTCTGTAGAGTATGTGTTATGTTTCCTTTAGTTACCTATGATGTCTTTTGTTGTAACGAAAGTCTTCTTTTGCAAAATGGTTAATTGTCAGCAATTAAGAAGCCTTTAGTTCGTTAATCATTTCTTTTTTAGCTTTTAAGTATTGAATAAGTCAATATTTACCTTCTTGATTTTTTGGATAACAATGAATCAACAGACATTCTATTGCCTTTATCTGTGGCTAAAAAAGAAAAAACTAAACGTAAAATAACAATGACAAAAAATATGAGTATGGCAGCACTTAAGAAGAGTGTTGCTCCAGGCCTTGTGGTCTTTTTAGTCGCACTTCCACTGTGTTTAGGAATTGCGTTAGCTTCTGGTGCACCCCCTATTGCAGGTATTATTTCAGGTGTGGTAGGAGGAGTAATAGTTGGATTACTGAGTAATTCAAATATTAGTGTAAGTGGTCCAGCAGCAGGTTTAGCGGCTATTATATTAGGAGCTATAACGGAGCTAGGATCATTCGAATTATTACTTACAGCAGGTATTATTGCAGGAGTTTTACAAGTGATATTAGGATTGTTAAGATCAGGTACTATTGCCAACTATTTTCCATCAAGTGTAATAGAGGGGATGTTAGCAGGTATTGGGTTAGTGATTTTAATTAAACAATTGCCATTGGTTTTTGGAGTAGATGCTTTAGGTGATATCACCTCTTTTGCATCTGTCCAGTTGGGTACGGTGATTATTACTGCTATTTCATTAGCCATATTATTACTGTGGAATAAGATGAAGTGGACTAAGAAAGTTTCTTTTTTACCAGCAGCTTTAATTGTAGTGGTAGTCGGTATTTTGATTAACCAGTTTTGGATTGCTACAGGTAGTTCTTTAGCTATCGAACCATCGAGATTAGTGTCAATCCCTATGTTTGATAGTTTATCAGATATCAGTTCCATATTTGTTTTTCCAGATTGGACAGGATTTGCTAATCCTGCTGTATGGATGATTGGAGGGACTATTGCTATTGTGGCTTCTATTGAAACCTTATTGTGTATTGAGGCGACAGATCGCTTAGATCCATTGAAGAGACATACAGATACTAATAGAGAGTTAAAAGTACAAGGGATAGGGAACATTCTAAGCTCTATGATAGGAGGACTTCCGATGACTTCCGTAGTAGTACGTTCTTCTGCTAATGTGAATGCAGGAGGATTGTATAAAGCATCTGCAGTCATTCATGGTATTTTCTTATTAATAGCAGTTATCTCCTTGCCTTTAGTATTAAATATGATCCCTTTAGCATCTTTAGCGGCAGTATTAATCTTAGTGGGGTATAACCTAGCTCGTCCAGCTATTCTTATGCACTTTTGGCATAAAGGATACACACAGTTTATTCCTTTTATCATCACATTTATTATGGTAGTAGTAACAGATTTACTTGTTGGCGTCCTTGTAGGTATGGGAGTGAGTGTATTATTCTTACTAATCGGAAATGTAAGAAAAGCATTCTCTATGCATCGTCAGATAAAACAAGAGCAAGTAATATATACCTTGACTTTAGCAGAAGAGGTATCGTTCTTGAACAAGACAGCGATTAAAAACAGACTTTATCAATTACCAGATAATTGTCACTTGGCTATAGACGCAAAGCGTATGGGGTATATCCATGTAGATGTCTTAGAGCTTATAGAGACGTTTATAAATGAAAAGGCAAAAGAAAAAAACATACTGATTACAACAACAGGTTTTCACAAAGAAGTGAAAGTATCAGGAGACCAACAAAACATTATTTTATCACATAGAAAAACTATTTAATTATGAATTCATTTACAAAAGAAATATTAGCAAATACAACACCAGCACAAAGCTTAGAATTATTATTAGAAGGAAATAACCGCTTTGTAAATAACTTGAAGTTTAACCGAAACTTCTTACACCAACTACAAGAGACTAAGGATGGTCAACATCCCCATGCCGTTATTTTGAGCTGTATGGATAGTCGTGCCCCACTAGAGCATGTATTAGATCAGGGGATAGGAGATATCTTTAGTTTAAGAATAGCAGGTAATGTATTGACAGATGAAGTAATCGGAAGTATGGAGTATGCCTGTAATGTAGTTGGTAGTAAATTAATCATGGTATTAGGACACAGTAGATGTGGTGCTGTGACAGGTGCATGTAATCACACAACTTTAGGTAAACTAGACACTATATTAGAACGCATCCACCCAGTAGTAGATAAAGTTCGCCAAAAACACAGTAATGAAGATTTGTCAGCATCAGAATTAGTAGAGTTAGTGACGATGGAGAATGTAAGAACGATAGTCGCACAGTTGCAAGAAGTGAGTCCTTCGTTGACTAAATTGATTGCTGAAGAAAAAATAGGTGTAGTAGGAGCTTATTATGATGTAGTAAGTGGGAAGGTTGAATTGATCTGTTAAGATTATTATTGATTAGAGGAGAAAGGGGTGTCATTCGTGATACCCTTTTTTTATACAGGATACTTATCACTGTTCTGAGAAGTATTAAAAACAGCTACTATATGTATCATTTGCTTATAAGGATCGACTCTAAAAAAAATGACATACGGAAATTTCTTAATAGAAATAACTCGTATGTCATTGTATCTTATCTGAAAGAAAGGATTGCTTTTTAATACCTTCAATGTTTTATCAAATTCTTTTTTAAAGGAATTTAGAATACGTTTAGATATCAAAATATAATACTCAAATATAGCATCTAAGTCATGTATAGCACTTGGAAGTATAACTATATTATAAGTCATATTTTTTGTATAGTTCATTAAGTGCCTTATCAAGAGAAATATAACTCTCACTAGGTTCTGCAAGCCTTTGTTCTAAGATGCCTTGTTGTTCTAGAGTTAGGTTAAGGTCATTAATCTGTTCACTATAATCAGCACCAATTATCTCAAGAAACTCTTGAAATACTGCTTTTTTATCATTTGGTATTATGACGTGATAGTTTATCATAGCGTATGGGTTAAGTTGTTGATAATTAATTGTGTACTCTTCTACAAAGGTATTTATTTTTATTTGATAATTATTTATATATTCAAATATTTACTAATTTATGTAATCTAGTTAAGTAAGGTAGACTATTTATGATAAGTGTACACTTATAGTAGTGTGGGATGAGTTGACCCGTCCTAAAAAAACTGTACAGTTTTTAAAACATTAAAAGATGGGAAGAGAACCAAAAAACAAAGAGCGTTATCATTTAAAATTCATAGAACAAATAGTTCAAGAAATAGAGAATGGAGCAAGTCAAAATTCGGTAATTCGCGAGTATAGCCTAAATAAATCTACGCTAAATCGTTGGGTTAAGAAATATGCAAGTCCCGAGTATCATGCTACACGTAAGAATAAAGTTTATTCAGAAAGCCTTAAACGTCAAGTAGTTCATAGTATTACGGAACACCATATGACAGCACAAGAAGCCTGTATAATGTATGGTGTAGAAAGAATAAGTACAATAAATAACTGGTTGTTAGTTAATTATAATAAAAACATAGATATTTGTAATGAAATTGATATTCCGTCACTTATGGAAGAAAAAACATCCAATACAGAATCTTTAGAAATTAAAGCTTTAAAAAAGGCTTTATCAGAGGCACAATTTAAGATAGTAGCTTTAAATACATTGATAGATGTAGCAGAGAAAAGTTTGGATATTGATATCAGAAAAAAGTCTGGTTCCAAGCAGTTGAAGAAGTAAAACTCTTATACCCTAATAAGGGAATAAAAAAAATATGTCAACTGTTTGGTAAAACTCGAAGTGCTTATTATCAGTCAATAGACAGATACGCAAGTCAATCTATTAAAGATGAGATTATTCTTCAAGAAGTTTTAAATATTAGAGCTACTCTACCAAGAGTAGGTACTCGAAAACTTCAACATATGTTACAAGAACGCTTAGGTTCGCACAATATAAGCGTAGGAAGAGATTATCTGTTTGATTTATTAGACAGTCATAAAATGTTGGTTAGGCAACGAAAGCGCAAAGCATATACAACAGACTCCAGAGCTTGGAGAGGACAGTATTTAGACTTGTATAATGGAGTAAAAGTTACTAGACCAGAACAATTTTGGGTAAGTGACATCACCTATATCAGGTTAAATAATACTTGGGGCTATTTAAGTTTAATCACAGATGCTTATTCTCATAAAATAATGGGCTATAGTTTTAGCTTAGATTTAACTACTAATGGATGCTTACAAGCCTTGAAAATGGCATTAAAGAACAGGATTTATACAGAGAAACTTATTCATCATTCAGATCGAGGATGTCAATACTGCAGTAGTGTTTATACTAAAATACTGATAGAAAACAACATATCTATTAGTACAACACAAGGTGGTGAACCAAGAGATAATGCAATAGCTGAGCGTGTAAATGGTATAATTAAAGGTGAATTTGATTTAAACTATTCAAGTTTAGGTTATCAAAAAACGATTGATAAAATTAAGAATAGTATAGAAGCTTATAACCAAATTAGACCTCATGATAGTTGTGATAGGTTAACTCCAAATCAAGCTCATTTAAAGACAGGTATTCTAACTAAGAGATGGAAGAATTATTACAAGACTAATAAACAAAAACAACAACCTGTACAGTAATAAAAGGATTAATAAAAATCTGTACAGTATTAAGTAGGATTATTAACTATAGCTGTACAGTTATAGTAGGACGAGACAAGTCTTAGTTGCGTTGAGTCCGTAGTGAGTCCGTTATGAGTCCGTACTCACTCCGTTATTTTATAGAAAATAACGGAGTCATTACACTATCATAATAGAGATAGTAGAGAAAGATGGTAAACTAAGTCAGAATGAAAGTCAAGGATAGCTCTTCTTTTGTCTTTTCAGTCTATAAAAATGTTGATTCACACTTGTTTATTTATCTTATATGCTGACTTTTTTTTAATTTGCAGAAACCTAAATATATTCAATATTATATTTAGTTCACTTAGAATGACACAGAATGAGAGAATTTATATTTGACCATATTGAAACTTCCCGTTTTAAATTGCGAATACTAGAAGCAGAGGCTTATCAAAACTTTTTAAGATTAGCTACTGCAGAAGAACTTTTGCATTATATAGGTATCCCTGAAGAGGAAGTAGAACAAGAAAAAACAAAAGCAGCCTATGGCTTCCGAACTTATAATAAATCATATTTGATGTTTTTAATCATTGATAAAGAAACAGAGGATATATTAGGATATTGTGGGTATCACACTTGGTATTTAGAACATGATAGAGCTGAGATAGGATATGGACTATATAGTGATTACTCAAAAGGAAAAGGTGTGATGAGTGAAGTCTTAAACACAGTATTGAATTATGGATTTGAAATTATGCAATTAAGACGAGTAGAGGCCTTTATTAGCCCAGATAATATGGCTTCCTTAAATACAGTGAAGAAGTTTGGATTTACTAGAGAAGGACAATTGAGAAGTCATTATGTAAAAGGAGGACAGATAGAAGACTCTGTTGTCTATAGCTTATTATACAAAGAATACAGTAAACTAAAGTAACAAGAAGATATGAAAATTAGAAGCCTTAGAGAAGTAAGTGTACGCGAGCTCACAGAAGTATTTAATGATTCATTTTCAGATTATATACTTCCCTTTCACTTAATAGAAGATAGCTTGGCATTTAAACTTAATAGTGAATTGGTTGATTTAGACTATTCTATTGGGGCGTTTGATAAGGGTAAGTTAGTTGCTTTTATGCTAACAGGAGTGAAAAGAGTAGATGAGCAAACCTATTACTATAATGCAGGTACAGGAGTGAGACCAGCTTATAGAGGCCAGCGGTTAGTCGCTCAGATGTACAGTTATGCTATTCCTATTTGGAAAGAAGCAGGGAGTAGTGTAAATCTATCCCTTGAGGTCATTAAAGGAAACGATAAAGCTATTCGCGCTTATAGGGCTCAAGGATATAATATAAGTAGAGATTTATTGTGCTTTAAAGGGCAACCACGTGAGATGCATTATAAAACAGCTAATATTGTAATAGAAGATGTAGAGCAAGTATGTTGGAAGACGGTTCTTCCATTTTGGGATATTCAACCAAGTTGGCAAAATTCAATCGCTGTATTAGAAAAAGCTAAGGAAGACATTCGATTTAAAGTGGCTAAAATGAGAGGTAATATTGTGGGGTATGTAATCTATCACAAAAGTAATGGGAAAATATTTCAATTAGCAGTGGACAAGACTCATCGAAATAAAGGAATAGCAAAACTTCTAGTGAATGATGTGGTCAATATTTTGGAAACCCCTATTCTGATTACTAATGTGGATGATAAAGGAGTGGATCTCATCTCGTTTTTAAAGAGAATAGGCTTAGAGCACTATATTACTCAACATGAGATGATCATGAAACTATAGGTAAGGAGATTATAAGTATATGAGGACAAGATTAATAAAACCAAAGAAATTAAAAGTAGGAGATACAGTAGCTACAATTTCTTTGTCATGGGGTGGGGCAGGTGAGTTACCACATCGTTATCAAGTAGGAAAAGCTCGATTAGAAAACATATTTGGACTTAGAGTCATAGAGACACCTCATGCTTTAGAATCAGCAGCATGGATTTATAATCACCCAGAGGCAAGAGCTCAGGATTTAATGGATGCATTTATGGACCCAGAAGTAAAAGCTATTATTACCAATATAGGGGGAGATGAGAGTATTCGATTATTAAAGTATATAGATTATGACGTGATAAGAAATAATCCAAAGATATTTCTAGGGTTTTCAGATAGTACAGTAACACATTTTATGTGCCTAAAAGCAGGATTGAGTTCTTTCTATGGTACTTCGTTATTAGTGGGATTTGCGGAGAATGGTACAATGCACGATTATCAGATACAAGATATCAAGCGAACACTGTTCGATGTAGAGCCAGTAAATATAGTATATCCAAATACAGAAGGTTGGACTACAGAGTATTTAGATTGGTTTGATGTGAGCTTACAAAACACTAAACGCAACTTGATTCCATGTGAAGGGTGGCGCTATGTGAGAGGAGATAAAAGCGTACAGGGGACTTTAATTGGTGGATGCATGGAAGTATTAGAAATAATAAAAGGAACGGAGCTTTGGCCAGAATTAGATGTGTGGAAGGGAAGTATATTGTTTTTAGAAACTTCTGAAGAAAAGACAGCTCCTCTTTATATAGAGCGTTGGTTAAGAGGGTATGCAGCAATGGGAATTTTAGATGTGGTAAATGGAATTATAGTAGGAAGGCCTTATGACAATATGTATGCTGAGGAATATGAACAAATACTACTTAAGATACTTGATGAAGAAGGCTTAAGTACACTACCAGTGATAACACAGATGGACTTTGGTCATACATGTCCAAGTTTTACTTTACCTTATGGTTGTATGGCTGAGATAGATAGTATTAATAAACGTTTCTCTATTCTAGAGAGCGCTGTAATAGATAGATAAAATATGTTTTATGTTAGTGAAGTATCATTAGAACGACCGTCAATATATCTTTCTGGATTACAAGAACAAACTTATGATGTGTTGTCAAAGCTTTCTATGACTTGGCAAAGAGTTGAAACAGAGGAGGCAATTACAATGGAAGATTGTTTGTTGATTAACGAGAGGTTAGATATGAATATGGTCAAAACACTTTTTTTGTGCAATAGACAGAAAACGATGTTTTATCTATTTATTACATTAGGAGATAAGCCTTTTAATAGTAAAGTATTTAGTGAGGCTTTAGGCATCTCTAGGGTTTCGTTTGCACCAGCAGAGATGCTATACGAAAAGATGGAGACCAAGGTAGGAGCAGCATCTATATTTGGATTATTAAGAGAATCAACTAGCAATATTCAATTAGTATTTGATCAAGATGTTTTGGATCAACCTTTTTATGGCTGTAGTGATGGAACTACCACTCATTATTTGAAATTGCATACAACAGATATAATTAATAAGTTAGTTCCTTTCTTAAATAGAGACTTACTAACAATTAAACTATAATTATGGAAGATCAATTATACCAAAATGTAGATCTGGTTCAATTTTACGATTATGACAACTTATGGGACAATGAAGAAAAGTATATACAACTAGCAGATAAAGCTAAAACAGTTTTAGATCTAGGATGTGGAACAGGGCGATTAGCTACTGTTTTATCAGAAAGAGGAAAAGATGTCGTAGGGGTAGAGTATGCTCAAGCGATGCTAGATAAGGCAAAGAAAAGAAGTTCAGAAGTAAAATGGGTTCAAGGAGATGCAAGAACTATTTGCTTAGAGCAGAAGTTTGATTTGATTATTTTATCAGGTCATGTATTTCAGGTTTTCTTGACGAAAGAAGATCGTTTAGCTGTCCTAGAAACAGTTAAAGAGCACTTAAATAAAGGAGGTAGGTATATCTTTGATAGTAGAAATCCGTTAGTAAAAGATTGGTTAACCTGGACAAAAGAGGAGTCTATACGTCAATTTAAACATCCTCTGCATGGGCAAATCACAGCGTGGAATACTTATGAAGGAGATGCAAAAGCATTGACTTATACAACTTATTATAGTATTGATAATACACAAGAGAGTTTTAGTTCACAATCTATGATTGCTTTTCCTAGCTTTAATGAGATAGGACAATTAGTAACTGATGCAGGGCTGGGAATAGCAGAAGTATTTGGCGATTGGGAATTTAATAGGTATAGTGAACATAGTGAGGAAATAATATGGTATGGATATGCCTAATAAAAAAAATAAATGGAAGCAAAGGAATTAAAGCAAATTGCTCATAAGTATGCAAAGTCAGTTGAATTAAATGACTTTGTTGCGTATGGTAGTGTGGCGGCAGCTATTGAGACTATAGACGGTAATATATATACAGGGATTAGCATTGATACTGCTTGTTCTATGGGATTCTGTGCAGAGCATGGAGCAATAGCAGATATGCTAAAGCATGGAGAAAATAGAATAAAACGTGTAGTAGCTGTAACTGAGAAGGGAGAGGCTGTACCTCCGTGTGGAAGATGTAGAGAGTTTATGACTCAATTAGCGCAAGATAATGAAAATGCAGTTGTAGAAGTAGAAGATGATCACTATGTAACTTTAGGATCGCTTATACCTTATGATTGGAAGAAAGGAATGAAGCGAAAATGGTAAAGATGTTCTTTGCTATTCGATTATAAAAGACTTTAGTATATACTAGAGTCTTTTTTTGTACGATCCCTTTTTTACGAATAGTTTATTATGTGTTTATCAATTTTATTAGTTCACTATTAAACTATGTTTATTTAGTAGTAAAATCACATAAAGTGATTATTTAACAAATATAAGAAAATGAGATTGTTAAATATTAGTTATAATGTACAGTTGTTCACTGATTGTGAATTTATTCTGATGTTTTGTTTTGGATAATACATATATGTGAGTATATATTTGTCAAAAATATAAATATAGCGACAATTAGTATGGAAAAACAAACTCTATTTAGTATCCTATTTTTAGTGATGTCTGTTGTAAGTCTTACAGCCTGTTCTTCTAGTGATGATGTACAAGTCACAGAGGCTGGGCAGAATAATTCTAAAATGTTTGGTAAATGGGAATTTGTAGAAAAAGTAGAATTGGATATAGATGGTAAGATAGTAAAAGAGATTTCAGCAAGCAGTCTTAATATCCCAGCTCAAACAGTAGATTATTACAAAGGAGGAATCTCTATTCAAACTGACTATGTAAATAAGAAAGATGGTCAAGGTAATTATTACAATAAAAGATCTCCTAGACAATGGATGCTAAGTGGTACTAGATTGTACTTAGGTATTAGTAAAACATTAGAACAAAATGCTGAGCAGATCTATGATGTTCAAGTATTAAATCAGAATGAGTTAATTATTGAACGCAAAATAGATGCAAATGATGGTAATCGTTATACTTCTAACGTAAGCAGTATTAAAATTACCTATAAAAAAGTGAACTAGTCTTTTACTACTCATAAACATTAGACCCTTACCGTAATTATTACAATGTAAGTAGTAAAAAGATTCTGTAAATAATAAGTAATATAACTTTGAAGAACAGTTATCAAAACGAGGGTGGAGATAACTGTTTTTTTGTTTTTAAGTGGTGTAAGAAGAATAAATAGAGGAAATACTCACTATAACTAAAGAATATAGCAGCTTTTAAAATAGTGTTTTATCTTTATAAGTGATTTGTTTATCAATGTTAATGTGTGAAAAATAGATATTTTAAATATGTTATTTTTGTAAAATTTATGAAGTAAATAAATGCTTTGTTTTCTTATATTAAAAACAGTATAGAGTATTTTTATTTTATTATTATTTAGGATTTTCTTTAGTTTTTTGCGTAAATCTATGTTATATTTTAGGTGTGGTATCCTTAATAAATTCTCATAGTTTAGCTTTCTAGATTTTGGCTTGATGTCAGTCTTAATTAATTGTTATAATCGACTGTTAATTATGTGACCTATTTATAGTAGGGACTTTTGTCTTGTTTTTTGTTGTTTTTGTCCTTGTAACTTTGTCAAAAAATTACAAAACAAAGGATTATGCAACAAAAATTACTTTTTTTATCAATGTTATTTATGCTATTTTTTACCATTATTTCTTGTTCTAGTGATGATATTCAGGTTACTCATCATGGTAAAAATAAAGCGCTAATACTTGGTAAATGGGAGTTAGAGAGTAAGAATTATTATGATGGATATGGCCATCATATATACAGTGCGACTGAAGAGGACATTAATTACCCTCCTCAAATATTAGTATTCTATAGACAAGAGATTATGATTCAGACTGACTTCTATAAAGAGGAAGGAGAACTAGAGGTAGTCTGTAGTGAACAATCTCCGTTCCAATGGTGTATGAGAGAAGATAAATTATATTTAGGTATTGGTAGAGAAGTAGACTCTAATGATTATCAAGAATATGATATTCTAGTTTTAACGGATGATAAGCTAGTATTGGAGAGAGAGGTTAATGAATATGATAATGACCTTTTTCAATCAAGAGCTAAATATGTTTGGATTACCTATAATAGAGTATCTAGTCACTAGGTATAGTTAGGGTATAATATGGTTTTAAATAATTGGGCTGTTTTAGGAAGGAGACAAGTGAACCAGAAACCCAGTATAATTAACAGGTGTTTCACAAATGGACAGCTGTAATTAGATGAGAAAAGTGTATCTTTCACACTGTAAATAGACAGTGAAAATAATATATGGGATTACAGATAGGAGGGCTAGTAATAGATAAAAATTACGAATCTGATTTAGAGGGATTAGAAGTAATACTAAACAAGAAATTAGTGTTTGAAGATGAGGTCGTGTTTAAAAAGGCTTCAGCTAATGATAAAGAGTCAGATGTATTAGATATCTACTTTTTAGACGATGCGACTCTAATTATGTCATCTATAGCTATAGCTTCTTTAGCATATAAGGCAACTCAACAGAAAGTGATGTCTTTTGTTATAGATGAAGAAACAATGTTATTTAGCCTTTATTATACAGAGAATGGCTTCTTGACTAGAAAAGTGATAGAAGTAGAAGGAGATGTAGTAGAAAGTAGAGGGGAACAATTCGAATATGAGGATGTAGAGGAGAGTAAAGTAGAGCTCATCTATCATCTAATAGAGGATATCTTAGGTGAATATTTATGGGATATAGAACCTCAAGAGAGATGTATGCGTTTCGGGGTTAATGAGATAACTGTACAAGAGAAACAGGAAGTCGTTACTTCTATACCTTCTTTTGAATTTGAAGATTTAGGGGGTGAAGAATATTCGTGTGATGAAAGCAAAGTAATTAATATGAATGAGGAAATCACTAAGGTTAAAAAGCAAAAGAAATCATCGATCATAAAGCAAGTTATAAAAGGACTAGGATTAAAGAATTAGTCCCTAGTATTATTTAAATATAAAAGGGAATCTATTGTTTAGATTCCCTTTTATATTTATTCTTTTTTCTCAACAGGTTTGTTTTTGTTGATTTCATCTTGAAGTTGACGACGTATTCTTTGTTCGCGTTCTAGTGAAGATTTTCTTAGTTCTTCTAGCTCTTCTTCAGTTTCAGTTAATTTTCTATTGACTTCTCTAATTTCAGAAAAGCTTCTTTTAAAGCGATAGTATATTACTCCTAATACAATAATTAATATACCTATAATCGACCATATTATAGTTAAGAAAGTTGATTTCTCTGAAGACATTCCTAAAACTTCAATATTCTTAGTAGAAGACAATGAAGTAGAAAGAGAATCTCTTGTTATTTTTAGCTGTGAAGCTAAGCTTTCTACAGACTCTTTATGTTCTAACGAGGCATCTTTATTGTTAGCGATAGTAAGGTGTAACTTAGTAAGAGAATCATTTACATTCTTCTGTAATTGGTGTATCTTTTCTACTTCAACAATTTTAGATTTTTGCCAATTCGTTGATTCGTTTAATAAAGTATTGAATTGATTATCTATTGTATTTGTTCTTTCTTGTGCAAAGCTCGCTAAGCTAATTGCAATTAAAGCAACAGTAAATGTGAATTTATTTCTCATCTATATTTTTTATTCTGGTATCTTCAGAGTGACACTTGTTAGTATAATTTATTTAGCCCTTTCTTGTAAAATCTTCATTGTAGAAAATATCAAAACTAAAAAAGTGAAAAGTACAATAGTATATTAATCTTTAGATACTTTTAAAAATTATAGAAAGAATAAAGAACTATTGTTTTATTTAAGACCTTTTGGGTTTTGTTTACAAGTGCAATATATAAAATGTTTAGTATTATCTAAAATTGTTTTAAAATTCTAATAAAATTTGAATATAAACACTTCTAAGCCTCAATATCAGTATGCTAAATTGTGTAATAGTTGTGTTATTTTGAATAAAATGGAAGATATTTAAAATTTTTGAATTTTATTGTTGTAGCAATTTTTGAATTTTGAAGGCAAAAAAAGTTAAAAAGTGCCATATAATAGATGAGATATAAAAACAGAGATTCATGTACAGTCTTTTTTGAGAAGCTATGTTTTCACTGTTTTTGTAGTTCTTGAGGTTTTATATAGCTGTAGTTTTTGTTAATTCTATATAGATGTTTAGTACCATTTTTTGTAAGATTAGTAATCTTTTACTTTTGTAAGATTTATAAAAAACAATACATATTATTGATAATAATAAAAAAAGCCACTGCTTTAACAGTGGCTTTTATATCTAATTATTGCTTTAAAAAATTACTTTTTCTCTGTTGTAATTGTACCAAAAGTTAGTGCCGGTTTTACAAACGTTCTATCTGAGTTACTAGACTTTACGAATGTTAGATTTCTTAATGAGATCTCGTGTAATAACTTTGGCTCAGAACCATCTGCAGGTTCAGTCCATCTTGACTTGATAACAATTTGCCCTTTAGAAGCGATCCAATATTCTTCTAATTTATTTGGGTTATTGGTATTTGATCCTGGTATGTCCCCTTGGTACTCACATACCTGATTTAGGTTGATTCCTGTACGACTATATTGTTTTAGACTTACTACTCTTTTTTCGTTTAGTTCTATAATACTCTCAGTCGTAGGTTCTGTAGGTAGGTCTCCTTCTGTAATATTTAAGATTAAAGCCTCTTTATCTTTTAGATTATACAGTGAGTTATTACAATTAAAGTTGTCTAATCCATTCCCGTTATTATTATCAAATTTAAAAGCTAAAGTCCTATTAGCATAAGTGGTAGAACCAAAAGGCATATTGTCATATTTAATATTTGTATCCCCTTGATTAAAATTAACATTTAAAAGTGAAAACGTATATTGATAAATAAGGTTCACGCTGTTATTTGCTGCTGTAGTGTTATTAGTAACTTGTACAGTTCTATCGATGATTACAGTTCCTCCAGGTGATGCTGCTATACTCTGGATAACAGAAGGTGTGGCAGGCGGAGGAAGGTTACAGATAGATTTGCCTTCTACTTTATCAGTGTATTTTCTATAGTCTAGACTAGTATCAGTTCCATTAATATCTACTCTAGCTCTAGAGATAGTCTCGTCTCTCATAATATTATCAGCATCTATCACTAGTATAAGTGCTTCATCTTTTTGTAACTTATAAAAGATTTTATCTGCTCCTGGTGTAGTACATCTTTGTACAGCAGTTACTTTACTAAAGTCAATGTCTTTATATACTAAATTACCATCATCACATGAGGTAAGTAAAAATATGAAAGATATACCTGCAAGGGTAAAAAACTTTTTCATCTGTAGTGAATATATTATTATCTACAGCAAAAATAGTTTTTTTCTTTCTATAAAACGGTTTGCATTGGTATATTATGTTTATTTATATGTTTTATATTTATAGACATTATATTTTTGATAATTAAAGGGGGAGTTTTAGTGTTTTATAATGCTCATTAAAGATAGAATAAAAAAAATGAATGTCTTTTTTAGGGGAATATAGTATTTGTCTATATTTGGATGTGTTAAATTAATCGTAATAAATCATCATACTTATATGAGTAACTCGACAATAAAAACTAATTATCCAGCACTGTATACATTAGTAACGGTCTTCTTCTTTTGGGGATTTTTTGGAGCAGGTAATAGTATTTTTATTCCATTTTGTAAAGCGTATTTTCATCTGGATCAAT
This sequence comes from Myroides profundi, assembly GCF_000833025.1. Lineage (NCBI taxonomy): Bacteria > Pseudomonadati > Bacteroidota > Flavobacteriia > Flavobacteriales > Flavobacteriaceae > Myroides > Myroides profundi. Next base: position 1,700,650 of record NZ_CP010817.1, read on the forward strand.
TTCAATCTCAATTAATTGATTTTGCTTTTTATACAGCGTATTATTCAGGTGCTTTGATATTGTTTATTTTAAGCACAGTTAAAGGAAAGGATCTTGTAACGAGTTATGGTTATAAAAAATCTATAGTATTTGGTTTATTATTTTCGGCAGTAGGAGCAGGATTAATGATCTGGGCTGTCAATGTTAATGTTTATACAGCGTTATTAGTAGGACTTTTTGTGGTAGCTCTAGGTTTCTCGTTACAACAGATCGCTGCTAATCCTTTGGTGATCTCTGTTGGAGACCCTAAGACAGGAACGAGTAGAGTAAGTTTAGGAGGGGCAGTTAATTCATTAGGAGGGACTATAGGACCATTGCTAATGGCGTTTGCTTTATTTGGAAGTACAGTGGCGCTTACAGATGATCAAATACAACACCTGAGTCTGTCTAGTATGACTCTTCTATATACAGGTGTAGGAGCTCTTTTTGTTATTGCAGCTATGTTATTTCGATTCTCAAAAAAGATACCTGATGGTGTGCGTATTGAACCTATGGAACCAGCTAAGAAAGCGATAGGAACTTTAGTTACAATGACAGTATTATTAATGATGATTTATGTACCAGTATTTAGTACATATAGTCAGTCAGCTAATGAGCCTATAGAGCTATTGGTTAAAGAAAAAGAGATTTTAGAAAACAAGAAGGTAGATGTATCTCAGGAAGGAGAGAAAGAGAAAGCAATAGCGTTTTTAGATACTCAAATTGTAGAGATTAAAGAAGGCTTAGATAACAAACGGATTATGTTACTTTCGGCTGCTTTAATAGTAATAGGTGGAAGTATTGGGTTTGCTTTTAGAAGTAGTAGAAAGAATAAACAAGGATGGGGTGCAATGCAATATCCACAGTTGTTACTTGGGATGTTTGGTATTTTTGCTTATGTAGGAGTAGAGGTAAGTATAGGTAGTAATCTAGGTGAGCTGCTTAAGTTAGAAGAGTTCGGTAATCTGCAATCGTCTCAAATCACTCCTTATATATCGATGTATTGGGGAAGTTTAATGATTGGAAGATGGGCAGGTGCTGTAAGTGTATTTAACCTTACTAAAGGGAAACAACTATTAGCGATGATCATTGTACCATTTTTAGCTTATTTCGCTGTTCTTGGGGCTAATTATTTGGCAGGTAATAATATCACTCCTTTATACTATTATTCAATATGTGTGGTTTTACAAATCGTATTAACATATTGGGCAAAGAATAAATCAGCTAGAACCTTAATGTTGTTCAGTCTTTTTGGATTGTTGGCAATGTTAGTTGGATTGTTTAGTACAGGTATGGTTGCTATTTATGCTTTCTTAGCAGGCGGTTTAGCTTGTAGTGTATTATGGCCAGCTATTTTTAATATTGCTATTATAGGATTAGGTAAGTATACAGCTCAGGGATCTTCTCTTTTAATCATGATGATATTGGGAGGAGGTATTATTCCTCCGATTCAAGGAAAGGTAGCAGATATATTAGGTATTCACCAATCTTATATAGTGAGTTTACTATGTTTTGCTTATTTATTAGCCTTTGGTTTAGTAGCGAAACGAGTATTATCAAAACAACAAATAGATATTGATAATATTGATTAGTTTTTATCTGAAAAAAGACTTTACAATTTATACATCTTGGATTAAATGTATATAAATGAGATAAAGTAAATAAGATAAGGAGTGTGAATTTATACTTGTTTGTATAGTGATATTATTACAGAAGATCAATATGAGAATAACGAAGAAAGAATTCGTTAATTTCGTAAAAGTCTTGAAAAGTTGTAATTTGATTTGCGCTAATAATACGAGTTTTATTACATTTGCGAATACGTGACAATTAAAGACATGACAAAACAACTCTATTCAAAGAGTATAACAATAATTTTACCAACACAAATAAAATGAAACACGTTTATCTTGATAATGCTGCGACAACATCTGTACGTCCAGAAGTAATCGAAGAAATGGTTAATGTACTTAGAAATGATTATGGTAATCCTTCTTCAACATATGCTATCGGAAGACATGCAAAGTCGTTAGTAGAAAATGCAAGAAAAGTAATAGCAAAACAATTTAATGCTACTTCTTCTGAGATTATCTTTACTTCTTGTGGAACAGAAGGTAATAACTGGATTCTACGCTCTGCAGTACGTGACTTAGGAGTTAAGAGAATAATTACTTCTAAATTAGAGCATCATGCTGTCTTAAATACTGTGAAGCAACTAGGTGCAGAATTTGGTATAGAAATAGTGTTTTTAGATATTCAACCTACTAGTGAAATTGATTATAAGCAATTAGAAGAATTATTAAAAGATGAATCTAAGCTTACATTAGTGAGTTTAATGCATGTTAATAATGAGGTGGGTACAGAATTAGACTTGAAGCGAGTAGCTACATTATGTGAAGCGAATCATGCTTTATTTCATTGTGATACTGTACAGTCTATCGGTAAAACTAAAATAGATCTAGCAGAAACACCAATAGATTTTATTGTGGCTAGTGCTCATAAATTTCATGGACCAAAAGGAATTGGTTTTGCTTTTATCCGTAAGAAAAACGTGCTAAAACCTGTGATGTTTGGTGGAGAGCAAGAAAAAGGGCTAAGAGCTGGTACTGAAGGTGTACACCAAGTGGTAGGTATGGCGAAAGCACTAGAAATGGCTTATGAATTACTAGATGAAGAAAGAGCGCATATTACTAGTATTAAAGAATACTGTAAAGAGAGACTAGTAGAAGTATTCCCAGAAGTATGTTTTAATGGAAATAATGTAGGGTTCTATAATATCTTGAATGTATTATTGCCGTTATCAGAAGAGAAAGCAGCAATGATGTTGTTCCAATTAGATATGAAAGGAATTGCAGTATCTCGTGGAAGTGCATGTCAATCAGGAAGTCAAAAGCCTTCACATGTATTATCTCAGTTTTTATGTGCAGAGGATTTGAAGAAGCCTAGCTTAAGACTTTCTTTTGGTCATGAAAACACAAAAGAAGATATTGATATTTTAATCGAAGTATTGAAAACAATCTAATCAGATTGTAGTTTAAATATAAATTAAATCCACTCCTAGAGAGTGGATTTTTTGTTTTTAGAATTGAGAAGTAGTAATCTTAACTAAAAAAAGAGAAAACTTCACCAAAAATAAGATTGCTTTACATTAACATTAGCGCTAAATTTGCAGAAACAACACAACATTTATGAGTTCGAATAATAGATACGCACTACGCGGGGTTTCTGCTGAGAAAGAAGACGTTCACAATGCAATTAAGAACATTGATAAGGGATTATTCCCAAAGGCATTTTGTAAGATTATACCAGATCATTTAACAGGAGATGAAGATTACTGTTTAATTATGCATGCTGATGGAGCGGGGACAAAGTCTTCTTTGGCTTATATGTACTGGAAAGAAACAGGAGATATTTCTGTATGGAAAGGAATTGCTCAAGATGCATTAATCATGAATATTGATGATTTATTATGTGTAGGAGCGACAGATAATATTATGCTTTCTAGCACTATAGGGCGTAATAAAAATCTAGTTCCAGGAGAAGTTATTTCTGCTATTATTAATGGAACAGAAGAATTAATTAATGAACTAAAATCTTTTGGAGTGACTATTCACTCTACAGGAGGAGAGACCGCTGATGTAGGGGATTTAGTTCGTACGATTATTGTTGATTCTACTGTGACTGCTCGTATGAAGAGAAGTGATGTTATTGATAATGCTAATATCCAAGCAGGGGATGTTATCGTAGGTTTAGAATCATTTGGACAAGCTACTTATGAAAAAGGGTATAATGGAGGTATGGGAAGTAATGGATTAACATCAGCTAGACATGATGTTTTTGACCATTCTTTAGCTGCAAAATATCCAGAGAGTTATGATTCATCGGTACCAGAAGAGTTAGTCTATTCAGGAAAAGTACATCTTACTGATGCTGTAGAAGGTTCTCCTATTGATGCAGGTAAGCTAGTGTTATCACCTACTCGTACCTACGCTCCGATTATTAAATCAATATTGAATAAATATAAATCAGATGATATTCATGGAATGATTCACTGTAGTGGAGGAGCACAAACTAAGATTCTTCACTTCGTGGATAAATTACATATCATAAAAGATAATATGTTCCCTGTTCCACCGTTATTTAAGCTAATTCAAGAGCAATCTAATACAGATTGGAGAGAGATGTACCAAGTGTTTAACTCAGGGCATCGTATGGAATTATATGTAAGACCAGAAGTAGCAGCTGATATTATTGCTATCTCGGAATCTTTTAATGTAAAAGCTCAGATAGTAGGAAGAGTAGAAGCATCAGAAGAGAAGCAATTGACAATCACTTCTGAATACGGAACATTTAAGTACTAAAAAAAACATACAATATAAAATGGCAAGATTGCTTTCTATCGATTTCGGTAAAAAACGTACAGGTATAGCTGTAAGTGATGAATTACAAATTATAGCTTCAGGATTAACGACAGTTGATACAGAGCAATTATTGCCATTTCTAAAAGATTATTTTTCTAAAGAGAAAGTAGAGAAGGTTATTATTGGAGAACCAAAACGATTAAATAATGAGCCTTCTGAAGTAGTCCCTTTGTTAAATAGCTTTATTGAGAAGTTTAAATCGTTATTCCCAACTATGATTGTGGAGAGAATTGACGAGAGATTTACGTCTAAGATGGCTTTTCAAACAATGATTGATAGTGGACTCAAGAAAAAACAAAGACAGAATAAAGCGCTGATAGATGAAATAGCAGCAACTATTATTCTTCAAGATTATATGAGAAAATAAGTTAGTCATTTTTTACTTTATTTAAGAAAAGTTGTTGGTTATTTCTCTTAAATAAAGAGTAATTTTGCATATTAAATAAATCCGATATAATGTCAAGTATACAAAAATCAGAGGCTGATGTTGTTTTGGTAGGGGCAGGTATTATGAGTGCTACTCTTGGGGTCCTACTGAAAGAGCTGAAACCAAACTTAAAAATTGAGGTTATTGAGCGTCTCGACAGTGCGGCTGCCGAAAGTTCTGATGCAATGAATAATGCCGGAACTGGACACTCTGCGTTTTGTGAATTAAATTATACGCCTGAAAAAGCAGACGGTACAATAGATGCTTCTAAGGCAATCAATATTGTAGAGCAATTCGAAGTTTCTCGTCAATTTTGGTCTTATTTGGTAAATAAGGGAGTCCTTAAAAATCCAAGTAATTTTATCCATACTGTACCTCATATGAGCTTTGTATGGGGAGAAGATAACGTGAACTATCTTAGAAAACGTTATAATGAACTTCAAAAATATCCATTATTTCAAGGAATGGAATTCTCTGATAATAAAGAGAAAATAAAAGAATGGGCTCCATTGATTATGGAGAACAGAAAGGAAAGTGAAGTATGTGCTGCTACACATATGAATCTTGGAACGGATGTTAACTTCGGAGATCTTACTCGTCAATTATTTGACTATCTAAAGAATGAGGATGGAGTTAATATGACTTTTAACTGTGATGTAACAGATATTAAAAAAACTGGTTCTGATTGGACAGTGTCTGCAACTGATAGTAAAGGACAAAAGAAAGTAATCAAATCTAAGTTTGTATTTGTAGGAGCAGGAGGAGGAGCAATCCTTTTATTACAAAAAGCTGATATAACTGAAAGTAAAGGTTATGGAGGTTTCCCTGTTGGAGGAGAATGGTTGGTATGCCGTAATCCTGAAGTAGTTAAGAAACACATGGCTAAGGTATATGGAAAAGCATCTGTAGGTGCACCACCAATGTCTGTACCTCACTTAGATACCAGATTTATTGATGGTAAGCATTCATTACTTTTCGGTCCTTATGCTGGTTTCTCAACAAAATTCTTAAAGAAAGGATCATACTGGGACTTAATTAAGTCATTAGAACTTAATAATATTGGACCAATGTTAGGTGCTGGTCTTCGTAATATGGATTTGACTAAGTATCTAATCGAGCAAGTATTACAGTCTTCAAAATCTCGTTATGCAGCATTGAGAGAATATTATCCAGATGCTAAAGAAGAAGATTGGAAACTTGAAAAAGCAGGACAACGTGTTCAGGTTATCAAAAAAGATAAAGATGGAAAAGGTATCTTACAGTTTGGAACGGAAGTCGTAAGTGCTGCAGACGGATCTATAGCTGCATTATTAGGTGCTTCTCCTGGAGCATCAACTGCAACGCCAATTATGTTAAAGCTTTTATCTCAATGTTTTAAAGAAGAGTTTAAATCTGCAGAATGGCAAAGTAAGTTTAAAGAAATGATTCCTACTTTTGGATTGAAATTAAATGAACATCCAGAATTGGTAGCTACAACTAGAGAAAATACTAGTAAGACTTTAAAAATATATCCACATAATAACTAATGAGAAGCCTCCTAAATAGGAGGCTTTTTTATATAACGACTATTTATAATCCATATATTGAGAAAAGATCTCGTATAGAAATGTAAATAGTGTGTGTTGTGATGAATTTAACTATTATATTTACATACGCTTTTCTCTTGGTTAGATAATGACTTTTTAATTATAAATATTTGATATACATTTTTTTACATAATATGTCTAAATCTCTTTATCTGATTTTTTCTTGTTGGATATTAGTGTTTTTTATGACTAACTGTGATGGTGTAAAGAAGAATGATCTATTACATAAGACTATAAAAGATTATCTAAATGTATATAATCCAAATGCTGTAGATTCGTTAATGTTAAAAAAAGCAGATTCTATAGGAAAACTTATTCTATTACTGCCTAATTCATCTAGCAATAGAGAATTAATAAGAGAATATATAGCTACGACTAAGGCTAATAAACAGTATTGTGATCAATTATACGATTATGCTGTAGAAGATAATGATAGTATAAATATAGCACAAGCTTATTTATTAACAGGACAACATTACTTGAGTACTCAATTATTTGATAGTGCTTATTATTACTTTAATAAAGCAGAAAAACTGTATTTAGAAAAAACTGACTCTTTAAACATAAGTTATATTTATTATATAAAAGCACATGTTTTGAATAAGAATGGAGTCTATTCTGATGCAGAAAAGCTGATTTTACAATCTATTAGTTATAATACTAAAGCAACATCTAGTAAAAGTAGGTATCAACAATATTTTACAATAGGTGATGTATTTAGCGGATTAGGAATGTATGATGATGCATTACACTTTTATGAACAAGCATTTAATCTACTTCTAGATAAGACTACTATATTAGAGGAGTCTGAAGCATATATTAACCTAAGTAAAACATATTTAGTAGATAATGTAGCTAAGGTGTACATAAAACAAAAAAGGTATCTTGAAGCTAAAAATCTATTGTTAGAAGGTATAGGTGAGTATATAAATTTTACAGATATCACTAGTGAAAGGTATTATGCATATTTAGCAATTAGCCTCGCTTTTGTAAAGTTAAAAACAAATGATTATAAAGGAGTAACTGCTTTAATAGACCATAGTGTTGATATTGGTAGAAAGAATAAGAATAGAGTAATTGTTCATAGAGCTGAATTAGTACTAGCAGAATATTATTTTTTAACTCAACAAAGTAAATTAGCTCTCCCCTTAATAGAGCGCGTGTTAGGAGAGGTACGTAATGTTGGGGATTTTGAGAGTCAGTTAAAAGCTCTAGAACTCTTAATATCTTATGATTTAGAAAGGTCTGATATCTTTTTTCTTGAACACCTTAGGATTAGTAAGATGTATAAAGGTGAAGAAGGTTTGGTTAAGAATAGTTTTATGAAAATAAAACAAGAAGCAGACTCTTTAAGTGAATTGAATAAAGCTTTATTAGAAAGAAATAAGTTATTAAGCATAATTTCTATTAGCTTGTTAGTTATTATAAGTATTGGCTTTTTTCTTTATCTGTATCATCTAAAAATCAGAAAAGTAGGATTGATTAAGATGTTTCAAAGGGATACTGAGCATTATTATAATTCAGTTATTAATGTTCAAAAGTATTTAACTTTAGCGAAGGATGGAGAACGTACCGTTATTGCGAAAGAATTAAATGATAAGGTTATTAATAGACTATTTGCGACTCGTTTTACTTTAGCGCAATTGCAGAAAGAGGAGATTAAGATTCATAAAGATATTTTGGTAAATGAAATTTTAGAAGTAGAGAGTTATATACGAAATGTATCTCATAGTCTTGTTAATGAAGATAGTGCTAAGGTACAAGATTTTAAGCAATTGATAATTGAACTGATTATAGTGCAGAATAGGCGGTCGGATATAGATTTTAGTATTGAGATAGATTCAAAATTAGATTTAGAAGCTCTTGATCATAGAAAACGGATTAATATTTATCGATCTATACAAGAGGTATTATTAAATGTAGTTTTGCATTCAAATGCAAGTAAGTGTGTAGTTTATATTAAATCAAAAACACCAGTAAGTTTTGAGATATCAATTATTGATAACGGAGAGGGGTTTGAAAGTCGATTAGTAAAAAAAGGTAATGGCTTGTCAAATGTTAAGAGAAGAATTGGAATTATAGAAGGAAAACTATTTATTATTAGTAAGAAACAGAAAGGTACAAAAGTGTTCTTTATAATTTTTTTCTAGAAAGTTATAGAACTTAAGAGATACGTCGTACTTTTTTTGAATATTTTATTATGTATTTGATAATTACTAGAGAATTAGATAGTTTTTATTTTTAGTTAATTAGCTATTAATTGTTATATATATTTGTTTGATTTTTTAATATATTTTGTTGCTTGTGTCTAAAGTAAACGTCTTGTACTGTGCTATCCTGTTTCTTTGTTTTTCAATGACGAATTGTAAACAGACTCAAACGTATAATGACGAGTCTGTTTTAAAGGATATAAATACATTTATCAAAAGTTATAATAGATTCAATCCTACTGATAAAGATAAAGCAGCTGCAGACTCTTTAGGTAGTGTTATACTAAATCTAAGAAATACTGAGCAGAGCAGAGATGTGCTAAGAAAATATATACTATTAACGAATGCAGATAAGAGGTATATAGAAGAGCTCTTTCAGAGATCTAGAAAAGAAGAGGATAAGAAGAATGAAGCTCATGCGTTTTTTTTACGAGGAAAAAGGTATGCTCAAAATTTTCAGATTGATAGTACTTATTATAACTATACTAAGGCTGAATTCTTATTTAAATCTATTCACGATTCTATAAACTTACAAGAGGTTTATTCTCATAAAGCAATCGTACTTTTAAATAATAAAATTTTTTCGGAAGGACAGTCTCAGATTCTTAAAGCGATGAGTATTAATAAAGAGCATAAAGATGCTCGTATTAAGTATTCTGAATCTGTTATCATGGCTAATGCTTTAGTAGGTTTAGAACACTTACCTGAGGCTTTAAAACAATTGAACTTGTCTTTAGAACTGCTAGAGAATCCTGAAATTACTCAGTTTTTTTTACCTGATGCAGTTCGTTTGAACAAAATTACGATTTACTATAATATAGCAGAGGTTTATATAAAGCAAAGCGAGTATAAAAAAGCCCAAGATTTAATCCATCATGTAATTGATGAATATATCAATGAAAGTACCATATATGATGAGATGATGTTAGCACATTTGTTATATAACTTAACTCAAGCTGATATTAAGAGTAAGGAGTATGATGATGTAGAAAAGAATCTTGTTAAAGCAATTGATATACAATTGAAGAATAAGAACCTCCAGGATTATAATTCGTATAAAATTCTTTTAGCAGAGTATTTTTATCTGATTAAAAAAGAAGAACAAGGAAATCAACTTGTAAACGAAGTATTAGAATATGCTCATCAAAACAATAATCTAGGATTAGAAAAAGAAACACTTACTGTTCTATTAAAGTACAAAAAAGAGCAATATAATGCCAATTTTGTGAGATACGAGGAGTTGAATAAACTGATACTTGATGAGAATAATGTGATCAAGAATACTTTTGCAAGACTTAGTTTTGAAGCAGATTCGTTAGAACGAGCAAATGCGCAATTACAGAATCAAAAAAGTATGATTACGATGGTAGCTAGTGCTTTATTAGTATTAGCTATAACTATCTTTTTTATCATTCTATTTAGACAAAAAGCAAAGGAAGTATCTTTAGTAAAATTGTTCCAAAAAGATACTGAAAAATATTATGATTCCATTATTAATGTAAACAGTGAGCTAGCAGAAGCACGTAATTTAGAACGTAAGGAAATAGCTAAAGAATTACACGATGGGGTTTTAAATAGACTATTTGTCACTAGATTTTTATTAATGCAAGTGAATAAAGAGTCTGTTGATGAGCATAGAGATTCTTTAATAAATGAAGTGAAACAAGTGGAACAGTATATCAGAGGGGTATCCCATGCTTTAGCTAATGATGAGGATTTCAAGGTAAATGAGTTTTCTAAATTGTTAGAAGACTTAGTTTCAATTCAAAACAGAAACGAATCAATTGTGTTTAGTTTAAGTTTGGATCAAGGAATCAACTTTAAATATTTAAACAACAACTATAAGGTACATATTTATAGGATAGTACAAGAATGTTTGCAAAATGTTCATAAACATGCTCAAGCTACTAGGTGTGATGTGGTTTTTGAGAATTATACTGATACAAGTTTTAAAGTGTCGATTATTGATAATGGAGTTGGGTTTGATGTTAATATTGTAAAAAAAGGAATAGGGTTTAATAATATTAAGGGAAGAGTTGAGTTTATGGAGAGTAAGATTAATATTTTAAGTGCAGAGGGCAAGGGAACAAGTATATCATTTGTTATTGATTTAAAAGAATCAGCAGAAGGTTAGAATAGAATCGTAATATAAATGAAAAAAGGACGCTAAAAAGCGTCCTTTTTTCATTTATTCTTCTTCTGTAGAGAAGGTTATTCTTTTAGAAAAATACATCAGTATGGCGATGATGGTGAATAGACCAATACTACCAACTATAAGAGCAGCTTCTTTGAGTTGCAATAAGAAAAATAAAAACGTGTATAAAGCAAATAATAATCCAAAGATAGTTGCTGCAATACGTTTGTTTTTACTCAGCCCATAGATAAATGATGTAATCAAAATTATAGTTGCCGATGCTGAAATAATATACGCTATACTAAAGCCTGTGTATTCTGCAAAAGATAAGAGTAAGACGAAGTTGATACATAGAGCTAATCCTACTAGCGTGTAGTGTAAGATGTTGATACTTAGGTTTTTTATATTCTCCATAAAAAAGAATGTAGCGAAGGTTAAACCTATAAATAGTAAAGCATATTTAGTAGCTCGGTTTACCTTACTATAAAAGTCATTGATTTGTATAAATTTCATTCCAAAACTATAATCTGTCAATTGAGGGATTGTATTTAGATCTGAACTGACAGGTATAGATTGAAAAATTGTCCATTTTGACTGCTCGTTTACGCTTTGTTTTTCATCGTTATCAGGTAGATAATTTCCAATATATTTGATATCCTTATAGTCAGAAGAGACATTGACATTAGTCTGTTTAGCAGTAGCTAGAAAGTTAATTTCTGTAGACCCCTTTAACTGAATAGGGAAATTAATATTACTCAGATCTATATCCTCTTTATTGATATCGTAACTTAAAAAAGCAATACGAGAATTGATTCTTAAAGATCTATCCTGCTCAAAGTATTGTTGTGGATTTTTATTGATAAGAATCTCTTGAGTGAAACCTTTACTGTCTGATACAGAGAAGACAATCTTTGCATTTGTAAATGCTTCCTTATCTGCTAGATTTAACTTAGACGCTAATTCATCTAGAGTAGGGAAGCTAGCTTTTACATTTAAGTTAGTGTTATAAAGTGCTACTTCATATAAGCTTCTTTTCTTAATTTGTGTTTTTATATCACCTGTAAAGTCTTGTTTGATTGGAGTTTGTAAATAACTATTTAATTGTTTCATTACTTTTCCATCTTCAGTAAGATGATTAGTATAGTATTCTACTAGGACAAAAGGCCCATATATGGTTTGTTTTTGTCCCCATTTAGAGGTTACTTCAGTTGTTACTTCACTCTGAAAATTTTCACGTTCAGAGATTAGACTACTGATAAAAGGTAGTGTGATAAGTAACATAAGAGATAATACACTGATTATAACTCCTTTGATCATTGGTTTGTAATTTTCTTTTTTCATATTCTTAAAGTTAAAAGTACTTTGTTTTTCAAAGTTAATGGGTAAAAAAATTATTTAAGCTTTTTAATTAAATTTTCTAAATAGGCTAGGTGTTGTTTAAAGGCAAACTTACCTTCTTCAGTTACAGTATAAGTAGTATTTGTTTTTCTACCAACAAATCCTTTTGTAACAGTTATATAATCATTTTCTTCTAGATTCTTTAAATGAGAGGCAAGGTTTCCATCTGTTAGGTCCAGATATTCTTTTAGATCTTTAAACGATAGAGAATCATTGACCATTAATCCACTCATAATACCGACACGGATACGATTGTCAAAGACTTTGTTTAATTTTTCTAAATCGAATTTCATATATCTGTTATAATTTATTTATCGTACTTATTCCATAAAATAATTCCGTAAAGCAAATGTACTAAACCGAACCCTATTGCCCATAGTAAAAGTGTGTAATCTAAGAAATAGAACGCTAGTAAACCTAGGACTATTTCTAGTGCAGCGATTGTTTTTACTTCTTTCACAGTGTCTTCTTGCACACTAAATAATGCTAACCCATAGAATAATAATGTAGTAGGTAAAGCAAGTTGTAGTAAATGATACTTATACAATATTAAGCATAGAATTCCTGCTATTATTAATGGAATAGAGAAGCGTACTAATAATCGCTTAGTAACTTGATTTAAAAATGATTTACCTTGTTTGCGTGTTTTGCGTATTGTAAAGTAAAACCCACCTACCACAGCAATGACAAAGGTAGCGATAGCTAGCACTAGTAGCATTTCTGCAGTATAAGCAGTTTGGTACGGATCTTCTAGTGTTAGATTTTCATAAGAGTACGTAGAACTTGTCTGCCAATAGTATAAAACACTTGCCGCAAGAAGTCCGCATAGACCTACCCATATACCACTCCAACCACTAAGGCTTAAAAACTTAGTAGAGCGCTCCATTATAGACTTGATTTGATTTAAATCTTCAATAGCTTTATTTGTCATAGTAAAAGTACTTTGAAATACAAAGTTAGTAAAATAATGATATGTGCAATAAAAAAGCGAATATTTATTTTAAAGGCTATAAATCTATACTAATACGTTCCATTATAATCTTAAGAGAGTATTTATAGTTAATTCAAAAATTATGTAGATATTATGTGAGTTTGCTTGTTTTGATAAGTAAATTAGGTGTAATAAATATCTTTAACTTAAAAAAACAAAGAAATTATTGAAAAGATAATTGTGAAAAAATAGGCAGTGGTCGCATAGTTATCGCATAGTGATGGCATACTGCTCGCATATTTTTGATGGTTTTTTATGCAACCACTATGCGATAGAAATGTAATCATTATACTATTATGGTAATATAAATACTTTTTAAAATCATTGATATCTATGTTTACTAGAAGTTGTTCTGTTTCTAGGTAGGCGTTTGAGCAGTATTTTATGTCAGTTTACGTTTAAATGAAAGAATCATAAAGAGTAAATTTGTTACTTGCAGTCAATTAAATAATGAATTATGACACAGATTACTTCCTATATTTTTTCCACAGCTAAAGCTTTGACAGAAGAGCAGAGTATAGACTACAATCATCAAGTAGATCAGTTTAATGTTTGGCCTGCTTATGTATTAGCTGATAACGTGAATCTAACATATTGGGATAGCATATATGAGCTGTTCGCTGATTATCAGTTTTATCTTTTAGAGGGAAATGTAGTTGTAGGTAATGGAAATTGTATTCCACTTCATCTTACCGCAGAAGAGTTAGCTGACTTACCTGAAGGAGGATGGGATTGGGCTTTAAAAAAAGCTGTTAAAGATCATGAGAAAGGATTAACCCCAAATACACTTTGCGCATTACAGATTGGACTCAATAAGAATTATCAAGGTAAAGGCATTAGTCATCAACTAATTCAATATATGAAAAGCATTGCTTTGTCTACAGAGATGAATGCTTTTATACTACCCATTAGACCTAATTTAAAGACAAACTTCCCTTTGATTTCAATGGATGATTATATCCAATGGGAGAATGAAGAAGGTTTGCCTTATGATGCATGGATACGTACACATATAAAAGGAGGAGCTCATATCGTGAAGATTTGTCAGCGTTCTATGGTTGTTGAAGGAAGTATCGCCGAGTGGGAAGAGTGGACTAATATGAAGTTCAGAAGCTCTGGTCAATACATCTTACCTGTATTGCTTAATCCTATTCAGATAGATTTAGCAATGGATAAAGGCGAATATATCGAACCTAATGTATGGATGCGATATGAATTAGATTAGCTCTGTATCATTGTATAACGGGGTATAGGGGAGAATTATGTGTTGTTGATTTAAGGATAAGTAACTCAAATCTTTTGAGGGGAGTAGTGAAATTAGCGAATATTTATTATATTGGCATTCTACAAAAACTAAAAAATTATGCAACAAAATACACCCTATACGCCTACTAACAAGGTGCGTATAGTTACTGCGGCGGCTTTATTTGATGGCCATGATGCGGCGATTAATATTATGCGTCGTATTATCCAATCAACAGGATGTGAGGTTATTCACTTAGGACATGATAAGAGCGTTGAAGAGGTAGTGAATACAGCTATCCAAGAAGATGCTAATGCGATTGCAATGACTTCATATCAAGGAGGTCATAACGAGTATTTTAAATATATGTACGACCTGCTACAAGAAAAAGGAGCAGGACATATCCGAATCGTTGGAGGAGGAGGAGGAGTAATTCTTCCTAGTGAGATAAAAGAGTTAATGGATTATGGTATCACACGCTTATATTCTCCAGATGATGGACGTGCGATGGGATTACAAGGGATGATTAACGATATGGTAGGGAAGGCTGACTACCCTACAATGGACTTACAATTACCAGAAGGAAAAGATGTTTATCAATCTCTAGCAGATAAAGATGTTACTACGATAGCTCGTTTAATTTCGTTAGCTGAAAATAGAGAAGAAGATTTCTTTAAAGTATTCCAATACGACGAAAAGAAACATAAGAATACACCTATATTAGGTATTACAGGAACGGGTGGAGCAGGTAAGTCATCTATGGTAGATGAGTTAGTTCGTCGTTTCTTGATTGACTTCCCTGAAAAAACAGTTGCACTAGTATCTGTTGACCCTTCTAAGCGTAAGACAGGAGGAGCTTTATTAGGAGACCGTATTCGTATGAACTCGATTAATAATCCTCGTGTATTTATGCGTTCTCTGGCTACTCGTCAGTCTAACTTAGCGTTATCTCGTTATGTTGAAGAAACACTTCAAGTACTTCAGGTTGCCAATTATGACTTAATTATTCTTGAAACTTCGGGGATTGGTCAGTCAGATACAGAGATTTTAGACCACTCAGATGCCTCTTTATACATTATGACTCCAGAGTTTGGAGCGGCTACTCAGTTAGAGAAAATTGATATGCTTGACTTCGCCGATATCGTTGCAATCAATAAATTTGATAAGCGTGGAGCATTAGATGCAATTAGAGATGTAAAGAAACAATACCAACGCAACCATAACTTATGGGATGTAAACCCAGACGAAATGCCTGTATTTGGTACAATTGCTTCTCAGTTTAACGATCCAGGTACCAATGCTTTATATAAAGCAATTATGGATAAAGTGGTAGAGAAAACGGGAGCAGACTTAACGTCTAGTTTCGAAATCACTAAGGAGATGAGTGAGAAGGTATTTGTAATACCTCCTAACCGTACACGTTACTTATCTGAGATAGCGGAGAACAACCGTAAATATGATGAGACGGTATTAACTCAAAAAGAGGTAGCTCAGAAGCTATACGGTATTTTCAAAACAATAGAAACAGTAGCTGGTAAATTGCCAGAAATAGATAAGTCAGGAATCGTAGAAGAAACAATAACTTCTAAAGATGCTGATACACAATTGTTCATCAACCTTCTATTAAAGGAATTTGACAAGGTGAAGATGAACTTAGATCCTTATAACTGGGAAGTGATTCTGACATGGGATCAGAAGGTGAACAAGTATAAAAACCCTGTGTACTCATTCAAAGTACGTGATAAGGAAATCAAGATTGCGACGCATTCAGAGAGTTTATCACATTTACAGATTCCTAAGATTGCACTGCCTAAGTATGAAGCTTGGGGAGATATCTTACGCTGGTCATTACAAGAGAATGTACCAGGAGAATTTCCGTTTACCTCAGGACTTTATCCGTTTAAGCGTGAAGGAGAAGATCCTACACGTATGTTTGCGGGAGAAGGAGGACCAGAGCGTACTAATAGACGTTTTCACTATGTGTCATTAGGTATGCCTGCTAAGCGTCTATCTACTGCATTTGACTCAGTAACGCTTTATGGTAATGATCCAGGACATCGCCCTGATATTTATGGTAAGATTGGTAATGCAGGGGTTTCTATCTGTTGTTTAGATGATGCGAAAAAGTTGTATTCAGGGTTTAACCTTGCACATGCTTTGACATCAGTATCGATGACTATTAACGGGCCAGCGCCAATGTTATTAGGATTCTTTATGAATGCTGCTATTGATCAACAGTGTGAAATCTATATCAAAGACAATGACTTAGTGGCTGAAGTTGAAGCAAAGATTGAAGCTATTTATAAAGCAAAAGGTGTAGAGAGACCTCGTTATAATGGTGAATTACCAGA
Source organism: Myroides profundi (assembly GCF_000833025.1). Lineage (NCBI taxonomy): Bacteria > Pseudomonadati > Bacteroidota > Flavobacteriia > Flavobacteriales > Flavobacteriaceae > Myroides > Myroides profundi. The sequence continues at coordinate 1,717,429 of NZ_CP010817.1, forward strand.
GGGGAACGACGGTCTAGGATTGATGCTTTTAGGAGTAACAGGAGATCAAGTGTTGCCAAAAGAGGTGTACGCTGAGATTAAAAAGAATACTTTATCACAAGTTCGTGGTACAGTACAAGCTGATATTTTAAAAGAAGATCAAGCTCAGAATACGTGTATCTTCTCTACGGAGTTTGCACTTCGTTTAATGGGAGATGTACAAGAGTACTTCATTGAGAAGAATGTGCGTAACTTCTATTCTGTGTCTATCTCAGGATACCACATTGCAGAAGCTGGAGCTAACCCTATTACACAGTTGGCATTTACATTAGCGAATGGATTTACTTATGTAGAGTACTACTTAAGTAGAGGAATGGATATTAATGACTTCGGACCAAACTTATCGTTCTTCTTTTCGAATGGTATCGATCCTGAGTACGCAGTAATTGGTCGTGTAGCGCGTCGTATTTGGGCAAAAGCATTGAAGAATAAGTATGGTGCTAATGAACGTGCACAGATGCTTAAATATCATATTCAGACTTCAGGGCGTTCATTACACGCACAAGAGATTGACTTTAATGATATCCGTACTACACTTCAAGCGTTGTATGCTATCTATGATAACTGTAATTCACTTCACACTAACGCGTATGACGAGGCTATTACGACTCCTACGGAAGAATCTGTGCGTAGAGCTATGGCAATACAGTTAATCATAAATAAAGAGCTAGGATTGGCTAAAAATGAGAATCCAATACAAGGGTCATTTATTATTGAAGAATTAACGGATTTAGTAGAGGCTGCTGTCTTAGCAGAATTTGATAGAATTACAGAAAGAGGAGGGGTGTTAGGAGCAATGGAGACCATGTACCAACGTTCTAAGATTCAAGAAGAGTCATTGTATTATGAAACATTAAAACACAATGGTACGTTCCCTATTATTGGAGTGAATACTTTCTTGAGTTCTAAAGGATCTCCAACAGTAGTTCCTGCTGAAGTTATTCGTGCAACAGAAGAGGAGAAACTATTCCAAATCAAGACAAAAGAGAATTTGAATAAGGCTAATGAAGCTTTAGTAAAAGAAGAATTAGAGCGTATTCAAGAGGTAGCTATTCAAAATGGCAATATATTCGAAGCGCTAATGGATGCTTCTAAAGTCTGTTCGTTAGGTCAGATTACTTCAGCATTGTTTGAAGTAGGAGGGCAGTACAGACGTAATATGTAAGATTAATTTCTCGCTTATTTATATAAAGCCTGTGGACTGAGTGTTCACAGGCTTTTTTTTGGTTTTCGGTGACTAGTACAGACGCAGTACTTTGCGTGTCACACAAGTTAAGAACACATCTAAAAAGATGTATTATGTGAAACGGAAGATATTCTGTCTCTACCTTATGTAGATTGTATTTTGACCTACTACTGTATTGCTTACAATGGAGTGATATGACATATATTATGTGATACGGAAGATATTCCGTCTCTACCTTATGTAGGTTGTAGTTTGACCTAGTGTTATATTACTTACAATGGAGTGATACGACATATATTATGTGACACGGAAGATATTCCGTCTCTACCTTATGTAGATTGTATTTTGACCTACTACTGTATTGCTTACAATGGAGTGATATGACATATATTATGTGATACGGAAGATATTCCGTCTCTACCTTATGTAGGTTGTAGTTTGACCTAGTGTTATATTGCTTACAATGGAGTGATATGACATATATTATGTGATACGGAAGATATTCCGTCTCTACCTTATGTAGGTTGTAGTTTGACCTAGTGCTATATTACTTACAATGGAGTAATTCGACATATATTATGTGACACGGGAGATATTCTGTCTCTACCTTATATAGATTGTATTTTGTCCTACTACTGTAGTGCTTACAATGGAGTGATATGACATATATTATGTGATACGGAAGATATTCCGTCTCTACCTTATGTAGGTTGTAGTTTGACCTAGTGTTATATTACTTACAATGGAGTGATACGACATATATTATGTGACACGGAAGATATTCCGTCTCTACCTTATGTAGGTTGTAGTTTGACCTAGTGTTATATTACTTACAATGGAGTGATACGACATATATTATGTGACACGGGATATATTCCGACTCTACCTTATGTAGATTGTATTTTGACCTACTACTGTATTGCTTACAATGGAGTGATATGACATATATTATGTGATACGGAAGATATTCCGTCTCTACCTTATGTAGGTTGTAGTTTGACCTAGTGCTATATTACTTACAATGGAGTAATACGACATATATTATGTGACACGGGAGATATTCCGTCTCTACCTTATGTAGATTGTGGAAATATGATGTGGGTACATGTTGCAAAATATGCAGAATCTAGGATGCACAAAAAAACGCCCTGCTAAAGATCCTAGCAGGGCGTTTTTAAATATATACTATAAACGATTAGTATTATCTCAATTGAGCTTGTAAAACATTTTCTAATTGGTATTTTACTTTACCCATGATTTTGTCTACTTGACTATCAGTAAGTGTTTTTGTAACATCTTCCATGATAATAGAGATAGCGTATGATTTCTTACCATCTTCGATTTTCTCTCCTTGGTAAACGTCAAATAGAGTTACGTCTTTGATGACTGCTTTATCTACTTGTTTTACTAGGTTATAGATCTCTTCGAAAGTTACTGCTTCGTTGATTAATAAAGCATAATCACGTTTAACTGAAGGGAATTTATTGATTTCAGCAATTTTGATTTTAGCAGAAACAACTTTTAATACATTATCCCAGTTAAATTCAGCGTAACAAACCTCTTGTTTGATATCAAAGTGTTTTGTTACTGATTTCTTCAGAATACCGAACTCTACGATTAATTCTTTTCCTATATAGTAAGCAATACCTTCTGAGAATAAATCTGATTCTACAGGTTGAGTACTTATCTTATTTAAGCCTAAACGAGTGATAATACCATTGATGTATCCTTTGAAGTCAAAGAAGCTAATTGGTTTTTGCTCAGAGTTCCAGCTTGCTTTAGTGATATTACCTGTAGCAAATACTGAAAAACGTTTGTACTCTTCAAAGTTGTTAAGCATCTTGTGGTATGTTTTACCAAACTCGAAGAATTTTAAATCAACACGTTTTCTATTTACGTTGTAAGAGATAGACTCTAATCCACCGAATAATAGTGACTGTCTCATTACTGATAAGTCATGACTTAGTGGGTTAAGGATATCTACTTGGTAATTAGATTTAATATTTTCGCTTAACTCTGTGTAATCAGGAGTTGTTAATGAGTTATTCATAATCTCATTAAACCCTTGTGCTACCAACTGCTGAGCCACAATATTTGTTACTCTATGATCTTCCGTTCTAGAACTATTAGCAATAGTTGCATTTAATTTAGAAGAGAAAGTAATGTTGTTAAATCCATATACTCTCAAGATTTCTTCTATAACGTCGATCTCTCTAGTTACATCAGCACGATAAGCAGGAACAGTAATACCTATACCTACATCAGACATACTGTGAACTTTAATATCTAATGATACTAAGATTTTCTTGATTGTTTCTTTAGAAATTTCTTCTCCTAATAATCTATTGATATTATTGAAGTTTAAGAATACAGAATGTTCTTCTACTTTCTTAGGGTATAAGTCGATAATATCAGAAGTGATTTCTCCACCAGCTACTTGTTGGATTAATAAAGCGGCATGTTTAAGAGCATATTCAGTAATAGCAGGGTCAACACCTCTCTCAAAACGGAAAGATGAATCTGTATTAAGACCATGTCTTTTTGCTGCTTTTCTTACCGTTACTGGATTAAAGTAAGCACTTTCTAAGAAAATATTTGATGTGCTTTCAGAAACAGCAGATTTGCTACCTCCGAATACACCTGCCATACACATTGGTCCATTCTCATCACAGATCATTAAGTCATCTTCGTGAAGAGTTCTTTCTACTCCGTCTAGAGTTACGAACTTAGTACCTGCAGCAACAGTTTTTACGATTACTTTACCACCTTTTATTTTAGCAGCATCAAAAGCATGTAATGGTTGTCCTAAATCATGTAAAACGTAATTGGTAACGTCTACGATATTGTTTTTAGGAGTAATACCGATTGCTTTCAATCTATTTTGTAACCAGTCTGGAGAAGGTTTTACTTCTATACCAGAGATTGTCACACCACAGTAACGAGGTGCTTTTTTATAGTCTTCAACACTAACATCAATCTTAAGTGTTCTTCTTTCAACTTTAAATTTGCTAACAGAAGGAGTGATTAATTCTTTGTGTTGAGTTTCTTCTTTAGAATTTTGCAGTAGACCAGCTCTTAAGTCACGTGCTACTCCCCAGTGGCTCATAGCATCAGAGCGGTTAGGAGTAAGACCGATTTCAAAAACTTCGTCTGTAGCGATATTAAATAAAGTAGCAGCTGGTGTTCCAGGCTCCCATTTATCTTCTAAAACTAAAATACCGCTTCCATCTGTACCTAAACCAAGTTCTACTTCAGAACAAATCATACCAAAGCTTTCTTCTCCACGAATCTTGCCTTTTTTGATTTGGAATGCATTTCCTTCTGCATCGAACAATTCTGTACCAATAGTAGCAACCGGTACTTTTTGCCCTGCAGCAACGTTCGGCGCACCACATACGATTTGTACTGGCTCACCTGTTCCTAAATCAACTTTTGTTACGTTTAATTTGTCTGCATTTGGATGTTTTGTACAAGATAATACGTGTCCAACAACAACTCCTCTTAGACCACCTTTAAGACTCTCATATGTAGTGATTCCTTCTACCTCAAGACCTAAGTCTGTTAAGATTTCTGAAGTTTCTTCTGGTGTTATGTCTAATTTAATGAATTGTTTTAACCAATTGTATGAAATATGCATTCGAGAATATTTTTTTATAAGTACGCAAATATACGCATTGCCAAAGTTTAAGTAAAATTATTTGTGATGAAAAAATCACAAATTAGCGTTAAGTGAAGAAATTATAGAAATTTCTGTTTAATATCCTCACTTGGTATCATACAGCTTTCTTTTTTTCCATACCATTTGTATCTATTTTTAGCGATATATTCATATAAAGCATCTGTGATACCTGTTGGTAAGAATGAGAATATGCCGATTAGGGAGTACTTTCCTCCTAGAGCAGAAGCAATCTCAAAGGCAGCTTTTGATTTGATAAAATAGGCTACACCTGGTTCATATAGAACGATGCTGTCTATCTTAGTACGATCAATACCGATATAGTTTAGAATCTCTTTCCCTTTTTCTGAATCTAAGGCTACGAATCTAAACTGATCTTGTTGATCTGCTTTAATAACCTTATTGACGGTGCTGTCGCATAAATTGCAAACACCGTCAAATAAGATAATTTTTTTATTGCGAGGTATATCTAACATTATTTTTTGCGTTCTACCATTTCTAGTTGATCAAGGCTTACTTTAGATGTAAAGATACCATAATTAACTGTTGCTTTATTTTTTTCGATTACATCGATTGTTCCCACTGAACGACCATCTATCATACGAACGCGATCTCCCACTTTAAGAGGGAAGTTGGTTTTCTTCTGTGCATCTTGTAGTTGCTTTTTCGCCTTTTCTTCTTTCTTCTCTTTGCGAATCACTTCTACTTTTTGCTCCACTTCCTTAATTAGCTCTTTTTGTTGAGCTTCTTTTTCTTTCTTCTCTTTTATGGTAACCTTCTTACGTTTAGAATTTTCAATCTCTACTACTTTTAGAACTTCTCCAAAAAGAGTTTTCTTACTTTTATTATTAAAGTATTTTTCAGACAAATCATCTAAGCGTTGACCTAGAGCTACTAAACGTTGATTAGAATCAAATAATTCCTGATAACGCTCTAGTTTCTCTTGAATTTTAGCATTGATGGTCTCCATTTTCTTACTCTCATCCCTTGCCTTAGTCTCTTCCTCTTTTAAGTTCTGAGAAGTACGTTCTAGTTTATGTCTTTCTTTCTGTAGATTAGCGATAGTCTTGTCAAATCTAACTTTATCTCCTTCTACTTTTTTCTTGGCTCTATTAATTAGGCTAAACGGAATACCATTTTTCTGTGCAACTTCGAAGGTAAACGAACTACCTGCTTGTCCAACGTTTAGTTTATACATTGGTTCTAATGATTTCTCATCAAATAGCATATTGGCATTCGTTGCATTCGGTAACTCATCTGCTAGTATTTTTAGATTCGTATAGTGAGTTGTAATAATACCATAAGCCTCTCTATCATAGAACTCCTCTAAGAACACTTCTGCTAATGCACCTCCTAGTTCTGGATCAGATCCTGTACCAAACTCATCTATTAAGAATAGCGTATTATCGTTACATTTCTTTAAGAAGTAGTTCATATTCTTAAGTCTATAACTATAAGTACTTAGGTGATTCTCTATAGACTGATTATCTCCAATATCTGTTAGTATTCTATCGAATAAGAATGTTTTACTTCTTTCGTGTACCGGAATAAGTAATCCAGACTGTAACATCAGTTGTAATAGCCCCACTGTTTTTAGCGTGATACTCTTACCACCAGCATTTGGTCCAGAGATAACGATTATTCTACTGTTTTGCTCTAGATTAATTGTTTGTGGATAGGTAGGTTTATTCTTCGCTCTATTGTTTAACAATAAAATAGGGTGATAAGCCTCTCTAAAGTACATTTCTCTTTCTTTGCTAATCTCAGGTAGTAGACCGTTAATTTTATTGGCATATTTTGCTTTTCCAGCAGTAACGTCGATATAGGTTAAGAAACTCTGATACTCTAAAAGTAGATCTCTAAAAGGGCGAATAGCATCTGTTAGGTTTTTTAGAATACGTACGATTTCTTCGCGTTCTTCATACTCTAGGTTGTTTAACTCTCTAGAGAATCTCAAAGTAGCTTCAGGTTCGATATAGACAATACTTCCCGTTTTAGACGTTCCTAATACACTTCCTTTTACTTTACGTCTATGCATAGCAATTACTGCTAGTACACGTCTGTTTTCTACCACCGTTTCTCTGATATCGTCTAGATACCCAGAACTGTTGTATTGTGTAAGTGCTGCGCCGAAACTTTGGTTTATTTTACCACGAACTATATTGATGTTTTTGCGGATATTCAATAAATCTAACGAAGCATTGTCTTTGATCTCACCATATTTATCCAGGACATTATCTATTTCTTTAAGAATAGATTTTTCTAAAGGCGTTTGTTCTGCCTCATGGTATAAATTAGGATAGTACTCCTCGAATTTTTTTAAATAAGAGATTAGGGTAATTGTGGTGTCTGTTAGGGTTTGTATCTTTTTAAAGCTACTTACTTCTAAGAAACTATTTTCAATTCCTAAAAACTTTAATTCGTAGTCTATACTGTCAAAGTAGTGATTCGGGATAATGTTATTATTGGTAAATGAAGAAACGTATTCTGAAGTCTGCTTTAATGCTCTCATCGTTCCTGCTTCTGTTTTAAGCGGGCATATCTCCATAGCAGCTTCTTTACCAGCCTCTGTAGTACAAAGGGCTGATACTGTTTCTAATACCGTGTTGAATTCTAAATCTTGTAATGTTTTTTTGTTTATTGATGTCATTTTATTAAAATGAGAATATGTACAAAAATAACATTATTTGAGTGAATTAAAGATTTTTAATTCATTACAGACACAATTTTATACGAATGGTGTAGTAATAGGTGCTAAAATAAATTATAATTCTGTAGGCTATTATAGAGCAGTTAGAATTGTAATTTGATATAAACTGCTTTGCACTGAGTCCGTACTGTGTCCGTTATGAGTCCGTAGTGAGTCCGTTATTTGAGGCGAATTAACGGAGTTGCTACGAAAGCACTATTCATTTATGAAGTATTCATTAGAAGTAAGGTGGTAGATAAAGGACTTGAAGAGTAAAGCTGTTTATCATTTTTGGGAATAGAATAATATAGCCGTTTTTAACAGATTAAAACAGGGTATATTCTTGTTTTGATTTATAGAAGGATATTTTACATTTGATAAGTCATTAATACACGTAGAAGAAAATGCAAAGTAACCATTTTGTCGATAGATTATTAGAGGATTTACAGGATAGTATAATTTATAGAACGCTAACAAAAGGGGAAGAAATTCTTCAATTGGGGGAAATTTGTGATTATGTAGGGATTGTTCGTAAAGGATGCTTGAGGATGTATTATATAGATGCAGAAGGTGATGATGTATCTTTTGCATTTTATCTGTCTAATCATATATTTACTAACTATGAAGGTGTGCTGACTAATGCACCATCCCAATTAACCATTGTAGCTACAGAGGAGACAGAAGTAGAGCTAATCCGTAAGTCAGATCTCTTTGCGTATTATGAAACATCTATAGAGGCACAATTACTAGGTAGAAGAATGGCAGAGTTGATTTTCTTAGAAGCAAAGAAAAGAATAGACTTTCTCTTGTTCTTAAACCCAGAACAACGTTATTTACAGTTGATAGAGAGTACTCCTGAGGTGTTTAAATGTATTCCACAAAAGTATATTGCAAGCTATATAGGGGTGAAACCTCAGTCTCTGTCTCGAATACGAAAAAGATTAAACGAAAAAGGATATTAACTTAAGTGAATGTTTTAGAGAAAAGGAAGGATGAACTTTGTGGTCATAATATTTAATAGATGACAATGAGTTTAGAAGTAATGATTAAGATAGTGAATACCCTTATTTTCTCATTTCTATCAGCCGTACATATTTATTGGGCACTGGGTGGAACATGGGGTGTAGTAGGAGTACTTCCTACAAAAGATGGTGAGAGAAAATTAAATCCTTCACCTATAGGTACTTTAGTAGTGGCGAGTGGCTTAGCTGTGTTTGCAGGAATTAGTCTAGGTGATGTATCAGCTTATAAATGGGTTTATTTGGTTATGGGAATTCTATTTGGATTGAGAGCGATAGGAGATTTTAATTATGTAGGGGTATTTAAAAAAGTGAAAAATAGTGTATTTGCTAAAAAAGATACGACGATATTCATTCCTCTTTGTTTTTATTTGTCACTTAGTAATATATTTTTATATATGTCCTAAAAATCAGTGAATACAAGTGTTAACTGATATAAATCAGTTGATTTCTGATTTAAAAATACGTATTTTGGAAATGTTTTCTAAATAGAAGAAACACCTTAGATGTTTAATTATTTTCAAGCATTTTTTAATATGAAATATGTATCAGCTTCAGAAGCCGCTAAAGTCGTAAAATCAGGAGACCGAATTTATGTACATGCCGCTGCTGCAACTCCTAATATATTAACCAAAGCAATTAGTGATAGAGCGGAAGAACTGCGTAATGTAGAGTTTTGTCATATTCATACAGAAGGGGCAGCTCCTTATGCTGATCCTGCTTTGTCAGAGAGCTTTCATGTGAACTCTTTCTTTATTGGTAAGAACGTTCGTCATACTATTGCCGCTGGTAATGGTTCTTATACTCCTGTTTTTCTTAGCGAAGTACCTAATCTGTTTCGCAAAGGAGCTTTAAAAGTAGATGTAGTTCTTATACAGGTATCACCACCAGATGAACACGGTTTTTGTTCATTAGGTACATCAGTAGAAGCTACTGTTGCCGCTATGGAGTGTGCAAAAGTAGTAATCGCTCAAGTAAATAAATATATGCCACGTACTTTCGGAGATAGTGTATTGCACATATCTAAGATAGATATGGCGGTAGAACATCATACTGCTATCTATGCACAGAAACAAGCCGTTATTACAGATACAGAAGCGCTAATAGGAGATCATGTGGCTGCTCTGATAGAAGACGAGAGTACATTACAGATGGGGATAGGTTCTATTCCTAATGCAGTATTGTCTAGACTTACTAATCACAAGAATTTAGGATTGCACACAGAGATGTTTTCTGATGGTGTAATTGATTTAATAGAGAGTGGTGTAATTGACTGTTCTAAGAAAACAATAGCTAAAGGAAGGGCTCTAGCAACTTTCTTAATTGGATCAGAACGTTTATATAAATTTGTGGATAACAACCCGTTTATCGTAATGAAGGAGTCTAATTATGTAAACGATACGGCTATTATTCGTCAGAACCCAAAAGTAGTAGCGATTAACTCCGCATTAGAAGTAGATGTGACAGGGCAGATTTGTGCTGATTCTCTAGGGGTACATATGTATTCTGGAGTAGGAGGACAGATGGATTTTGTGAGAGGAGCTTCTTTGAGTAAAGGTGGAAAGGCAATTATAGCCTTGTCATCTACTAGTAATAAAGGGCATAATCGTATCGTACCTTTCTTAAAACAAGGAGCGGGAGTGGTGACTACTCGTGCCCATGCACAGTATATCGTTACAGAATATGGAGTAGCAGACTTGTATGGCAAGACGTTGAAACAACGTGTAGATGCAATGGTGGAGATTGCTCACCCTAATTTCAGAGAAGAAATTCTCAAAACTTATCACGACAGTATCAAATAGTTTTTATAATTGATTACAAAAGAAAACCAGCGTCATAATTGGTTTTCTGACCTAGAGCGTTATCGCTATTAAGGGTATTTCCTATAGTTAACAATTATTTGATTTGTGAGAATAAATAGGAATGAAAAAGCCATTACAAGTGTAATGGCTTTTTTATATTTATTTTCTTTTATATCCGAATAATTCTTTTTCTTGGATGATTTTAGAAATACCTTCTGGTAATTTTTCTTCCCATCCATTTTGATTTTGTTGTAGCAACTTCAGTACATCTCTTGAGAAGATAGATAAATGATCTTTTTCATAATCTTCAATATCGATGATTTGGTTGTTCTTTTTGAAGAATTTATACAACTCTTTAATATGTAAGTCTACTTTTAGATTAGTAGAGTCTACTATTTGTTCTTCGTTACCTATCATAGGGTATAGGTAGATCTTCATTGTGTTTCTAAATAGCTTTCCTAAACCTTCTAATATACCTCCTGTTAGATGAGTGTAGTATTTCTCTTCAAAAATATTTAATAAGCTACTAACTCCCATTGCTAATGCAATCTTCTGATCAGTATATTTAGAGAAGTATTCTGTAAGTTTATAATATTCTTGGAAATTAGAGATCATTACAGTTTGTCCAAGAGAACATAATAAGTCTGCTCTATCTAAGAAGTCTATTTCGTCTAATGAACCTTCTGCTAAAAGGTTAGACAAGGTAATTTCAAAAACAACTTTAGTGTTTTCTTTAGCTAAGTTGTTTTGTGTCATGAATTTATCTAAAGACTTCTGATACATATCCATATTAACGATAGTAACAGGTCTAAAGCTACCTCTAAGTGCTAGTATGTTTTGTTTGTATAAAATGTTAGCTGCTAGTTCACTACGTCCACTAGGGCTGAACATTACAGCGTCAGTCATTCCATTTTTAACTAACTGTAAGCTCATTAATCGATTGTCTACTGTCTCAAAGATAGGACCAGAGAAGTTAATACTATCGATTTCGATTTGATCTTTATCTAAGTGATCATAAAGACTGTGAATTAGTTTTTTAGCGTCATGGTGTTGGTAGAATGCACCATAAATTAGATTCACACCTAAGATACCTAATGTCTCTTGTTGTAGTTTAGAATCTGTTTCTTTGAACTGTATGTGTAGTACTATCTTGTTATACGCTTGGTTAGAAGCTGTCTGAAACATAATACCTACCCATCCATGTCCTTTGTTTTTCTTAGCGTAGTCAATTGTTGCTACTGTATTGGCATAACTAAAGAAAGTCTTGTTAGGATTCTCTTCGCGTATTAATCTTTCTTCAATCTTTCTTGTCTCATAATCAAGCATTTTGATTAGGCGACTTTCTGTAACATAACGTCCATCTTCTTCAACAGAATAGATAGCGTCACTAAATACTTTATCATAAGCAGACATCGCTTTGGCTACTGTTCTAGAAGAACCACCAGCTCTAAAGAAGTGACGGACTGTCTCTTGTCCTGCACCGATTTCTGCAAATGTTCCGTAAATGTCGTTGTTAAGGTTGATTTTTAGTGCTTTATCTGAAATGGCAGGGTGATGTTCTATTACTCTATCCCCATTTAGTACTAAATCTTCAGCAAAGTTTTTCATGAATTAGCTATTTTAAACAAACCTAACAAATATCGTACAACAAAAAAAGATAAACCGTACTTTTGTGGAAAATTTATGTCATTTTGGAAGTATATTTTTTAGGTACGGGTACTTCACAGGGTATTCCGATAATAGGTATAGATCATCCAGTAGCTCACAGTATAGATTCAAGGGATAAAAGGTTGAGAACATCTGTATTGGTTAAGTGGGATGAACACACTATTTTGATTGACTGTGGACCTGACTTTAGACAACAAATGTTGACTGCTGGGTGTAGTAAATTAGATGCAATATTCTTTACTCACGAACATGCTGATCACATCGCAGGATTAGACGAAATAAGACCATTAACCATCTTGCATGGCTCGTTGCCAATCTATGCTCAAGAAAGAGTAATAAAAGCCTTAGAGAGAAGATATGATTATATTTTTACCAAAGAAGATAGATATCCTGGGGCTCCTAGTGTAGAAGAGCATAGCATTACTTCACAAGATACCATTACGATAGGGGAGAAGACTATTATTCCTATTGATGTAATGCATGGGCCTTTGCCTATATTGGGGTATAGATTGGGAGATTTAGTCTATATCACAGATGCTAAGTACATCACAGATGAAGAGGTCGAAAAGATAAAAGGGTGTAAGGTTTTAATTGTAAATGCTTTGCGTATTAAGGATCACCCTACTCATTTTAGTTTAGAGGAGTCGCTTGCTTTTATTGATAAAATAAAACCAGAGAAAGCTTATTTAACTCATATAGCACAAGACTTAGGTTTTCATAAAGATGTAGAAAATATACTTCCAAAAGATGTATATTTGGCGTACGACAATTTAAAAATCACTATATAATTTATTATCACATTATGAAACATAAAGCTTTCTTTTACCTATTCCTTTTTTCACTTGTAATTCTTGTTCTTCTATATGCCAATAATAAGAATATGTATAAGATGGAGGGGAAGAAGATAGAAATAGCTCATAAACGCATTGATATTGTTCGAGATTCATTAAAAGAAGTTACTAAGGATTTTAATGAGGCAAATTATTTTTCTATCGAGTACAATGAAGATGCACAAGAGTATTTTAATTACAAAACAATAGATCAATCTCTAACTTCTATAAAAGAAGAGGTATTGGCCTTAAACCATCAAGATAATGGTAATCCATTAGTTCCTTATGGAGTGATTAATGGAGAGAAATGTGTAATTAATAAAGTTAAAGTTCTAAATCATAGATGGATAATTGCTGATTTTTATGCAGGAGCTGTTCATGGAGAAGTTTTAATTAAGTATTTTTACACAGAGGGTAAACCTACGGAGTTTAAGACCATAGATACTGTTATGTACGCTACGAAGTAGTGTCGTCTAATATAAAAATAGAGTAGTATGAAAAAGTCAATAAGTTTGTTTGTTATATTGTTACTTACTATGACGTCCTGTGATTTCATCTTGAAAGATAATAAAGATGATAATGCAAAAGGAATGGTCGTAACAGACGGAAGTACTGAGATCGTAACGCTAGATGAAGATGATGAAGTATTGGGGTGTGCTTATTCAGCTGGATATCGTTGGAGTGAGTTAGAGAATAACTGTATTCGTATATTCGAGATAGGGTTTAGACTTAATCCAATAGGGTTAGAAGAGGATACAACAGAGGATAATGCTTTAGAGGATAATAGTGTTAGCTGTTTTGTTACTTATGCTAAGGATAAAAAGAAAGCAGAAATATTTTTGCCAAATCATAAAAAAGGGATTGTTTTAGATCTTACTAAAGATAAGAGTGCTTATATAAACGATGGTTGGGAATTATCTAATGAAGGGATGGTTTTAAAACACAGAGGAGAGACTGCCTTTACAGCGGCAAAGACTATAGAATTAAAAATCATTAACTCTGATCAACCGATAGAGGAAGATGTTCATGAAGAATAAAACATAATTAAGTTATGTATAAAAAAGTAAGGCTAGTGTATAACACTAGCCTTACTTTTTTTATTACTCTTCTAAAAGGAATTCTTTGAAATCTCTGAAGTTTAGTGGATGTACTCCATGTCCTACAGGGTATTCTTTATAAGTATGCTTGACAGCTAAACTTGTAAGAATTGTAGGTGTTCTTCTTGCCCAATCAATAGGTATAACCTGATCAACTGTTCCGTGAGATGCAAATAATCTCAGTTTGCTTAAGTTGTTTTCTTTATAGTTTTTTGCAATGATATTTTCATTGAAGTAACCACTTAAGGCAACTACTTTATTTACCTTTTCAGGATAAGATAAAGCGATAGCATAGCTAAGTATAGCTCCTTGGCTAAACCCGACTAAGTTAACATTGTTAGCATCTATAGGGTATTTTGCTACAAGTTCGTCAATAAAACGAACAATTAAATCTCTTGATTCAATCGCTTGGTTGTCATCTGAGAATTTGTTAGCATCTGCATCAAAGGTAATAGCGTACCAAGCATATCCGTAAGGAGGTACTGTATATGGTGCACGTGCAGATATAACATAGTAGTCATCTGGTAATTCAGGAGCGAAAGAGAATAAGTCTTCTTCATTGCTACCATACCCATGTAATAAGATAATTACTGGATTTTTGTCCTTTATTACTTTAGGCTCTTGAATTAAGTATGAAATTGAAAGTGATGTATCCATAATTAAGCTGATAATTTGTCAAACCATTTTTGGAAATATACGCCAATTTTTGGTAATGGCTTAATTTCACTGTTTATTGCTCCTGCAAAACTATAAACCCAAAGTAGGAAGAAACAGAAGTAAAAAGGCCCTGAAATCATCCAAGAATCAAAACGACCTGCTGTATAAGCAAGTGCATAAAAGAATAACCAAATTCCAAAAGATTGTTTGATATAAAAACCAGCAAATCTATTCTTAGGTTCTAGGTTCATAAAAATAGCAATAAGACAACCTATAATAGTTATATGTGACACGATGGCCATGGTCTTACCTGTTTTGATCTCCTTTTCGTTAAAAGTCTTCAGCATTATGTATATTGATTAATTTATTTTAGAGTCTTTTTGTCTCCGTTTACTACTCCGTATACTTCACCATTCATTGGATGGTTTAAGAAAGCAGAGTTTTTAGATTTTGACAAGATGTTTTCTTTTGTGAAACTGTATTCTTTTGAAGGATTAAATAAAGTGATATTTACTTTATTACCTTCTTTGATAGATGGTGTGTCTATTTTAAAGATAGTTCTAGCACTAGTCAATTTATCTACTATAACTTCTAAAGGTAGTACTGTATTAAGCGCAGCAAATGCTGACTCTAAACCAATAGTTCCATTAGAAGCACTGTTGAATTCTAGTTTTTTGTGTTCAATGTCTAGCGGGTTATGCTCTGAAGTGATACAGTCGATAGTTCCGTCTAGTACTCCATTGATCAAAGCTTGTCTAGTAGCTTCATCTCTTAGGGGAGGATATACTTTAAAACGAGTGTCGAAGTCTGCTAGTTTCTCATCTGTCATCGTTAATAAATGAACAGCAGTACTACAAGTAACATTTAGTCCTTTTTGTTTTGCTTCTTTGATTAACTCTACTGATCTTGCAGTTGATATTGTTGGGAAGTGTACTTTTCCTCCAGTATATTCTAATAAAAATAGATTACGTGCTATTTGTAATTCTTCTGCTAGAGTAGGGATTCCTTTTAAGCCTAATTTAGTGCTTTCTACGCCTTCATTAGCTACTCCTTTACCTTTGATGCTATTGTCTTGCGAAAAGGCGATAATTAGCCCGTCGAAGTCTTGTACATATTGCAGAGCAATTTTTAATACATTGGCATTTTGAATAGGCTTTTTGTAATCACCAAAAGCAATAGCTCCTGCATTTTTCATGTCAAATAACTCTGCTAGGTCTGTTCCTTCTGATTTTACAGTAAGTGCTCCAATAGGAAATACCTCTGTGGTCTGTCCAAGAGCTTTTTGTTTAATAAAACTTACTATACTTTGTGAATCAGTGATAGGATGGGTGTTAGGTTCGACTGCGATTTGTGTGAATCCACTTTTAGCAGCTACTTCTAAACCGTGAGCGATATTCTCTCTTTCTTCGAATCCTGGCTCTCCTAAACAAACAGAACTGTCAAACCAACCTTGAGAAACGTGTAGGTTATCATACTTGATTTGTTCGAATTGGTCATTTTCTATTTGATTAGCGATTTTAGTAATAAGGCCATTTTCGACTTGAATGTCAACTGTCTGGTTGTGAAATGGGCTAGTAGGATCGATTACTTTTGCAGCTTTTAAAATGATATTCATTTTCTGTGAAGTAGTTTTTAATTAGTGATGTGTTGTTATTTGTACAAAAATAGGTTTTATTTCTATTTTATCATATTTACAATTCGTGAAAAAAGAGCAAAAAAAATACATCCCTTAATTGGATGTATTTTTCTTTTTTGAAGCTAATAGCTTAGAATTATCATAGCAATCATTTAATGCTTGATAAATCTGGAAGTCTGTAGCGGTATAGATAAACTTGTCTGTGTAATTACAGTTTTGAAGAGATTTTACGATATCCTCTCTTGTGATTTCTAATAAGCCACAAACAATCTCTCTGTCATATCTGGTCTGCATTAAAGCAATCATATTCTGATCTTCTTTAATAGCTTCGATTTTCTTAAGTTTTTTATCTTTTCCTTTAAATAGGTTGTACACAGCATCAACAGGGCTAAAGAAAGTACCCATAGCTGTACCATAATAAGGAGTTTTATTTTGTCTATAGAAGTCAAACTGCATTTTTTCGTTTAATTCAATTAGTTTGGTATCCACTTCTAAGTACCCAGTTAAGTCAAATTTCTTAATAAGAATTTCGTCTAGTTCTATTGTGTTTTCTGTAAAGTAAATCTTTAGATTCTCGTTGTTTAACCAATCGTTGGTTACTTTAAGTTTAATAGGGATATAACCAGGGTAGGATAGGTGTATAGAATCATTAAGATTGGCTTCTACTGTGAAAGAACCATCTCTCTTACTGATTGTACCTTTGACTTGGCTAATATTGATGACATTCACATCATCTACTGGTAAAAATGATTTGTCATTTAGAATAGTTCCTTTAACACTAGTGCGATCTTGAGCCGCTACAGTTAAAACAGAAAGTATTATAAATAAAAAAACTGTAAAATTTCTCATACTTTTTAAGATTGCTTAAAAGTAAAAGATATTTTACAGTTTTGTATGCTATTTTAAAAAAATTAACAAATTAGTTTCTTCTAGTTCTTCTAGATGAATCTCCTTCGCTACTTCTTCTAGATCCGCGTTCGTTACGAGGAGCTCTTTCTGATGATCTGTCTGATCTTCTTTCTCCACGTCCTTCAGATGATGATCTATCCGATCTTCTCTCTCCACCTCTGAATCCTCCTTCAGATGATCTATTAGATGATCTTCTTTCACCACCTCTAAATCCACCTTCAGATCTTCTTTCTCCACCTCTGAATCCACCTTTACGGTTGTTATGGTCACGGCGTCCACCGTTTCTACCACCATCATTGTTAGAAATTTCAACATTCACACGGCGTCCTTGATATTCAAGACCGTTTAATGTTTCCATTACTTTTTCAGCGTGTTCAGCTTCAGTGTTGAAGAATGAGAAACCATCTTTTACATCAACTTTGAATAAGTCATCACGACCTAACTCTAAAGTATCACGTAAGAAATCTTTTAACGTCATCCAGTCTAAGTTATCCTTAGCACCTAAGTTAACGAAGAAACGTACTGCTCCGTCTGTAGGAACTTCTTTAGAATTGTTTCTTCCAGCAGATACACTAGATAAGCTGTTAGAAGCTTTTTGGTAGTATTCTAAGAATCTATTAAATTCAACAGAAACTACTTTTTTAATGATTTCTTCTTTGTCGAAGTCTTTTAATAACTCAGTAATTGCAGGTAAATAAGCCTCAATCTCTGTGTTAACTTCTACTTCTTTAATTCTATTCGCTAAGTGGAACAATTGAATTTCACAAATCTCAATTCCAGATGGAACTGGTTTCTCTTCAAATTTAGTTTTGATGATTCTTTCGATTTGTTGAATTTTTCTTAATTCACTTTTCGTTACGATAACCATAGAAGTACCTGATTTACCAGCACGTCCAGTACGTCCACTACGGTGAGTATACGTTTCGATTTCGTCAGGTAATTGGTAGTTTACTACGTGAGTAATGTCATCTACGTCGATACCACGAGCAGCAACGTCAGTAGCTACAAGCATTTGTATCTGTTTACCACGGAATGATTTCATTACTGCGTCACGTTGAGCTTGAGATAAGTCTCCGTGTAATGCAGCAGCGTTGTATCCATCCTCGATAAGTTTTTCAGCAATAGATTGCGTATCTCTCTTTGTTCTACAGAACACTACAGAGAAAATATCTGGATTTGCATCTGCTAAACGTTTAAGCGCTGGGTAGCGGTCTCTAGCAGATACTAAATAAAATTCATGACTTACATTAGTATTACCTTGGTTTTTATGACCTACAGTAATTTCTTCTGGAGTTTTCATAAACTCTCTTGCGATGCGCGCAACCTCTTGCGGCATAGTAGCAGAGAATAACCATGTGTTTTTTTCTTTTGGAGTATCCGCTAAAATAGACGTGATATCCTCATAGAATCCCATGTTAAGCATTTCATCTGCTTCATCTAGGATACAGTAATTAATGTTTTTAATGTTAACCATACCACGGTTAATCATGTCTTGCATTCTACCAGGAGTAGCGACGATAATTTGTGCTCCACGTTTTACGTCTTTTGCCTGTTCTGTAATGCTAGCCCCTCCATAAACAGCTACTGAATGAAGTCCTTTTACATACTTCGAGTACTGTTTGATTTCGTTTGCGATTTGCAAACATAACTCTCTAGTCGGCGATAAGATAAGACCTTGTGTATTCTTATTAGAAACGTCTATCTTCTGAATCAAAGGAAAACCAAAAGCTGCGGTTTTCCCAGTCCCCGTTTGGGCTAACGCAACAATGTCGGTATCTTTCTCTAATAGTAATGGAATCGCCTTTTGCTGGATCTCTGATGGATTTTCAAATCCCATATCCTTGATCGCAGATAAAAGAGATTCATTTAATCCTAATTGTTCGAAATTGTTCATATAAATATTAAAATAGCCGCAAATATACTACTATTCAAATTATAATTGTAGTTATTGCAGGTTTATTATTCGAAAATAATTTAAACGCCTGTTTTGAGCGTTTTTTTTAAAGATAATGTAATGATGTATCTTCCTTTTTATAATTTTTATTTTGCTTAAAAGTGTCTATATCATGAATGTTGTGTCATAATAAGTACTTTTTATACACTTTATATATCTTTCTTTTATTTAACAAATAGCAAGAGTGGACTTATTCTAGTTTTATAGTATTTAATTCACTTTATTCTTAATAAGTCATTCAGACATAGCGAAAAGTATGCCGAAATATAAGATTAGATGTCGTAATAGAACTTTAATAGAGAGAAACAAACAGTTCATAAGATGTTTTTTATATCAGTAAGTAACATTTTAGTTACTTATTAGTGTGTTGTAACAAAAATGTTACTTATCTTTGTTGTAACACAACTAAACTACTTTATTATGAAGGTAAGTGAAATGCTGAAAATCCTAGTTAAGGATGGTTGGTATTTATTGAGAGAGGGGAGTAATCATTCTTTATATGTACATCCTATAAAGAGTGGAAGAGTAATACTTCCCAGGCACCCTTCAGCAGAATTGAAAAAGGGTACAGAACAGTCAATTTTAAAACAGGCTGGATTAAAGTAAAATTGTTGAATGTAAATGGAAAGTGATGAGAATTAAAGTGATTTTAGAGCGTAGTAAAACTGGTTATAGTGCATATTCTGAGGAATTGCAAGGAGCAGTGACTGTTGGTGATACTTTTGATGAAGTTAAAGCTAATTTTAAAGAAGTATTGTCTATGGAAATTGATTATCTAAAAGAATTGGGTAATAATGAGAGGGCTTTAGAGCTTAGTTTGGCTGAAGTAGTTTACTATTTGGATTTAAACACCTTTTTTGATAGTTATGAGTTGTTTAATAAAACAAAGTTAGCTACCTACTTAGGTATTAATCCGAGTCTATTAAGGAGATTATCAGTTGAACCTGTTGAATTGTCAGATAAAAAAGCAAAGCAGATACAGGATGGATTGCATAAGTTAGCAGATGAGTTAAAAGAGTACCACTTTGTGTAATATTTAAAAAGTAGGGAGTATTACCCCAAATAATAAAAACAAAAAAACGCTATCGAAAGACAGCGTTTTTTGTTTTTTATAGTATTATCGTTTTAATAAAAAGTCGACTAATTGGCGTACAGCTCTTCCTCTATGGCTAATAGCGTTCTTAGCATTGATATCAATTTCAGCAAAAGATTTGTCCATTCCATCTGCTACGAAGATTGGGTCATAACCAAATCCTTCTGTACCTTGTCTCTCTTTTAATAGTTGTCCATCTATAATGCCAGTGAAATAGTATGTCTCTGTATGTAGATTTAGGCAAATTACTGTTTTAAAGTTGGCTTTTCTGTTCTCTTCTTTTTGAAGTACCTCAAGCAATTTGTCTATATTGTCATTGTCATTTTTTTGTTCTCCTGCATAACGAGCTGAGTATACTCCTGGTGCACCGTTTAAAGCATCTACCTCTAATCCTGAATCATCAGCAAAACAGTCATACCCATAATGTCTTTTGACAAAATCAGCTTTTAGTTTAGCATTACCTTCTATAGTATCTGCTGTCTCAGGAATGTCGATATTACATCCAATATCTTCTAGGCTTAAGATTTCAATTGTATCAGGTAATTGATTTTTGATCTCTTTAATCTTGTTTTTGTTGTTTGATGCGAAAACTAATTTCATAAGTGTTGTGTGTTTTAGCTTATATAGTTCCAGATAGTGGTTTTACTATTTAGAATGTTTAATTTATTTTTGATTCTTTGGTTTTCGGGTTCTTCTAGTGTAGGGTCTTCTTTTAACAGCTGTACAGCATGATGTCTCGCATAGAGCATAATCTCTTGATCTTTAACAATATCAGCTATCTTTAAAGGAAGGGTACCACTCTGTTGAGTTCCCATAATATCACCTGGTCCTCTCAGTTTTAGATCAACTTCTGAAATCTCGAAACCATCATTAGTACGACACATCGTTTCCATTCTGATCTTAGAGTCATTACTCAGTTTATCTCCTGTCATTAGGATACAATAACTCTGTTCTGCTCCACGACCTACGCGTCCTCTTAATTGATGCAATTGTGATAATCCAAAGCGCTCTGCACTTTCGATAATCATCACGGATGCATTAGGTACATTAACACCAACTTCAATCACAGTAGTAGCTACCATAATATTCGTCTCTCCTTTAATGAATCTGTCCATCTCTCTATCTTTTTCTGCAGGAGTCATCTGGCCATGTACAATACTGACACTGTATTCTGGCAAAGGGAAATCTCGTGATATGGCTTCATATCCTTCCATTAGGTTTTTATAGTCTAATGTTTCGCTTTCATCTATTAATGGATATACGATATAGACTTGTCTTCCTTTTGCGATTTCTGTTTTTAAGAAATGCCATACAGCTAAGCGCTTACCTTCGAAGTAGTGATTAGTTTGTATTGGTTTACGTCCTGGTGGAAGTTCGTCAATAACAGAGATATCTAAGTCTCCATATAGACTCATAGCTAATGTACGAGGTATAGGTGTAGCAGTCATGACTAACACATGAGGTGGCAATTCGTTTTTATGCCATAGTTTAGAACGTTGTTCTACTCCGAATCGGTGTTGTTCATCAATAATAGCTAAACCTAGATTTTTAAAGATAACTTTATCTTCAAACAAGGCGTGTGTACCGATAAGTATATGTAGCTCTCCAGAAGCTAATTCTTCGTGTAATACACGTCTCTCAGCCGTTTTGGTAGAACCTGTAAGTAATTTTATCTTTAATCCTAAAGGTTCTCCTAGTTCTTTAATCCCAACATAATGTTGGGTAGCTAGAATTTCTGTAGGAGCTACGATACAAGCTTGAAACCCATTGTCTAATGCTAGAAGACAACTCATAAAAGCAACTATTGTTTTTCCAGACCCCACATCACCTTGTAAGAGGCGATTCATTTGCGCTGGAGCACCTACATCGTTCCTGATTTCTTTTAAAACTCGTTTTTGAGCTCCAGTAAGAGGGAAGGGTAGGTGTTCGCTATAAAAAGTATTAAAGTAATCACCAACTTTCTCAAAAGGGTATCCTTTAATCTTGTCTTTTCGTGCTATATTTTTAATTAATAACTGTAACTGAACATAGAATAGTTCTTCGAACTTTAGTCTAAATTGAGCCTTATTCAACATATCCATATTCTTAGGAAAGTGGATATTAATTAAGGCTTCTTGCATTGAAATCAAACTGAGTTTTCTCTTGAATTCATCAGATAAGGTATCCATAAAGAGAGGATGTGTCTCTTTGACAAGTTGCATCATCATCTTGATGATAGACTTATTGGATATTCTCGCTCCGAATTTTTCAGTAGAAGGATAGACAGCTTGCATCGCATTAGCGATGTTCTTCTGATGTTCTTCTAACAGATCTAATTCAGGGTGTGGCATAGAGAAGGTATTGTTAAAGCTATTAAGCTTTCCGAATGCCACATAAGGAGTATTTAGTTTTAAATTCTCTTGTATCCATTTGTATCCTTGAAACCAAACTAACTCTATTTGTCCAGTACCGTCTGTAAAGGTTGCGACAAGGCGCTTTCCTCGTTTTTGTTCTACAGTTTTGATATGGATAATTTTACCGACTATCTGAACTTCACTATTGTTATTATAAAGTTCATTTATTTTATAATATTGTGTTCTGTCGATATATCTGTTTGGGTATAGGTGTAGTAAATCTCTATAGGTGAATATACCTAGTTCGCGTTTAAATAAGTCAGCGCGCTGTGGGCCAACTCCTTTAAGGTATTCTATAGGTGTATCAAGTAGATTCTTAGACATATTATTCAAATAAATACACGGCTAAGATACGAATTAGATGCCCTTCGGACAATTAAGAGTAAATATTTAAGGAGAATTGCTATAGATTTTAGCGGAGGCTAAGATTGTACTTAGGTTAAAAGAATAAAAAAGCGAGCCTAAGCTCGCTAGATATTATTTCTTAGTTTTAGAAATTTCTTTTACTAAAATGTATTTGATAGAAGAAGCGTCAGCAGGTGGATTTTCCACTTTCTCACGTTTTATCTCGATTACATATTCATATCCTTCTTCATAGTTAAATCCTTCGATTCCTCCATACATATTTAACCATTCGTCAGAACCTTCTTCTTTGTACTGCATACATTTCATCGGTGCTACACCTGTACAGTCTACTAGTTTAGAAGCGATCGTATAAGTTACGTTTCCTAGTTCTTCTTTAGGTGTTGCTTCGGTAGACTCAGTAGGAGTTGCAGTTTGTTCTGTTGGTTCTACTGCAGGAACTGTAGTTCCTGATTCTCCATCTTTTTTGCAAGAGGTAAATGATAAACCTACAACAGCAGCTAATAATAAAATCTTTTTCATGATAAATGCTTTTTATTTAATTCAAAGGTACAAAAAATTTTTTTTTTGAAATGAAATACTCAAAATAATTAAGTTTTAACTACAGTTCGAATAAAAGACTCTGAAAACTATTGTATAATGGCATTGTATTAGAATGGTATCAATATGTGCAAGTGTATTAAAGTAGTAACAGGAGTTAAAATCTTTAAATGAATGTACGAGTTTTGCTTTCACTATTTATGAATAAGAGAGAACGCTTAGCTTGCACTTTCTAGGGGATTCCTTGGAGATTCCTTGGGGTTTTCTTGCCTAGAAGGTGTATTTGTCGAAGAAAGGTACAAGAAACCCTCAAGCAATCCCCTAGCAAGTCAGAATAAAACGACTTTTAGTTTATTAATTGACGCTGTGAACAAATAGATTTTCTACATACTTATTTTAGAAATGATTATTTTAATATTGCGTTGTTCAGTGGTTTACTTTCTTTTTTGTTTTACTTATTATATTGTTTTAAGTACACTAATTATTAATCGAATTCAAGTGTCATCCTAAATCAACCTTTTATAGGTAGTATAGTCGTGTATTTTGAAAAAACTTTAAGAATTGATAATAATGTTTACCAATAGAAATTGTGTAGAGATTCTTTTTAGAAGGATGTATCTTGGAATACAATACCAAGAATAGGAGATAGTATAAAAAAAGCCTCACTAAAAATGAAGCTTGTAAAGTGGGCGATGAGGGATTCGAACCCCCGACCCCCTCGGTGTAAACGAGGTGCTCTGAACCAACTGAGCTAATCGCCCTAAACAGGATTGCAAAGATAAAGATGTTTTTAAATTATGCAATGCCTATTGTAAAATATTTTTACATTTTTTCAATATCATAAAGTACGATCTTATCTGTATAGTTTATGACTTTGATTAATATGTTTTCATTTTGTTCATTTCTACCTACAATAACATAAAGCTTACCTTTTTCAAAATCAATATTGCTTTCTGAAAAATTCACATCTCCATATTGAAGGGATTTACGTATGTCATCATTAGACACCCAACCTTCTTTAAACTTAGCTTCTACAGCCTTTGAATAAGTAACGGGTTTACTTCTCAAATCTTTTAAAACTCTACAATTAGGTAAATAACAAAATTCTGTTTTCTTCTCACCGAAGAAATAAAATAAGAACATTCCTCCTATAAGTAATCCAAATAAGTAGTATGCTAAACGCTGTGTAAACTTCATTTCTTAAAAAATTTACACAAAAGTAGCAATTCAATACCGTAAAACTAAAGATTTATAATAATTTTAAAAGGTAAAAAGGTGAATGTCTTTATAATCAAGGTTAAACCATTCTGCTACGTTGCGATTAGTCACTAACCCTTTATAACTATATATTCCAGATTTAATAACACTATCACAATTAACAGTGCCTTCTAAGTCACCAGAATCAGTATATTCTAGTAATAGTGGGGTAATAATATTACTAAGAGCCATAGAAGCTGTTCTGCTGTATCTCGAAGTGATATTTGGCACTCCATAATGTATTACACCACTTCTAATACGTGTAGGATGGTCGTGAGTAGTTAGTTCTGATGTTTCAAAACAACCACCTGTATCAATGGACACATCTATAATTACGGCGCCTTTTTTCATATTATCTACCATCGATTCACTCACTACAATAGGAGCGCGATTTTTACCACGAATAGCACCAATGGCGACATCACATCTCATAAGTGCTTTGTGTAATATTTTCTCTTGGATGGTAGAAGTAGAGATACGCTGTGATAAATTATTTTGAAGTCTGCGCAACTTTTGAATAGAGTTGTCAAAGACTTTTACGTTAGCTCCCATACCTAAAGCGGTTCTGGCCGCGTTTTCGGCTACTAGACCAGCCCCTAATATGACTACTTCTGTAGGAACAACTCCGGCAATATTCCCAAATAATAATCCTTTACCATTATTGGTTGTGGTCATTAGTTCTGATGCAATTAGGATAGACGCAGTTCCTGCGATTTCACTTAATGCACTAACAGCAGGGTAGGTGCCGTTCTCGTCATGAATAAAATCAAAACCAATAGCAGATATTTTTTTCTTAGATATCGTTTCGAAATATTGTCTAGTTAGCGTTTTTAATTGGATAGTAGACCATACAACTGTGTATGGTGCCATTAGTTTTACTTCTTCTAGAGTAGGCGGGGCGACTTTAACAATTACAAGGCAACCAAATATTTTCTTAGTGTCACTAGTAAGTTCGGCTCCTGCTTTACTATAATCTAGATCAGAATAACTAGCGGCTTCTCCAGCTCCTTTTTCAATCAAGACACGATGACCATATGTACTTAACGTCTGTACGGCTTCTGGTGTGATGCAAATCCTCTTCTCAATTAAGGTGTTTTCTTTAGGAACGCCAATAAAAAGTTCACTTCTTTTGCGTTCTACCATCAGACATTCTTCTTGAGGAATTAAGTCTTTCATTGAAAAAGGAGTTAAGGTTGCCATGTTGTATTTGTTATTAATTGTTATTCAAAATCACTTTTCTATCTCCATTTTCTAAAATAGAGATTTCTATAGTAGCGTGTTCCTCAGGGATAATGTGAGGTGTCTTTTCAGGCCATTCGATAAAACACCAATGGTTAGAGTCTAAATATTCATCCATTCCCATATCATAAGCTTCTTCTTCACTATTTAACCTATAAAGGTCAAAGTGATATACTCTGTCTTTAGATAAGGTAGAATGATATTCATTCACAATAGAAAAAGTAGGACTACTAGTCATATCTTCTACACCTAACTGCTTGCTTATTTCTTTAATAAGTGTGGTTTTTCCTGCCCCCATTTGTGCATCAAATAATACGATGCGATGTTTTAACTTATTTAATATTTCCTTAGCTGCCTCTTGGATTTGATTTAAGGAAAAAACTATCTCAGTCATTTTTACACTTTTGGATTTAATACTATAAATGGAACGATCATCTCTTCTAAAGAAATACCCCCGTGTTGGTAAGTGTTTCTAAAGTAAGCTGCATAATAATTGAAATTATTTTGATATGCTAAGAAGAAATCATTTTTTGCAAAAATAAAGGAACTACTTACATTTATGTTCGGTAATTGTACTTTTTTTGGATCTTTAACATGATAGACATCTTTAGCTTCGAATGTCAAGCTTTTACCTGTTTTATATCTTAGGTTTAAACTTGTGTTTTTATCACCGATTACCTTCGATGGGTTTTTACAATTGATTGTACCGTGATCAGTTGTTATTATTAGTTTATATCCTAGTGTCTGAGCTTGTTGAATAATTTCAAATAAAGGAGAGTTTCTAAACCAACTTACAGTAAGTGAGCGGTATGCTTTATCATTTGAAGCTAGTTCTTTAATTACTTCCATCTCAGTTTTAGCATGTGATAACATATCTACAAAGTTATATACTATTGTAATTAGCTTGTTATCTTTAAGAGCTTTGAAATTATCAGCTAGTTTTCTACCTTCTTTTAGATTTGTGATTTTGTGGTATTCATTCTTGATGTTTAGTCGAAGTCTTTGTAATTGATGTTGTAAGAATTCATTTTCAAATAAATTTTTACCTCCTTCATCCGTATCATTCTTCCAATATTGTGGTAGTTGTTCAGACATCTCTAATGGTGTCAGCCCAGAGAATATAGCATTTCTAGCATACTGTGTTGCTGTTGGTAAAATAGAGAAGAAACTGTTCTCACTTTCTACTTTATAATGGTTAGTAACTATTGCCTCGAATGCTCTCCATTGATCATATCTTAAGTTGTCAATAACAATAAAAAGTAATTTTGAATCCTCTTTCTTTAATTCTGGAGCAACCCATTTTCTAAAGATTTGATGAGAAAAAACAGGACTATCTTCAGGATCATTAATCCAGCTTTCGTAATTTTTTTCAACAAATTTCCCAAATAAACTATTTGCCTCCGTTTTCTGAGAGTCTAGTATATTGAAAAGGTTTTGATCTTCGATGTTTTCTAACTTCTGTTCCCAATAAAGTAATTTTCTATAGATAGAGATCCAGTCTTCATAATCTCTAGCTTGCATTAAATCCATAGAAATATTTCTAAATTCCTTCTGGTAGCTAAGCGAAGACTTTTCAGAGATTAGACGAGAGTCATCAAGGTTCTTCTTAAGAGAAAGTAAAATTTGATTAGGATTAACAGGTTTGATTAAGTAATCCGATATTTTGGCACCAATAGCTTCTTCCATGATATACTCTTCTTCACTTTTGGTAATCATGATAATCGGAGTATTGTTTTTAATAGTCTTGATTTCATTTAAAGTTTCAAGACCAGAAAGTCCTGGCATATTTTCGTCTAAGAATACGATGTCATATTGGTTCTCTTTAAATAAATCTATAGCATCTTGTCCATTAGTACAAGTGGTTACGATATAGTCTTTTTTTTCTAAAAATAAGATGTGAGGTTTTAATAATTCCACTTCATCATCGACCCATAATATGTGAATTTTGTTCATTGTAGTTGTTTTAGGTTGTTTTATATTTATTGTAATTTATATAAAAAGAGATTTTATATTAAAATAGTACTGATAAATATAGGAATGAATTTCCGTATTACAATAGTTAACGATATTTTTGTGATTGTATTATAAAAAAATATAAATGTATTTTTCGTTTATTATTCCTGTTTACAATCGACCAGAAGAGGTCGATGAATTATTAGATAGTTTGACAAAGCAAACTTATAAGGACGCATTTGAAGTTGTTATTATAGAGGATGGATCTAAAGAGGATTCACGTGAAGTAGTTAGTAAATATGAAGATAGCCTAGATGTGTCTTATTACTATAAAGCTAATTCAGGGCCAGGGTCTTCACGTAATTATGGAATGGAACGAGCAAAGGGGGAGTACTTTATCGTATTGGATTCAGACTGTATTATTCCTCCTAATTACCTGACTATAGTAGATCAGTATCTTAGAGAAGAATATGTAGACTGTTTTGGAGGACCAGATGCGGCTCTTGATAGCTTTAGTGATGTACAAAAGGCAATAAACTTCTCTATGACTTCAGTTTTGACTACTGGAGGTATTAGAGGTGCTAGTGAGCGCATTGGTAAGTTTCAGCCGAGAAGTTTTAATATGGGTATTTCAAAAAGGGCTTTTTTAGCAAGTGGAGGTTATGGTAAAGTACATCCAGGGGAAGATCCTGATTTAACAATCAGACTTTGGAATTTAGGATTCGATACTCAGTTATTCAGCAAGGCTTATGTGTATCACAAAAGAAGAATAGATTGGCAGAAGTTTTATATTCAGGTCAATAAGTTTGGAAAGGCACGTCCGATATTAAATCAGCGTTATCCAGAAACTGCCAAAATAACATATTGGTTTCCTAGTTTATTTATGGCAGGCTTATTGTTAAGTTTATTAATGACATATTATACATTTGGTTTTATTTTATGTTATATAATTTATTTTATATTAGTTTTTATTAGTTGTTTTATAAAAGAGAAAAGTTTTAAGATAAGTTTATTATCAATTGTCGCAATTTTTATACAATTTTACGGTTATGGTAAGGGCTTCTTAAAAGCTAATTATATTTTGTTTATAAAAAAGCAAAAAGCAGAGCATGGTTTACCAGAGATGTTTTTTAAATAATAAAGAATAATATGGCATTAATAGTTGGGTTAACAGGTGGTATAGGTAGCGGAAAGACAACTGTGGCTAAGATGTTTGAAGAAGAGGGGATACCTATTTATATTGCAGATGATAGAGCAAAGCAGATTATGGATCGTGCTGATGTGGTAGAAGCTGTGCAAGGTATCTTTAAAGAAAACGTGAAGACTGGAGATGTACTAGATCGAAAGAAAATAAGAGAAATCGTGTTCCATGATAAGGAACTTTTAAATAAATTAAACAGTATTGTGCATCCTGAAGTTCGGAAGGATTTTGAGCAATGGAAAGAAGAAAATGACGCTTTTCCATTCGTTATTAAGGAAAGTGCTGTGCTGTTTGAGAATAATTTGCATAAAGAATGTGATTTAGTTATTTTAGTAACTGCCCCCGAAGAAGTGCGTGTAAAGCGAGTGATGGAGAGGGATGGGGTGTCTTCTGATAATGTCAAAAGCATTATAAATAACCAAATGAAAGATTTTGACAAAATACCCCTTAGTAATTATGTTATTACTAATATTAATAAAGATTTGGTAAAAAAAGAGGTGAAAATGATAATTAATGATATAATAATCAAAATTTAAACAATTACCATCGTTAATTTTATGTTAATCGCCGTGTAGAGTATTTTTTTTAATGTTAATTTTGAAAAAATAATGAGTAAGGTCAAATTTCGACTTTTAGTAGGGATAATGAGTTTTTCTCTTATAGGAATAATCATTGTTCAAATGTATTGGATTGTTAGCTCTTATAGAAATAATGAAGAGCAGTTTAAGTATCACGTACAGCAAGTATTAGGAAATGTAGGTAGTGGATTACAACAGAATGAAGCTACGGAGTTCTATAGAATGTATAATCAGCTTAAAGATAGTATAGGTACGCCACCTAAACAAAGTGAGTTGAAACAATATTACATAGTAGAACGAAATCCTACTACTAATGAGCAAATAGTATACTCTAATATCTTAGTCCTAGAGGATTATAATATAAAGAGTTCGTTCTTTGATAAGAAAGCAGATAGTTTGAAAGTCAAAAATTTCGTTTCTAAACGAAAAACTGAGATTTATAAAGGAGATGATTTAGATAGAAGTAATCTTAAACAGAATTATCCAGACGAGGTTATAGAGCAATCAGGTAATCTAGATGTCTTAGATAAAGCACAGTTCGATATCTATTTTAAAGATATAGTTGCTCTAAGAAGTATAGATGAAAGGATATCTAAAGCTAAGTTGAGAGAATTGTTAGAAAAAGAACTTAAACAATATGGTGTTAATGCTAAGTTTGAGTTTGGGATTTATAACAAAGGTTTGTCAACTAAGATTAAGTCTGAGGATTTTATTTACGAAGAAGGCTCTACTTATGGAGTGCCTATCTTTACTGATAATGAAAATAGAAGTAAGTATCAATTATATGTTACATTCCCTGAAAAGAGTAAGTATTTATTCTCTTCGTTAATAGGAATAACGTTACTGTCTATTCTGTTTACTATGGTGATTATAGCAGCTTATTTGAATGCGATTAACCAACTTATTAAACAAAAACAGATATCAGAAATTAAGACGGATTTTATCAATAATATGACCCATGAATTTAAAACACCTATAGCTACTATTAATTTAGCTCTAGATGCTATAAAAAATCCAAAGGTTATAAATGATCCTGAAAAAGTCGATCGTTATTTAAAAATGATTAGAGACGAAAATAAGAGAATGCATGCACAAGTAGAAAATGTGTTGCAAATCTCTAAATTAGAAAGACGTGAGTTTAATGTAGATAAAGAAGCCATGGATGTCCATGAGGTAATTGAAAATGCAGTAGATCATGTAGGACTAATTATACAAGATAGAGGAGGAGATATAAATCTACACTTAGATGCTCGTAGAAGTGATGTATTAGGAAACGATTTTCACTTTACTAGTGTAATAGTAAATATTTTAGATAATGCTATTAAATATTCTAAGGAAGTCCCTATTATAGATGTGTATACGGAGAATGTAAAGGATTTTATTCTTATCAAGATCCAAGATCACGGTGTAGGAATGAGTAAGCAAGCGCAAAAAAGAATTTTTGACAAGTTTTACAGAGAACACACAGGAGATTTACACAATGTAAAAGGACATGGATTAGGCCTAGCCTATGTACAACAGATAGTAGAAGTACATAATTCTCAAGTTTATGTTGAGAGTGAAAAAGGCAAAGGAAGTACCTTTATTATAAAAATGCCATTAATAAATTAAATATAACATGGAAACAACAAACAACAAAAAGATTTTATTAGTAGAAGATGATCCGAACTTCGGTGCAATCTTAAAAGATTATTTAGCCATTAACGACTTCGAAGTTACTTTAGCTAAGAATGGAATGGAAGGATTCGAAAAATTCAAAAGAGATACTTTCGATTTATGTATCCTTGATGTTATGATGCCTTATAAAGATGGATTTACTCTAGCCAAGGAGATCCGTGATAAAAATAAAGAGGTGCCTATCATTTTCCTTACAGCTAAGTCAATGAAAGAGGACGTATTAAAAGGTTATAAAGTAGGAGCAGATGACTACTTAAATAAGCCATTCGATTCAGAAGTATTATTAATGAAAATTAAAGCGATTATTCATAGAAAATCGTCTGAAGTTAAAACAGATAATACAAAATTTGAATTCCAAATTGGTAAGTTCCATTTAAATTCTAAGTTGAGATTCTTAACTTTTGAAAATGATGAGCCAATTAAATTATCTCCAAAAGAGAATGAATTGTTGAAAATGTTAGCAATTTATGAAAATGATTTAATGCCTCGTGAAGTTGCATTAACTAAGATTTGGAGAGATGACAACTATTTCACATCTCGTAGTATGGACGTATACATCGCTAAATTAAGAAAGTATCTTAAATTAGATGAAACAGTAGAAATCTTAAACATTCACGGAGAAGGATTTAGACTTGTAGTGAAAGAAAAAGAAGAAAATAATTAATTAAGCCACAAAAAAGGGAAGCACTTGCTTCCCTTTTTTATTTTATATAAGTTAAAATTATTGATTCTTTTTCGGACTAATAATTTTAACGTCTTGAAATGCTATTGCTCCTCTTATAATACTTAAAATAACCTCATATAAAGCATTAATAATTTGAAGCTTTAATTCGTTGTCTGTGTATATTAAACTAATCTCTCTAGCAGGCTTTGGATCAGCAAACTGTATTAAGTTATTCTTGTCATCTTGATTTAAAGAAAGTGTATGTAGGTATGGTAATAGTGTGTAACCTAGGCCCTCTTTAGATAGATTTATTAAAGTTTCAAAACTTCCGCTTTGTAATTTAAAGTTTTTGCTTTCTGCAGTAGTTTTGCTGTTACAGATATTGATTATACCATCTCTGAAACAATGTCCATCTTGTAGTAAAAGTAACTTTCTTAGATCTAGGTCTCCTTGATGAAGTTCAGCTCCCATTTCTTGTCTGAAATTTGCAGGAACATATCCTACAAATGGTTCATAGAACAAGACTCTTTCTTTTATGTCAGACTCTTCTAATGGGGTGGCAACTATAGCTGCATCCAGATATCCATTGCGAAGTTTCTGAATAATTTCTTCAGTTGTATATTCTTCTATTATTAGATTAACCTTATTGTACTTATTTAGAAAAGTCTTTAGAAACATAGGAAGTAGAGTAGGAGCTATAGTAGGTATCATTCCTAGTTTAAACTCTCCTCCAATAAATCCTTTTTCTAAATCAATAAGATCTTTAATTCGATCTGATTCATTGACAATTTTCTTTGCCTGTTGAATAATAACTTGACCGATAGCCGTAGGTTGAATAGGTTTTGTGCTTCGGTCAAATATTTGTACCTCGAGTTCTTCCTCTAACTTTTGGATTTGCATACTTAATGTAGGCTGTGTAACAAAAGTTTTTTCTGCAGCAAGTGTGAAGTTTTTATGTTCTGCTACTGCTAATACATATATTAATTGTGTTATCGTCATTCTTTAAAACCAATATTTTGTCTAAGTTATGCAAAATAATGGAAAATGTTTTTATTCATAATCTATTTTCTCTAGCTCTGTATAGTTTTTCATTAATCGTTTGATTAATAAACCATAGATTAGACGGTAGTATAACCACAGTAATCCTAAGAATATACCACATATAATAATCACAATCACGGCGCTAATTAAAGCCGTAGGTAAGGTTAGTTTATCATCATGTGTCAGAATATCAATCAATATAATAATGAAAGCTATAAAGAAGATAATTAGGTTTGTGTAAATATAATAGTTAACTGTTTTTTTTGTTTTCAGAATAGACTCCATTAATAGTTTAGTGGAATCAGCCACAGATATTTTTTTATAGTTTAAGTAGAAGATAGTAATGAATATTACTGATATTCCTAATGATAACCAATCTAGGTTATTAATCATAAAAGTATAAAAAGGACCAATATCATTTCCGCTTAAGTCTGATCCGAATAAATAACTAAAACCGTTTAGTACAATAAATTCAACTATACTGATGATAAATATCCACATGACGATAGAAGATGACTTCTTATGTATCATCTTTTGTATCTCTTGTGTAGAGATCTTAGGAAATTTTTGGTCGCTATTCCAGTGTTTTTTTAATAAATCTAACTCCTTCATATTCTATTGCCTCTAGGGATTTAATATCTTTTTAAGTTTACTTTTTATTCTATTCATTTTTACCCTAGCATTGACTTCACTAATACCTAATGTCTCTGCTATTTCTTCATAGTTTTTGTCTTCTAAATACATAAAAACTAAAGCCTTCTCAATATCATTTAATTGTTGAAGTGCTTTATACATTAGTTTTAGCTGTTCTTCTTCCTGATAATTGTATTCAGAATATTCGAATTTGCAAAATGTACTATCGTAGGGTATTGTGCTTACTTCTCTATTTTTCTTTCTATATAGAGATATAGCAGTGTTTAGAGCTACTCTATAAGCCCATGTAGAGAACTTAGAGTCTCCTCTAAACTTAGGGTAAGCATGCCATAGTTGAATAGAAATTTCTTGGAACAAGTCTTTATGAGCTGCTTCATCGACTGTATATAGTCGACAGACTTTGTGGATAAGGTTTTGATTCTTATCCAAAAGAGCAACGAATTCTTGTTCCAAATGTTTGTTCATGTCTATAAGTAGTCTAATGTTATGATTTGTTACAATATTTTTAAAAAATATATTTTTAGTTATAGAGTAATCAGTTTAGGATAATTAGTAGAACATGAGCGCAGATATTATTTTCCTAAATATTTAGTAAGTAATTGGTCAAAGTCTACTTCTAAGTGGTTAATATCTATTACAGTTCCATTCTTGTCTAAAACAAATACTGTTGGAATATTTTTAACTCCATATTGTAGTTGAATTTCATAAAGATTATAGATGTGAAGCCAATTAAGTCCTTCTTTTCGTATACTATCTATCCATTCTTCTTTATTGTCATCTAAGGCAATACTAAAGATATTCAACCCTTTATCGTGATACTTTTCGTAAATGGACTTTATTGTAGGTAGTGTTTCGTGACATGCAGGACACCATGGAGCCCAGAAGTGAACAATGGTTACTGTGCCAAGATTAGCGAATAGTGAAATCTCGTCTCCATTAGGATCTTTACCTGAGAAGTCTAATGCTTTGTCTCCTACTTTTACTGTGGTATTAGTAGCAGAATTGTCTAATAGGTTTTTAATAGCTATACCTATATTAGATTGTTTTATATTATCTGCTAATTGGTTATAATATAATCTAGCCTCATTAGTATCTATATTTTTATTGTCTATTCGTTGAAATAAAATAACAGATGATGTGAATGAATTGCTATGTTGAGTTAGTTGATTTGTGATAATGTCATTAATGTCTTTTACATAGACTTTAAATTCTTTTGATAGTCTTTCTAGTACCTCTCTGTCATTATCTTTTATAGCTTGTGTTAAGATATCTTGATTCGTATCTCTATATGCATTAGCTTCTTTCTGTACTCTTTTTATATTATTGTGAAAAGCATTTAATTCATTATTGTTTTTTGTACCAATAGCAGAGGTACTTAGATCATCATTAAAATCATATTGAAAATTAATAACTCCATTTTCTAAAACTACTAATTCAGTAACGTTTTCAGATAGTTCTAATAATGCATAAGTAGGGTAGGTAGTATTCCCTTTAAATTCAAAAGTATTATTCGTTAAACGAACAGAATCTATAGCATTAAAATTATTAGTCTCAGGATCTAGAACTTTTAAATAAATCATTTCTCCCTCAGGAATATTTTTTGTTGTTCCCTTTATTAGAAAACCTTTATCTTTTATAGTGAAACTCATTAATAGAAAGGCTATAATTACTAAAGGTAGTGTTCTCATTGGATGTGTTTTTAATATAATTTGAAAGGATTAAATATAATAAAATATTACTGATTATAACGGTGATATTAGAGTATTAAAAAAGGGCTATAGAAACTTCTATAACCCTTTTATATTCTATATCTTAAGTAGATATTTATTTGTTTAAGATTTCTTGAACTTTAGCTCTAAGCTTTTTACCTCTTAAGTTTTTAGCGATTACAACACCATTTTCATCAAGAAGATAAGTTGCTGGAATAGCACGTACTTCATAAGTTTGAGCGATAGGCTCTTCCCAGAACTTTAAGTTAGAGATTTGATTCCAAGTTAATTTATCTTTAGCAATTGCTTCGATCCATTTTGCTTTATCCTTATCTAAAGAAACACCAATGATGTTTAATCCTTTAGGGTGGTATTCTTCATATAGAGCTACTACATTAGGATTCTCTGTTCTACAAGGACCACACCATGATGCCCAGAAATCAATAATAGTTAGTTTACCTAAGCTTTCTTTTAAAGAAATTTCTTTTCCTTCTGGAGATGGAGCACTGAAATCAGGAGCTTTGTCTCCAATTTTTACTTTAGCATCAGGAATAGCGTCTAATGCTGTTTTAAAAGCTTTTGCTACAGTAGTGTTCTTTAAAGTCTCATCGAATTTATTGAATTTTTCAACTAATTCTTCTTTGATATACTGTCCTGTACCAACTGTTTTTGATAAATAAACTAAAGTAGTGAATGAGTTAGTATTAGTATCAATATAATCTTCTACATACTCATCATACTTTTCTGCTAATGCCATATAACCATTGATAATAGCATCTTTTTTAGCTTGATCTTGAGCTTCATTAGCTTGCTTAAAAGCCTCTTGGTTATCACCTTGATATTGGAATAATGCTTTTTCTAATTCATCTACCTTTTTAGAGAATGCAGTATACTCATCATTGTTTTTAGTACCTGTTACGCTACTGTTTTCTGCTTTTTCATTATCGTATTGAACAACGATTTTACCATTTTCTAAAACGAAAGGTAACTTTCCTGGTTCTTTACCAAATGAAAAGAAGTTTTGGTCTAGACTCTCAGCAGCTCCTTTGAAGGTAAATGCATTGTCTTTAATTTCAGTAGAGTCAATAGCTACTGTAGTTCCTGTTGCTATATCAATTTTCTCAATATATACTTTAGTACCATTTGTTAGCCCTTTAGTTTCACCATTGATTGTATAACCAGTAGCTTCTTTGTTACATGAAGCTAATACAGCTACAGCTCCAAGTACAGTTAAAATTTTTTTCATCGATTTTGTGTTTTAGTATTAGAAATACAAGTTATAATTACACTATGTAAACAAATATACTTAAAAAACTACATTAACCTAAAATTAGCTTAAAAAAGTCTATAAAAGTTTTATAAATTGAATTAGCAGCATTATCCAGCCAATTACTAAGCACACACCTCCTAGAGGAGTTATTGGGCCAAGTATCTTGATTTTTTTCTTAAATGTAGCGCTTAAAGTCAATCCATAAATACTAAAAGAGAACAAGAATACACCTATGATGATGATATTAACTGCTCTAGTTATGTGGATATGTGCTGGCATTAATCCTAATACTAGTAGTAGGATAGCATGATACATTTGATATTTTACGCCGACTTCAAAGCTCTCTAAGCGCTCGGCAGTCATATGTTTTTTTAGAGCGTGTGCTCCGAAGGCTCCAAATATAATAGCTAATGCGCCATATATTGAACCTGCTATGAGGGGAGTTGTATTAACTAATTCCATATATTTATTTAATTAAAAGTGAGTTGTCCTAATATTTCTTCTGACATAAACGGTCCACCAGGGTATCTAGCGGTGTAATCCATGTTTAACCATATTTGACCGCGTTCATCTATGTGATAATGTATCTCTTTACCTTTACTTTCTTCTTTAAAAAGAACTTCTTTAATAAGGTAGATTACCTGTTCTAGATCTCCTTTATTAGGGATTAATAGTTCAGGATACATATGTTCTTTAGTGTGTATCAGTCTTGGGGTTGCGCCTATAGCTCTGAGTAGTCCTGCCATTAATACAGAATAGTCATCGCAGTCTCCTGAGAAATGCTGCAATGATTCTGATGCTGTGGCGATATATTCTCTTCCCTTAGGGTCATTTACATAATTCCATTTAGTTCGTACTTCTTTAAAAATAGCTAAAGATTGTACTATCTGTCTATAATGTTGAGTATTTGGAATATTGCTAAAGTGTTTACGGGTAGTTGCTAAAGCATAATTCCTTACGATAGGTTTATCATATTCTATTGCAGGGATTATTTTACTCTTATTAGGAAAGGGCAGTAGCTTAGAAATGATAAGATCTTGTGGTTTAGGATCTTCTG
This sequence comes from Myroides profundi, assembly GCF_000833025.1. Taxonomy (NCBI): domain Bacteria; kingdom Pseudomonadati; phylum Bacteroidota; class Flavobacteriia; order Flavobacteriales; family Flavobacteriaceae; genus Myroides; species Myroides profundi. The sequence goes on from NZ_CP010817.1 coordinate 1,755,280, forward strand.
CCATCGCATAAATCATAACTTTATAGTCCTCAAAGACAGCATTATAACCATAACCTCCAAAGAAAGAATTGACAATAAGAACAATCAAATAAATGATAATCAGCATATTTAATACTAATTTCATCTTTTGAAGTAAGAACTGTAGTATACCTATTATAGACAGAAATAGAATGATACGATCTAGTTGATATGGCCAGTTCGGGTCATCTATATTTTGATGAATAATAATAAAGATAGGGATGGTGATCAGTACATTAAGTATAAGTATAATGATATTGTCCCAAGGTTTTGGGACTCTTAAGTACTTAAGCCAACTTTTTTCAGAAACTTTATCTGGTAATTCTGTATTATTACTCATCTTACTCTAAGATCAAAACTATATTATAAAACGGTTTCGCTGTATTTAATAGTATTAGTGATTATATTTAAATCCACTAATTGTTCTTGTGTTTTATTAAAGTGTTTTTCTGACAATTGTCTTTGAGACCATTTAGTCATACCTAACCATTCTTTAATATCGTCTATATTGATATTATACTTACTAGATAACGTACGGTCAATAGAAGGGATCATTTTGAACTCTTCTGTAGTCGCATTAATACAATCTAGTAAATTGTTTATAAGCCCTTTATTTTTATTTAAGAACTCATTATTTGCAACTATTACAAATGAAGGCCAAGGAGTAGGGCAGTCACCTAATCTTCTAAAGATTCCTTGATCTACTATTGGTTTAGTCATAAAGTGTTCCCACATAAAATAATCTGCTTCACCTTTAGTTAAAGCTTCTACTGCATTGTCTAATGTATTGACAACAACAAAATCAAGAGAAGCCGTGTCCCAGTTCATCTTTTGAGCATGAACAATAGCCATTAGATGTGATCCAGAACCATATCTGCTGATGGCGATACGTTTACCTTGTAGTTCTTCTATACGTTGATAAGGAGAGTTGTGTGCTACATGTATTCCCCATTGTAGAGGAGATGCTACATACTCTTGTATGATAGTTGCTGGATTACCTTCAGATATGTCTTTGATAATTCCTTCTGTAAGTATAACAGCTAAATCAGTTTCTTTATCTCTTAGCATTTGGCACATTTTTCCAGTGCCTTCTGGTACATCTGTCCATTTTAAATTAATACCAAGTTCTTCGAACTCACCATTTTCTATACATAATTGCCAAGGGAGGTTGAAGTGCTCAGGCACTCCGATAATATTTACATTTGCCATTTTAAATCGTACTACATTTTTATGCTAAGATAGTAAAATAGGGCATTTTTTAGATAATATTTTAAGAGTAAAACAAAAAAAAACTCTACTAAAAAGAGAGTAGAGTTTTTATTTATTATTAAGGTTTCATTGAGACTTTTTCTTGGAAGCGAATATGGAATTTGAAAGCTTCTTCTAAGACATGTGGAGTGTGTCCTCCTCTTTCTTTTGCTCTTTCAAAGTAATCTCTTAATTCTGCTTTGTATTCTGGATGTACACAGTTCTCGATGATAACTTCTGCGCGCTCTCTAGGTGATAGACCTCTTAAGTCTGCTAGACCTTGGTCTGTAACTAGAATGTCTACATCATGCTCAGTATGGTCTACGTGAGATACCATAGGAAGTACGTGAGAAATATTGTTTTCTTTAGACGCTGCTTGTGTAACGAAAATACTTAAATAAGCATTTCTAGCGAAGTCTCCAGATCCACCGATACCATTCATCATTTTACTACCTCCGATATGAGTAGAGTTAACGTTACCGTAGATGTCAAATTCGATAGCAGTATTAATAGCGATAATACCTAATCTACGAATAACTTCAGGAGCATTACTAATGTTCTGTGGACGTAGTACTAGTTTATCTTTATATTGTCCAAAGTTATTAATGATTTTTCCATAGCACTCTTCAGTTACAGTAATAGAAGATCCTGATGCAAAAGTCATTTTTCCAGAGTCAATTAAATCAAAAGTACTGTCTTGTAATACTTCAGAATACATTGTTAAGTCGTGGAATGGACCATCGATAAAACCTGTTAATACAGCGTTAGCTACTTTTCCGATTCCTGCTTGTAATGGTAAAAGAGAGTGAGTTAGTTTACCTTTTCTTACTTCTTCTTCGAAGAATTTAAGTAAGTGACCAGAGATCGCAGAGGTTTTAACATCTGGTTCTGGTAATTGAGCTGGAGTGTCTTCTATACTAGAGTAAACAACTGCAATAACGTCATCTGGGTTTAGACGAATAAAGTTTTCTCCTATTCTATCTTTTACTGTGTGAATAGGGATGATCTCTCTACGTGGTTGTTTGATAGGCACACTATTATCATGTACACCTTCTATTTCTAAAGGAATAGCTGTATTTACTTCAATAATGATTTTTCTAGCTACACTAGCGAAGTAAGCAGAGTTACCAATAGATGTGGTAGGAATGATAAATCCTTCTTCGTTAATATAAGTAGCCTCAATGATAGCGATATCTACTTGAGGAATATGTTTCTCTTGAAGTTGTTCGATCGTTTCACTTAAGTGTTGATCGATATATTTTACTTGTCCGCTGTTTATAGACTTTCTTAATACTGAATCTGCTTGGAAAGGCATTCTTCGGATTAAGGCATTGTTGGTTGCTAAATCAGCGTCAGTAGTTTGTCCTAATGAGGCACCAGTTATTAAGGTAATTGCAACATTTTCTTTTGCTGCGCGTAATGCAAATGCAGGTAATACAGATTTACTATCTCCAGCTTTAGTGAAGCCACTAGCTCCTACTACAGCTTGGTCATGTATTAAGAGAGCAGCATCTTCTGCTGACACAATACGCTCTCTATACGGTGCGTATTTTATCCTCTCTAGTTTCGAGTCTTCTTTCGTCATTTCAAATAAAAATTTTAAGCACCTTAAATTAAGTGCATTTATTTGTAAGAGTCAAATAAAATAAACGTATATATTAATTATATTGATTTATATAAGTTATTTATTAAAAAAATACGATAATGTTTAAAAAATTAAGATATAAAAACGATACTGTTAGGTGAGGTTGTTTTTGTTAATTTTTTGATATTATTTTATAAGTGCTAAACTTGGTAATAAGGCTTTTTATAGTTTGATTTATTGAATTAATGTCGAAAACGATAGTTAAAGTAGATTTTTTAGTAGTAATACTTCTTTAGTTTTTGTGATTTATTGATTTTGTATTTTGAATTAGGAGAAGTTCTTTAGAAGAGTTTTTTTGAAGTATTGAGATTTGTTTTTCTAGAAGAAGGAACAAGTATAATAAATAGTAAATATAATAAAGAGAGGAATAGTTGTACGGCGATTGCAGATCGTGACGCATTTTGTTTTGAATGAGTCCGTACTGAGTCCGATATGAGTCCGTAGTGAGTCCGTTATTTTGGGTAAAATAACGGTGTCATAACACAGGGGTATTATACTTAAAGTTAAATCAACTGCAATATGATCGCTTTTAGTGTGCTACTTTAGTAGTATAAGAGGTAGTGAATAGTGGGGAGTAGATATAAAAAAAGCTACCTCATAGAGGTAGCTTTTTAGAAAAAGTAATCTTATTATATTGCGCTAAGTTTGTCTAATGTATATACAATTAGTTTGTCAACAGCTGCATAAGGATCTTCAGAGAATGTTCCGTTAGCCCTATTTGCAATAATTGTATTAAGAGATACTGCATGGTGTCCTAATAAGTTACATAAACCATAGATAGCAGAAGTTTCCATCTCGAAGTTTGTAATACGGTATTCACCGAATTTAAAGTTATCGATTTTGTGGTTTAGTTCTGGATCTTGGATTTGTAGACGAAGTACACGTCCTTGTGGACCGTAGAATCCACCTGCTGTACCTGTAATTCCTTTGAATGTTAAGTCGCTTTCTAATTTAGCTTCTAACTCTGCACTGTTTTTAATGAAGTATGGGCGTCCTTTTTTAAGATCCCAATTTGTATGTTCAATAAAAGCATCTTCTAAAGCAACATCTGTAACTCCGTCAATAAGGTAAGAACGCATTAAGTTATCAAGTCCTAATCCATACTGAGATAGTACAAAGCTATTCACAGGAATATCTGCTTGTAAAGAACCAGATGTACCTATTCTTACAATATTTACAGAAGTAAGATCTTTTTTAATTTCTCTAGTTTCTAAATCAATATTAAATAGAGCGTCGATTTCATTAACAGCAATATCAATATTGTCAGGTCCGATACCTGTAGAGATTACAGTTAGACGTTTTCCTTTATACGTACCTGTAGTTGTTTTAAACTCTCTTTTTTGTGTTGAGAATTCAATAGCATCGAAGTGCTTAGTGATTCTGTCTACACGGTTTTGGTCACCTACGAATATGATGTCTTTAGCAACATGTTCAGGTCTTAAGTTTAGATGGTATACACTACCATCAGGGTTTAGAATTAATTCAGATGATTTAATCTTCATAATATTAAATTTTTAATTAGCCGCCTACACGTTTTACTTTGTAGCCTTCTTTTATTAAATAATCCATTATTTTATCGCGAAAATTACCTTGTATAATTATTTCGCCATCTTTTGTACTTCCGCCAACACCACATAGTGTTTTTAGTTTTTTAGCTAAATCTTTAAGGTCGTCTTCATTTCCTTCAAAACCTTTGATAAGGGTAGCTACTTTACCACCTCTATTTTTTTTGTCTATATGTGCTTCTAATCTTTGAAGATTAGGGGCGAGAGTTTCTGTGGATTCTTCTTGTTCGAATTCAAAATCCTTATTAGTAGAAAAAACAAAGCCTCCTAAGGCATCTAAGCTATTTAACTTTTTACTCATTTAGTTATGTAATATGGTGCTTATAAAAATGATTAATCTAAAAGCGTATTCTAGTCTTTCTACAGGAGAATGATTAGAATGCTATGTATATAAGTAAAGATACGAAATATGTTAAAATCAATCAATATAAATGGGGTAAAAAAAATGACCTTTTACGAAGTATATCGCATGAAATAAAAAAGAGGGAGTAATGGGCTCCCTCTTTTAAGAATATGTTTTTATTAGAATTAATTATTTAATTAAGCCTAATTCAACTAGTCTTTGGTGTAAGAACTCTCCTGAAGTGATATCTTCATATAATTTAGGGTTGTTCTCATCGATACAATTCTCTAAACAGTTTAGTGGCATTGTGCTCACTGGGTGCATAAAGAATGGAATTGAGTATCTAGAAGTTCCCCATAATTCACGAGGAGGGTTAACAACTTGGTGGATAGTTGATTTTAATCTGTTGTTAGAGTGACGAGATAACATGTCACCAACATTGATTACTAATTCATCATCAGCTGCGATAGCATCGATCCACTGTCCATCGTGGTTTTGTACTTGTAGTCCTTTACCTTGAGCTCCCATTAACAGAGTGATTAAGTTAATGTCACCATGTGCAGCTGCTCTCACAGCATTTTTAGGTTCGTTCTGGATAGGAGGGTAGTGGATAGGACGTAAGATACTGTTTCCGTTTTTAACGAATTTGTCAAAGTAGAACTCATCTAAACCTAAGAATAAAGCAAGCGCACGCAATACGTATACACCTGTTTTTTCTAACATTTGGTAAGTTTCTTTTCCAACAGCGTTAAATTGAGGTAACTCTTTTACTTCTACGTTAGCAGGATAAGATGCTTCTAAAGCAGGATCATTTTCAACGTACTGTCCAAAATGCCAGAACTCTTTTAGATCACCTTCTGTTCTTCCTTTAGCATGCTCTTTACCAAAAGAAACATATCCTCTCTGACCACCAATACCTGGTACTTCATAAGAATTTTTAGTCTCTAATGGAAGATTAAAGAAATTACGAACTTCTTTATATAGATTATCAACTAATTGATCATCTAAAAAGTGTCCTTTTAATGCTACGAATCCAATTTCTTCGTAGGCTTGGCCGATTTCATTTACAAACTTTTGTTTACGTACCGGGTCATCCGATAGGAAATCACGTAAGTCAACACTAGGAATGTTTTGCATTTTCTAAGTTGTTATATATGCTTACTTGAGTTATTTGACACAAATGTATATTATTTTTCCACAAAATAGTGTTGATAACTACAATTTATGTTTTTTTTGGGTGTGAATTATTCTGAATATGTGATTGTGTATGTTGAGAATTTCGAAAGAATAGTATGTTTATAGGATTGTGATTTTTTTAATGAATGTAAAAAATTAATGAATTTTTTTATAAATTGCCGTAATAACCATTAAAATAAAAAAACTATGAAATTACCTATTGAATTAAAATCGAATGAATTTGTTGTATTAGTAGCGGTGGACATTGATCCTAAATATAAGGTGTCTAACGCTGATGAGTTTTATAATACATTACCGAAGAGCTTTAAGCCAATTTTTAAGAAAGTAGTAGGATCGAATATGAATATATATTGCGTATGCAATAATCAAGACGATTTTATGTTTTGTCTAAGACAAACAGGGTATAAAACGACTTTGTTGTAAAAAGTAGTAATTTTGCTCCTGATAAAATTAAGATAGCAGAATGAGTAAAAAGGTAGCAAAGACTAATGCTTTACGTATATTAGATAGTAAGAAGACAAGTTATGATATGTATGAGTATGATATTTCTGACGAACTAATAGATGGTAAATCTGTCTGTGAAAAGTTAGGAATATCTGAACTAGAGTCGTTAAAGACTTTGGTGGCTCATGGTAAGGGGAATGCGATATATGTTTTTGTGGTTTCTATTAATAGTGAGTTAGATTTAAAAAAGGCAGCTAATATCTGTGGAGAGAAAAAGATAGAAATGTTAGCTGTAAAGGATTTGTTAGGAATAACAGGATATATTAGAGGAGGATGTTCTCCTATAGGGATGAAGAAGCTATACCCTACATTTATAGATATAGAAGTAAAAGATTTAGAGACTATCTATGTGAGTGGTGGACGTAAAGGACTGAGCATTGGTATTAGTCCTGGTGATTTAGCGAATATTGTGAATGGTAAGTTCGGTGATATTGTTAAAAAAGAGTAATCCTAAAATGAAATGTGTGTAGAAATTGCGTGATTAGTACAAAACAAATGATTTAATCTGCATGTATTTATTAATGTTTTGTTATAATTATGACAATAGGTGTCAAATAGAAATGCAGTTTAATTATTGTTGTTGTATCTTTGCAAGGACAAATAAGATGAAAGTTTAAAGAATGTAGTCATTCAGAGTTAAATTAATACTAAAAGAGAGTGAATAATTCTTTTTAGAAGATAGTAGGATTTATCTTTGCATACTGTAAAATTGAAAATATGATATTGGCGTTAACTGTTTCGTTGTTTCCTTCTTGTGGGGTAGATCAATCTAAAGAAAAAAGCTTTAAAGAAGCTAGTAATAAACAAATTGACCTATTGAGCAAGAATGATTTAGATGGTACTTTTTTTAAAGCAGTAGCTCAAGATTTACCACAGGTTGTATCAATTGGGAAAAAAGGAATTGTTTATTCAAGTACAAAACCTAATCAGAAGATAATTTTTCCATTTGTAGAACCATTAGTGGATGGAGAATCTAGAATATATAAGTCTTATACGAAGCATGAGGAGATAGAGATCGTGATTTATGAAGATGAGACTGCAAAGGACTTTGCAGATGGTAGGTTTGATCACTCTGTAGCAGTGCGTTTAATTAAGAAACACGATGGTGTGGAAGATGATGTAATTGATTTTGCTTGTTTTGGACACTATTTATATACAGATAAATTATCTGGTAACTGGATTTTTCAGTCTTATGAAGATAAGAGAGTAGAAGAATTAGGTATTAATCAGATTCCTATGATTTGTATTGATATTAATACACGTAGTTTCTCTGGAAGTGGTGGGAATCACATGATTTATGGAGATGTTAGATGTGAAGGGGATTCAATCTTCTTTAAAGTAGTACTTTCTCCAGAATATGTGACTGAGATGTATCAGAAAGAGAAGGAGCTACTAGCAGTATTAGATAGTTGTGATCGCTTTGAGCTTAAAGATGATTACTTGTATCTATATGAAGAAGGAAAGCAAAAGCTTATGTTCTTAAGAGATACATACAATATGTAGAATAATTGTATTGAAATAAATAATAAAAAATGGAAGGTTAACTAATTAACCTTCCATTTTTTTTAGTTCTTCTATAGACATCTTATCAGGTCTTTCTTCAATAGTCTTATAAGCATCTACGATTTTCTTTACTAATCTGTGTCGTACGATATCTTTATCATCTAAATATAGCATTCCTATTCCGTCTACATCTCTTAGGATATAAAGAGCTTCTTTTAATCCAGAAGATACCTTTCTAGGTAAGTCTATCTGGCCAGGGTCTCCTGTGATTATAAACTTGGCATTTTTCCCCATACGTGTCAGAAACATCTTCATTTGAGAATGAGTCGTATTCTGTGCTTCATCTAGGATAACAAAGGCGTTGTCTAATGTACGCCCACGCATAAATGCTAATGGAGCGATCTGGATAACCCCTTTAAGGATGTAGTCATCTAATGTCTGTGGAGGAAGCATATCTCTTAGAGCATCATATAATGGTTGCATATATGGATCTAGTTTTTCTTTCATGTCTCCAGGAAGAAAACCAAGATTTTCTCCAGCTTCCACAGCAGGTCTAGTTAGGATGATTCTTTTTACCTCTTTGTTTTTTAGAGCTCTTACAGCTAATGCTACTCCTGTATATGTCTTACCAGTACCAGCAGGCCCTATGGCAAAAACCATGTCGTTCTTTTCAACGAACTTAACTAGTTTTTGTTGATTAGGGGTGATTGCTTTGATGAGTTTACCAGATACGCCATGTACAAGAATGTCATCTGTAGGAAGAGAAGGAGGAGCGCTATCTAAGACTAACCTTTCGATAATGTTTTCATCGATGCGATTATATCTGATAAAATATTTGACTAGTCGGTCAAAACTCTTCTCAAATTCATCTAAAATCTCTGGATCTCCATAAATCTTTAGGACTGATCCTCTAGTCACAATTTTAATCTTTGGATATAATTTTTTAAGTATATCTAAATGAGTGTCTTGTGGACCCCAAAAATCTTTAGGGCTAAAATCTGTTAATTCTATTATCCTTTCGTTCAATACCTGTAGAGTTAATTAAAAAAAATAATCTAATTTTGTATATTCAAATCTACTATAAAAAAATCATTTTTCTTAAAAATATATTGAAAAATAATAATGCAGAGAATAATTACACTAACAACAGATTTTGGATATCGGGACCACTATGTAGGAGCTTTGAAAGGGAAGATCTATTCGAATATCATTGGCTGTACTTTAGTTGATATCTCACACGAAATAAGTAAATATAATACCGAGGACGCTGGATTCGTTATCGGGGCAGCATATAACCAATTTCCCAAAGGTACTATTCACATTATAGCAGTTGATGCTTCTGTGACGGACTATACAAAGGCAATTTGTGTAGAATTTGATGGACATTATTTTATTACAGCAGATAATGGAATAGTTAGTATTATATTAGGAGAAGAGGATTTCGATAAAGCAATAGAGATTAATCATGATGGTATGATGAAATCAAACGATATATTTGTCTATTGTGCATATCAACTAAATGAAGGTCGTCAATTAGAAGAAATAGGAGTGATGTTAGAATCTATCTATAGTCCTAGTAGACTGGCTACAAATGTCGTTTTAAATAGAAATAAAATAACAGGTAAGGTAATCTATGAGGATTCTTATGGTAACCTTGTGACTAATATCCATAGAAGTGACTACGAAGTAGTCTCAGAGGGGAGAGAATTCGCTATTAGAGTTAAGAATTATAGAATCAATCGAATAAATGACTATTTTGCAGACTTCAAGCTTAATGATAGAGCTACCTTAAAAGAAAGGGCAGGCGAACTAGTTGCTATATTTAATGATATAGACTTATTGACGATTGCATTGTTCTATTCTAAACCTGATACACCAGGAGGAACTCCGCGAAAATTAATGAATCTTCAATTAAATGATACTATTGTCATTGAATTTGATTCTGAAACACAATATTAAAATAAAAAGTATGTTTATAAGAATTGTAAAGCTAACCTTGCTTGAAAATAAGGTACATGATTTTTTAGAGCATTTTGATACGATTAAGGATAAGGTAAGACATTATCCTGGTTGTCAATTCTTAGAAGTATATCGTGATAAGGATCAATCTAATATTTTCTTTACTTATAGTTATTGGGAAGATGAAAGTAATCTAGAAGCATATAAAAAATCAGAACTTTTCGGGGAGATATGGCCTTACACAAAGACTTTATTCAAAGAGAAAGCAGAGGCATGGAGTGTGGATAAAGTCGTTACTCTTAAATAGATATTTTTATGAAGGCAATTAGTCTTAGAGAAATTAGAGCTTTCTTTAGCTCATTGACAGGTTATCTTGTTATCGTCCTATTTTTAGTGATAAATGGAGCTCTACTATGGTTTATAGATGGAGAATATAATGTGTTACAAAGTGGTTTTGCAGATTTATCTCCATTCTTTTATTTAGCCCCTTGGGTATTGATATTTTTGATTCCCGCTGTTAGTATGAAGAGCTTTTCAGAAGAGATTAAAAATGGAACGATAGAGTTGCTGTTGACTAAGCCTTTGTCTGTGTGGCAGATCGTACTAGGGAAGTATCTAGGAGTGTTCGCACTGATATTTATGGCTATTGTGCCTACTGTAGTTTACGTTTTTGTACTGAATAATATTGTATTAGAAGGACAGGTAATTGATTATAGTAGTATAATAGGTTCATTTATAGGATTGTTATTTTTAGTGAGCTGTTATGTTTCGATGGGGGTATTAGCTTCTTCATTGACAGAGAGCCAGATCGTTGCCTTTATAGTAGGTGTTGTTTTGTGCTTGTTCTTTTCATTGGGAATCGATATGTTAGCAGGGCTATTTGGGGAGTGGTTTGAAAAAATAGGGATTCTATATCACTTTAGGAGTATTTCGAAAGGGGTGTTAGACACTAGAGATTTGATTTATTTCGGATCTATGACTGTTTTGTGTCTAGGGTTAACTGTCTTTAAAATTAAAACACTACGCAAATAATGAAAAAGTTTCAAAAAAGAGATGTAAAGCTGCTAGTTCGATTATTAGTTGTTTTAGTTATCATTAATGTTATCGGTGCTTTAACTTATACACGTTTTGACTTTACGCAAGACAAGAGATATACTTTGTCTAAAAGTACAGTTGGGATAGTAGATAATGTTCAAGAACTGTTAATCGTAGATGTATTTTTAAAAGGGAACTTTCCATTAGAGTTTAGAAGATTACAGAACGAGACAAAACAATTGCTAGAGGAAATACAATCTAGAAATGAAAATATCAAATTTAGATTTATTGATCCAAATGAAGAAGGAGCTAATAAGGCTGAAACCTTAGAGCAATTATATGAATATGGATTAAAGCCTGTAACCATTACAGTTACAGATAAAGGGGCTCAAAGTCAACAATTGGTTTTTCCTTGGGCATTAGTGAGTCAAGGGGAGAAAGTTGCTAGGGTACAATTGCTGAAGAATATGATGGGGGCGAATACAGAAGAAAAAGTGATTTCGTCTGTACAACATTTAGAATATGCGCTAGCTGAGGCTATCAGTAAAGTAACAACAGAGAAGAGTAAGAAAATAGCTATTCTTAAAGGAAATGGAGAGTTAGATGATGCTTATATAGCAGACTTTCTGATGACTTTGCGTGAGACTTATCACTTAGCACCATTCACATTAGAATCTGTCTCTAACGAGCCACAGAAGACTTTAGAACAGTTGAAAGATTTTGATTTAGCAATCATTGCTAAGCCAACTAAAGCTTTTTCTGAAGAGCAAGTGGGGGTGTTGGATCAGTTTGTAATGAATGGTGGTAAAACGATGTGGTTGTTAGATCAAGTTCAGGCAGATTTTGATAGTTTGCGATCTAATGGAACGATGTTGGCGTATAATAAAGATCAAAGTTTAGGAGAACTACTTTTTAAGTATGGTATACGTATTAATCCAGTATTAGTAAAAGATGAGATTAGTACAAAAATAAAACTGGCATCAGGCAGACAAGGGAGTGAAACAGTGTATACCGATTTCTTATGGAAATTTGCACCATTTGTTTATCCTGATATAGATCATCCTATTGTAAAAAATATAGAAGGAGTGAAGTATGACTTTGCTTCTCCAATAGATACTCTAAAAAATGGAGTTAAAAAAACGGTTTTGGCTAAATCATCTAAATACTCTAGTCTAGTGGGAGTACCAGGAGAAATAAACTTCAACGTTTTAAAAGAGGAGGTCACACCTGAGTTTTATGAAGGAAAAGGGAATTACATTCTAGGAGTTCTTTTAGAAGGAGAATTTCCTTCTGTTTTTAAGAATAGAGTCTTTCCTTTTGGGCTAGATAAGCCGATTTCTGAGAGTAGACAGACTCAAATGATTGTGATTTCTGATGGAGATATTATTAAAAATCAATTAGACGATAAAGGAATGCCTCTAGAGCTGGGGTATGATAAGTGGACTAATATGCTTTATGGTAACAAGGAGTTATTAGTTAATTCAGTAAATTATCTTTTAGATGATACGGGGCTTATTAATTTGAGAACCAAAGAGGTTAAGATTCCGATGCTAGATAAAGTTAGTGTAGAACGAGAATATACTTCTATTCAAATGAAAGTATTAGTGATACCTATAGTTCTAGTTGTGGTTTTCGGAACTATATTTATTCTTATAAGAAAACGCAAATTCAATAAAAAGTAACGTAATAATCCTTTTATTATTGGTAATAATCGGATATATTTGTAACTGTAAAAGTATTTTTACATATAAAACAATTATAGTATGAAGTTTATAGTATCGAGTTCCTACTTGTTAAAGCAATTACAAGTTCTAGGTAGTGTAATAAACAGTAGTAATACCTTACATATCTTAGATAACTTCTTATTTGAGTTAGATAATAATGTATTAAAGGTATCTGCTTCAGATTTAGAAACTACAATGTCTGCTACTTTAGAAATTGAATCTACAAGTCAAGGAAGTATAGCTGTTCCTGCAAAGTTATTGTTGGAGACATTAAAGACATTTCCTGAGCAGCCATTGACTTTTTCAGTTAAGGAAAACAATACAATTGAAATTAGTTCAGACGTAGGAAAATACGTTTTAGCATATGCACAAGGAGATGAGTTTCCTAAAGCAGAGTCATTAGAGGATCCTTCTAAAACAGAAGTTCCTGCAGGAGTTCTAGCAACAGCTATTAGCAAAACTATATTTGCTGCTGGGAATGATGACTTACGTCCTGTGATGTCAGGAGTATTCTTCCAATTCTCTCCTTCAGGATTAATCTTTGTGGCAACAGATGCACATAAATTAGTAAAATATTCTCGTACAGATATCGTTTCTTCAAATGAAGCTAGCTTTATTATGCCTAAGAAGCCACTTAATATTCTTAAGAGTATCTTGATGGCTTTAGGAGCAGATGTAGTTATAGAGTTTAATGAATCTAATGCACAATTCTCATTTGAGAATTATACTTTAACTTGTCGCTTGATTGATGGGAAATATCCAAATTATGAGGCAGTTATTCCTAAAGAGAACCCAAATAAGCTTTTAATCAATAGAACGCAGTTTTTGAGTTCTGTAAGACGTGTTTCTATTTATGCTAATAAAACAACACATCAAATAAGATTAAAAGTTGCTGGTACAGAATTAAACATATCTGCTGAAGATATTGACTATTCTAATAAAGCAGATGAGCGTCTTACTTGTGATTATCAAGGAGATGATATGCAAATCGGGTTTAACTCTAGATTCTTATTAGAGATGTTAAACAACTTACAGTCTGATGATATTTTATTGGAGATGTCATTACCTAATAGAGCTGGTATCTTAACACCTGTAGATGGGTTAGAAGATGGTGAAACAGTTACGATGTTAGTAATGCCTGTAATGCTTAATAGTTAAGAAATAAACTATATAATATATAAGCCTCTCTTCAATTAGAAGGGAGGTTTTTTTGTTTCTACTAGTCAAGGATATCTAAAGGTGTATTTGGGTAAATATCGATACGATAAGCCTTAAAATTCTTGATAGAGTACTAGGTTATTCGTTTAGTGATATGCTGTACTATACCCCAAATGAGGTAAGTGAATGTCAGTAATGTAATAATAGAAGAAATCGCAGTGATACCAAGTGCTATACCAAAGATATGATCTAGGTCAGTATGTATATATTGAATCAAGTAATCTATTGCTAGACTATTAAAGTAGATGGAAACAGATAAAGTGATTATCTGAATGATAAAAATAGGCGGTTTCATAATAATAGATGTTTGTCTAGAAGACCGCTAAGACTATACCAAGATTAAGTGAATGTTTCAATAGAAACATTATCATTTAATATACTTTGAATAGTATATTAAATAATCTGAATACAGTAAAAAGTATTTGTTGTTTTTGTTGTTGTTTGTGAGTTTGGCTATTACTGTTAGATTACTACTTCTGTCATTGAGTTAGTACATAGATTACTATCTAAATTCATATTTAACTCTGGAGTAGGTATCCCTAATAACCTCTTTAAACTATTTAGATTCATCATGATATCTAATCCGTTGTTTTTAGATTTGTTTTCTAGAGAAGATATTTGTTGTGTTATGATATCTTGAATTTCATACGTTTTATAGCTTAGAAGCTCTTGTTCGTTGATTTGGAATAGGATTTTTAGTTTGTTTAAATCCTGTAGATGGTCTTCTGTTAGATATCCTATAGCATCTAGTATTTCTAGTTTAACATCTACGAATAAGTTGATTAAAGTCTTTTTGATACTTAAGATATTTTCTATTTGGTTATTCTCCAACATGCCATAAAAACCAATTGGCGTAATGGTGTTTTGTGTTAAATAAGAAAGTACGTAATTAGTGGTGTTTTTACTTTCCTTTTTAGCATTTAGATTTGACAAGTGATTTTGTAAATCAGATTTGAATACTATCATATTTATGGTGTTTTTATTTGATTTATTACATTAGCTAAGATAATTATTATTGTTAAAATAATAGTTTATTTTTATTATTTTCGTTTGTTTTTAGAATTCAATAATGGAATGTGTTTAAATTGATTAATAATAGTCTGATATGTGTGTTTTTTGTGTTTTTTAAATAAAAGCTTAGTTTTATGTACTAATTATATATTGTAACTTTTAGTCAGTATGATAGTTTAGTGTTCCCTAAATATTAAAAAATTGTTTATTCTGTTGTATATGTAGTTAATATGCTTAATTACGTCTGTAAATTATGATATTATGAAGTCGATTTATTTCTTTAGTTTTGTTTAAAAATCGGAATAGATGAAAGCTTTTCTAGTTATAGTAATTATTTTATTGATAGTAGCGATTGTTTGCTTAGTATACTTAATTATACAGAATAATAAGAAGCGATTAGAGTTAGAAAAAGAAAAGTATCTCTTTGATTCTAAGATGCGATATTTACAGTTAGAAAATCTTGAGTCTAGATTAGACCCGCATCTGTTTAAAAATATTCTGAACTCTATTCAATCTCATGCTTATCAGACTTATTATGCTCTAGATAAGATGGCTGGAGTATTAGATTATATTTTATATGATAGCCAACGAAAAATGGTTTCTCTTAAAGAAGAACACGAATTTGCTTTGCGCCTTATCGATATCAATAAGATTAAGTTGAATCCTCTTTTTAGACTTGATATAAGGTCCAATATAGGAGAAGGAGAGGTATTTTATACAGAAGAATTAATAGCGCCTCTTATATGTGTAGAATTGATTGAGAATGCATTTAAGCATGCAGACTTGGCTAGTACAGATGCCTTTATTTCTATTTTGTTTAAATTGAAGAATGGACATTTTGATCTACTGGTTTCTAATAAAAAGTCTCGTATGAAAACCTTACACAAGGAAAAAGGGGGATATGGACTTACTGCTTTGAATAAGCGACTTGAATTAATATATGGGACCGCTTATAAGTTAGAAAAAAACGAAGATGATCATATTTACTCTACGCACTTAAAAATTAACCTACATGACTTCAAAACTAAAATGCATATTGCTCGATGATGAACTTTTAGGACTAAAATACCTAAAAATGTTATGTGAGCAAATAGAGGAAATAGAAATCGTAAAGGCTTATAATGATCCTGCAGTCTTTTTAGAGGAAGCGCCACATCAAGACTTTGATGTTGTTATCTTGGATATTAATATGCCTGGATTAGACGGTCTTAGTGTTGCACAACTTCTGCCTAATAAAGGTGTTATCTTCGTGACAGCATATAAAGAGTATGCGCTAGAAGCTTTTGAGATAGAAGCTATTGACTATATCGCTAAACCAATTAAGAAGGAAAGACTTCACAAAGCCGTATTAAAAGCAATGCGACAGTATAAGCCAGTGGATGAAGTTACCTTTATTACGATAAATTCGAACAAAGGAAAAGCACTGCTTTATTTCTCAGATATTCTTTATATCAAAACTAATGAAATGGATAGTAGGGATAAAGATGTTTATTTAGAGAACAATCAAGTGGTCGTAGCGAAGAATATGTCTTTAGATAAATTCGTTTCAGTTTTGCCTAGTTCTAAGTTCTGTCGTATTAATAAGGGAGAGTTGATCGCTCTAAGAATAGTGCGTTTTTTTAGTCATGATGAGATAACTACTACACTAAAGGGAATTGATGGAAAGCCTCTAGAACTAACACTTGGGATGACCTATAAGACTGATTTTTTAGAAAAGATATAAAACTCATTACAGAAAAATACACTTTCATTACAACTTGGTAGTCTTTGGATTCATTCTTGCTATTTACAAGTATTATTATAGAGATGTTTGTGGTGTAAAAAGTAAGTAGTATGTCAAAGTTTAAAAATTCGCTTTTATATTTCTTTATTATTGGCGGATGTTCAGCCTTAATGTATTGGGTGGTTTCTAAAGGGGTTAAATTAGAGTCTAATGTTGTTAAAGTAGTGTCAGACAAGAGTGTTTTTGAGAATTTCTTAGATACGATACAAGACAACTTAAACTTTCCATTAGCTTTATTATTAGCCCAGATTGTAACGATTGTTTTAGTTGCTAGAGTATTCGGATGGATTTGTAAGAAGATAGGTCAACCTTCTGTAATTGGAGAAATCATAGCAGGTATTGCCTTAGGTCCTTCTTTTGTAGGAGCTTATTTTCCAGAATTCTCAGAAGCTTTATTTCCCGTACATTCATTAGGCAATTTAAGTTTCTTAAGTCAGATAGGGTTAATTCTCTTCATGTTTGTCATCGGAATGGAGCTAGACCTAAAGGTGCTAAAGAATAAGGCACATGATGCTGTTCTGATTAGTCACGCTAGTATTATTATTCCCTTCGCCTTGGGAATGACTCTTGCTTATTATATTTTCACTTCCTTCGCACCAGAAGGAGTAGAGTTTCTGTCCTTCGGATTGTTTTTAGGTATATCTATGAGTATCACTGCCTTTCCAGTATTGGCGCGTATTGTACAGGAGAGAGGATTACAAAAGACACGTTTAGGAACTATCGTTATTACCTGTGCGGCGGCAGATGATATTACAGCTTGGTGTCTATTAGCAGCTGTAATAGCGATTGTACAAGCAGGAAGTTTTGCTAGTTCGCTTTATATTATGGCTTTAGCTATTATTTATGTAATTGTGATGCTAAAGTTAGTAAAGCCATTCTTAGCACGTATTGCTAAATACCAACCAACGAGTAATATGTTCTCTAAAGGAACTGTAGCTATATTTTTATTGACATTAATTATTTCTTCTTACTGTACAGAAGTAATAGGTATCCATGCTTTATTTGGAGCTTTTATGACAGGTGCAGTGATGCCTGATAATATGAAGATTAGAAACATCTTTATTGAGAAGGTAGAAGATGTAGCAGTAGTTTTATTCTTACCTCTATTCTTTGTTTATACAGGGTTACGTACAGAAATAGGTCTTTTAAATGAACCTTATCTATGGAAGGTGACTGGAGTCATTATCTTGGTAGCAACGATAGGGAAGTTTGTCGGTAGTGCCTTAACGGCCAAGATAGTCGGTATATCTTGGAAAGATAGTTTAACGATAGGAGCACTGATGAATACTAGAGGATTAATGGAACTGATTGTATTGAATATTGGTTTTGATCTAGGAGTATTGACAGGAGAAGTGTTTGCTATGATGGTGATTATGGCTTTAGCAACGACCTTTATGACGGGGCCTGTATTAGATTTGATTGCAAAGATATTCGGACCATTAGGAGATGATGAAGTAAAAACTGTTACTCCTAATCTAGGAAAATACCAAGTATCTCTATTTTTTGAAGACAAAACTAGTTTAGCTCCACTGATGAGATTGGCTAGTAGCTTTGTTGGCAAAAACAATGCAGATACTGGGATTACAGCGATGCACTTAGTAGATAGTATAGAAGTAAATGCCTTTACTTCTACGGAGTATGAGAATGAAATATTTGAAGCAGTGCAAGAAGAAGCGACAGCCTTAGATCAAGAAGTACAAACCTATTATAAGGTATCCAATGATATCGAAAGCGATGTAGTCAATGTAATCAACGAGCAAATCAGTGATTTATTACTTATTGAAGTAGGATATTCTATTTATAGAGGGTCTCTATTAGGAAATATCTTAGGTTTTACCACTCGTATTATCAATCCAGATGTATTGTTGAACAAGGTGACAGGAAAAGAGAAATTCTTTGAGAACTCATGGTTTAATGCTAGAACACAACAGATTCTTAATCGTTCTAAAGTACCTGTGGGAATTTTTATCAATAAAGACTTTGATAAGGTGGAGCAAATTTTCTTGCCTGTATTCTCTAAGCAGGACTTGAAGCTACTAAGTTATGCACAGAAATGGATTCGCAATAGTGAAGCACAGATTACTGTGTTAGATGCAACAGGTCAGTTAGAAAGTTACCCTGAGTTTAAAGAACAGATTAGGTTGATCGAACAGTTTAAGCCTAACCATATTAGAATTGTTAGTGTTAAGGAAGTCAATAATGAGTTTATAAAGGATTTTAATCTGATGTTGATCAGTTTAGAAAGTTGGAAAACACTAGTAGAAGAACGAAAAGCATGGCTAAACAGTGCACCATCTATGTTGTTAATTCAATTGTAGAGATATTGTGTGTTTTATATTAATTTGTGGTACTGCTCTCCGTCCAGGGAGAGCAGTTTTTTTATTTCATAAAGCAATGTAAAGAGCTAGTGAGTTTTAGAAGAAGTTATATGTTTAACCTCAGAATTATTTAATATCTTCACGTATATATTCTAGGGTTAAGGTATGATAGATATAGAAACAAGCATTCATGATGCTTATTCAGTAGAGGTTAAAATAGGGTTTAAGACAAAGCAAATTGGTCAAACAGCAGAGTTTGATATTAATACTTGGTTTTTTATTCCTAATAGTTTAGATATTAATGCTTCTACATATACTAAAGATCAGTTTTATTCAGATGTTAAGTCTAAGGTCAGATTTATAACACCTATTTACCTTCTAAAAGAAATTGTTGATAACGGAGCTGTACCATTAAATAATTTGCGTTCAGCTTTAAATGATGTGTTACAAGCAGAAGAGGATTCATCTGAGTTATTAATGGAGTATGAGTTTCAGCTAAAGATGTTCATGGCTATTTTTAGAAGTGCTATTCGCAATCATCTTGTTGAGATCAAGAAGTGTATTTTAACGAAAGATTTAGAGGTAAGATGTTTAGAATTTGCCTCAGCAGTGGAGAACATTTCTATTCAGTTTAGAGGGCTTAGAGAGTTGTTGATTGATGTAGAAGAAGGGAGTGAAACAAGAAATTACTATGATTTTGCAGATGAGTATTTGTCTTATGCGATAGTGCATCAGGTTTTTGGTTTCTTAGAACTGTTAGAAGGTGATCAATATAATCTATCAGAGAAAGTACGCCAACATTTAATAGGATTAATAACTAGAGAAAAAGAGTATATGAAAATACACAACTATCTAGATATTAAGAAAGGGGATAGAGAGAATAATCAGAAAGTAGTATATAGGCACACTATGTTAGATAAGTATATAGAGTCTGATTTAGCTTTAATTTCGAATAAACGAAAAGACGAAGATGGTGTGATTGCCCAGCAGATATATTATAGTTTAGCAGCGGGGTTGTCTATGATTTTTGCTACTGTTATTGCTTTCTCTTTTCAACAAAAATATGGCAACTTTACAATGCCTTTGTTTGTAGCATTAGTTATAAGTTATATGTTGAAAGATAGGATTAAGGAACTAATGCGTTATTACTTTATAGGGAAGTTAGGAGGGAAGTATTTCGATAATAAAACGAATATTAGTGTAAAAGATCAAAAGATAGGATGGATAAAGGAATCTGTAGATTTTATAGTAGAAGAAAAGGTGCCTGAAGAAGTGCTTAATTTGCGCGATCGTTCAGCCTTATTAGAAATAGAGAATAAGATTCACAATGAGAAGATCATGTTGTACAGAAAGAAAGTACATCTAGACAATAAGAAGGTTATTAAAGAGAGTACGTATGCCTTTGACGGGATTAATGATATTATTCATTTTAATCTAACTCGACTTACTCAAAGAATGAATAATCCTTATGTGACTGTGTATACTCTAGATCAAAATGATTTAATAGGGGAGCCAGAAAGAATATTAGCAGATAAGATCTACTATCTTAACTTCATAGCACAAATAAAGTATGAAAATATCGTAGAGTATAAACGATTTAGAATTGTGTGTAAACGAACAGGTATTGAAGCTATAGAAGAACTTTCTTTGAGTTAATCGAGAACTCAAAGAAAGTTTTTATAAGATTAGGACTAGTGTACCTCCTACAATAAGACATCCACCAATTATAGTTTTTAGATCCATAGGCTCTTTTAAGAAGATAAAAGAGATAATCATCACAAATACAATACTCAACTTATCTATCGGAGCTACTTTAGATACAGGACCTGATTCTAGAGCTTTGAAATAAAATATCCACGATAGCCCTGTCGCAACTCCAGAAGCAATTAAGAAGATAAGATTAGACTTACTCAATTCTTTCATACCTTTAAAATCGCTATTTGCAATCACTATTCCCCAAGCTAAGACTAAGACTACACTAGTGCGTATAGCTGTAGCTAGGTTACCATTAATTCCTTTTACTCCTACCTTCGATAATATGGCTGTCATTGCAGCAAATATAGCTGAGAGTAGAGCGTAGTACTTCCACATAATATTATTTTATAAATAATCATCTAGAGGACACTGTATAGGTACAGGAATATCTCTTCTGATTTGTTCTTCAAATTTGCTCAAATCTACGCTTTTTGAAGTAAATATATTTATAATTTCCATATTACTTCCTTGTGGACGGATGCTTAGTTTAGACTCTATAGTTCCATCGCTATTCTCAGTAGTTTCTATACAGATATATTTTACCTCTGCTAGTGGTATTATATGAGCATAGCGATCATCAGAGAAGCCTATTTCGTCGTTATTATCATCTATCCAAATAAAAGGTTTATTCTGAGAGATCTCTTGTATAAATGTTGGTACTCTATAGATATGTGCTGTTTCTTTATAGGTTTTTATATCTAGAGTTATATTATCTGATAGTGTTGTACAGTTGGCTATAGATAATTTAAGTATATACTCTGGATAGATTACAGTATTCAAGTATTCTTTTAAATTAGTAATTAAGAAAAATACTTTATTATTAGCCGCATCTAAGTCTACAGGATAGGCGTTAGAGAAATAAAACTCTAAGTGATCTGTTTTTATTTTTGTACTAAAGATAACACTCTTATCCTCTTCTGTATCGATAGAAGCACTAGTAAGGCTTTGATTCTCTAGTAAAGCATGTTTTAAAAAAGCATACGGTTTATTACCAATTTGTTTATACTCACAATAAGAGAAATAATTGCTCACAGGAATATTCTTTCTATGACAATCATAAAAATTAAAATCGTTGAGAACAAGGTTTCCAAGTCTCACAGGAACCTTAAAGCTGTATTTAACTAAATCATCTTCATTAGATGGTTTAGTCATTAATACTTCTTCTAATGCAATTACTTCTTCATAAGGAGTTTCCCATGATATAAAAGTTTTTGCTTGATTCTGCAATTCATAACCTTCTAGGATTGTATCTGCATAGGTTCCTTGTTCTAATACTTTACAGTTACTAGGATTTTTTCTAGCCCATATAAACATATTTCTTTCACAACTAAAGGTTTCTTCGAATAAGGTTAGTAATACAGGATTAAACCCTAACTTTTCGGCTAAGTGTAGAAAAGTAGAAAGAAAGTTTACAGATGAAGTAGGGATATGACTATTGTGCTTCCCTGCTATAAACAGCAAAGGTTTATTGTTAATACAAGTAAAATACAAAACTTGTATGTCATCGATGTTTTGGTTACAGTTGTAATAAGATATTTTATTTTTGCTTATTAAATGATTATCAAGTATAAAAACGGCGTTATCACAATTTTGTAAAGTCAAAAAATCTAATGACGTATTGTCTATTTCTTTGGTGTTTTTTCTTTTAAGAAAAAGTTTTAAATAGTTAATCATAGATTTGGAGAGAGAAAGTTTGACGTTATTTTACAAAGACGAGTTGCTTAGAGTCCAACTTGTCTTCTCCACTATATCTGTAGCATACAAGTATTCCGTCCCCCTTAGCAACGCTAAAATCGACACAGCATACATTATCTTTAATGATACTGGGTCTAGTACCTACCTTGTGTTTCATCCAATAGTGACCAAAGAACACAGGTTTCTCTACGATCTGATAAAAGTTATCACTCTCAAACTCAAAAGGAGTATGAGGTAGCTCTTGTATAGGATGTACACTGATAGAGTTATAGGTCATTTCTTTAGGATCTTCCCACCATTTAGTTCTAAACTCAGTGCGTAGTATACGATCTTTATCGATGAAGCTTATACCTTCAGGCATCTTCGCTTCTTTTCCTTTTAATGTTGTTTCTACAGCATTATATAATTCTGTTCCTTCTGTATTCGCTTCTTCTAACAGATCATTCGTAATACAGTCATTGACTAATCGGTTTCTTAAATAATTGATATGTCGATCATCCCAACATGCATGAACAGCTCTAAACGAATCATTCTCATAAAATAAAGGAAGTGATTTAAACCATTCTATATACATTTTATACATATTAGGCACTTGCATAAAAGCAGCCATTGTCACAGCATGTTGATTAAAGTTCTTAGGAGTGTGTTCTCTAAGGTAATTTCCTTCTATAGATAAGGTGTTATAACAGATAGCATTGTACTCATGATTTCCCATTAAGGCAATAGCCTCCCCATTATCAACCATCTTTTTTACGATATCTAGAACTTCTATTATATTAATTCCTCTATCGATATAATCTCCTACGAATAGTACTTTTCGTTCAGGATGTTGGTAATATCCTCTCTTATTAGAATAGCCTAAAGCAGCTAATAATCTCTTTAAATCATTACTATGTCCATGAATATCTCCTATTATATCAAAGTCTACAAAATTTTTGTCAATTGTTTTCATTATACAAGTTGTTGGTGTTATTAAATGTACAATAATTTGCGAATAAATTATCTGAAAAATAAAATTAAAAAGATAATATATGATATCTACAATAAAAATAGTTTATAATAATTGTGTCATATAAAAGAAAAGTAAAATGTGTTAAATATTGAATTAAAATCTATTTTTTAAGAGCAAGGTTGTTTTTTGTTTGTTTTTAAAAGTAATGAAATATATGGAGTTATGGCTGAATTATCTGGTGAGATAGTAATAGGCATTAAGATATTGATATTTGTCTTTGAATGAGGTGGTTGTATTAGAGAAAATTCGGTATTGAAAATATCTATATTCTCTAAAAAAATAAGAGTCAATTTGCCAATATAATAATTCTTTAAGATGGCTTATTATCTTGTTTATAAGTTGGGTATATTATAATGTTAGCGGTTTTTTAATAAATATTTAATAGCTAATCTAGTTTGTTTTCAGTAACTTAACCTTTATAAACTAACAATTATGACAAAGTATAAAATTGCATCACTAAAAGAGTTACAGGACAAGGGTAACAATATCGAAAGATTGCCGTTTTCGATAAGAATTTTATTGGAGAATGTTTTGCGTAATCACGATGGTTATGTGATAACAGACGAGCATTTAGACACTCTAGTTAACTGGGATCCAAAGGGTACTGACAAAGATATTCCCTTTAAGCCAGCACGTGTTTTAATGCAAGACTTTACAGGTGTACCAGCTGTTGTAGATATTGCGTCTTTGAGAGATGAGTTCATCAGACAGGGAAAAGACGGGAATAAGATTAACCCAGCAATTCCTGTAGATTTGGTTATTGACCACTCTGTTCAGGTAGATTATTATGGAACAGATTACTCTTATAAGGGAAATGTAGAAAAAGAATATGAGCGTAATTCTGAACGCTATGAGTTGTTAAAATGGGCTCAGCAGGAGCTAAATAACTTCACAGTAGTTCCTCCAGGAATGGGTATTTGTCACCAGGTAAATTTAGAGTATTTAGCTAAAGGTGTTATCGAAAGAGATGGATGGGCTTTCCCAGATACTTTAGTAGGTACAGATTCACATACACCTATGGTGAATGGTATTGGAGTTATTGCATGGGGAGTAGGAGGTATTGAAGCTGAGGCGGCTATGCTAGGACAACCAATTTATTTTACTTGCCCAGAGGTAATCGGATTAAAACTAACGGGTAAAATACCACAAGGGGCTACTGCTACTGATATGGTATTATCTATTACGAAGATATTGCGTCAAGTAGGAGTAGTAGGTAAATTCGTAGAAGTATTTGGCGATGGCTTAGATAATCTATCTGTGACTGATAGAGCGACTATATCTAATATGTCACCAGAGTTCGGATGTACAGTTACTTATTTCCCTATTGATAACCGTACCTTAGATTATATGCGTGCTACGAATAGAAGCGAAGAGCAGATAAACTTAGTAGAAGATTATTGTAAAAACAATATGCTATGGAGAACAGGGAAGGAGAGCATTGAGTATACTACAGTGATCGAGTTAGATCTAAATACATTAGAGCCTACAGTATCTGGACCTAAACGTCCACAAGACAAAATATTAGTAAAAGATTTAGCTACATCATTCTCTACTTTATTAGAGCAAGAGTATAATCGTACCTATACAGATACTAAAGAGCGTAGAGAGCACGCTTGGCTATCAGAAGGAGGTTCTGGGACTGAGTTTGCTTACGAAGAGAATAAAGTTGCTAATCCTACTACAGAAGTTGTAAAAGATAGTCTGCGTACAGTTCGTATTAAACAGAAGAACAAAGAGTATGTAATAGGAGACGGAAGTATCGTTATCGCTGCTATCACGAGTTGTACGAATACATCTAATCCAGAAGTGATGATTGGAGCAGGACTAGTAGCTCGTAAAGCTATTGAGAAAGGTCTGAGAACGAAGTCATGGGTTAAGACAAGTTTAGCTCCAGGGTCTAAGGTTGTGACTCAGTATCTACAGCGCTCAGGCTTATTAGAAGACCTAGAGGCACTTCGATTCCATACAGTAGGGTACGGATGTACTTCATGTATTGGTAACAGTGGACCTCTTCCATTACCTGTAGCAGAGGCAGTGACTAAAGGTGATTTAGTTGTAGCATCTGTATTGTCAGGGAATAGAAACTTCGAGGCTAGGGTACACCCACAAGTAAAAATGAACTTCTTGATGTCTCCGATGTTAGTTGTTGCTTATGCACTTGTAGGTAGAGTAGATATTGATTTAATTAATGATCCTTTAGACTATGATCCTAATGGACAACCAGTGTATCTAAAAGATATATGGCCAACACATGAAGAGATTAGAGCAGTAATTAACGAATCATTGAAACAAGAAGATTTTGAACAAGTATACAGTGTGATCTTTGAAGGTGAGCAAGACTGGAAGAACTTACAAGCGCCAACAGGCCAGAAGTTTGAATGGGATCAACCCTCTACTTATATCAGACAAGCGCCATTCTTCGAAAACTTACCAGCTCAACCTAAGCCAATTGCAGATGTACACAATGCTAGGGTATTGTTGTATTTAGGAGATTCAGTGACTACAGACCATATTTCGCCGGCAGGAGCGTTTAATGAGAGTTCAGCAGCAGGTAAATATTTACTGTCACAAGGAGTAGAACCAAAAGATTTTAACTCATACGGATCTAGACGTGGTAACCATGAAGTGATGATGAGAGGTACTTTTGCCAATGTGCGTATTAAGAATAAAGTAGCACAACGCGAAGGAGGATATAGTACTTATTTACCTACGAATGAATCTCTTTCTGTATTTGATACAGCGATGAAGTATCAAGAAGACAAGACTCCTTTAATAATCTTGGCTGGTAAAGAATACGGAAGTGGATCTTCTCGTGACTGGGCAGCAAAAGGAACTTATTTATTAGGAGTAAAAGCTGTTATAGCAGAAAGCTTTGAGCGTATCCATAGAAGTAACTTAATTGGTATGGGGATAGCTCCATTACAATTCTTAGAAGGCCAAACAGCTGAATCATTAGGTTTAACTGGAAAAGAGACATTCACTATCACAGGAATCGAACAAGATTTAGTACCACACAAAATACTAGAGGTAAAGGCTGTAAAAGAGAATGGAGAAACTCTTTCTTTCCAAGCTAAAGCTCGTTTTGATTCTTTAATTGAAATAGAGTATTATAAAAACGATGGTATTCTACAATATGTATTGAGAGACTATCTAAAAAATTAAAAATTGTTGGCTTTCAGCCATAACGTACTTAGATGACAGGCACCTTCGCTCTAATTAGAAACAAGGAATTGTTTGCAAATAGCTAAGTATGAATAATTAAACTCAAAATATGCAATAGACATATAAACGAGAAATAATGATACAAAATAGGTCTGAATTAGTGATACAAGCATACAATAGTATGGCTTTAGAGCTAATGAAAGAGCTATGAAGTAGAATGGCTTTGTAGTATTTGGCTAATGTTTATTTTGGGATAAAGCTATCTAGTGGTAACGCTAGGTAGCTTTTTTAAATTAAATTAAGAATTGTTAGAAATCCATGATGTGACGCGCATTAAAATCGTCATTCGTCATTTGAAATTCGTAATTAATTTCTAATTCCTAATTGAAAATTTATAATTAAAAAAGGGCTATCTTATTTAAAAGACAGCCCTTTTCTTTATTTTAATAACTAAAATTATTTAGTCATACTTTTCATTTCTTTCTCGATCATATCGTAGAATTGATCAATCTTAGGAAGTAAAACGATTCTAGTTCTTCTGTTTCTAGCTCTGTTTTCAGGAGTATCGTTTTCTACTAATGGTACATACTCTCCACGTCCTGAAGCAACTAATTGACCAGGGTTTAATTGGAAGTCATTTTGTAAAACTTGAACGATAGATACCGCACGTTTAACACTTAGATCCCAGTTGTCTCTCATCATTGCGTTTTTGATAGATACGTTATCTGTGTGTCCTTCTACCATTACTTCGAAGTCTGGTTTGCTCTTAGCGATAGCAGCTACTTTAGCTAATACACGTTTAGCCTCAGAACTTACTTCATAACCAGCTGTTTTGAATAATAATTTGTCAGCGATAGAGATGTATACTACACCTTTTTCTACGTTAACTTGGATATCTGGATCATCGAAACCAACTTCTTTCTTCACACTTCTTACTAAAGCTAAAGTAACAGAGTCTTTCTTCGTGATTGCATCTTGAAGACGAGTGATCTTAAGATCTTTCTCTTTCATGCTCTCCAAAGTTTTCTCTAAGTTTTCAGCACCTTTAGAAGTTAACATAGTCATGTTACCCATATTGCTTAATAAGTCAGAGTTGTTCTTTTTCAAATGCTCGATCTCGTTAGAGAAAGCATTTCTCTCAGCTAAAGCAGAGTTTAGTTTTATAGTACATGTATTTAATAAATCTTGTACTTCTTTGTTTTTAGCTTCTAAGTCTGCAATTTTCTGTTTTGTACCACAAGAACCTAATGTCAAGGCTAAAACAGATAATCCTAAAACTACTTTTTTCATAATTAAAAAATGATTGAATTGTTTTGTCAAATATAGCAAATAGATGGCAATATAGAAAGAAAAGCCTAAACTATTTTAATTAGAATATTCTAATATAAGTCTTACGTTTTTGAATATAATATAATTTAACAATTGATTTAGTTCGATAATACTCTTTTACAGGAGATTTTGATACCTTTTTTTTGAAGATAGGAATGCGTTTGTAAAATGCAAAGTGAGAACGAACAATTGCAAAGCAATGTTTGGGTTGCAACATTAGCATATATCTTACCCCTGCGATGCCGTCTAAGCACAATCTTAAAAAGATAGTAGAGAACTTGCCTTTAGAAGGTAGATTTTTATACAAAGTAAGTAGAGAGTTCCTAAAGTTAAGATAAGTCTTCTTTGGACTCTGATACTTTAAAGTTGCTCCACCAACGTGATACACAGTAGAATACCCTGTGTACTTAATCTTATATCCCAGATGATGTGCTCGCCAGCATAAGTCTATTTCTTCTTGATGAGCAAAGTAGTCTTCATCGAGTCCACCTAGTTTTTGGTAAACTTCATTACGGATAAAAAAGCAAGCACCTGAAGCCCAGAAGATATCTATAATATCATTGTATTGTCCTTTATCTTCTTCTATGGTATCGAAGATACGCCCTCTACAGAATGGGAATCCGTACGAATCTATAAAACCACCTGCAGCACCTGCATACTCAAAGTGCGTTTTGCGTTTATAGTCAAGAATTTTAGGCTGTACAATAGCTACTCGAGGTTGTTTGTCAAATATTTCTTCTACCGAGTCTAACCAATTTTCGGTTACTTCGATATCTGAATTCAACAGTACTAAGTAAGGTTCTTGAATATCTTTTAACCCTTCATTATATCCTTGAGCAAAACCATAGTTTTGCTTATTCTGAATAATATGAACAGAAGGAAATTCTTGTTCTAGAACAGCTATAGACTGATCAGTAGAAGCATTATCGATAACGTATATATTAGCTTTGTCCGAATACTTCAGTACAGAAGGAAGAAACTGTCTTAACAGCTGTTCTCCATTCCAATTTAAAATAGCTACGGCAAACTTTTTATTCATTTTGTTTTTCTTTTTTGTGAAATCGTTTTTTTGTGATGTCGTTTAGTATCCGACTCTCGCTGCGCAAAGTCTCCCGACTTTGAGCTATTATAGTTTTGTAAGACTGTAAACCGTTTACTGTCAGCTAATCGGTGAAATCGTGATGTCGTTTAGCATATGTTATCAATATATAGTGTATCACATCATCTAAGTACATTATGCCCGTAGGGCAATGCTGTCAACCGTTCACTGTCAACTGTCAACCATTCACTGTTAACTAATTCTTCCTTCCTAATTCCTCATTATAATTTGGCAATTCTCTTAAGAACACATATTTACTATTTTCGTAATCCATTTGACAGTAGTAATGATTTAGCCCATTGGTGACATACAGATAGGTTGATCTTAATTGAAAATTATAACGAGCAATCTGATCAAATGTTGTTTGGGTAATTTTTATCTCAGGTGCTTTACACTCTATGAGCATAAAGATTTCACCATTAGGTCTAAAAATCACCACATCATATCGTTTCGTCATTCCATTAATTCTCACTACTTTCTCTACACTGATGAGGGAAAGAGGATAACCTTTAGTATAGATCAAATCATGTACCACATGCTGTCTTACCCATTCCTCAGGAGTAAGCTGAATAAACTTTTTACGGATAACATCAAAAATAGATAGCTTATTTTCACTATTTTTGAAACGAAAATCAAACGGTGGGAAATTCAGTCTTTGCATAAAGCAAAGATATTTTTTTTCTACTGGTATTGAGCAATATTTAAAACTAATATTTTGGATCAAGTAAAGGACATAATAAAGAATATAAAGGCAGGGAATGCTGCTCCTATATATTTTTTGATGGGGGAAGAACCGTATTATATTGATAAAATCTCTGAGTATATTGAAGATAATCTATTGACAGAAGAAGAGAAGGGGTTTAATCAAATGGTATTATATGGGCGAGATGTCACTGTTCAAGACATTGTTTCTAATGCAAAGCGATTCCCTTTAATGGCAGAAAAGCAAGTTGTCATTGTTAAAGAAGCTCAAGAGTTAGCACGTTCTATAGACCAATTAGAATCTTATGCTGCACAAGTACAACCTTCTACCGTATTAGTATTCTGCTATAAGTACAAAACATTAGACAAAAGAAAGAAGATTTACAAGGCGATAGAGAAGTCTGGTATCATATTTGAAAGTAAGAAGTTAAAAGAGTATCAGATAGAAGCTTGGCTTAAGAAATTACTAACTGCAAAAGGGTATAGTATAGATCCTAAAGCTTCTGCAATGCTAGTAGAGTTCTTAGGAACAGATTTGTCTAAAATAGCGAATGAGATAGATAAACTGGCTTTAATTGTACCAAAAGGAGTACAAATCACAGCAGAAGTAGTAGAAAAGAACATCGGAATAAGTAAAGATTTTAATAATTTTGAATTGATTAAAGCTATTGTAGACCGCAATCAGCTCAAAGCGTATAAAATTGCAAATTACTTTGCACAGAACCCAAAGAATAACCCAATCGTATTGACAATGGGGCTTGTTTATTCTTATTTTTCTAAGCTTTTGTTGTACCATGGATTGAAAGATAAGTCACCATCTAACGTGATGAAACAATTAAAAGTGAGTCAATACGCAATAAAAGACTACGAAATGGGTTTTAGAATCTATAAGATGAAGCAAGTCAGTAGTATCATTGCACATCTAAAGGATGTAGACCTTAAAAGTAAGGGAGTAGGAGCTCAGGCGATGCCACAAGGAGAACTGCTTAAGGAGATGTTAATCAAAATATTTAATTAAAATAAATAAATAATGCCGAACAATTTAAACAAGAATAAGATTCTAGGATATGCTACGTTGATTATGATTATGATGGGTATCTTATTAATCTGTCTAGGAGCATTTAAATATTCCGAAATCGCAGGGTGGGGATTCACAGCTGTAGGAATCGGTTTCTTTGCAATAGCATGGGTTTTTAACGCTTTAAAAGGAAGAGTATAAGTTTAAAAAAGAAGAGGAGAGCATTGCTCTCCTCTTCTTTTTTAAACAATTAAGAATTAGGAATTAAAAATTAAGAATGTTTGGCTTCGCCATGAGATATGTATATATGTCCTATCGGTGCACATATCATGCAATCGCTAGGTTCGCGTTATTGCGTATTTTTAATCCGTGATATATATCCGTAATCGTAGGGCTGTATCCCTTTAAACAATTACGAATTTCAAATTAACAATTACGAATCTTAGCCCTTCGGGCTTTAGTTACGCATATCACGCAATCGCTACGTTTGCGTTATCGCATTTTTAATTCATGATATATCACTATCCCAAATACCTACCCGAATTCTTCCGACTACCTATATAGCCCATCTATATTTAATGACGTATAACCGTCCAATATATCCATTCAACTTCAATTAAAAAATTGATCAACTTTTTTGAAAAAAAACACATTCTTTTTTTCAAAAATGCATCTATTTATCATCAAAAAATCTTATTTCTCCCTTAAAAGCCCCCTCTTTTTACCGCATTTTCTTCTCATTTCAGTGAAATAAGACTTGAAAAGCAAAAAAGTGTATACTTTTTTTTAAACCTGTTTTCATTTAACTAATTGATAATTAGTCATTTGTTTTAAATTGAGATGTTGTTGTACTCAACGCTATATAGCTCTTAACCCCAGTAAACTCAGGGCTTCTTCTTGGATCCTTGGACAGTTGTAGGACAATGCTAGGACTTTAGTGGGCTAAATAAGGCTTTTGTCGAAGGATGCTCCTTTTGTACTCTGGGTATTCTTCTTGTATGTAGTGTGAAGGTGTGGTAGTGGTGAATATGGCTATCAAAATGGGTAGCTTCAGATGAATTGTTGTTCCCAAAAAGGACATATTATAAGAGTTGTAAAAGATGTCTTTGTAATTAAAGATAAAGTGCCGATGCTACAACAACGAATAAATACCCCAATTAAGATTAATAAATTAGCAGTGAGTTTAGATAGTCAACCTTCGATGTTATACAGGGTTTACTTAGATTGTTATGTGAAGAGTCAATAGCACTGATATTAGAATGAATAGATGCTATGCGTCATGTATATTTGTTCATCACATCAGTAGAGACGGAATACTTCCGTCTAACACACAGTTAGATCCCAATGGATAGAAAGCCCTTATTCAAGGGGGTGATGTTTAAACTTGCCACACGTGTTTCATATGTTGTGTTCTGTGTTTAAAGCCGTCCACTGAATCCACAATATATATCATCCTGACGATAGGAGGGATTTCATTCCATTCTCACTCACGTCCTCTATGTCATCCCGACAAAGGAGGGATCTCATCCTATTGGTGTGTAGATATTTATGAGATACTGTTGTTTACTCAATAATTCGCAATGTTTACGGTTTTCCATATTAAAGTTAGTAATGAAGTAGTTATGTTTGTAGGAAAGTGTTGGAGATAATAATATTTGGATGTTATATGAATAAGAGTTAACTATTACTAACGAGTTATATATTATGGAAGTAAAAAATAATGAAAACAAAGAAGAAGAAAAAAATTATGGATTTAATTTTTTAACAAATCAACCTTTAGGAGAAGACCTATTTGAAAATAGGTCTCAAGAGAAGATAGCGACTGTAATAAGTGATAAAATAATATGTAACTCAGACTTTAAAATTATAGGGATTGATGGAGAATGGGGGGCTGGTAAGAGTAATTTAGTTAGGTTGCTAGAAAAAAAACTTGAAAAAACACATAAGTTTTTTGTGTATGATGTATGGGGACACCAAGAAGATGATCAAAGGCACTCAATATTAGCTGAGATAACTGATTTTATTATACAAAAGCAATTAGTGAATGATCAGTATAATTGGGATGATAAATTATTAAAGCTTATAAGTAAACAAAAAAATACTACTACGACTAATATTCCACATCTTAGTATTGGTTTTATTATTTCTTTATTATTAATAATATATGTACCTACAGTAAATACCTTTGCAAAAGATTTACCAATTTTATGGAAAATGATAATTGTTCTTTTACCAATTATTATTCTTTTCTGTTTATTTATTTATTTATTACTGCTATACAGAGAGAAATAAATTGTTATTAAAGGAAGAAGAAATGTATAAGCGTTTAAATAAATGGAATAAACTTAAAACTGTTAGTCTTTTAGCTACTCAACAATTGTTTAAAGTTTATACAAATAATAAAGTAGACGAAACAAAAGTTGAAATAGTAAGCGAAAAAGAACCTACAGTAAAAGAGTTTCGTGCTTGGATGAAGGACATTGATAATGATCTAAAAACTAATGTAGTTATTGTTTTTGATAACTTTGATAGACTTCCGAAAAAACATATTTTGAATGTATGGTCTTCTATTCATATCTTCTTTGCTGAAGAACCATATTCTAGGATTAAAGTGATTATTCCTTTTGATAGGAGTCATGTACAATATGCTTTTGATGAGTTGAATAATAAAGGGGGGAATAAAGTAGTTAAATTCGGAGATGATTATGTAAATAAAACATTTGATATTGTTTTTAGGATAACATTACCGATAATGTCTGATTGGAAAAAGTTTTTTCAAGAACGATGGGCAGAAGCCTTTGATAGTTATGAAGAGGAAGAACTTAGATTAGTAATTCAAGTATATGAGTTTTTAAATCGAAGAATAACACCAAGAGAGATTATATCATTTATTAATGAAATAATAACAATTAAACTTTTAGATAACAATTTTAGAGAAAGATATATTGCAATTTTCGTATTAAGAAAAGATGAAATACTTGACAATCCTTTACAAGCTGTTACAGAATTAAAAGAAATACTTGGTGGATTAACCTCTTTCTATAGTAATGATGCTGAGTATGCTAAGCAATTGACTGCGATAGTTTATCATATTGAAGTTGAAAGTGCTTTAGAGTTAATTTATAGGCAGGAGCTAAAAGATTCTATGATTAAAAAAGATATAGAACGATTTAATTCTATATGTAAGGCTGATTTTATTGATTCACAGTTTATTTCAGTAATATCTGAAATTGAAGTTTTTGAAAATCCGATTCTTACATTAGATGCGATGCGTGAAGAATCTAAGGTCTCTAAACAATTCAGAGAACAGGCATGGGAAATGCTTTATAATAAAGTATTTGCTTCCTTTATTGTAATGGATAAATTGGAAATTGATGATTGGCAAAAAGCTTTGTTAAAAAGTAATAATGATAATCGATATTTAGATGCTATTTTGAAAAGTTCTTTTAAATTAGTTAATGAGGATACTATTTATGAATATCTTGACTTAATTAACGATTTAGAAATGTTAATTGATGTTGGTAGAGTTAAGAATGGAATAGTGGGAGGAGAAGTTTCTGCAAGTATATATATGAAATTGCTTGACTATGTAGGGAAAGAATATGTTAAATTTAAAATATATACAAGTGAGATTTTATTAGATAAATATTTATCTGAGCAAACCATAGATATTATTCTGAAATTTAAAAACACAAAATATCTGTCTAAAGAGTATGATTTTAAGAAATATAGAGGGAATTTAAAAGCTAATGTAGAGAGCAATGCTAAAAATAATAATATTGATAATGTTGATAAGTTATTAGTTAAGTTAAAAGAGATAAGGTTTAAAAAAACAAAGTTAAATGCTTTATTTTCAGATAGTCAAATTTACACATTATATACTAATAATTCAGTGTCAGAATTACCTATTATAACTGACTTAATCGCTATTCGAATAGTAAGAGGAAGTGAATATAATTCTTCTTATAAGGGATATTTCACGAATGTGCTAAATACAGAAGATGAAAAAAGAGCAAAAGAAATTGGGAATACAATCTTAAATTATATTGACTATGATGAGTTATTGTTACTATCAAATTACTATAAGAATAGTTTACTATTTAAGCAAATAATAAAGACAATGTTTTCTAACGGAAAATTGGACAAAAGAGTAAATATTATAAAACTTATGGAGAAGTATTCTGAAATAAAAAGTGGCTTGGGTGTAGAAAATAATGAATTATTAGTGGAGTTAAGTAAATGGAGTATAGATCAAGATAACTTTAATTTAAATAATTTGGAAGATGTTTTGATAGAGGATTGTTTTAAGTATCAGGATTTGAACATTTCAAAAGTAATTAGGTTTGCCTTTAATAATGATTTTAAGGAGTATTCAGAAGAAGCATATAATATAATATTTAAAAATGAGGATAAAGATTGTCTTTTTAAATATTTTGTATTCTTAGATAATTCTTCACTTACAAAAACATCTTTAAATGTATTTGGAAAGTTGTTTTTAGAGAAGTTAAGAGCGGAAACCTTAGATGAGAAATGGTGGAAGGTCCTTAATGTTTATGAATCTAATAATGACGTATTGTCTGTTTCTAATACTTTAAAAGATATTAGAGCTTGCTTTTTAAATTCACAAGTAAGTTTAAATTTAGAAATAGCAAAAAAGATTATTCCACTTTTAATAAAATATGATTTGCTAATAGGGCAATCAGATATTTTTAGGTTAATATTAAAGAATGAGTTTTTAAATGATGATGAATTTATAAAACTTATTAAAAATAACCATGAAAAAGTTAAGACTCTTTATCAATCTGCTCTTTCAGATGATAAAGTAGGCTTTAGAAATACAATTAATGAAAAACGTGACTCAAATTCTTTAATAGAAGAGATAGCAAAACTAATCGATATTAGAAAAGGAAAAGTTAATAAAACTAAAAAAGATGAATAGTCTAAAAAAACAAAATATCTATCAATGAAGTATCCTATCTTTTTAATTTAGGAAAAATAATTGGGATGTAGGTGTAGGCTTCCCCATAAGATAGCTTGTGAAAATAGTGGACAAGATATTACTGATCATTTCGAGGATATCCTCGATATGATAGCAATTGGTAAAACAGCTCATCGTGAGGTAGATAGTGTGAAAATGTCACGTTATGCTTGTTATCTTGTGGTTCAAAATGCAGATCCTTCTAAAGAAATTGTTGCACAAGGACAGACGTATTTTGCAGTTCAGACGCGTATACAAGAAATACGCCAGATGGATGAATATGCTAATTTGTCTACTGAGGATGAACGACGCTTGTTTCTAAGAAATGAGTTAGCTAAACACAATACTCAACTTGCTGCTGCAGCAAAAGATGCGAGAGTGATTAAGCCAATAGATTATGCTATTTTTCAAAACCACGGATATAAAGGTTTATACGGAGGTTTAGATGCTAAGGGGATTCACCAAAAAAAAGGATTAAGTAAGAGCCAACAGATATTAGATCATATGGGCAGTACGGAGTTAGCGGCTAATTTGTTCCGTGCAACACAGACTGAGGATAAACTGCGCAGAGAGAATATTCAAGGTAAAGCAAAAGCGAATGAAACACATTATGAAGTTGGCGCTAAGGTGCGAAAGACAATTGAAGAATTAGGAGGTATGATGCCAGAAGATTTGCCTACTGTAGAGAGTGTAAAGAAAATCGAGAAACAACAAACTAAGATGTTAAATAAGAAGAAGGATAATGATGAATAAAGTAGGAAACTTATTATCATGCACTTTTAATTATCTATCTTCTTTAAGGTGTTAAATACCGATTTACAATTACGGATTCGGAAATCTGCGACAACTATAAAACGCAAAGTCGGGAGACTATTGCATAGTTGTGTAGAGACTCAAAAATCTTCAACAACTATAAAAACAAAAAGTCAGGAGACTATTGCGTAGCTGTTTACAGTCACGGATTCGGAAATCCGCGACAACTCAACAAATACTTCTACCGCACCCCATATATTTGTAATTCTCTTTAAATTTGTTATATTATAGTTTGAGGAGGAGTAATTTATAAGTTTATGTTATCACACAGAGGTAAGGAGAGAAGTTTTATGCAGAATCTGCGTTTAGCAGTGTTGTTATCATTTGTAGGAGGCGTGGTGAATGTAAGTGGTTTTTTAGCTTTAAAGCTGATGACAACCAATGTGACTGGGTATTTATCTAATTTTGCTCAGGAGGTACTTACCTTTAACAAACAAGCTATTTTGAAATCAGTGTTGTTATTGGTTTCGTTTTTCTTAGGATCTTTTACTTCTCACGTGATCTTACAGTTGCAGAAGTTGATTTGGAACAAGGTGTATTTTACAGTGCCTTTGATACTAGAGGCTATCTTATTAGGAGGAGTGGCTTATCTCGAAGGAGATATATTGTTTCAATATCCAATGAAGATAGCCTATGTACTGCTATTTGCGATGGGACTACAGAATTCTCTTGTTACTTTTATTTCTAAGGCGGTAGTGAGAACTACGCATATTACTGGGATAGTCACCGATTTAGGTATTGAAACTGCGAGGTTATTGTTTAATCTAACGAGAGCCAACCTTCGCAATCTTTTGCTTTCTCATATAGGACTTAAGGTAGCTATTGTCTTTTCGTTTGGGGTAGGAGGTATTACTGCAGCATTTTGCTTTGAGTATCTTCATTTGCGCACCTTATACATTGGTGTAGTAGTTATTCTATTTACTACCGTTTATGACTATTTAGTGGTTAAAATGATGAGGGTATTAGAGGAAGGAAAACAGATAGTGGACTGGAGTAAGAAAGTAGTGACTAAGGACTATAAAGTTTACCATATCTTAAGAAGGAAGAAGTAGGCTATATAGCTTTAAGTATAACAATCATTTTAAAGTAAGGATAAAGTATCTTGCCCTTCGGACACCTCTCCAAAGTAAGGGAATAAAAAAAATCTTGTAATTAAGTCTCTCACATTAGAGTTAATTACAAGATTCTGTCGACCTTAGATTCCAATATGTAATTCGTATTCATCGTCTGCTTTCTCTTCGAAATCATAAATAGAATTTGCTGGTGAAATTGCGTTGCATGTTGAGCAAACGTAAGCATCTATTGATGGGTCGTAATAGTGATTTTCGTGATTGTTTTCACAAGTTTCACTTTTTGCAAAAAGTAAATTTTCTGTCATATATGTGAGTTTTTTAAAGTTGTCTCTAAGATAGTATTTAAAAGTATAGAAAACAAATAATTATAGGCTTGGATATGTGTTTTTATTGTTAATATTTTCTAAACATTGTGTTTTTGTATGTGGTTTAGGTTTAATCGATGTGAAATGATGAATTTTTTAGAGATAAGAGGTTTAATAAAAATATTATTCTATAAGGTTCCTTAGGTTAAAAAGGTCTTGTAGGGTAAATAGAAATTCAGATAGAGTCAATAATTATATAAGGTGAAATAGTCTATCAAGACAAAATCAAAAAAATGTAGAACACATTTCCTAATCTCCTTAATTAATACTATTTTTGGCTAATATGCTATAGAACGCTTATAGCTTAGTAATCAATAAATTCAATATATTTTACTTTATGTCAGACGATAAAAAGGTAATTTTTTCGATGTCAAAAGTGAGTAAAACTTACTCATCGACAAATAAGACTGTATTAAAAGATATTTATTTAAGCTTTTTCTACGGGGCTAAAATTGGTATTTTAGGTCTAAATGGTTCAGGTAAATCTTCTTTATTAAAGATTATTGCTGGGGTTGATAAAAACTATCAAGGTGATGTGGTGTTTGCACCAGGATACACTGTTGGGTATTTAGAACAAGAACCACAATTAGATGAAACAAAGACTGTTATCGAAATCGTTAGAGAAGGAGCTGCTGAAACGGTAGCAATCTTAGATGAATTCAATCAGATAAATGATATGTTTGGTTTGCCAGAAGTGTATGAAGATGCAGATAAAATGCAGAAACTGATGGATAGACAAGCTGAGCTACAAGATAAAATAGATGCTGTAGGAGGATGGGAGCTAGATACAAAACTAGCTATCGCTATGGATGCTTTGCGTACTCCAGAGCCTGATACTCCTATTAATATTCTTTCTGGAGGAGAGCGTCGTAGAGTTGCTTTATGTCGTTTGTTATTACAAAACCCAGATGTATTATTATTAGATGAGCCTACTAACCACTTAGACGCGGAGTCTGTACACTGGTTAGAGCAACACTTACAACAGTATTCAGGAACAGTAATTGCTGTAACGCACGACCGTTATTTCTTAGATAACGTAGCAGGATGGATTCTAGAGTTAGACAGAGGAGAAGGTATTCCATGGAAAGGGAACTATTCTTCTTGGTTAGATCAAAAGTCTACAAGATTAGCTCAAGAGGAGAAGGTTGCTTCTAAACGTCGTAAGAACTTAGAGCGTGAGTTAGACTGGGTGCGTCAAGGTGCTAAAGGTCGTCAAACGAAACAAAAAGCAAGGTTACAGAACTACGATAAGTTATTAAACGAGGATCAAAAAGTTCTAGAAGAGAAATTAGAGATTTATATCCCTAATGGACCACGTCTTGGAACGAATGTGATTGAAGCAAAAGGTGTAGCGAAGGCTTTCGGAGATAAATTGTTATATGATGATTTAAACTTCACTTTGCCACAAGCAGGTATTGTTGGAATTATCGGGCCTAATGGTGCTGGTAAGTCTACTATCTTCCGTATGATTATGGGAGAACAACAACCTGATGCAGGTACATTTGCTATTGGAGATACGGTTAAGATTGCTTATGTGGATCAAGCACACTCTAATATAGACCCAGAGAAATCAATTTGGGAGAACTTCTGTGATGGTCAAGAGTTGATCATGATGGGTGGTCGTCAAGTGAATTCTCGTGCTTATTTGAGTAGATTTAATTTCGGTGGTTCTGAACAAAATAAAAAGGTATCAACGCTTTCTGGAGGGGAACGTAACCGTCTTCACCTAGCAATGACATTAAGAGAAGAAGGTAACGTATTGCTACTGGATGAGCCTACGAATGACTTGGACGTAAATACACTACGTGCATTAGAGGAAGGTCTTGAGAATTTTGCTGGATGTGCAGTGGTTATTTCCCATGACCGTTGGTTTTTAGATCGTATCTGTACGCATATCTTAGCTTTTGAAGGTGATTCTCAAGTTTATTTCTTTGAAGGATCATTCTCTGATTATGAAGAGAATCGTAAGAAACGTTTAGGGGATGTAGCTCCAACTCGTTTGAAATATAAAAAATTAGTTCGCTAATTAAAATAGTAAAAGCCTAATTAGATTTCTAGTTAGGCTTTTTTTATAATTACGGATTACAACCTTAAATCCGCATCAATATATGTCTTTTGAATAGCTAGGTTTCAAGTTCATTACAATTATTGTTTAAAGTTTAAGTCTTTTTGTTTTTAGGTATTCTG
This sequence comes from Myroides profundi, assembly GCF_000833025.1. Taxonomy (NCBI): domain Bacteria; kingdom Pseudomonadati; phylum Bacteroidota; class Flavobacteriia; order Flavobacteriales; family Flavobacteriaceae; genus Myroides; species Myroides profundi. The sequence goes on from NZ_CP010817.1 coordinate 1,795,539, forward strand.
GCTTTTTACTATTTTGGTGTTCTATCTTTTTTGTTTCACAGAAAAGTATAACCACAAAACAAAAATATATAGTAATGAAAGATAAAAAGAGAATAACAATAGTAGGGCTTGGTGGTGTAGGAGGATTTTATGGAGGATTATTAGCTCATCAATATCAAGATAGTAAAGAGATAGAAATATGCTTTATAGCTAGGGGTAAACATCTTGAAACAATAAAGGAAAAGGGATTAACTGTTTTGTCTAAAGATAGTGAAGTGGTGGGGCATCCTAGTATCGCTACTTCTCAGTGGGGTGATATCGAGCATACAGATTATATTATCCTTGCTACAAAAGGATATGACTTGTCTCAGACAATAGAGGATATGAAATCAGTAGTAGGTGAACATACAGTTATCATCCCATTATTAAATGGAGTAGAGGCTTATGAGCAGCTGAGAGAAGTGTTTGGAACCTCTAGAGTATGGCAAGGGTGTACGTATATGGTTTCTCGTCTAAAAGAAGCGGGGGTAATTGATAATCCGAGTGGTAGACAACGCATTCTTTTTGGTCTAGATGGTCAAGTATCTCAGGAAATGAAAGATTTGGAAACAATTCTAAAAACTGCGGGTGTACATGCAGAGGCGACTTCTTCTATCTCTAAGGAGGTATGGGAGAAGTATATTTTAGTCTCTTCTTCTGCTATGGCTACTGCTTATTATGATAGTAGTTTTGGTGGTGTGATGGAGCATCATCCAGAAGAAATGAGACAATTAATCACAGAGGCTTCTGCTATCAGTAAGAAGAAAGGAGTTGCTCTTGGCGAGGATGTAGTTGAGGTTATTATAGAGCGCTTAAAAGCAATTCCGTATAAGTCAACAACGTCTATGCATAGTGACTTTGCTGCTTTTAAAGAGCATAATGAACTTGGGATAATGGGAGGTTATATGGTGAAGCAAGGTATTGCACAGGGAGTGGAGACCCCAATGTATAAGAAGATGTGTAACTATCTAGTAGTGCACTCTGGAGAGAAATACGTGGGAATAGAGGGGTAATCATGAATTACCATTGGCATTTAAAAGTCAGTAACCATATAGTTAAGTGAAATAAAGATAGATATTTAATCTAGGTTATAGTATAAATTAAGAAGGTATGAGAAAAATCGGGGTATTTTTAGTTTTGTGTTTGGCAAGTAATGTATATGCACAAGAAAAAGGATTAAAAGAAAGAGTGTCTGTAAAATTAGACGTGGAAGATGCGACAATGTTAAATAAAGAGGATGCAATAGATTTACAGGAGTATATCGAAAGTGTTTATTTAAGTTCTACAAAGTTCTTTAATCAAGGTGCTTTACCATTAGTAGAGAAAGGTGAATATGCTGTTGTATTAGTAAATTCTGAAGGGAATAATGAATTAAAAAAATCTTCTGATTTTAAAGGTATAGCTGTAGATAGGATAGAGAGTTTTGAATACAAAAAGGTTCCTGGGAAAGATTTTATCAATGGAACTTTTGCTACAAGCTTCGGAATAATAAGTATTAAAATTAAGAGTTAATGCATTACTTTATAATTGCTAAAAAAAAGCGTGAGTTATTTTTAACTCACGCTTTTTTATTTTGATTGCTGTTTTTCTAAGATTAGTTGGTCGTATTTCGTATAGCTTACTTTCTCTGCTTCACTGATGAAAATCATAGCATCAAAATTTTGAAAGATTCCTTGTTTTTTTGAGTCCCAAGACATTTGAAAAGGTGTTAAAGTCATATCTTTTTTATAATTCTTAGTTGTGTAGCTAGGGGTGTTTTTAAACAAGCTAACAATGTCTAAGAAATAATTTGTCTCAGTAGAAGGAAGTATTGAGATTAGATGCTCTTTATCGCTATGTATCTTTTGGATAGACTTTTCATTCTTATAAAATGAAGAATAAGAGGATACTGCAATATGATAAGTTGTATTTGGGTTTTTCTTTATAAATTCATTTCCACACCTTAAAGCATTTTCATTTATTTTTGACATATGTGCATTAGCAAGCCAAACAATAAACTTCTTTTCAGGATAATATTTTACCAAGAAGTCGAGATTATTTGCCATTTGTATGTCCCTGTCGCTATTTAGGCTATATTTCTTATCATGAGTGTGATTATAATACATATTGGCAGCACTTAGATAGTTTTCTAAAATTTATTTACACTTTTTATCAGATTGAATTTTAGTATTATCAAGTAACGAATGGACATAGTGATTTAAGTATTCTATATCGTTTTGACTTAGTTTCTTACCATTAGTTAGGCCATTATTAAGAATTGTTTCCTTTGATAAGTTGATAAATCTCTCCTCTAGTGATATATTGAAAGGAGAAATAGATTCTTGTAAATAGGGGATGAAATGGGTATATGAATCTTTAGCATTGAACTTATTATCCATACCATATAAAGTAACATTATTATCTTTAAAGAATTGTGCCATATCCCATATTTGATCAGAGTACCTCCACATTTTATAGAGAGAGTTTCCATTGTGAAAAAAAGATAGCGCAAAAAAATCTGATTCAAAGACAATGTCTTTATAACCTAACTCTTGTACTAGATATTTAACTATTTCAAATTTAGCTTTTAAATCGGCTCCGTATTTATGATCGGCTTCTCCTAAGAAAATGGTCTTATTACCTTCTACATTTTTATAAATTATCTCTTTAACCTGTTCTGTTAGTAGCTCTTCGTTTATTTTATTAAGTTGATGTATATCTTTCTCTATTTGACAGAAAGAAGGTGTGGTCATACATAAAAGTACTAAAGGTACTGCAATGTATATTTTTAGAAATTTAATAGTCATAGTGTTGGTTGATTTATTTAGTAACGTCAGCTAAGTAAGAGTTATTATCAGTAACAAAAAAAGCGTGAGTTATTTTTAACTCACGCTTTTATGTTTCCTGTTTTCAGTATATATATTATCTATCTAAATCCACTTCTTTAAGAGGAATAAGCTTTGTTTTGAATTTTAGCTTATGGTATAAGTAGAAGGCTAAGAAAAATGGAATCCCCATATAAGTGATTAGCATTCCTCTCCAGTCAAATATTCCCTCCATAATTAGTTTAGAGTCTTGTCCTATGATTACTAATATACATAAGAATAAGGCAAATAATGGACCAAAAGGGAACCATTTTGCTTTATAGACTAGTTGGTCTAGGCTTTTGTTTTGAGCGTGGAATGCTCTTCTAAATCTATAATGACTAATCGCTATTCCTAACCAAGCTATAAAACCTGTCAGTCCTGATGCAGCTAGAATAAAGTCTACAGCATTAGGATGTGTAGATTGTACTGCGAATATTAATAGTACTACAACTCCAGTAGCAATTAGGGCGATCATCGGTACACCGTGTTTGTTCGTTCCACCAAAGGCCTTGTGTGCCATTCCATCTTTCCCCATCGCATATAGCATACGAGTAGAGGCATAAAGGCCAGAATTACCTGCTGATAGAATAGAAGTAAGAATAACAGCATTCATCACAGCTGCTGCAAAGGCTAGATGTGCTTTTTCGAATACTAATGTGAAAGGTGATTTTGCAATCTCAGAAATATCTGCTCCTAATAGAGAAGGACTAGTATAAGGGATGATTAATCCAATTACGAATATGGCTAATATATAGAATACTAAGATTCTCCAGAATACTTGTTTGATTGCTTTAGGTATATTCTTTTCAGGATTCTCTGATTCACCTGCAGTAATACCGATTAATTCTGTTCCTTGAAATGAGAAACCTGCAATTAGGAATACGCCTAATACACTTAAGAATTTGCCTGAGAATCCTCCTCCTAAAATAGGGGCGTCTCCTAATGTGAAGTTTTTGAATCCGATGTATTCTCCTCCTAGTATTCCGAAAATAGTTAATAATCCAATTCCAAGGAATAAAACAACAGTCACTACCTTAATAATAGCAAACCAATATTCTGATTCTCCATAAGCTTTAACGGATAACATATTTAAACCAAAGATAACGAAGAAGAAGAGTAGACTCCAACCCCAAGTAGGTAAGAATCCTAATGGTTGCCAATACGAAATAACTACTGCTGCGATAGAGACATCTACGGCTACAGTAATAACCCAGTTAAACCAATAGTTCCAACCCAATGCAAAACCTAATGATGGATCAACAAATCTAGCGGCATACGTACTGAATGAACCTGATACAGGTAGGTAGGTTGCCATTTCTCCTAATGAGGTCATTAAGAAATACACCATAAGACCGATCATGGCGTATGCTAATAAAGCACCACCTGGACCTGCCTGATGTATGGCTTCTCCACTTGCCATAAATAAACCTGTTCCAATACATCCTCCAATTGCAATCATGGAAAGGTGTCTAGCCTTTAAACCACGGACTACTTCTTGATTTTTATTCTGATTTTCCATTGTTACTATTTGTTACAAAAGTATAAAACACATTAGGTAAATTCTAATGAAATTGCTTATTAATTTGAATTAAAGATAATAAAATAAGCGAAATGTTGTTTGTTGAATATTATTTTAAGCTAAATAAAATGTAATAATCAGAATATAATTTATATCAAAAGTGAGGTGAGCAAATATTATTCTTTGAAAAAGGCATTGCTTCGAATATTATTAGATTGATAAAATAAGGCTATTTTTTGAGGAATTCACTGCGAATTCTACTCAAACTTACCTGAGTTACGCCTAAAAATGAAGCAATATACTTAAGAGGAACTCTATTTAGAAGGTATGGATCTTTCTCTAGAAGGTCAATATATCTTTCTTTTGCAGATTTGATTTGTCTACTGATAGCACGTTCTTCTGTTTTTAGAAGTTCTATTTCAGCAAATTTTCTTCCCCAATTAGCGATTTCAATATCTGTTAAGTACAGTTGTTCTAATTGACTTATCTTAGTAAAATAAAATGTGCTGTCTTCTATAAGGTCTATTGTCTCATAACTAGGTCTATTGAGTATATAGTTGTACATAGATAGAGCAGGATCTCCGTCTTTACCAAACCAAAAAGTAAGTTCTCTGTCCTCTTGAATAGCATAGGCACGTACTAAACCACTTTTAATAAAGTAGAAATAGTTCTCGTGTTTTTCGTACTCAGACAATAAGTAGTTCTTAGGGAACGTGATTTCTGTAAAGACAGAAATAAGCTTGCCTTTAGCAGCTTTAGATAAAGGATAGATAAGATCAATGATTTGCTCTATGGTCATTTAATTACTTTTATTGGATTGAATAGATTTGTTTTATGGTAAAAACAGGTGTAATGTATTAATTCTAGCTCTTGAAAACGTGATTTATATCTCTATAAATGTTAAAATTCTTGTAATGCGATTTGGTTTAAAGTACTAAGACACATTTTTTAATACTTCTTATGTTTTGTAAAATATTTTTATGGACCATTATTATAATGGATTAATATACAAAAGTATATACTAATGTGATACAATAGAGTGTTTTTTTACAATGTTCAAAATAATATTTTCTAGTATGTTTTATAAAAGGTTAAAAAAGGATAAGTTAGTCTTAGAAGCTTTTTTAGCTAATCTAAAATTAGAAGAATAGCTCGGAATGTTGTATTTTTGCCAAGTTTTATTGTTAACTACACAACTAATACACACACTAAATGAAACAAACTAAGTATATTTTCGTAACGGGTGGAGTTACATCCTCATTAGGAAAAGGAATTATAGCAGCTTCTTTGGCTAAGCTATTACAAGCGCGTGGATATTCTACAACTATCCAAAAATTTGATCCCTATATTAATGTGGATCCAGGGACACTTAACCCTTATGAGCACGGAGAGTGTTTCGTTACAAATGATGGTGCAGAAACAGATTTAGATTTAGGACACTATGAAAGATTCTTAAATGTACCTACTTCTCAAGCGAATAATGTTACAACAGGACGCGTTTATCTTTCTGTAATAGAAAAGGAGAGAAGAGGAGAGTTTTTAGGAAAAACAGTTCAAGTAGTACCTCATATCACGAATGAGATTAAGGAGCGTATGCAACTTTTAGGAAAATCAGGTGACTATGATATCGTGATTACTGAGATAGGTGGTACAGTAGGGGATATTGAATCTTTGCCTTATATTGAGTCTGTTCGTCAGTTATTATGGGAGTTAGGGGATAATAATGCTATTGTTGTTCACTTGACTTTAGTACCTTATTTAGCAGCAGCAGGAGAGCTTAAAACTAAGCCAACTCAACACTCTGTGAAAACTTTAATGGAGAGCGGAATTAAAGCAGATATTTTAGTGTGTCGTACAGAGCATAACTTAAGTACAGAAATACGTCAGAAGTTAGCACAGTTCTGTAATGTTAAGCCAGAAGCAGTAGTTCAGTCTATTGATGCGGATACTATCTATGAAGTACCTAACTTAATGTTACAAGAAGGGTTAGATAGAGTAGCTCTTAAGAAATTAGATTTACCAGAGAGAACTACGCCTGATTTAGTGAAATGGAATGAGTTTATCCATAAACTTAAAAATCCATTACATGTAGTAAATGTAGGTCTAGTAGGTAAATATGTAGAGTTACAAGACTCTTATAAATCTATTTTAGAGGCTTTAGTACATGGTGGTGCTGAGAATCAAATTAAGGTGAATATTATTTCTATTCAATCTGATAATATCAATGCTAATAATGTAGCAGAGAAATTAAAGAACTTAGATGCTGTGTTAGTAGCTCCTGGTTTTGGTTCTCGTGGTATAGAAGGAAAAATAGAAACTGTAAAATATGTAAGAGAGAACAATATACCATTCTTAGGTATTTGTTTAGGTATGCAGATGGCTGTAATCGAATACGCAAGAAACGTATTAGGATATGCTTCTGCTAATACTACTGAGGTGAATGAGAGTACTCAATATCCTGTAATTACTTTTATGGAAGATCAAAAGAATATTACAGATAAAGGAGGTACAATGCGTCTAGGTGGATGGGATTGTAAATTAAAAGAAGGATCTAAAGCTTTTGAAATTTACGGAGAAAGTCTAATCAATGAGCGTCACCGTCATAGATATGAATTTAATAATCAATATTTAGAAGATTTCGAAAAAGCTGGTTTAATAGCTTCTGGATGGAATCCTGATACAGGACTAGTGGAAGTGGTAGAGTTAGATACTCATCCATTCTTCGTAGCGGTACAGTTCCACCCAGAATACAAAAGTACAGTGGCAAAACCACACCCACTTTTTGTAAGCTTGGTTAAGGCAGCAATTGATAATAGAACAAAATAAGTTCTAAAGGTAATAAGCGAGTATTATTACAGCGAAAAATTTGATAAACTACAAATTAAGTAATGGAAGGAAAAAAATTAGATCGTAACAGTATTGTCGGCTTTGTTATTATAGCCGGATTGCTAATTTGGATGATGTTGAATAATATCAACAAAGAGAAAGAAGCTATCGCTCAAGATAATGAGGTAGCTAAAAAAGAGATAGTTAAAGAAGCTGAATCTGAGAAAATTTCAAGTGCTATAAGTAATCATGTAGAAACAGATTCTGTTCAGAATACTGCTTTACAAGCTGCTTTAGGCCCATTTGCTTATAGTGCAACATTACCATCTGCTCAAGGAGGTAAAACAGAACTTAAGAATGAATTACTGACTTTAGTTGTTGAAAATAAAGGAGGTAGTTTATCAAATGTTGTAATCAATAACAATGCTCGTTTTAATAAAAACTCTAAAGAATTAGTAGAGTTAATTAAAGATAATAACGCTGAGTTTAATTTAGAGTTATATACAAAGGATAACAAAAAGTTTAATACAAGAGACTTGTTCTTTGAACCTGAATTGACAAAAGAAGGAGAGAATCAAGTGTTATCTATGCGTTTAAAAGTATCAGCTACTGAGTTTTTAGAGTATAGATATGTATTGAAGCCAGATGACTATATGTTAGACTTTACTATTCGTACACAAGGATTAAGTAGAGTTATTAATACAGCAGAGACACCAGCATTAGACTGGAGCTTAAAAACATATAGTAATGAGAAGAGTATTACTTATGAGAACCAATATACTCGTGTATACTATGAGTATGAAGGAGGAAAAGATAACAGTCTAAGTAATACTAGTAAAGATGACAGTACTGAAGCTAAAAATGTAAGTTTTGTTGCATTTAAACAACATTTCTTTGCTTCTGTTTTAATTACAGATAAAGCTTTTGATACAGCTAGTTTAAAATCAGCTAACTTGGTTCATGATGAGGCAGTTGATACAGTGTTTACAAAACAATTCAATGCTAGAATGCCTTTGGCTTACACTGGTGGAGAGTTAAACTATGATATGAAGTGGTTCTTCGGACCAGCAGATTATAAATTATTAAAATCTTATGATCAAGGATTAGATAAGATTGTTCCTCTAGGATGGGGAATCTTTGGATGGTTAAACCGTTTCTTATTTATTCCAGTATTTGGAGTATTGAGTTCTTTCTTACCTTATGGTATTGCTATTATTGCATTAACTGTACTTGTGAGATTATTAATTTCTCCATTGACTTATAAGTCTTATGTTTCTCAAGCAAAAATGAAAGCAATTCGTCCAGAAGTGAACGAGTTGAATGAGAAATATAAAAACGATCCAATGAAAAAGCAACAAGAGACAATGAACTTGTACTCTAAAGCAGGAGTTAACCCAATGGCAGGATGTATTCCAGCGTTGTTACAAATTCCTATCTTCTATTCATTGTTCCAATTCTTCCCGTCAGCATTTGATTTGAGACAAAAATCATTCTTATGGGCAGATGACTTATCGTCTTATGACCAGATTTTAGAATTACCATTCCGTATTCCATTCTATGGTAACCACGTGAGTTTATTCCCAATCTTAGCTTCTGTTGCAATCTTTGTATATATGAAGATGACTACAGGAGATCAACAAATGGCTGCGCCAGCTCAAGAAGGGATGCCAGATATGAGTAAGATCATGAAGGTGATGATTTATATCTCTCCATTAATGATGTTGTTCTTCTTTAATAACTACGCGTCAGGATTGAGTTTGTACTACTTTATTTCTAACTTAATTACAATTGGTATTATGTATGTTATTAAAAACCACATTGTAAAAGAAGAAAAAATTAAAGCAATCATTGAAGACAATAAAACGAAAGAGCGTCCAAAAGGTAAGTTCCAACGTAAAATGCAAGAAATGATGCAACAAGCGCAAGAGCAACAAAAATTACAAGAAGAAAGAAAGAAGAAAAATAAATAATTCTTTTATATTTAACACCTCTGATCAAATTCAGAGGTGTTTTTTTTTATGAGAATAGCAATTATAGGAATGGGGAATATGGGGAGTACGTTTGCCAATGGGTTTATTAACTCTAGGTTTATTAACCCTAGTGATGTATTGATATATACACGTTCGCAGAAAACTCTAGAAGATAATCGTAATATTCATGGATTGTCTTATCGTTATCAAATGGATGGTGATATCGGAACTTGTGACATTGTTATCGTGGCAGTGAAACCCCAAGACTTCGCTATATTAGTTGCTGATTTAAAGAGATATGTAAATAAAGAACAAATAATAGTTTCTGTGATGGCTGGTATTTCTATTAGTAGGTTACAGCAAGATCTAGGAGTAGATAAGGTAGTGCGTTCTATGCCTAACTTACCAACTCAGATTGGTAGAGGTATGACTGTTTTTACTGCTTCAGAAGAACTAGATCGAAAAGAGTTGTTCATTATTCAGAACTTAATTAATACTACAGGTAAGTCTGTATATGTGTCTGAAGAGAATAAAATAGATGCAGCTACTGCTGTATCAGGTAGTGGACCTGCTTATGTGTTTTATTTTATGGAAGCTATGATACAAGCGGCGATATCTTATGGTTTTGAACCGTCACAAGCAGAATTGTTAGTGAAGCAAACTATATCAGGTGCTCTAGGGCTGTATGAAGCCAATTCTCTTTCTACACAAGATTGGATAGCAAAAGTTTCGTCTAAGGGAGGTACTACTGAACAAGCGATTAAGTACTTCAACGAAGAAGAAGTATTACAAAAATTAGTGGAAGGTATTAATAAGGCAAAAGCACAGTCCGAGTTACTGGGTAGACAAATAAAGTAAGTTTAATAGTTTTTCTCTATGAGAGAATCATAATTAAAAGATAAGATAAATTCAAAAACTTTTTGTATTGCGGCATTTCTCGTAAATTTGCCGCAATATTTTTTATTATGAAGAAAAGAGTAGTAGTAGGTCTTTCGGGAGGTGTAGACTCAAGTGTTGCAGCTTATTTACTGAAAGAACAAGGGTATGAAGTTATTGGACTCTTCATGAAAAACTGGCACGATGATTCTGTGACAATTTCTAATGAATGTCCATGGCTAGAAGATAGCAACGATGCTTTAATGGTCGCTGAGAAACTTGGAATACCATTCCAAACAGTAGACTTAAGCGAACAATATAAAGAGAAGATTGTAGATTATATGTTTAAGGAGTATGAGAATGGTCGTACCCCTAATCCAGACGTATTGTGTAATCGTGAGATCAAGTTTGACGTATTTATGAAAATTGCAATGACTTTAGGTGCAGATTATGTAGCTACAGGTCATTATTGTCGTAAAGATGAAGAAGTAATCACAAAAGAAGACGGTACACAAGAGACGGTATATAAACTATTGGCTGGTGTAGATCCTAATAAAGATCAGTCTTACTTTTTATGCCAGTTATCTCAAGAGCAATTAGCAAAGGCGTTATTTCCTGTGGGAGAGTTGCTTAAGCCACAAGTGCGTGAGATAGCCGCTAAGATGAACTTAATCACAGCTGATAAAAAAGACTCTCAAGGATTGTGTTTCATTGGTAAGGTAAGATTGCCTGAATTCTTGCAACAACAGTTAAAAAGAAAAGATGGGTTTATCTATGAAATACCAAAAGATTCGTCTATCTATACGAAAGAAGAAGAGACATTCTCTACATTAGAGGATGCTTTGTACAGTGAAGCGAAATCAATTGTGTACAAACCAGAAATGGGTAAAAAGGTAGGTGAGCATTTCGGAGCGCACTTCTTTACTATTGGTCAACGCAAAGGGTTGAATGTAGGAGGTACTGCTGAGCCACTGTTTATTATAGGTACAGATGTAAAGGAAAATATCATTTACACAGGACAAGGAAGTAATCACCCAGGATTATTCCACAAAGCATTATTTGTAAAAGAATCAGAAATTCATTGGATTAGAGAAGATTTAGCATTGCAAGAAGGAGAAACAATGTCTATATTAGCACGTATAAGATATCGCCAACCTTTGCAAAAAGCTACTTTACACAAGATGAAAGAAGGTATGTATGTTCGTTTTGAAGAACCGCAATCTGCTATCACTGAAGGACAATTTGTATCTTGGCATATCGAAGACGAACTAATTGGTTCGGGTGTTATTTCGAAACTATAAACAACCAAAATACAATGAAAAATAAGTTAGTAGATCTTTTTAAAATCCAGTACCCTATAGTGCAAGGAGGGATGATTTGGAACAGTGGTTATAAGTTAGCTAGTGCCGTTAGTAATGCTGGTGGTTTAGGGCTTATAGGAGCTGGGTCAATGTATCCTGAAGTACTAAGAGAACATATTCAAAAGTGTAAGAAAGCAACTGATAAACCGTTTGGGGTTAATGTTCCAATGTTATATCCGAATATTGAGGAAATCATGAACATTATTGTAGAAGAAGGAGTAAAAATAGTCTTTACTTCTGCAGGAAACCCTAAGACATGGACTTCTTTTTTAAAAGAACACGGTATTACTGTAGTGCATGTGGTAAGCTCTTCTAAATTTGCTTTAAAAGCACAGGAGGCTGGTGTTGATGCTGTAGTTGCAGAAGGTTTTGAAGCTGGAGGGCATAATGGCCGAGAAGAGACTACTACACTTACTTTAATTCCTATGGTTCGTGAGAAGATTTCTATACCATTAATCGCTGCAGGAGGTATCGCTACAGGTAGAGGAATGTTAGCAGCGATGGTACTAGGAGCAGATGGAGTGCAAATGGGAACTCGATTTATAGCCTCAGAGGAGAGTTCTGCACATGATAATTTTAAGAATCTTCTGTTAGATGTACAAGAAGGAGATACTGTTCTTACGTTGAAAGAACTTGCTCCTGTGCGCTTAATTAAGAATGAGTTTTATGCAGGGCTTCAAGCCTTGTATGTTAAGAATCCTTCAGTAGAAGAATTAAAAGAATATTTGGGTAGAGCTCGTGCTAAAAAAGGAATGTTTGAAGGAGATTTGGTAGAAGGAGAACTAGAGGTGGGACAAATATCTGGACTAATTCATAAAATAGAACCAGTAGGTGATATTGTTAAAAATATCATTGCTGAGTTTGATCAAGCAAAGAAAGAAGTAGCTCAGCTATAAAGATTATTTTAAATAACGGAAGTCATACGGTGTTTTTATATTATAAAAATATCGTATGACTTTTTGCTATTTATTAGTAAAATCATATATTTAAGAGCTAAAAAAAATGTAACGTAAAAAAATCACAACTAAATATGAGTTATTATAAAATAGAGAATCTAGAACAATACTTTAAACACTATAAAAAATCCGTTAGAGAACCTCGTAAGTTCTGGGGAAAGATAGCAGAAGAAAACTTCGTTTGGTATCAGGTGTGGGATAAGGTATTCGAGTTTGATATGGAGGAATCTAAATTTCAGTGGTTTGTAAATGCTAAATTGAATATCGTAAAGAACTGTATTGATCGTCATCTTGCAAAACGTGGAGAGAAAGCGGCAATTATATTTGAGCCTAATAATCCTGAAGAACAAGCAGAAACTATTACTTATAATGACTTATATAATAGAGTGTGTAAGATGGCTAATGTTCTGAAAGAACAAGGGGTTAAAAAAGGAGATCGAGTATGTATCTATCTTCCTATGATTCCTGAATTAGCGGTTAGTATGTTGGCATGTGCTAGATTAGGAGCGATACACAGTGTTATATTCGCTGGTTTTTCTTCATCTGCTGTGACAAAGCGTATCAATGATTCTGAATGTAAATTTGTTATTACTTCTGATGGTAGCTTTAGAGGGAATAAGACTATTCCTTTAAAACCAATTATTGATGAAGCATTAGAATCTTGCCCTGGAGTGGAGAAAGTACTTGTTGTGAAGAGAACAGGTGCTGAAGTCGCTTTTAAAGAGGGAAGAGATATGTGGTTAGCTCCTCTATTAGAAGAAGCATCTAATAATCATGTGGCTCAAGTAATGGATGCAGAAGATCCTTTATTTATTCTTTATACTTCTGGTTCTACAGGTGCTCCAAAAGGAATGGTGCATACTACAGCAGGGTATATGGTGCAAACGGCTTATTCTTTTAAAAATATTTTTGACTATAAAGAAGAGGATATCTTCTGGTGTACTGCTGACTGTGGTTGGATTACAGGACATTCTTATATTATTTACGGGCCATTGTTAAATGGTGCGACTACAGTGATGTTTGAAGGAGTGCCATCTTATCCAACACCTAGTAGATTCTGGGATATCATTGATAAGTATAAAGTAACCCAATTCTATACAGCTCCTACAGCTATTCGTTCGTTGATGACAGAAGATTATAGTTATGTAAATTCACATGACTTATCTAGCTTAAGAGTTATTGGTTCAGTAGGAGAGCCTATTAATGAGGAAGCTTGGCACTGGTATAATGACCATGTAGGAAAGAAAAGATGTCCTATAGTGGATACTTGGTGGCAGACAGAGACAGGAAGTATCTTAGTTTCTCCACTGCCTTTTATTACACCTACTAAGCCTACTTATGCGACTTTACCATTACCGGGTATACAAGCAGTATTAATGGATGAGAAGAGAAATGAGATAGAGGATAATCAGGTAGACGGTTCATTGTGTATTAAATTCCCTTGGCCTTCTATGGCTCGTACTATTTGGGGAGATCATGAACGTTATAAAGAGACTTACTTTGGTCAGTTTCCAGGTAAATACTTTACAGGAGATGGAGCTTTAAGAGATGAAGTAGGATACTATAGAATTACAGGACGTGCAGATGATGTTGTTATTGTTTCTGGACATAATCTAGGAACAGCACCTATAGAAGATGCTATTAACGAGCATCCAGCTGTAGCAGAAAGTGCTGTAGTAGGATATAAACACGATATCAAAGGAAATGCTTTATATGGATTTATTACATTAAAAGTAGAAGGAGAGACTCGTGATAGAGAAAATCTTAAACGCGAGATTAACCAGTATATATCAAGTCATATTGGGCCAATCGCTAAGTTGGATAAGATTCAGTTTGTGGATAGTCTTCCTAAGACTAGATCTGGTAAAATTATGAGAAGAATACTTCGCTCTATTTCTAATGGAGAAACGAAAGAGTTCGGTGATGTATCAACACTTATTAATCCAGAGGTGATAGAAGTGATTATGAATAATAAAGTTGAGTAATCAATAGCTATATAATAAAAAGTCCTTAATCGTGAGATTAAGGACTTTTTTTATACTATCGTTTACCTGAGAGTAAACAATAAACAAATGACAATTCAAGTATAGATTACAGGCTTTTTTGATCCTGTATTTTAGCTGCTTTTTTTTACAGAGTAAATTAGGTAAGCTATAAAAATAATAAAACCAATATAAGATAACCAATTGTGTTGGATAGACCATAGGTTATCCATATCTAGATTATATATTCCAGAAACTAATCCTAGTAACACAAGGAAAGTAATTATCTTCTCAACATTCTTATTCATTATACTTATTTTTTATTAGATAGTCATCGAGAACAATTGTCTCTGTGGTTTGTTTTTTTGTAGCCTTAAATCAAGAGCCATACAAATGTTTCTTACAAACGCGCGACCTTTTTTAGTAATCTTAATTTTATATTCTTTGATTTCAAGAAGCTGGTCTTTTTCTAATTCTTTTAATTCTTCTAACACAGGTTTGAAATCAACTTTGTCAATATCAATTGATAAATCAGTTGATAAAGCACACATTAAATTTAAGATATGTTTTCTAATAATCAAATCTTCTTCGTTTAAAATATGTCCTTTGGTTACAGGAATAATATTTTGATCTAAAAGGTTGTAGTACGTATCAATATCTTTTTCGTTTTGAGCAAAAGCATACCAACTATCACTGATAGAAGAAACACCTAAGCCTATCATCACTTGTGTCTTTGAAGAAGTATATCCCATAAAATTTCTGTGGATATGACCAGTATTCATAGATCTGTATAGTGAATCTGTCTTTAAAGAAAAGTGATCCATACCTATTTCTATATAATCATTCTTAAGAAGAAGCTCTTTTCCTTTTTCGTATAATTGACGTTTTTCAGCATCTTTTGGCACATCTTCATCATTAAAGCCACGTTGACCATTTCCTTTTATCCATGGCACATGAGCATAGCTATAAAACGCTAAACGATCTGGGGAAAGAGATTTCGTCTTTTCGATAGTATCGATTACATGTTCTAACTTTTGGAAAGGTAGTCCATATATGATATCATGAGAAATAGAAGTGTACCCCAGTTCTTTTGCCCATAAAGTTACTTTAGCTACATTGTGAAAACTCTGTTCTCTATGGATTGCTTTTTGTACTTCAGGGTTGTAATCTTGTACACCGAAGCTCACTCTTCTAAAGCCTAGTTTGTATAGGGTAGATAAGTGTTCTTTAGTTGTATTATTAGGGTGTCCTTCAAAGCTGAACTCATATTCATCAGCGATAATAGCTTTAGCCTTAATGCCTTCTATTAGTTTAGTTAAGTGTTTTGGCGAAAAGAAAGTAGGAGTCCCTCCACCTAAATGGATTTCTTTGATAATGGGTTTCTCATCAAATAAAGCACAATACAAATCCCATTCCTTAAGAAGAGCATCTATATATGGACTTTCTACTTCATGTCTTTTTGTAATTCTCTTGTGGCAGCCACAAAACGTACATAAGCTTTCGCAAAATGGTAAATGGATATAGATACTAATACCTTCTTTTTGATTAGATTCAACGAATGATCTCTTTAAAGAATCAATCCATTTATCTGCAGAAAAAGAGGTCTCATCCCAGTAAGGAACAGTGGGATAGCTAGTGTATCTAGGACCAGGTACATTATACTTTTGTATAAGAGAAACTGACATATTTATTTTATATTTGTAACAAATGTATAGTAATGTTAAATCGCATACTATGATATTTGTCATTTTTGTTAAACTATAAACTATTCTATATTATGAAGAAATATAACGCTTTTTGGCTTTCGTTTATTGTCACTATACTAGTAACGGTTAGTGGTTATAGTCAAGAAAAAGCAGCACATTTATTAAACAATGAAAACTTTAAAAAAGCTATTGAGAACACAGAAGTTCAGTTAGTTGATGTTAGAACAGATAAGGAGTTCAGCGAGGGGACAATAGAATATGCAAAGAACATCAATGTATTAGAAGATAGTTTTATTGATAAGACAAAAGAATTGTCAAAAGATGAACCTGTTTATATTTTCTGTAAATCAGGAAAGAGAAGTGAGAAAGCTAGAAATATTCTTTTAGAACAAGGTTTTAAAACAGTGTATGAGCTAGATGGAGGATATGCTAAATGGCAAGAAGGTAATAATAAGTAGTCTTTCTTTCTAGTAATTGGTGATGAATGGATTAAGAGGTTAATTGGTTTAGAACTAACTAGAGGTATAAAGAATGATAAGATAGAATGTGAGGGTATACTTAAATATATTTATCAATAATTTAAGAACCATCATTGCTATTATGCGCTTATAATTACTATTTTTGGTAAAAAGAAGGAAATTATGGGATTTATTAAAACACTTATTATTATTGTTCTGATATACTATGCATTCAAAATAGCAATGCGTTATTTGTTTCCTGTATTAATATACAAGGCTGCAAAAAAAGCAGAACAGAATTTTCAACAAAGACAACAACAGTACAATCCATATAACAACAATCAAGAAACAGAAACGTATACTGATACTGCAACTCAGCATAATAAGGTACCACGTTCAACAAAAGTTGTTGGAGAGTATGTGGATTTCGAAGAAGTTGATTCGAAGTAATTAAAGAATACAATCTAAGGCCCTCAAGAGCAATGCTTCTTGAGGGCTTTTTTGTATATATAATAAATCTGTAGGCTTCTCTTTAAAGCCATCTGAAATTTACTTATTTTAGCATACTTAAATAGTAGTATAAATGTCATCAGAAACAACGAATACGTTTAAAAGAATTTATCCACATCTATTAGTGGTTTTAGGTTTTATAGTAGTAGCACTACTTTATTTCTCTCCTGTTTTATCTAATAAGGTAATTTACCAATCCGATATTGTACAGTATACTGGAATGGCAAAAGAGCAAATTGACTTTAGAGAACAAGTTAAAGAAGAGCCTTATTGGACAAACAGCGCTTTTGGAGGGATGCCTACCTATCAATTAGGAGCTAAGTTTCCACACAACTATGTAAAAGATTTAGATAGTTTAATTCGTTTTCTGCCTAGACCTGCTGATTATTTATTTATCTATTTTATTGGATTCTATATTCTATTGGCTTCTTTAGGAATGAAGCCTTTGAGATCATTCATAGGAGCGCTAGCCTTTGGTTTCTCTACTTATCTGATTATTATTTTAGGAGTAGGGCATAATGCTAAAGCTCATGCTATCGCTTATATGCCAATGGTATTAGCAGGAGTTCTTTTAGTGTTTAGAAAGCATTATATAAAAGGGGGATTACTAACTTTATTTGCAGCAGCTTTAGAAATTAGTGCAAACCACTTCCAGATGACCTACTACTTGCTATTATTGCTTATCGTAGTAGGAGTGTTTTATATGGTCAAATATATAAGAGAAAAAGATTATAAAGCGATAGGTACATCAATAGCTGTATTAGTAGGAGTCGCTATTCTAAGTATAGGAGCGAATGCTACTAACCTGATGGCTACTTCAGAATATACTAAGTTTAGTACTCGTAGTAATAGTGAACTAACGTACCAACCTGATGGTTCTGTAAAAGAATCTTCTAATGCGATGAGCTATGATTATATCACAGAGTATAGCTATGGTGTTTTTGAAAGTTTAAACTTGATAGCACCTCGTCTGACTGGAGGAGCGAATAATGAGCATTTAGATACGGATTCTAATGTATATAAATTGTTTAAGTCAGTTGGAGCTAGTGATCAACAAGCAAAAGAAATGGCAAGTAGTTCACCTACCTATTGGGGAGATCAACCTATTGTCGCTGCGCCTGCTTACATTGGTGCTGTTGTATTCTTTTTGTTCTTGATCGGTATCTTTGCTGAGAAGAGAAATATCAAGTATGTATTCATAATAGGAGCAGTCTTTTCTTTATTGTTATCATGGGGGAAGAACTTCTCTATTCTAACAGATTTCTTTATTAATTATTTCCCATTGTATAATAAGTTTAGAGCAGTGTCTTCTATTCAAGTAATACTTGAATTATGTGTACCTGCCTTAGCTATTATTGGATTATATGCTTATAGTAAGTTGGAAAAACAAGAGCAATTATCTGTTCTAAAGAAATCAGGTATTGTAGCTGGATCTATCTTAGTATTGCTGTTTTTAGTAAAAGGATCTTTAAGTTTTACAGGCTTGAATGACGGTTATTACAGAGGAGCTTATGGTGAGATAGGACCAGGATTTATCAGTGCTTTAATAGAAGATAGAAAAGCAATGTATACCGCTGATCTTATCAGAAGTTTTATACTAATTGCTTTAGCTGCAGGAGCTTTGTTCTTGTCAACTAAAGAAAAGATAAAACCAGTTATTGCAGTAATTATTATTGGTGTACTGATGGTAGGTGACTTAGTGTTAGTAGATCGTAAATATGTTAATGACTCAAACTTTGTACTAGCATCTCAAATGTCTCAACCTTTCCAAGCAACACCTGCTGATAAAGTGATATTAAATGATACAGAGCATTTTAGAGTATATGAGTTAAATGGAGGCTTTAATAGTGCGAGAAGTTCATTCTTTCACCATTCTTTAGGTGGATATCATGCAGCGAAACCTCGTAGAATGCAAGAGCTAGCAGATTATCAATTGAATCAACATTCTAATATGGAAGTGTTGAATATGATGAATGTGAAGTATATTATTCAGAAAGATGAAGAGGGACGTGATGTTCCACTATTAAATGATAATGCGAATGGAAATGCGTGGTTTGTATCTAGTGTTCAAAAGGTGCAAGATGCAAATGGTGAAATGAAAGCATTGGATAAGTTGAAAACAAAAGAACAGGCTGTATTGAATACAACGATATTCAAAGATGTTCAACTAAAAGATACGTATGCTGTGGATTCTTTAGCTCGTATTGAGTTAAAAAGTTACGCTCCTAATAAGATAGTTTATGAGTCAAATAACAGCGCTGATGGTGTAGCAGTATTCTCTGAGATTTATTATCCACAAGGTTGGATTGCTAAAGTAGATAATGTAGAAGTACCCATTTTTGCGGTTGATTATGTATTAAGAGGAATAGAGTTATCAAAGGGGAAACACACTATTGAGTTTACTTTTGAACCACAAGTAATCAAAACAGGTGGTAGAATAGCTCTAGGATCGAGTATTCTTATTTTCTTAATTACAGTAGGAGGAGCATATCTATTAGTGAAAAGGAGAGAGGAAAAATCAATCAAAAACTAGATTATCACGAATTGTATATCCGCGATTATTAAGGGAACTCAAAGTCGAGAGACTTTGTGTAGCGAGCGCTAACGTTTTGTGTCACGGATTATAAATCCGCGACAACTGATAAAGTAGACTAAACGACTTTACACCTTCACGGTTTCACAGAAAAACGATTTCACAAAAAAACAAAATGTAGTATGAGTATGCCAAAGAAAAAAGTTTTAATCATAAGTTATTATTGGCCTCCAGCAGGAGGACCAGGGGTACAACGTTGGTTAAAGTTTGTCAAATACTTGCCTAGCTTTGATATAGAGCCTATAGTGTATATACCAGAGAATCCGAGTTATCCATTGCTAGATTTTAGTAATGATCAGGAGGTAAGCCCTGAAATAACGATTCTTAGGCAGCCTATTAGTGAGCCTTATAGCAAGGCTAAATTAGTAAGTGGTAAGAATACAGATACTTTAAGTGCAGGTATTATTCCAGATAAAAAGAAACAATCGTTTACAGATAAGTTGTTGCTTTGGGTTAGAGGGAATTTCTTTATTCCTGATGCTAGAGTAAGTTGGGTGAAACCTTCAGTAGCTTATTTATCTAAGTACTTAAAGGAAAATAAGGATATAGAGACTGTTATTACAACAGGTCCTCCTCATAGTATGCATTTGATAGGAATGGCTCTTAAAGAGCAGTTAAACATCCAATGGATAGCTGACTTTAGAGATCCGTGGACAACTATTGGTTATCATAAAGAGTTAAAGCTAAATCAGTCTAGTGCAACTAAGCATTTGGAGTTGGAGAAAGAGGTTTTAAATAAAGCAGATCAGATTATTGTCACTAGTAAAACAACTAAAGAAGAGTTCCAAGCTAAAACGGATAAGCCTATAACTGTGATTACGAATGGTTATGATATTACGAATCTTGGAAAAGTACCTCTAGATGAGAAATTTACTTTAGCACATATTGGTTCGTTTTTATCTGATAGAAATCCTAGGGTTTTATGGAAAGCTATCTCAGAGTTAAGAAAAGAGAATAAGGCATTTAAAGAAGCGTTTCAGCTAAAATTAGTTGGGAAGGTAAGTAATCAGATTCTAGATACCATTAAAGAGTTTAAACTAGAGGACTGCGTTGTTAATCATGGTTATGTAGATAATGTTGAAGCATTGAGACAGATGCGTGCTTCACAAGTACTGCTGTTAGTTGAAATAGATTCAGAGGACACTAAGGCGATTATTCCTGGTAAGTTATTTGAATATATGGCATCAGAACGTCCAATATTAGGAATAGGGCCTGAGGATTCTGATTTCTTCGATATCATAAAGGAAACGAATACAGGGAAAGTGGTGTTGTATTCTGAGAAAGATAGGGTGAGAGATATTCTATTAGAATACTTTGAGCAGTATCAACAGAATCAATTAAAAGTATTCGCTATGGGATTGCAGTATTTCAGTAGAAAGAGATTGACTGAGAAACTAGCCAAATTAATTAAGAATTAAAAAACACATAGTAATATAACTATAAAGGCAATCTTGAAACTCAAGCTTGCCTTTTTTATTGCACTTTGTTAACGAAAGAGGAAATACACAAAATTTATAAAGAACCCGAGTTTAATTGATAATTTATATCGCTCTAAAAAAAGAGCTTATATATAATTATATGCAAAACCTTTTAATTGATCTGATCTGAAACAATTAAAAAAGGCTGTATCAAATAATGATACAGCCTTTTAGTTATGAGGTATATAGTCGTAATTCGTAATTATCTAATGGATTACTTAAGTTTTTCTTTTAGGTACTTTCCTGTTAGTGAGGCTTTGTTTTTTACAATTTCCTCTGGTGTACCAAAAGCAACTAATTGCCCTCCATTTTCTCCTCCTTCAGGTCCAATATCTATAATATAATCAGCACATTTGATTAAATCAAGGTTGTGCTCAATTACAATAATAGAATGCCCTTTTTCAATTAAAGCTTCAAATGACTTTAATAGCTTTTGAATATCGTGGAAGTGTAATCCTGTCGTTGGTTCATCAAAAACAAATAATACCTTATCTCTTGTTGTACCAGCTAATAAGAAAGAAGCAAGCTTGATTCGCTGTGCTTCTCCTCCTGATAGGGTAGAAGAAGACTGTCCTAACTGTACATAACCAAGTCCTACATCGTGTAGAGGTTGTAGTTTTTGTGCAATTTTAGTTTGTTTATGTTGTTGGAAGAACATTAAGGCATCGTCTATCGTCATGGTCAGTAAATCATCGATATTTTTACCTTCAAAATTGACTTCCAGTATTTCTTTTTTAAAGCGTTTACCATGACAAGTTTCACATTCTAGGTGAACGTCTGCCATAAACTGCATTTCTACTGTAACAGTTCCTTCTCCTTTACAAGTCTCACATCTACCACCATCTACATTAAATGAGAAGTGCTTAGGTTGGTAGCCTCTTAGCTTTGACAATTGTTGTTTAGAGTATAAATCTCTAATATCATCATAGGCTTTAATATAGGTTACAGGGTTAGATCTAGAACTTCTTCCGATCGGATTCTGATCTACATATTCTATTGATTTAATACCACCAAATTCTCCTTTCATCTCTGTAAACTGACCAGGTTTATCACTAAGTCCTGTTAGCTTTTTCTGTAGTGCAGGGAATAATATCTTTTTGACTAATGTACTTTTACCACTACCAGATACTCCTGTGATTACTGTTAGACAGTCTAGTGGAAATGTAACGTCTATATTTTTTAGGTTGTTTTCTCTAGCGCCTACTATTTCGATAAAGTGCTTGTACCCTCTACGTTTTTTAGGAACAGCAATTTCAAGGGCTCCACTAAGGTATTTCCCTGTTAGAGAGTTTGCTTTTAAAATAGTGTCATAATCACCTTGAGCTACTAGTTGCCCTCCATAGCTACCAGCTTCAGGACCGATGTCTATAATCTGATCAGCTGATTTCATGATATCTTCATCGTGTTCTACCACGATAACTGTATTCCCTAGTTGTTTAAGGTTATTCAATACATCGATTAACTTCTCTGTATCCTTAGGGTGTAATCCTATACTAGGTTCGTCTAAGATATACATAGACCCTACTAAACTACTTCCTAATGAAGTGGCTAAGTTAATACGCTGAGATTCTCCTCCAGACAGTGTAGCAGAATTTCTATTTAATGTTAGGTAGTCAAGCCCTACATTACTTAGAAAGCCAAGTCTGTTGTTGATTTCGATTAATAAACGTTGTGCTACTTTTGCTTCGTATTCATTCAGTTTTAAATCTTTAAAGAAGGTAATCAAATGTTTGATCGGTAGGTCTACCAGCTCGCTTACTGTTTTATTACCTACTTTTACATAACTCGCTTCTTTACGCAGTCTCTTTCCTTTACAAGTAGGACATTTTGTTTTTCCTCTATAACGAGATAAAAGAACGCGGTTCTGAATTTTATAGTTTTTTTCTTCTAATTCTCTAAAGAAATCATTTAATCCTGTGAATAATGAGTTTCCTTCCCATACTAATGCTTTTTGTTCTTCTGTTAGCTCAAAATAAGGTTTGTGAATTGGGAAGTCAAATTTATAAGCATTGTTAACCAATTGATCTCTATACCAGCCCATTGATTCTCCTCTCCAAGGGAAGACAGCATTCTCATATATAGAAAGTCCTGTATTAGGAATAACTAATTCCTCATCAATACCAATGATATTACCATATCCGTCACAAGATGGACAAGCTCCATAAGGATTATTAAAGCTAAATAAGTGAACATTAGGCTCAAGGAATACTTCTCCATCTAGGGCAAAGTTATTACTGAACTCTTTGCGCTTCTTATCTTTAAGATCTTCGATATAACAATATCCTTTTCCTTCAAAGAAAGCTGTTTCTACAGAGTCTCCTAGACGGTTAAAGAAATCCTCATCATCACTTACTACGATACGGTCTACAACTAGATAAACCTGATTAGCATCTACTTGGTTAATGATGTCTTCTGTATTATCACTAATGTATTGGTCTAAACGCAAAGTCTCTCCATGCACTAATATTCTAGCATATCCCTGCTGAAGTAGTACATTAAGATGCTCATAAAGCTCTCTGTCTTCTCCTAAATCAATAGGAGCAAGCAATAATAATTTGGCTCCAATAGCCAAGCTCTTAACATAGTCTAATACATCACTTACAGTATCTTTCTTAACTTCTTCTCCTGAGATAGGAGAAAATGTCTTTCCGATACGTGCGTAAAGTAATTTGATATAGTCATATATCTCAGTAGAGGTACCTACTGTAGAACGAGCATTGCTAGTATTTACTTTTTGTTCAATCGCAATCGCAGGAGCAATCCCTTTTATGTATTCTACTTTAGGTTTGTTAATACGTCCTAAGAATTGTCTAGCATAAGAAGATAAGCTCTCTACATATCGTCTTTGTCCTTCTGCATATAGGGTGTCAAAAGCTAAACTGGACTTACCAGAACCAGATAATCCTGTTATAACAACAAGATTATTACGAGGGATGACAACGTCTAAATCTTTTAGATTGTGTAGCTGAGCGCCCTTGATGATAATATTTTTTTTGGGATCTATATTGGAGAAATCTATTTTTTTCATGTAGCCTATAAAGGTTTAATAAACAAAGATAATGCTTTCTTTAATTCCTCTAAAACTCTACAAGGTATAATCTTGTGCAAAAAGCTGAATCTGCTATAATATTTCGCATTGCCATCTGGTATACAGAGTGGGATAGAAGAACGATTCGATGTCGAAATATAGAAAGAATGAAATAATGGATGTAGTAGAAAGTTAAAAAATGGAACAAATAGGAGTAAAAGAGAGTATGTTGTTTAGAGATAAAGTCAGTGATGGCCTGATGTTACATCTGTTTTAGTTCTGTGGTTACTCTATTTTATTTTCGAGTTGTTCCCAAAAAGTCGCTTCTAGGGCATCTCTAGGAAACAAGACAGAAGCTAGATTACAATCAGATAGGAATAAGAATGAAATAGTATTAATGAGCAAAAGGAAGTTAGTTCTCCAAAAATATACAGGTTATGTCGTTAGATATAATTGTGTTTTTTACATCTATTCATGCCTAATATTGTGATTATTTCATTTAGATAAATTTAAGATATGTGAATTTTATTGTTTTCCGGCTAAATGATGAGATATGATAACGTTTGTTGATTGAGGTTCTAAAAAAAACTTTTATTTTTTATTTATTTTAACAAATATAATTTTATATATTTGTCCCGTTAAACGATAAAAATCAAAGCCTATAATACAAAATTACTTTATAAAAATCTATTTACAGTTTTAAAAAAGAAATTAGGTATGGTATATATAAATATGCCTGATGCAGCCCTTGTAACATTATATATTGCAGGTGGTGAAGAGGCGTTAGAGGTTTTGATCAAAAGACACCAGTCTAAGATCTATGGTTTTATCTTTTCTAAAGTATCAGATGCTGAGTTAGCAAATGACATTTTCCAAGATACATTCATAAAAGTAATTAATACTCTTAAATCGGGTAGATATAATGAAGAAGGTAAGTTTCTACCTTGGGTTATCCGTATTGCTCATAATTTAGTAATGGATCACTACCGAAGAGAGAAGCGTGTACAGTTTCAGTATGATTCTGAGGAATTGCCTATCTTCTCTTTTCTAAAAGATGATTCTAATACAATAGAAGGAGATATTATCCAACAGCAGATAGAGTCAGATCTACATTTATTGTTAAAAGAACTACCAGAAGATCAACGTCAAGTGATCACGATGCGTATGTATCAAGATTTGAGTTTCAAGGAGATAGCTGAATTAACGGATGTAAGCATTAATACTGCTCTAGGGAGAATGCGATATGCATTGCTTAATTTAAGAAAATTAATTGACGAAAAAAATATTATTTTGACAGAGATATAATATGTGAAGTGTTTTGTCGTTAGTATTGTATAAACAACAAAACGCGCCACATATGAAGAAAAATTACACAACGAAAACTAGTTCATTTAGTTTACCCAAAGAAGAGACCATTAAATTCCTTTTGAGTTACTCTAAAGGATTGAGCCTAGTTAGGCTAAACGGGTTAATCAATAATCTATCGCTTTACTCGAAAGAGAATTAAAAAAAAGAGGTTAAGTAATTTTACTTAACCTCTTTTTTTGCTTTGTGATGATCTTAGATTACTTCTCGATACTATCTTACACTGATGTGCTAGGATTAGCAGTATTATTTCTTTTCTTTCTTCTTATAGTATTCATTGATTACAGTCTTTCTACCTATCACACTTGTTATAATATCTATTTCTAGATTCCAACCACGTGCAGGAGAGTACTGTCTACCATACCATACGAGTTGTAAGTGTAGTAGGTTCCATTTGTTCTCTGGGAATAAGCGTTTAGCATCTCTTTCAGTCTGTTCTACACTTTTTCCATTAGAGAAATTCCAACGATACATTAATCTATGAATATGGGTATCTACTGGGAAAGCAGGTACTCCAAATGCTTGAGACATAACAACACTAGCTGTCTTATGACCTACGGCAGGTAGTTCTTCTAATGCAGCCATATCTTGAGGGACTTCTCCGTTATATTTATCAATTAAGATATGTGATAACCCATAAATACCTTTAGATTTCATAGGAGATAACCCACAAGGTCTGATGATATCTTGTATTTCTTCTACTGTCATTTTGACCATATCATACGGATTATCAGCCTTAGCAAATAGTAGTGGGGTAATCTTATTTACGCGTTCATCTGTACACTGTGCAGATAGAAGTACAGCGATAAGAAGGGTATAAGGGTCTTTATGGTCTAATGGAATAGGAACTTCTGGATAAAGAGCGTCCAATGTTTCCATAGCGAATTTTACTTTTTCACTCTTAGTCATAGTCTTTCTGTTTTTTATTTAGGGCGAATATACTTAAAAAAATAAAGAGACTCTCGTAATCATAATAGAGTTTCTTTATTTAAGAATAGGAAGGAGAGACATGGTATGGTGTTAGGCTAACAGTGGTTTGATACTCTATATAGAGGTTGATGTACTTAACTTAAAAGAAGATGGAAAATTCTTATTTTCTTTTATTCTTGTTAAAGGGAGAAAATTATCGGATAATAACTGATATATTTATCCTTGCAAAATAAAATTAAGAAATGAAGAGATTAAGTATTTCCATAGCGATGTGTTTATTGATGAGTTTTGGTTCTTTCGCTCAAGAGAAAGAGTTTAAACCTTTAATAGATACTTTTGTAAAGGATTACAATACCAATGATTACGATGATATTTACAGTCACTTCGCACCATCTTTAAAAGAAGAGCTGCCTAGTGCTAAGGCTAAGTTATTCTTTGTAGAGATGAAAGAAAAACTTGGTAATATTAAGAATATGGAGTTCTATGGTTTAGATAATAATCAGTTAGCATTGTTTAAAACGGAGTTTGAGAATAATGAGGTTGCATTACTTAATCTAGCGATGAATGATACAGGGGAGGTAGTTGGATTTAGATTATTAGACATGCCTAAGCCTGTGGATGATTCATTCAAGAAGTTTAGTATAGAAGAAATTATCGCAAATGAAACGACTAATCTTCCTGATAAAGGACAGTATGCCATCGCTATTATCGATAATGATAAGGTAGAATACCACGGTTTTAAGAAAGTAGGAGATGGGGTGAAAATAGAGAACAATACAAATAGTAAGTTTTCTATGGCTAATCTAATGACGATATTTACTTCTACTGTATTAGCTGATGCTGTACTAGAGCAAGGTATAGATATGACTACTGATGTAAATAAGTATTATGACTTTAGTTTTAATAAGAATATTAAACTTCCCTTTATCGCTTTAGCTAATCATTCTTCCTTAGTGCCTATGCTGCCTGAGATAAAGTCTAATGATCGAAAGGTAGAGGATGATTATTTGACTAATCTTACTAGTGCTCAACTAGAAGATTATTTACAACATAATTTAGAAACAGATACGATAAGTGCAGAGAAGAGACAGAGCTTTTCTTTTCTTGGATATGCTATACTAGGTAATACCTTGAGTAAGGTGTATAATAAACCTTTTGATAAATTAGTTGAAGAGAAAGTATTCGCTAGGTATGGTATGAATCACTCGACAGTGTATATGCCTAAGAAGAAACGCGAAGTTGTAAAAGGAATTAATGTAAACCTTAAGGAAGTATATCCTATCAAAGTAGGTGCGCTATTACCTTCTAGTGGAGGGATCTCGACAGCAGCTGATTTGACGAAGTTTATTCAAGCGCAGTTTAATAGTGAAGATAAGGTACTACAGCTGACACAGAAGCCTACTCTTATTGTAAGTCCTAATTACTGGGTTAGTTTAGGGTGGAAGATAGGCTATCCTTTTGGTTCTGGAGAGCCTCTTTACTTTACAAGAGGTATAGATGCTGGATATTCTAACTATGTGGCTTTTGACCCAGTGAGAAAGAAAGGTCTAATCGTTCTTTCTAATAGCTCTTCTGAAGGAGCTCTTAATGGACTAGATTCTTTAAGTTATAAATTAGTCGTTAAGCTTTTTGAAGATAAATAATACTAAAACTCCTTAATAGGAGTTTTTTTGATTTTAGAAGACAGCGAATCGGTTAGGGGAGTATAAGACTGATACTTAGTTTTTTATTCTACAGCTATGCTATGAAGTAGGAGCCTCACTGAAAAAACTTTCAATTATTTTATCTCGAAAGTTTGGAGGTTTGGATATTTGTGCTACATTTGCACTCGCAATACGGAAGTAATGCAGACCACTGGAGAAATGGCAGAGTGGTCGAATGCGGCGGTCTTGAAAACCGTTGACTGTAACAGGTCCGGGGGTTCGAATCCCTCTTTCTCCGCTGATTTATAAAAGACGACTTATTTAAAAGTTATCAAAAAAGCACAAAACCTATGATTCACAATGAGTTATAGGTTTTTTCTTTTTTAGGGGTATCGCATTCTGTTCAAAAGTGCACCTAAAAAGACTCGGGATTCGGTGCACAAAAAAACAGGTAAGTGATGCGCACCTTCAAATTTAGTGAACCCTTACGCCAAATGGCGCCAGAGAGTTTTAAACTGTGATTTTGGAACGTTTTAATTCGACATTTATTAATATTTAAAAACAGTTGAATTATGTTAGAAAAACAGTTGTCAATTAATTTCTTTCTCAAACCAACTAGAGAGAAAAGTGATTTTAGAGGTGTTTACCTTAGAATCACAGTAGATGGTATTCGCAAAGAGACTTCTCTTAGTCACAAATGGGATATCAAAAGATGGAATCAAAAAGCAGGTCGTGCTAATGGCGCTAAAGAAGATGCTAAAACGCTAAACTACCTATTAGATACAATTGTATCAAAGATTACCAAGTACAAATTAGAGCTCTTAAGCAATGAAGAACCTATTACTGCTACTGTACTTATGGATTATATTCAAGGCAAAGGAGCTAGTAAAGTCAAAGTTTTAGAAGAATTCCAAAAGCACAATGATGAAGTTTTTAAACTTGTCCCTAAAGAGTACGCAATTGGAACACATGAAAGATACGTAACAGCAAGATCACACGTAGCTGAGTATATCCGTTATGTATATGGTAAAGAGGATATAGAGTTTAGAGAACTCAATTATGAGTTTGTAATTGGCTATGAACACTATTTAAAGACCGTTAGAGCGTGTTCTAATAACACAGCTATAAAGTACATCTCAAACTTCAAGAAGATTGTTTTACGGGCAGTTGCTAAGGGAATTATTGCTTCAAATCCTTTTGTACAATACAAACCTAAAAAGACTAAACTCAATAAAAAACCATTAAGCAAAGAAGAGCTATCAATTTTAGAAAACAAAGATTTTACCAATGAGAGATTAGCTACTGTAAGAGATGTGTTTGTTTTTCAGTGTTATACTGGTCTTGCCTACATCGATGTATTTCAGTTAAAGAAAAGTGATATTACAAAAGATGAAGAAGGTAATTTATGGATTAGAATCAACAGACAAAAAACAGACGCAAATATTACAATTCCTCTGCTTCCCAAAGCTATTGAAATAATGGAAAAACATAAAGATCATCCTGCTTGTATTGGTAAAGATATTGTACTTCCAGTTCGCTCTAATCAAAAGATGAATGAGTATTTAAAAGAGATTGCTTCACTGTGTGAAATAAGCGAATTAAATACGCATAAAGCAAGAAGGACTTTTGGAAGTACTGTAACTCTTGGTAACGGTGTACCTATTCACGTAGTAAAAGAAATGTTGGGGCATCACTCTGTTAAGCAGACTGAGGAATACGCTCTAACAGAAGAAGAGTCTATCAAAACTGAAATGCAGAAATTAAAAGGTAAGCTTGAAGTTAAAGCAAACAAACATACCGATAGTTACACAGACCTACTCGAGAGTTTAAAAAATCTAAATCCTGATAAATTAGCTCAGCTAACTACCTTTATTAATCAGTTAAATGGATAATAAAAACTCCCTTGGATTCTCTACAATTTCTAATAATTCAACTGTGGTATTTGTAGTAAGGAATTTGAGGGAGTTAATTTTCAACCTTTTTAATGAGTAGAAGTTAACTTCTACTCATTAAAAAGGTTCATAATATCTTTTCTGTTGTAATAATACGAGCCAAGTATTTTGCGACACTGCAATTTACCACTGATACGCAGTGTTTGTAGTGAAGCTGGTGAGATACTTAATAATTGCCTTGCTACTTTAGCCTTTACCCATTCAAGCGAACACTCTTTGCTTTGTTTAGCTAATAATTCTTTTAGCTCTCCAATGATTGTTTGAGCAAACAGTCTTAAATCGTCTTTTGTGATTTGATTTTCCATGATAGTTATCTTTAAGGTTGAACATCTAAACTAAGATCAAAACAGATGTAACTTGATTTTTGGCAGTTTTAGAGTCTATTTGGCTATGATTTTCCTATTAAAAAACTATAATATTCTCATATTGGGATATCTTACCGATTATTTTATAACTTTACAATTGAATCTTTTTAAATCATTGGCTTTATCTTTGAGCCTTCTTAACCCAGCTACTAATTATGGAACATAAAATACATCAAGGAAGAAATGTAAAGCGTTTTAGAGAAATGCTTGGAATCAAACAAGAAGTTCTTGCTTTTGATTTAGGAGATGATTGGAATCAAAAGAAGATATCTTTACTTGAACAGAAAGAAGTCATTGATAATTCATTACTACAGCAAATATCTAAAGTACTTAAGATACCTGTTGAAGCAATTGAGAATTTTGATGAACAACAAGCAATTAATATTATTTCAAGTACATTCAATGATAATGCTTGTGTTGGTGTAGTTGTCAATAATAATATCAATCCAGTAGATAAAATTATTCAACTTCATGAAGAAAAGATTGCCTTGTACGAGCGTATGCTTAAAGAGAAAGACGAAATGATGATTCGTTTAGAGAAGTTGATTCAAAGTAAATAGATTAAAATCTAAAAATATACTACACAAGCTTAACCTATGGTTAGGCTTTTTTTTGTGACTTATAAAGACAAATAGAACCTCATTAAGCCAATACATAATATAGGAGGTTTTCAGGAATACTTTTCTGAAAATTTTTTAATTATGTTATATAAACAAACCGTTATTAATGAGCTTTTGGAATTACTTCAAAGGCTTATGAAAGATGATAAACTAAAAGAGTTAATCTTAGTTGGTGATACTGCACTTGCATTAAAAATTGGTCATAGACTCTCTGTAGATATAGACTTGTTTTCAACCACAGATTTTGCTCCTAATTCTTTAGCAGATTACTTACAAAACAATTATGATGCTGAGATTACAAGAATAGCAAACAATACTAATACTGTTCTTGCTTGTATTGAGGTATAAAAGTAGATTTAATTGCTCATAAGTATCCTCTTGTCAATTCTATTGAATTTATTGACAACGTTAGAGGGGCAGTAAAAATGCATACATTGCTTGATTTTGATGGAAATCTACCAGATTATATTAATATTACTAATGGTAAAACAGCTGATAATAAAGGCGCTTATGACATTCCTTTACTTAAAGGTAGTGTTATAGTTGCTGATCGTTTTTATAATGATTTTAGCCTTTTAAATGTCTGGGACAGCAAACAAGTATTCTTTGTCATAAGACATAAAGACAACTTGAAATTTGAAAAAATTAAAGAGCTGGAACTACCTGAGAATAGACATCAAAATATTTTAAAAGATGAGATAATTACTTTAACTAATGGTAACTCAAAACAACTATATCCTAATAAACTAAGACTAGTAGCTGTATGGGATCAAGAAAATGAGCAAGTTATAGAGCTTATCACAAATCAATTTACCTGGACTGCTAATACAATTAGTGAGCTTTATAAAAGTAGATGGATGGTGGATACCTTAGAAGGCACAGGCTCATCGGTCTATACAGGTATGTGGAACTATCTATGTACCATACTTAGGAATTACATTAGTTGTAGAGTTTAAGAACATTCAAATCAACATAGACTACCTATTAATCTGTGGAGTGGTAGAGACAAACTGTTTTTTTAGGACTTTTTTACATATGGTTAGTATTTAATAAGCGTACTTTTCAATATATTATATTTTATAACTATTAAACATTTATACAATATCTACATCTGACACTAAGTAACTTATCTAAAACAAACATAAAAGTCGATATTAATTTTTTTCACAAAATAAGCATAATACAATTATGAAAACAATTCCTATAATTATAAATAATCTATAAAAATTTCAGTTTATTTTAAATTAACTAAATAAAAAGCAATTATTTGTTTACAATAATTTAAATCAATTAATCTTTGCTATATTTGAAAAGTAAATATTATAATAAAATTAACAAAAATAAGGTTTGAAATAGAAATTAAAGAATAGAATAATTTTATATTTTAAAAACTGATTAATATTTGTTAAGAATGAATGATTATGAGAGATAAAACTTACTTACTAATTTTATTTTTTTGTTTTACAAAAGCGCTTTCTCAAACTAATGAGATGGTTGTGACAGTTTTTGATTCTTTATATAATCCAATAGAAGAAGTTCTTTTTATAGAAATTACTAGTGAAAAAGAACTAAAGACAGATTATAAAGGAGAAGTTGTTATTAGAGGTGAAGAAAAATCTAGCTACATTTTATTTAAAGAAAATTATATCACTAAGCAATATAGTTGGCTAGAATTAAATGAGAATAGAACTGTAATCCTAGAAAATGACAATCAAATTTTGTCAGAATTACTTATATATGTTTCTCCTACAAAAAATGATGCTAGTAGTATTAATTATAAAATTAATGAAAAATACTTAGGAGAAAATCCCACAGTATTTAATGTTATAGAAAACATCCCAATGTTTTTTATTAAAGGAGAAAAAATCAACTATAAGGGAAAAGGAGTTACTATAATTATTAATGGAAAAAAAACTATCGGTAAAATTGAAAATATTGATCCTAAAAATATTGAGTCTATCGAGGTAATACCTTATGGACATTCAGCTTACGGTGTTATAGGAGAGCCAGTAGTTAATATTGTAATGAAAGATAATGTATTGGACTACTTTAGGGAGGATTTAAACGTTGGATACAATTTAAATAAGGGAAACTATGTTTTTAATGCTAACTCTTTTTTTAAAAAAAATAAGGTAACAGTATCATTACCTATTAGACTAGGAAAATCTGTTTTTGATAGTCATAGTACAACATATTCAGCAAGTAAGAAAATAAATAATAGCATAGATAAAACTAAGTCGTATGGTTTAACTCTACAACCAGAGATTAGTATTAAGATTAATGATAAAAACTCTATTAGTTCTTCATTCTTTTTATATACTCCTAAAAATAAAAACGACAGTAAGTATAATACTATCCAAAATGAATTAGAAGAGAACTACAAGCAAGATATTAATTACCTAAATACTGGCGCATTACTTTCATATAACAATATAGTAAACGACAGTACTTCTTTTGATATATCATTTTTATACACTTATAATGAATATAAAAATAAAGGGGATTACCAAGAGAAAAGTTGGGGAAATATTCTATATGACAATGCTCTTAACTTTGATGTTATTCTTAAAAAGAGAAAAAGGCAATTCTTTAAGCTTCCCATGCGCTATGATATATATTATTCATATTATTACTCGGAACTTAAAAATGTAGAAGGTAATAATGTTAATAATGAGCGTCATAAATTTGCTTTTAATACTACATTAAGCTTAATTAAGAATGTTAGTTTTAATACAGATCTTTCATATAATCTTATTAATAATAATAAAAATGTCTTATTAAATAGTTCAACGTTAGCATTTAACAAAAATTCCTTTTCAGCTTATCTAAATTATTATAATTCCTATCAATTAATTTCTGCATATGACTTAAACAAACAAAATAGTATAGATAGTAACTTAAATACAAATATTGATAATTATAATATTAAAAAAAGTAATATAGATAATTTATCAATCGAGTTTAATTATTCAATCAAAAATGGAGTAGATGTCTTTATTAGGGGAAAATATAAAATTCATCACAATGCACCAGTTAGTTACTTGTTTAAATCAGATGAAGATATGCTATTTAAAACAAATTTAAACTTAGGAAAAAATTTAAGTTATGCTTTTGATATAGGTGGTTTTTTTGAAATCAATGATCGTTTTATAATCCAATCACTCTTAACCTTCAATAAATCTCAAGCTCAAATTTTAGATTATAAGTCTAGTAAGAATTTAGTTGGTTATGACTTTTATGCTAAATACAATTTAGACAAAGGCTTAAGTTTTAAATTCTCTTCTTCATATAATAATTATAACATGTTTAGTGCTTTGGAATCAAATAAAGTAAACTATCCATTTGTAAGCTTAACGATTGAAAAAGAATTTATTAATAAGAATCTAAAAACTTCTTTAGTAATTAATAATCCATTTATTAAGGCTAAAGAACAATATAATGCTTTTTACTCTGATAGTTTTGATAATATAAATATAGTTGATACAAGATTTAAATCTAAAGAGATAAAGAACTATTCTTCAATATATGTTAGTTTAAGCTATACTCTAGGAAATAAAAAATTAAGAATGAAAAGAGACTTACCAATTAAGGCTAAATATTAAATATTATGAAGTATATAAAAAACTTACTGTTGTTATTTTTTATCTTTTTTTTGTCAATGTCTGTTATCGAAAAAATAACCAATTATAATTCTTTTATATTAAGTATTGAGAATACTCAACTATTTTTTAGTTGGTTTATAATTCCATTATCTTATTTTGTTATTGGAATTGAAATAATCACAGTAATAGCATTAGTGCTTAAAGAAAAAATAGGTTTTTTATGTTTGTTTTTAATTTTTTTATGCTTCTCTATTTACATTATAATACTAAGCTATTTTAATAAATATACATCATGTGGATGTGGTGGTTTTTTAAATTATTTAGGATATACTAAACATCTTGTATTTAATATTTCTATATGTATTTTATCCCTTCTTGTTTATTTAAAATTATCTACTAATGAAAAATAAAAGTTTAATTATATTAATATTATTAATAATAGGATCTGGTTTTCTCTTTATTATTTATAATAATAAAAAGCAAAGTGATTCTGATGATGATACATTAATAAATAGAAAAACTATTTATACAGAGACTGTTTTATTAGATGTTAATGAAAACATTTATACAATGCCTAGGTTATCTTTTTCCTATAATGAATCAAAATTTCTAGCCTATCAAGTAAATAATAAATCTGTATCTATTAATGAATATAGTACTAATTCATCGAAGTTAATTAACTCGAACATAATAGATATTGATAGTGTACTAACAATATCTAGTTTTAATAGTGATTTTTTATACTATATTAATAATAGTAGTATGTTTATTAAAATAAATAGAGAAACTTTGAAAAAAGAAAAAATATGTGATTCTGTTTATAATGCTTTTCCAATAAATGAAAAAGAATTTTTTATTTTCTCGACAGTTAAAAAGAAAGATAAGTTCCACATAGGTGTATTTAAATTAAAAGACAATAAAGAATTAGATACTATTCAAATAAGTCAATCTGACACTATTTATAGGAAAGAAAACATTCTTCTTTATGATGGCTATTTTACCCAACATACAGGTGGGTATTTCAGTTACACATATTATAACATACCAGAAATTATTTTATTTAATAGAGATTTAACTTATAAAAAGACTTTTATTTTAACTGATAAGAAAGTTACTCCTAATATATATACAAGAAATAATACTTTTATATTATCTCAAGGTTCTAAATCTTTTACTAAAGGCGTTCATTTAGATCAGAATAAAGAAGAACTTATAGTTTTTTCAAATTATTATAATCAATACGATTATGGATTTTTATTAGATTATTATTCTATAGAAAGTGGCCAATATAATAACAGTAAAATTATACAGATAAAAAATAAGATTATTAATAATTCATATATTCAAAAAGTGTATTCAAATGAGAAGAAAAATGTTAAAATATATTCATTCGGAGATATCCTAAGTATCTAAATATTATTAACCAATTAAATTTTAAACATTATGAAAAAAATCAAAATTATTGTTGCACTTCTAGCAATTACAGGCGGTTTTGTTTTAAACCAACAAGCTCGTGCTCAGAAGCTTGGTTATGTATGTGATCAATCATCTGATAGGACATGTCAGATAGGAGATATCATTAGTAATGGAGAGGCTGAAAGAGTGTCAATTCCGACAGAGCCTAAATTCCCTGATCCACATTAAAATTAGGGGTTTTTATTATTAGTGGTCAGAAACTATTCTGACCACTTTTTTTTAACGTATTTACTTAGTCGAACCTTAAAACGACTTTTTAAGGTTCGACTAAGTAATATTCCTTTCTTTTACCAATTTTGCGACCTTCGGGAGAAAAACGAGTAGTCTTTGATACTGGAAAATTTCCAATTTGTAAGGACAAAGACACATCTCGATAATTCTTACGTAATCTTATTGAGGAAGATGACATGTATTGTAAACTTATCTTTTGTTAAGGGTATTACTTTTATTTACTAATCTATGTGTGTTAAAATATATTTAATAAATTATTTTTTTAACTAAAAATAAAATTTAGTATAATTGAAAAAATGAATCCTTTGTGTTAAATTTACAAATACAGGTAACTTTCAATAGGCTTGAGGGAAACTCAAAATTTTTAGCTTCAATTTTTCATCACTTTGAAAAGTACAGAGACGTTATACATAATCTTATCCCAACACCTCGGAAAAAATTGTAAATTTGAAGAAACGTTTTTACTATTGAAACTAAATGAATGCAATTAATCAATATATAACCTTTCTAAAAGAATATAAAAAACTACTTGAAAGAGGCGTGAAAGACGTGTTAAATTCCACTGTTTCGAGTAACTTCATTTGGAACAATGAAATTGACGATTTCATTAATGCGGGTATTTGTGAATCTATATTAACAGACATTTTTACATTTAAATTTAAAAAACAGCCTTTAATTTTCTCATTAGAAAAACCTTTAAAACCCAACATAAATATTCCAAAAAAATTTATTGGAATTATTGAGTTTGATGAAGTCAAGAATAAGTTTGAAAGCATAAATGGAGATGAACAAGAACTTCAGAACTTTCAAAGTTCAATAGAAGGTAAAACTGAAATAGAAAAATTAAAAAAGTTCAAGAGTAATAAAGAGGTTTATTCAAAGCTATATAGGGCATATAATGACATCAAAAATGATTCAAATTTAGAAATTGTTTTAAGTGTTGGATTCGTTCAATATTCAAAACTTAACACTAATGGAAACTTATCGAAAACCAATCAACACTTATTTCATTTTCCACTATTTTTAGATATTGATTCAAACAATGTGGTGAAAATCGTATTTTCAACATTAGAAAATCCTTATGTAGATTTTTTCTTTCTAAATAACACTCCTATAGAGAAAGAAATATTATCAAATATTGTAGATAAGTTTGAAGAACAAATTATGGAATTAGGCTATGAATATATTTATGAAAATGATTTTAAAGAGTTAATCTCAAAATCTATTCAAAAAATTTCTAGTAATTCCGAGTTTGAAAATTCTGTATATAGACCAGAAAACGACAATTTTAGAGAAGGTCATTTTAGAATTTCATTTTCTCCAGCTATAAATATCAAACAAAGAAAACCACGTTTTTTTGAAAAATTAACCGACTCAATCATTAAGTATAATGGAGAAAATGAAATTGAAGCGAGGTTATTCAATTTATTAGTAAGAAATCCTGATTCATTAGGAAATAATTCATATACTAAACCAAACTATTTTAAAGATGAACTTTTTGAAACATATAAATATAAGGCCAAAAACTTAAATGGAGAGGACGACTTTTCTGTTTTTTTTCCTCTTCCATTTAACAAAGAGCAAAAACAGATTTATGAAAATTATTTAAAGAATAGATTAACAGTTGTAACAGGTCCTCCAGGAACAGGAAAGTCACATACAATTGTAAATATTCTTTGCTCTTTGTTAGCTCAAGGTAAAAGAGTTCTTGTTACAGCTCAAACAGACAAGGCTTTAGAATCATTATTAGATAAGATACCAGAAACTTTTGATGATTTAATTTTCACAAAAATTCAATTAGAAACCAATCAAAATAGGTTTTCTTTAGAAAAAAGCATTGGAAAGATTTCAAAAATTCTTACAGATAATTTTTACCTAAATATTGATTCTAAAATAGATGAATTAGACAGTTTAAAAGGAGAATATATAAAACTTAAATCTGAAATTATCCAAACTCTTGAAAAAGAATATACACAAATTAAAATCAATGATTCTTTTAACAATTTAAGAGCCTATCAAATAGTTGAAAAATTTGAATCTAAAGATTCGAAAGAATGGAGTTGGATTCAAGATGAACTCACACATGAAGAATTATCTAATTTTGAAATAATTAGACAAGATATATTGAAGTATAAAGAATTATCTGATATTGAAATTCGATATAGTAATTCTTTAGATATTGATATTTCAATAGTTTTAGACAAATTGGAGCATTTTGATTTTAAACATTTTCTTTCAATTCAAGAAAATTACAATCAGCAATTAATTCATTTAGGATTAACGGAATATTCTAAAGATAAGGTTTTAAAAATACAGTTAGAAAAAATAACAGATATTACGAGTAAATTTTCAACATCTGATATTGTTCTAAAAAATATTAAAGAATTAGATCAGCTTCAAAAACAAATCAATTTTTATGTTTCAAAAGAGAATCTGACAACAAATAAAGGTTTCAGTGATCTTATACACAATGGAACACAATATCTTTTAGACATAGAAACCTATTTGTCTTTTGCTGAAAATGGTAAAGCAGGTTTTTTAACAAGACTTGCAAATTCAAATTTTAAACGAGTTTCATATTTGGAGCAATTTACTATTAATGGTAAAAAATGTAATAATAAAATTGAAATATTTCAATTAAAATCTCTAATTGAAAACCTTCTTGTCATCAATAATAATTTCAATGCATTGAAAGAAAGTGGTTATTCATTTTCTTTTGATGATAATTCTAATTTATTTGAAAAATATAAGGTTTTAAATGATGTTCTAAAGAAAGTAGAAAACAACAAAAATGTTGTTTCTCAAATCCAGTTTGATTCTGATTTCATAAATTTCGCAGAATATAGTCAGATTAATTTATTTAATATTGATGAATTATCCAGGAAAGCAATTTTATTAAAAGAGGATTTTGAAAAACTACAAAATCTAAGTAATAACTTGACTGACCAAAAACAAATGCTTCAAGATCTTGACAGTATTATAGATCAATCTACGATGAAAGCAATTTTTTCAGAATTTTTACCTGTGAATAAAATTGATAATGTTCAAAAATTTGAACACTTAAAAAGCAAATTTCTTGAAGTAGGTAGACAAATTGAAATTGAACAGACTTTTAATAATCTAAAAAAGTCTCTAATTAACTTACTTCCGAATACTTTTGCGTCTCTTAATAATGTTCCTAATCATTATATTTTAAGTGAGAACTTTGAATATGCTTCTGCAAATAAGTTTATAAAACAAAATGAATTTATTGATTTACAAAAATGTAAGGAAGAATTGTTTTTTATCAATAAAAAAATATTTCAAGCCAAATGCGATATTTTATTTGATTTAGCCAAATCAAATTTTAAGAATAAGTTTGAGAAAGATGAAATTGATGCATTCATAAATCTTTTAGAAGTGTATAAATACAATCTTTCTCAAAGCACTAGAAAAATTCGAAATCAAACACAATATCAAATATTAACTCGTAAAAATAGCATTGATATAAGTAAACGTTTATCATGTTGGGTGATGAAATTTAACGATGTTTTAAATTCAGTCGGAAGTGAACCTGAAATCTTTGATTGTATTATTGTAGATGAAGCGAGTCAGTTAGATTTCAATAGTCTTATTTTAAGCTATTATGCTGAAAATATGATAATAGTTGGAGATGACAAACAAACATCTCCAAGTAGTTTAACAGGTGCAGATGGCAACGATTTTGAGGCTATAAAAAACAAATATCTGAAATTTTTAGGTACTAATGCACTTCATATAAAAAGTGATAATAGTTTGTTTATGCTTTCGAAAATGGTTGCGGGGACTTCTAATTTATCACTTAAAGAACATTTTAGATGTGTTCCTGAAATCATAGAATTTTCAAAAAGAGAATTCTATGATAATTCACTAAGACCTTTAAAACAAATTAATTCAAACAGACTAAATCCAAAAGAAACTTTTTTTGTTAAAGATGCTTTTGCTGAAGATAAAATAGTTCACAAAGAGGTTCAAGAAATAAAGCGGTTTCTTCAAAAAATTTTGAATGATGAATTGTATATTAATAAATCAATAGGTGTAGTTAGTTTAGGAACTGTAAACCATACTGAGAAGCTTAAAGATATAAAAGAGGATCTAGCATATGAATTTGGAAAGGAAAAAATAGATAAACATAAACTAATTATTGAGGATTCTCCTAAATTTCAAGGAGATGAAAGAGATGTTATGATAGTTTCATTAGGTGTCGCATTGGATTTTATAAAATTAAAAGAAAATCAAAATGCAAAACCAAGAGCAATAATAAGTAGTCAAGATGAATTTAAGAAAATTAATGTTGCTTTAAGTAGAGCAAAAGAACAGATGATTTTGTTTCATTCTGTCAAATTTGACCATTTGCAACCAAATGATTTCCGAAATAAAATTCTTGCTTTTTTCAATGATGAAGTAAAACTTATGCAACCTTTACAAATTGATAATTATAATATTGAAAGATTTAGACATAATGTTCCTGAACCATTTGATAGTTGGTTCGAATATGATATAACAAAATTTCTTATTGAAAAGGGATACAGTTATATTCAACCTCAATATAATGTAAAAGAAGCTGAACTTTTTTATAATCATAAGCTGAAAAAGGAGGTTTATATAAATTTCAAAATAGATTTAGTTGTTTACCACAACGGTAAAATGATTGCAATTGAATGTGATGGGGATCCATTTCATTCACTTCCTGAAGATGTAATCTATGATATAGAAAGACAAGAATTTTTAGAACGTGTTGGCTGGAAAGTATATCGTGTACTCTATTCTGCATTTAAGAGAAACCCGCAAGTAGAAATTGAAAAAATGATAGACTTTATCGAAATGAATACTAAAAAAGATACTACAATAATTGTTCAGCAACCTATTCAAGCTCGGGAAGTTTCTGAGAATGGATTAAATGGTTATGAAGAAGTAGGAGGTGATAATTCAAAAGATGTTTCTTAGGTATTAAAAAAAGAAATTGTTCCCATGAGATAGACTCTTGTTATTTTAAGTTGTTAAACTGTAAAAGTACTTTCATAATTTTACAGTTAAATGTATTTTATATACATATTTATTCAAGTACTAAGTTACTTATTGAATTACAACGTAATATGTATATATATGTATTCATATATATACAAATATATTCACATTATACTTTTAGAAGATATATCTGATATTTAAGAAGTGTGCGTTCTGAAAATTGCTTTTAAATTATATTAGTAAAAGTTACTGTAAAAGTAACAGCAAGTTATGTTTTGAGGCACTCGAAATTAGAATCGAGCTTTCAAAACTACTTGCTCTTGCAGAGGACTGGAAAACTACTCCAAAGTCGTTAGTTTTGTTTAAAATAGTAGATAGACTCAAAATATTGAGTGGTTTACGGATTTCCGTAATAGAGATTAAGAAAATTTTAATATGTTTGAAAAATTCATGTTGTTTAATTTTTTCATTATCTATGATAGTTTAATATGTGTTTGATTTACAAAAAAACAATTCTATCTATAGGTATGAAATTTTATGAAATAACAATCTTAACGATAATTAAGTTTAACTTATAAAACTTACTTCTATGACAAAAAATATAATATCAATAAATGAAAGAATGCAAAAGCTAGAAAATAACTATGTGCCACATAAAACATTTCATTTAAATACAAAAGAAAAAATATTCTTAGGAAAAGAGAATGATAAAAAATGTAGATTTTGTAAGAAAAAAGAACCGGAAGTCGGATTTAACAACATTGCTCATGCTATTCCTGAATTTGTAAATAATCATAACCTCTTGAGTTATTATGAATGTGATTCATGTAATAGTAAATTTGCAAGAACCATTGAAACTCATATGGGCGATTATATGAATCCATTTCATACAATTTCCCAAGTTAGAGGAAAAAAAGGTGTCCCTTCTGTTAAAAAAGGTGGTGAAAAATCAAGAATTGATTTAAAAGCAGAAGGTTTAAAAGTTGAAGCACATGATGGAGAAAGAGAAATTTTTGAAATAGATGAAGAAAATAAAACAATTACTTTAAAAGCAATTAGAGCTACCTATATTCCTATTGCTATATATAAATGCCTCACGAAAATGGCCTTGACTATTATAGATGAGTCTGAATTAATTAATTTTGAAAATACTATAGAATGGATAAATGAAGAAGAGCATGATAAAAGTAGATTTGAAATTGCTAATTTAAAATGCTTTTATTCTTTTACACCAGGACCACTTCCACATGATTTTACTACATGTACTGTATATAAAAGAAAAGACAATCATATTGATAATGTTCCTTACATGATTTTTTTACTAGCATATGGTAATTATACTTTTCAAATATATTTGCCAATATCGAGTAAAGATAAAGGAGAACTTACATTTATATCAATTCCTACTCCTTTTGATTTTAAAAATGAATTTGGGGCACCTAAATATAAGCTTTTAGACTTTTCTTCGAAAGAGAAAGTAAAAAATGAAGAAGTAACTATGCAAATGAAGTTTGAAAGTATTGAAGATGAAGAAATAATAAAACCAGAAGAATAACCTCCGTAAAAACGTTAGCGAGAAAAGCATTAACCAATAATACGAATAATACTCCACTTTAGAAATGACTGTATATCAAGAAATTTTAGATTGGTCTTCAACTAGACCAAATTTTATAAAAGACGCATTAAGGAGAATAATAACTTCAACTCACTTAACCCAAACAGATTTCAATGAAATAGCAGATTTAGTAAAAAAAGAATGTGGAGATAATTCAATTACTTTAAATGCAATTCCACTTGACATCACTCATTTTCCAACACCCTCCTCTACTGTAAATGGAAGTTTTCCAAAATTAATTAATTTATCCAATCCAATAAATATTAGTGCCTTACATAGTCAAGGAGGTCTACATTTTTCTAACATTGGTTTAAATGTTGTTTATGGGAAAAATGGTTCTGGGAAATCTAGTTACTCACGTATTTTAAGAAAACTTTGTTGGAGTAGAAACCCTAGTGTTATATTAAAAAAGAACGTTTTTAACCCTTCAACAAATCAACAAAAAGTTGATTTTGTCATTGAAAATAATGGTTCGCACCAAAATTTTACTTGGATTGAAAATAATCCAAGTACTCCAATTCTAAATTCAATCTATGTTTTTGATAATGATTGTGCAAATATTTACATAAATAATGAAAATCCTACGCAATATAAACCAGTTGGAATTGATGTTTTAGAAAAGCTAATTCCAACACTAACTAATGTTAATCTAATATTTAGTTCATTATTAACAACATGTAACACACAAAAAATCACAATACCTCAGAGTTTAATTCAGACAACAATTGCCCAATGGTTCGCAACGATCGAAAGTAGAGAACGTTCTATTATCGATTCTTATTTGCAATTCTCACAAGCAGATATTAATAGAAAACAAGAGCTTATAAATTTAACAACATCTCAAA
This sequence comes from Myroides profundi, assembly GCF_000833025.1. NCBI lineage: Bacteria > Pseudomonadati > Bacteroidota > Flavobacteriia > Flavobacteriales > Flavobacteriaceae > Myroides > Myroides profundi. The sequence goes on from NZ_CP010817.1 coordinate 1,839,296, forward strand.
ATCCTCAACAAAATATAACAAATTTAATAAATCAAAAAACACGAATTAATGCTTACATACAGCAATTCTTAGATATCGAAATACTATTTAATGAAGTATGCATAAACGAACTTAGAGCAAACAGAAATACCTTAGAAGGTGTAAATCAAGCATATCAAATTGCAACAGCAGAGTTACAAAGCATTAATACTTTGGAAGGATTTGGAACAAATGCTTGGCGAACTTTATGGGAATCCGCAAAGAATTATGCACATAGTTCAAATCTTTCCGATGGTCAAAATTTTCCGTCTTTAGTTTCATTAGAGAAATGCGTGTTGTGTCAACAAGAACTAGATGAAACAGCACAACTAAGATTGAATACTTTCAATCAATTTATATTAAATGATATTTCTACACAGTTAAGTTCAATTGACTCAACAATAAAGCATAAGCTAAACTCATACAATTCATTAATTGTTCCACCTATTGAAAATTTTGCGGAGTTAGAACAATTAAATCCAAATTTTAGAGATAACTATAATCAATTTTCTAATTCAATCGACACATCCAAAAATTCAATTACAGCATTTTTGCAGAACGGTGGTGAATTAAGTATAAGTTTACAAACTTTAACTTCAAGTATAACAAGTTTAATCCCAAGAATTGATTCAGAAATTGAACAAAATAATCAACTTCTACAAAATAGAAATGCCTTAGTTTCCGAACTTAATGAACTATTGGCAAAAGAACTTTTGTTTAATAGTAAAATAACGATTCTTCAATACTTTGACGAATACAAATACAAATCTAGGATAAGTCAGTGTCAATCTCAACTTACTACTACTGCAATCTCTCGTAAAATTGGTGAATTAATGGAAAACCAAGCAGTAAGGTTACAACACCAAGAATTTGTTTCACACCTTAATTTTTTTAATCAAGATTTAGCGAGAAAAGTTTTGATTTCTCGCACAAGAACTAGTCAAGGAAATACATATCAAAGATGTGGTTTGAATGGAATTGAGGAGCCAATAAATTCCATTTTAAGTGAGGGCGAACAAAAGATAATTGCGCTATCAAATTTTTTAGCTGAATGCACAATTGACAATCGTTTAAACACAATAATTTTTGACGATCCTGTTACTTCTTTGGATATGGATTATCGAGATTTAATTGCAACTAAAATTGTTCAACTATCACAAAACCGACAAATAGTTGTATTTACTCATGACCTATCATTCTTACGTTTACTTATAGACACACATAAAACAGTTACAACAACAGACTGTACAGTAATAGGAATTGACAAATACAACGGAATAACCGGTGTCGTTACTGACGAAATTCCATTTTTAGCTAAGAATGTTCAAGAAAGAGTTGATTCTATTAGAAGGATTTTAGCTGAACATGATACTCTTTTAATAACTGATGGACACGGTCGAGAAATAAAACTTGATTCTGCAAGAAAAAGATTTAGAATGTTATTAGAACGTTCTGTCGAAGAAATTTTATCCAACAAAACATATGAACGTTTCAATAAAAATATTAATTTGAAAAAAGGAAATCTGTCAAGTTACATTGTTACGGAACAAGCTGATGTTGATTTTCTTTTAAATCTATTCAGTAAATATTCAGTAACTGAACACGATGGAGGAATTACAACTATCACTCAATTACCAAATAAAACAGAAATCGAACAAGACATTAGAAATTATTCAGCTTGGAAAGATAGTTTTAGACAGAAATTGAGAACATTTCAGTCAACATATAATTAAAAATCTGTTTAGCTAGATGGTGAGTTGAAGAAAATTAGAAAGTTATGGTTTTATATACCATAGCTATCATAATGCTACGGCTCGTCATCCTAAATACGGATATAAATATGGTTTTATTTTATGATACTATACTGTATTTTATTCGTGAAAAATAATATTAAGCTACATTATAAACCATTTATAAACTATAATTCAAGATATGCTAGAATTTGATATACTTATTGATGATTTTTTATACAAATATGATCCTAAAGAAGAATTAGACCTTTGTAAAACCGAAAAAATTTTAAGCCTTACTAATGATTTTGAAAATGGAAATTGGAGATATACTAAGTTTCAAAATTTCATTTGGGATAATATTGCTGAAACTGCTCTTTCTTATAGAGAACGTGAATCATTGATTAATAAAAATCAGTCAATTTTAGTAGAATCTGCTAAAAAATTAAGATTAACAGATTTAACTAAAGACCAAACTGGTCAGGGAAGTGAATTAGCAGAAATAATTCTATATGGTATAATGAAACACTATTACAAGGCGTTACCTGTAGTTCCTAAAATATTTTACAAACAAAATGCTCAAGATAATGCAAAAGGCTCAGATAGCGTTCATATAGTAATCGAAAACGGAAATGATTTTTCTTTATGGTTAGGCGAAGCCAAATTTTACAATAGCATTGAAGATGATAGATTAAGTTCAATAATAACTTCTATAGAAAACTCTCTTGAATTAGAAAAACTGAAAAAAGAAAATAGTATAATTACAAATTTATCCGACTTAGATGAATTATTTGAAAAAGAGTCAGATGTTTATAATGGAATTATGAAGCTTTTAGCTAAAGAAGCAACAATAGATGATTTGAAACCAAAGTTACACGTTCCAATTCTTCTCCTCTATGAATGTCCAATTACAATAAAATTTAATGAACTTTCAGATGAATGTAAAAAAGAGATTAGCGATTACCATCTTAATAGAGTCAAATCCTATTTTTCTAAGCAATTAAAAAAGCTTAAAGAAAAAGTTCATAAATATAATTCAATACACTTTCACACGATTTTACTTCCAGTCCCTTCTAAAGATACAATAATCCAATCTTTTGTTGAGAACGTTGTACATTATAAAAAACAATAACTTACCATGGATATTTTTTCTACTTGTCATCAAATAAATGACCTATTAATAGCAAATCAAGAAAATGAGGCTAGAAATGAATTAATTAAATTATTAGATTTTCATGAAAAAGAAAATATAAAATACTCAGAATTAGTAAATCATCTTATTAGGGAATCAGGGCTATATCCTTATATAGATTTAGAAACTGCAAGTTGGCAAGATAAATACATTTATGAGGTTTTTAAGGCTGATGTCGGAGAATACGAAGAACTCACGCTTCATAGAGAACAATCAGCATTATTGAAAAACCTAATTAATGGTAAGAATCTTGCTGTTAGTGCTCCCACAAGTTTTGGAAAAAGCTTTGTTATAGATGCATATATTTCTATTAAAAAACCACAAAATGTAGTTATAATTGTTCCAACAATTGCTCTCACTGATGAAACAAGAAGAAGGCTTTATAAGAAATTTGCGAATAAATATAAAATAATTACTACTACTGAGGTGGAATTGGGAGAAAGAAACATTTTTATTTTTCCACAAGAAAGAGCTATAAACTATGTGAATAAAATAGAAAACTTAGATATTCTAATTATTGATGAATTTTACAAAGCTAGTTCAAACTTTGATAAAGAAAGATCTCCAACATTAGTAAAAGCGATTCTAAAGTTAGGTAAAGTTGCAAAACAAAAATATTTTTTAGCCCCAAACATAAGTTCATTAGAGGAAAATCCATTTACTCAAGATATGGAATTTTATCCACTTGATTTCAATACTGTATTTTTAGAACAACAAAAACTATATGAAAGTATTAGAGGAGATGAAGAGTTAAAAAGTGCTTATTTATTAGATATAATTAGTAATATAAATAAAAAAACTTTGATATATGCAGGGACGTACGTTAACATTGATAAATTATCCAACTTATTATTAGCCAATTTTCAGACAAAAGAAACAAAGCTATTATCTGATTTTTCAGATTGGCTGAGTAAAAACTATAATTACAATTGGAACTTAACTAACTTAGTAAAACGTGGTATTGGTATACATAATGGCCGATTACATAGATCTTTGAGTCAAATTCAAGTAAAAGTTTTTGAAGAATCTGAAGGAATTGACAACTTACTATCAACGTCTTCCATTATTGAAGGAGTAAATACATCAGCAGAGAATGTTGTCATTTGGTCTAATAAAAATGGACAAGTAAAAATTAATGATTTTACTTATAAAAATATTATGGGTAGAGGAGGTAGAATGTTTAGGCATTTTATCGGAAAAATATATATACTAGAACAACCACCAATGGAAACCGAAACACAATTAGGAATTCCATTTCCAGAAGAAATTTTAGGAGATCTAGATGAAGTAAAATACGAGAATGAATTAACTAAAGAACAGATTGCTAAAATTATTATGTATAAGGAAGAAATGGTTAATGTTCTAGGTTTAGAAACTTTTAAAAAATTACAATCTGAAAATATATTCCAAACTAGTGACAGCGAACTAATAAAAAAAATAGCAATCGACATGATTAGTAATCCTGATGATTGGAATGGGTTAGGTTTTTTAAATAATCCTTACCCAAAATATTGGGATAGATTCTTATATAAAATAATAAACATAGTACCTTCTGGTTGGGATACTAAACACAGAACTTTTGTAGAATTCGTAAAAATTTTACGTAATAATTGGTTTAAATCCATTCCTGAACTATTAATTGAATTAGATAAATTTGAAATTGGTATAGATGATTTTTTTAAACTAGAAAGAAAAGTAACATTTAAACTTGCATCTTTAGTAAGTGACATCAATATTCTTCAAAAAGAAATTTTGAAAGACAAAAATTATGATATTTCAAGATTCATAAATTGGAGTTCCCATGCATTTTTGCCTAAGACTGTTTACCAACTTGAAGAATTTGGATTACCAAGAATGATTTCAAAAAAAATACAAAAATCAGGGCTTTACAGTTTTATAGCACCAGAATTAACAATACATAAAGTAATAGATGATTTAAATAGTATTGGATTAGAAGTAATATCAAGTATAGATACTTTAATGGATTTTGACAAATATATTTTAATATATTTTTTTGATGGCATAAGAGTAAATAAAAATAGTTAAAAAAATACTTTTATCTCAATTATTTTGTAATTTAAAGAATAAGAGATTGTTCAATATATTAGTAGTGTTTCATTATATTTCACAAATTAAAATTTACATAAAGGATGAATAGTAGTACAAAATTATATGGTGTTGCAGAATTTGTGTTATTTATAACATCGTATATACCATTATTTATTTTAATATTATTCAAACAATTCTCAGAGAATATAGATTTCCTTAATTGGGGTGGCATTAACATAGAAAGTTTATGGTTTTTTGCTACTAAATTTTTATTTTCTACTTTTCTTATAATTATTTCTATTCTTAGTCTCATAGGATGTAAACTTTTGTTTTTAAATTTTGAGAAAAACATAAACAATGGAGAAAATGTTACTTTAGTAGATCTAAAAAACAGAAATAATGAATCAATAGGATATATAGCCACATATATTATTCCTTTTATATTTCAAAGTTTTAGTAGTTGGTATGAAATATTTGCATTCTTTTTTCTTATGCTAATAATCTATAGGATTTATGTAAATTCTAACTTACTATTAATTAATCCAATATTAAGCTTTAAATATTCAATTTTTGAAATTGAATATGAAGAACAAAATGGAAAAAAAAGAAATGGATTGATAATAATCAAAGACAAACAACTTGAAGAGGATTCAATAATTACAATCTATTCAATAGGACACAAACTATTTTATGCACAAAAAAACTAATTAATCCAATATGACAATTAAAGAAATTTCTGAAAAGATTGCTTCAACTGAATCTACAGATTTAAGATTATATTTTATATCAAGAATTTTAAAAGATAACATAAAGAAAAATGCGAAAGTAATAGATAAATATGTATACAAAGTATATCAAGTTGATATTGATTCTGAGATAAGAAACTACTTATTCTCTCTAACTAATGAAGAACTAAGGAAAATAATTAAAAAGGATTTCGAAATGTTAGACTATGATGTTATAAGTGATGATACCCAACATTTGTTTACGTATTCAATGCATAATAAAGTTTTTTCATTTTCAGACGTAGTATTTAATCAACTAAAAAAAAATCCACCTAAAATGCAAAGTATAGAATCGATTTTATCAAATGATGATGAATTATGGGCATATTGTGTAGGTTTTAATGATTTAGAAAGTAAAGATTGGATTTATACTTTTCGGAAAATTCTTTCTGGAAAAGTCGCTGTAGATGAAAAAGAAGGAAAAAATATACTTAAAACAATCAGAACTTATTTTGATACTAAAAATCAAAAGCTTGAATTAATAAAAGGAGAAACAGTAAACCTTGATAAACAAATAGATTGTATATACTATGAAGAAACCTTTTATGTAATAAAGAAAATAAATTTTGAAAACATTGTTGGATTACAAGAAGAATATAAAAAAGAATCTAAAAGTGTTGTTGAAGAGTTAAGAAAGACTGGCAAAATACATGGTCTAGAAATTATTGAGGACAAAATAGAATCGACCCCATCTATTCATAAAAAATTAATTAAAATAGCTAAAATTGGTAATTACAGAAGTCTTGATGATAAAACGATTCGAAAAATGAAAACTGTTTGTAAAAAATACAATGTAGCACTTAATGTTAAAGATGGAAAATTAACTATTGAAAATGAAAGTGATATTGATACTATTCTTAAAATGTTAGCTGATTATTATAAAACAGGAGAAGTTTCAGGTAAGGCATATGGTACTTTTTCAGGAAAAGAACTCACACGAAGTCAAGAATAGTAAAAATTAATTTTAGGGCAAAAATGTTAATCTTAAATTGAAGATAGAGATTGAACTTATATAATTAATCAGTTATATTAAAAGATAAAATTGCTATATTTGGTATTGAATCAGATAGATTCCAATCATAGTTTAAAACTTTCCGAATAAGGTGCGCACAACAATTTAAAAAAGCGAACATCCCTATTTATAAAGCATACAGAGTAAAAGAGACAAGCCCTCTTTCTCCGCTGAAAAGCCCGATAACACTCGTTATCGGGCTTTTTTTATGCCCTTGTGCACCGAAAGTGCACCTTCCATAAATAGGGGATCAGTGACAAAAGGGATCAGTGACAAAAGTTGGGGACTAGGCAAAAAGTAGGTCACCTGATAACTTTGTGCAAGACAATACTAACACATAGATATGGATATGTATTAAATAATCCGTTACTTTATGCAGGTCCAAATGGAGAGGTTATTTCTGTTTTAATTGGTATAAGTGTTGGAGTTGTAATCAATGGAATGATGAATTCTATTAATAAAATTCCATTCTTTTATGGTGCTGAAAAAGCTTTACCTTGACAGATTATAGCTGAGTATAGTTATTCTGCAGAAGTGGTAGTAGGACTTATAAAATATCATTATAAATACCTTGAAAGATGAATATGAAATTTGAAACTAAGTATAGCCGTATACTATTATTGATAATCTATACTATTTTGTTTTTTGTTATAGCTATTTATGGGGCAGGTTTTGTTTTAAAAGTTATAGATGTTTTTACAATTAGTATTCTTACTCTATTTATATTTAAGTATAAGGATTATAATAACTTTTTAAAAATAAGGTGCTCTTTATTGAATTGTTCTTTACTTATAGTAACGGCAATCTCTTTGGCTTTTTTAGGTAATGCTATTTATGCTAGAGGAGATGAATTTAATTTTGTCATGCAACAACGTTATGAATATTCTGCATTTAGTTTGTTTGGTTTATTTGTACTAAGCCCCGTTATTGAAGAACTTTTGTATAGAAAATATTGGTTTAGATTTTTGACAGAGAAACTTGATAAGATTGTTTCTATTGTTCTCATTTCTCTTGTGTTTAGTTTAACACATATTTTTGGTGAAATACCTTTAATTATACCATTTATCTCAAGTATATTTTTATTCTGGATATATAATAAAACTCAAAACATAAGTTTATGTGTTTTATGGCACATGGTGTTTAATATTACATCATTTTATTCACCTGCTTTCTTTACAATAGATAATATAGGGAATCTGAAAATGCTTAGTTTAGTAGTTAGTTTATTATCTTTATTACTGCTTTTCTTCTCTTTTAAAAGAAATGAATAATACTCCATACAGAAGTGGTTTTTAGTATATTATTATTTCTCGTAGGTATAGAAAAACTAGAAGAGCACTTTCTAAGCTGTACGCAGCACACCATTGAAATAGCTTTAGATACAACAAGCTTATTACAACTATTATAAATAGGGGTGTTCACTTTATTCTGAAAGTTTTAAACTGTGTATTTCATCAATACGATACTAGCAGCAGTCCCTATTTTAATTTATAGTCTTCAAAATCGATTTCTACTTTTTCAAAATTTTCTGCGATTTCTAAAATTGAATTTATTTGAAAAAGACATTCTTGGTTATTTTCAGACGTTAGGAAAACAAAACCCCATGTATCTTTTGAAAGAATGAATTCTCCCATTTCGGAATTTACATTTATTAAAATTTCATCATTAATCCATAAGTCCTCAAAGTCTACAACTTTTGGCTTTAATATTTTAATTGCATCAAGGAAATCAGAAAGGAATTCTTTTTTTTCTAAACCATTAAAGATTTCAATCAAAAGTTTCTCTGATCCATATTCCGGGCGAAAATGATACTTATACATTTTATTTCAGTTGTTTATTTCACAATGTTAAGATGAGCTTACTACTAACAAGGCTCGGCTTGGAAAAGTGCGGTCTTGAATTGAGTGAATGTTCAATTCAGCCAAAACTCCTCATTTTATCAATACGATGTTATATGCAGATTTTAATTTATTTTTTTGAGATAACTTTTTTTCGATTTCCATTTTGAACCGAATAATAAAAACTTCTTTGTATTTGTATAGTACTTTGATTTTGTAACAAGTTTACCATTATCAATTCTGTATGAAAACAATTTATTTTCTCTAATTTTATATTTTAAATGATAATCAATATTTGATTCATTTTTTAGGTCATAGTTATGATAATTACCAGTTAAAATTTCAACGGTTGTTAAACTGTCGCTTTCCGATTCTATTTGCCCCTTTTCTTTATTAAACTTTAAATACACATTTTTATCTACTATTTTATAAGTTCCAGTCAATTCAGTATGTTCTAAATCACCATAAAATTTGAACATAAAATCGTTTTCATTTTTAAAATTTAATTCCGTTATGAAAAAACCTAATTCAGCTTTATGGGAACGATATTTTCCATTCAAAGCTTTTGTACTTGAACAAGAAGTTAATAAAATAAGTAAGGGAAGTAAATAATAGAATTTCATTTAAGTGTTATGTTAGGGAAAAGTCAATTTCTACTTACTAAATTATAAAAAAAATCCAATTCTATTAGTGTTTTACGGTAAACGAAGTACAAGCTTTGAATTTAGACGAAACCTCGCTACTTTGTAAAAGTCTTGTTACTAGCTGAAGTTCTTGTCAGTTCGTTTATTACATAAAAGCCATTTACAACTCCAAACTTCTACAGCACCTCATTCAGTCTATTTTCTAATGATATTTACCAAAGTATCGGCAATTATCTTCACAAACATAAGAGAGAGTGATAAAGACAGACAAAAATCAGCCTGTCAATATAGTGAAATGCAAAGATGGAACAAGGATAGTAGCTTGATAGCATACTGTTCGCATTAAAAAGACGCAAAATTATGTGACCAGTATGTGATCACTATGCGATAATTATGCGACCACTGCTAATAACGTTTGATCATCAATAGATTAAACCGATGCTTTATAGCGATAAAAATGTACGGTTTTTAGGCATTCGAAGTTGCATTCGTACCATCAAAATTACTTGTTCTTGCAGAGAGTTAGAAAACTACTCTGAAGTCTGTAGTTTTTTGCTTAAATAGAATGTTAACTCAAAATATTGAGGGGTTTACGGATTTCCGTAATGGGATTAGTGAGAATTATAATATGTTTGAAATAAAAAATATTCTTTGATGTTTTTGCTTACTGTGTAATAAATTTATTAGTTAATTGTACTTTAATTAAAACCTCTTGTATGAAATATTCATATGGTTAAAGTTTTGAGAAATCGGCATTATGTTTTAATAAAAAATGATATTACAGGGAAATAAATATTACTTTAAAAAATATATCAGTAGAAAATAAATATTAGTAACTGTGGAAGGTAAAGAATTAGGTATAGAACTTGATAAAAATTTACATAGACTTTTAAGACATTTAGATTCAATTAAAGATACATTACCAATGTCTCTTTTACTCTTAGAACCTCACAATAAAAAAGCCAATACAAAGCTTAAAGATTTTATTGAAAAAAATTCTGAAGAAATAGAAGATGAAAATGGAAATAAATCAATTTCCTTAGAATTTGAACAAGCTCGGATTTTTGACCAACTCGCTAAGAATTCTGAAATTTCTAATTTAGCAATGAAAATCATACCTGAAAGTCTATTTGTTGCATTAATATCTCAGTACGATGCTTTTTTAAATCAACTATTTAAAACATTATTCAAAATAAGACCAGAGTACATCAATAAATCCGAAAGAGAACTTTCATTTTCCCAACTAAATGAATTTGAATCTATCGAAAAAGCAAGAGAATATGTAGTTGAAAAAGAGGTAGAAACTATTCTTCGTAAAAGCCATAGCGAACATTTTGATTATTTAGAAAATAAATTATCAATTGTACTTCGTAAAGATTTACCTATATGGCAAACTTTTATTGAGATTACAGAAAGAAGAAATTTATTTGTTCATTGCGATGGTATAGTTTCTAACCAATATTTAAAAGTATGTAAGGAGAATAAGTGTAATATATCAGAAATAGAGTTAAATAAAAGATTAACCATTTCTAGTGAATATTTTAAAAACGCTTATGAATGCCTTTATGAGTTATCAACAAAGCTTACTCATACGATATGGAGAAAATTAATTAAAGAGGACATTCAATTTGCTGATGAAAAACTTAATGAGATTTGTTATAATTTAATAACAAATAGACAGTTTAATCTTGCAGATATACTTTTAGATTTTGCTTGTAAACAAATAAAATTTTATAATGATTCAGCAAAAAATTACTATACAGTTAATAAAGCACTTTCAAAATACTTGCAAGATAAAACAGATATTGCAAGAGAAATAATTGATAGTAAAGATTGGAGTGCTAGTAGTGATGATTTTAAACTCGCTCATTTAATTTTAATGAAAAAAAATGATGAGGCCTATTTGCTTATGAAAAAAATCGGTAAAAATGGAGAAGTTAATAAAGATCATTATAAAATTTGGCCATTATTTTATAAATTAAGAAAAGAAGAAAGGTTTAAAGAGGTTTTTAGAGAAATTTTTGAAGAAGATTATGCTGTTTTAGAAGTGCCTAAACGTCCAATTCAAGAATTAATAGGAGAAATAATTAAGAAGAGTCCTACTTTACTTAAAAAAAAGCCTACAAAAACAAACAAACAAAAAGAAATACCTAAGAAGCGTTCAGTTAATAAAAAAGCAACAAATCCTACAGATGTAAAAAACGAGAATCTAAATTAAAAGTACCTTTTGAAACGAGAATGGGTTCAATAACAAATAATGAGGCTAGGGAGTGTTAATATGAATTGTGTTAGTACTAATTTTCTATCAGAACTTTTTGTTACTCTATATTTTACATTACTTGAAGAGGAAAATAATTGTAATTAAATTGTATGACTAAGAGATAAATTAGATAATTCTCTTTTCTTCAAAATCAATTATTAAACAGTATATTTAATTTTGAATCAAACGATTCTAATCATAGCATAAAACTTTCCGAATAAGGTACTCACCACAATCCAAAAAGTGAACATCCTTATTTATAAAACATATGGTATAAAGAGGCTAATCCTCTTTCTCCGCTGAAAAGCCCGATAACACTCGTTATCGGGCTTTTTTTTTATGTGCAGCTGTACCTTATCCTTTTTAAAATACGCATAAAGAATCATTTCGTTTAAAACACCTATAGAGTAATTGTTTTTATCCACAACCTCTTTACTTGGTCTATGTTATTATCTCTAATCTGTACCATCTCTTTCATGAGGGAGCACAATACCTTTGGCTTTAGATAATAAATACTAAACACATGGTTTGCCAACACGATTATCTATAAACAAGGTGTATGGTTTACTTACTTAATAATACTCATAATGAAAATACTGTCTTTTGCTCCGTGGTCTATTTTTATAAGTTTTCTACTTTTTATGCATCCAACAGCGATTTGGGCTAACAATATGGAGCCTTTAAAATTTAGGGTTAATAACCAAGATATCTTTATTGTTATCGTTTTGATTCTAATAGTGCTACTGAGTGCTTTTTTTAGATCATTATATTTAAAGGCATCTTATCTTGATAAGTTGTACAATTTAAACAAAGAATTAGATTCAAATTTAGTAAAGATATCTATCACAAGCCTTACAAAACGTCAAATCCGTGTTTTATTAAAAAGTACAAAGTTAAAATACCTGATTGGGTTTATTTTCTTTATTTCTGCATCAAGTCTTTTTGCACAGAGTAATATCAAAACAACAGAACCATCTCTTTTAACAGAGCCAGGGATTATCATTATTTTGATTCTAATCGCAATTCCTATTCTATTGGGCGTAGTAATTATGCTTATTAAAATTTCCAATATTATTCGTGTGCAAAAAAATAAGCTAGAGGATCAGCATACAAAACAATTTAAAGAGTATTTAGAACATCTGTCTGAAGAGGAGTCTGACTCTTTAAAAAAACGAGAGATTGCCCTAGGGTTTTCATTGTCCAATAAAGAACTCTCAGGAGAAAGTTTAATTCAAGATCAAAAGGGGTTGATTTCGTTGTCAAAGACTGAACTAGCCCCCGTAGTTGCTAATAAGAAAAGAAACTCTGTCAAGGTAGATATAGATCCGGGGTTGGCTAAACTTATTTTATGGTTTTTAGGAACAGCTAGCTTTTGGTTAATTGTAGGTACCACTATTGGGGAGTATTTAGGGATTAAATTTATAGCACCAGATATAGATCATAGTAGTTGGCTTAGCTTTGGAAGACTAAGACCTGTGCATACTAATGCTGTATTCTGGGGATGGGCTTCTTTAGGGATGATTGGATTGGGGTATTATATCGTACCTAGAGTTAGTAATACAAACTTGGTCAATATAAAATGGGGATGGTATTCACTTGTTTTAATTAATGCTTCCGTTTTTATCGGGTCTATTAGTTTAATGGCTGGTGTAAACAATGGAGGAGGAGAATATAGAGAGTATATATGGCCTATTATGTTATTGTTTGCTTTAGGGTTGTACTTTACGCTTAGATGCTATTTAAAGACTATAGCCAATAGAACGGATAAGGATATTTATATTTCTAATTGGTATATCGTTGCTGCCGTTATCTTTATTACTATAGTAGCTGTTGTTGGATATTTACCTTTTTGGCAAGATGGTTTAGGAGAGACAATCGTGCAGGGGTATTATATGCATCAAGCAGTAGGGATGTGGTTTATGCTTTTTACTCTAGGAATAGTATATTACTTTCTGCCACAACAACTTAATAAACCAATATATTCATACAGTTTAGGAATATTAGCTTTTTGGAGCCAGATATTGTTTTATACATTAATTGGAACCCATCACTTTGTTTTTAGTGCTATACCATGGTGGTTACAGACTGTTGCTATTGTAGCTAGTGTTGGAATGGTTATTCCTGTAGTAGCGGGTACAACTAATTTTTTCTTAACCTTTAAAGGAGTTTGGTATAAAATCAAGGATAGTTACACCATTCCGTTTTTTGTAATAGGGATTGTGTTTTACTTTACAGGTTCTTTGCAAGGTACAGCAGAATCCTTTCGATTTACAAATCTGCTTTGGCACTTTACAGACTTTACAGTGGCTCACTCTCATCTGACGATGTATGGAATTATCACTTTTCTTTTATGGGGTTCTATATATGCATTAGTACCACAAATAACGGGTAAAGAAGCCCCACAGATTACAATCGGAGCTCATTTTTGGTTAGCCTTAATAGGATTGTTGTTTTATTCTATCCCTTTAATGTATGGGGGAACATTAAGAGGCTTAATGTGGATGGAAGACTCTGCCTTTATAGAGAGTGTTAAGTTTATGATGCCTTATTGGCTATGGAGAGCTATTGGAGGAAGTCTAATGTGGTTATCTCATCTATTCTTTGTCTATAATTTTTATAAGATGATTCAAAAAGACGAATCTGTTTCTTTAGATAGGGTAGACTTAACCTTTGAGAAACTAGCTGATGATAGCGTAGATAATGACAAAATATTTAATAATTAGTAGATATGGATATATTTAGCAACCATAAAAAACTTTATGTAATAGCAACTATTTTATTTTTGATTCTAACATTATTTGTAGCTATTCTGCCAGCCCTAGATAATCAGTCTAAAATACATCCTTTACCTGATGCGATCCCTCTAACACAATCAGAGAAAAGAGGAAAAGATATATTTATAGCTAATGGATGTGTAGCTTGTCACAGTCAGCAAGTTAGAAATGTAGAAATGGATAGAAAATGGGGGAGTAGACCTTCTATATCTGCAGATTATGCGGGTAATAAAAGAGTTGATTTTTGGACTAATACTGCTACGCTGATGGGAACAGAAAGAACAGGTCCTGATCTTATAGATATAGGTACACGTCAACCTAGTTTAGACTGGCATTTAGTTCATCTTTATAATCCTCGTATTGTCGTTAAAGAATCCATTATGCCTTCGTATTCTTTTCTGTTTACATCTAAAGAGCATCCTGATAAAGAGGATGTTGTAGTCAGTGTGCCTGAGACATTCTTAAAGGATAAGAAATTAAAGATTGTGGCTACTCAAGACGCTTTAGATTTGGTTGCATATCTGCAAGCTTTAAAGCAGACTCCATTACCTGGAACGATTATGACTCCTGAGTTTTTATATCCTAAAGAACAAGATGTAACACAAGGAGTAACTACAGGACAGACTAAAACGGCTTTGGATGGTAAAAACCTTTATATGAATAATTGTGCAGCCTGTCATCAGGCTAATGGAGAAGGACTCTCTGGTGCGTTTCCTCCTTTAAAAAACAGTGCGATTGTTACTGGAGACAACCTCCAACTATTTGTAGATATTATAATGAATGGATATGATGCTAGAGAGGAGTATGGGGTAATGCCTGCAGTAGGTACTAATGCGAATTGGACAGAGGAAGAAGTTACTGCAATAGTTAACTACGAGCGCAATAATTGGGGAAATAAAGCTCCCTTGGTAACAGTAGAAGAAGTAAAACAGATCATGGATTATATCAACCAAATAAAGGATAAATAATGAAAGTAAATTGTAAAAGGATTCTTACTATAATAGGGCTATTACTTGCCAATGTAATCTATGCTTGTCCTGTTTGTGAACGCAATCAACCTAAATTACTAAAAGGAGTTGTACATGGTGTAGGACCTGATAGTAAATGGGATTATACTATTATAGTGGTGATTGCTATTCTGGTTTTAGCTACGTTAATCTTCTCTATTAAATGGTTAGTAAAACCAGGAGAAGAATCTAAAGAACACATTAAAAGAACTGTATTAAACGACCTATTAGATGGAGCAAAGAAGTAGAGTATTCATTTTTATTGATGATGAACATCAACCTATTGCAGAGCTCGAAACACCTGTAAATTTCGAGCTCAATACGCATAAATTAGTGGATGGGGATCATACCTTAAAAATTGTAAGTAAAGATCAGACGGGAAAAGAGGGTATTAGAATTATTCCGTTTACAGTAAAGAATGGCCCGGCTATAGATATAGAAGGAATAAAGGAAAAGGCTGTGGTAGATGGTTTATTGTCTATACGCATTAATACTTATGGAAAAGGTGATCAAAAGACTTTTTTAGTTGTAGGTAGTGAAACTCCTCAGAGTATTCCCTTTTGGGTATGGACAACTATTATTGTGATTTTTGCTTGGGGGATGTATTATCTTGTGCGTTATTTATAAAGTGTAAGCCACAATAAGCGTCATTAGGAACTGGATCACCTCTCATAGGTAGAGGTAATATGAAAAGAAGGAATAAAAATGCTGAATTAGAAATATGCAATAGAGTTAGGAATGTAGCTCTTGATTTAAACCCAGATTAAGCGATAGACATATAAACGAAAAGTAATTATACAAAATAGCTCTGAATTTAAGAAAGGGCTGAGTATAAAATAGTCCTGTGGACTATCTTATACGAAGAGCCAGCTGTAGCAAGGCATGTAGTATGGTTTTAGAAGAAATGAAAGAGATATGAAGTAGAATTGCTTTGCAGTATTTGGTTAATGCTTAATCTGGGTTAAACATTCTGCAATGATTTTTATTCCTTTTTCTAAATCTTCTTTAGCTAATCTACCAAAGCTAATTCTTAATCCGTTACTAGAGTGGTCTAGGTAATACTCATTAGGGTTTACTATATCAACGCCTTTACTGATTAATAAAGCACAGAAACTCTTAAAATCTATAGTCCTATTGAGTTTAATCCAAAAAGCAAGACCTCCTTCTGGCAAGGTGAAATGGGTGGATTGGTCTAAATAATGCTTTAATAAGCTATAGGTGTAATCTCTTTTCTCTTTGTAATGAATTGTTGCTTTTTTGATATGTTTTTTAATAATTCCTTCTTTGATTAGCTCTAGTATAGCTAGCTCCATTATTCTATCACCTTGAATATCAATTATCTTTCTTAGTTTACTTACTTTCTTTATTAAAGAGGTTTTACTAGTCACTAAGTAACCTATTCTAAGAGAAGGAGCGACTACCTTACTTAAAGTTCCTATGTATATATAATTTTCTAGGTTAATATGGCTACAAAGGGGTAAAATAGGTCTTGTATTATAATGAAATTCATTATCATAGTCATCTTCAATGACAGTAAACCCGTATTGGTTAGAAAGTTCGATTATCTCTAATCTTCTTTTAAGACTAAGGGTGACTGTTGTTGGAAATTGATGATGAGGGGTTAGGTAAATTGCTTTAATTCTTTTATTCGTTTTTAGCTGTTCTATAATCTCACTAGTCACTATTCCTTGGTCATCTACATGAATAGGAATAAGATTAGCCCCAGCATGTTTAAAAGCTTCCCACGCAGAATTATACCCAGGGTTTTCTACTAGTATATAGTCTCCTTTAGTTAATAGGGAATGGGCAATCATAAAGATAGCCATCTGCCCTCCACGTGTAATACAAATATTTTTTTCGGCTACATTCATCCCTCTTTGATGATTGAGCATATTAGCAATATGAGTAATGAATTTAGAATCGCCTAGTTCATTTCCATATCCCATCATTTGCCATTTAGCACTTCTATTAAAGATTTGTCTATAAGCGCGTGCCAGTTCTGCTATTGGAACTATTTTACTATCAGGATAGCCATTATCAAAGACAATATTATTGTTCAGTAATAGGTCCGTTTCTTGTCTTTCTAATAAAGGCTCTATTGTTTTTACAGGACTATCTTGCGAAATAGTATGTGCTACAAAAATTCCTTTTCTTTCTACTGATACCAGCCATTGTTCGGTAATTAAGATAGTCAGTGCGCGTACTACGGTGTTTCTATTGACATTTAGTAGAGTAGAGAGTGTACGTGTACTAGGTAGTAAATCTCCTTTTTTTAGCCTTCCTTTCTTGATGTCATCAATGATGGCGTCAGCTATTTGTAAATACAAAGCCTTATTGGAAGTATTCTCTAATCTAATTTCTAATTTCCATAATCTCTTCATCTGGATTACTTGATATAGTTAACTCTTATAAAATGTCATACTCCAAATGTAGCAAATTAAACTTTATAAAGAGTTTTAAAAACAGCTTTAAGCTAGAGAACACTGATTATATTATTACAATTGATTTAAGTGTGTAGTAATCAAATGAGCAGTTTGTTTGGGATGAGAAATAAGTCCTCCATGACCTGCACCTTGAATAGTCTGTAATTCTATTGAATTAACTTTCTGTTTTATTGTTTTTGCAACAGCTGTATATACTAAGATAGAATCTGACCCTGTAATAAGTGTTATTTTACCACTAAATTGATTAAGGTTTTCTGGTTTTATATTTAATCTTTCAGGATCATTAGCTTGATCAAGCCAAGTAGTGTAACTAGCTGTCATTGTATTTCTGGCTCTTTGATCAAAAACAGAATACCAACTACCTTTTCCAAAGGCTACTTTTTCAATAAAATTAAAGGTTCCCTGTTCAATGTGTCCTTGTTCAAGTAAAGTTTTACTTTTTTGCATTTCATTCTGTACCTCTGATAGAATTTGTTTGTATTCAGTTTGTCCTTTAAGCATCCCAAAAATAGGAGGTTCATATAAAACAATACTCTCAACTCTATCAGCGTGATTATTGGCTAGTTCAATTGTGATATTTGCTCCATAAGAATGTCCTATAAAATGAGCTTTCTTAATCTGTAAAGCATCGAGTAGGGAGACGGTATCTTGGACATCCATTGATATTGTACCTTGTTCTTTATCTGGAGAAGAAGCACTATGTCCTCTTCTATCATATAAAATGATGGGATTAGTAGTAGTTTTAATTAGCTCTTCTGCGACTGGTAACCAAGAATTATGATCATCCCATGAACCGTGTATAAATACAATAGGTGTACCTTGCCCTTTTTTATAGCGTATAGCTAAATCAATATCATTAGTATTGATAATATAAAGAGGGGTATTTTCAATTGTAAAATATTCTAGTTCTGTTTTTGAAGGTGTTTGTGCAAATACTTCAATTAAAGATAATTGAAATAGTAATAAGAATATTATCCCTATTTTTTTATATAAAAACTGTTTCATGTCTATGTAGTTTAATAAGGTTAAATGTACTTAAAATGATTTGAGATAAAAAAACATAACTAAGTAATGGCACTGTTTTTAGGAATAAAAAATATTAAACTCTTTAATTGTTAAAAGGACCAATCTGGATGCCTAAGAATAAAAAATCTGTCTCCAATTTACTAGGCTACTAACTGTTACTTTTGCTTTTTTAATATAATAAGACACTAGTTTATAGTTTTTTTAACCTAGATTATAAACTAGTAATCATAGCTAAACTAATTTATACAACTATGCACAACAACAACAACAACAACATTTTATTTGAATTAATCAAAAGAGAAGAAAGAAGACAAAGGGAGGGCTTAGAATTAATTGCTTCAGAGAACTTTGTTAGCGAGGATGTTTTAAGAGCCAATGGATCTATATTAACTAATAAGTATGCAGAAGGATATCCTGATAAACGATATTATGGAGGGTGTGAATATGTTGACTTTGTAGAGAATATGGCTATTGCATCTTTAAAAGAGATTTATGGTGCAGAATATGCTAATGTTCAACCACATTCTGGATCACAAGCTAATGTCGCTGTTTTTTCAGTTTGCTTAAAACCTGGAGATAAAATATTAGGATTTGACCTAACGCATGGAGGGCACTTGACTCATGGTTCTTCTGTGAATTTTTCAGGCAGATTATATGTTCCTTCATTCTATGGAGTAGATCAAGAAACAGGAGTGCTTAATTATGATAAAATAGAAGAGATAGCTATCAAAGAGAAGCCTAAAATGATTATAGCTGGTGGAAGTGCATATTCTAGAGATATTAATTATAGTCGTTTTAGGGAGATAGCGGATAAGGTAGGAGCAATATTACTAGCAGATATGGCACATCCTGCAGGATTAATAGCCAAAGGATTATTAAGTAATCCTATACCACATTGCCACATTGTTACAACAACAACACATAAAACATTGCGAGGTCCACGAGGAGGAGTTATTTTAATGGGGAAAGATTTTGAAAATCCCTTCGGATATAAAAACTTAAAAGGAGAGCTAAGAATGATGTCTAGTCTTCTAGATGCATCAGTATTTCCTGGTAATCAAGGTGGTCCACTAATGCATACTATTGCAGCCAAAGCAGTGGCTTTTAATGAAGTATTGACAGATGATTTTAAGGTATATGCTAATCAAGTTCAAAAAAACATGAAAGTAATAGCAGATGCTTTTTTGTTGCGTGGATATAATATTGTCTCTGGAGGAACAGATAACCATTTAGTACTAATTGATTTAAGAAATAAAGATATATCTGGTAAGGAGGCTGAAAGCATTTTAGAACATGCTGGGATTACAGTGAATAAGAATATGGTTCCTTATGATGATAAATCGAACTTCATTACTTCTGGTATTAGGGTAGGAGCTGCTGCAGTAACTACCAGAGGGCTAAAAGAAGCAGATATGAAAAAAATAGTGCACTTTATTGATGAAGTATTAATATATAAAGATAATGCAACGAAACATAAACAGATAAAGCAAGAAATTCAAAATATGATGAAAGATTATCCTATGTTTTCTAGATAATCTTAGATATAATAGCAGTAATTGTTTATCAATATAGAATCACTAATTCTAGAGATCGTGTGTTGTGAGTAGAAAAAGTAGTCTCTATATTTAAATTAAAGTTACTTAAACCATGCTATAAATGGAATACCTCGTGTGTAACTTCTCACGAGGTGTTGCATTTATTGATGTTTGATAAAATAATCTTTCAGAATATGAATAGCTTGAAGAATTTCTTTCTCATTTAAAGAAGCAAATCCAAATCTAAAAGCATTCTCTTCTTTACTGATATGTTTAATCCTTAATTTGGATAGGTTTTGTATTGCTGATATTGGAAATTGTTTATCTACTTTTATCCATACTGCCATCCCTCCTGTAGGCAAAGTGTAAGAAATATACTTGTTCAGTTCCTTTTTTAATAGTTGATCTAATAACTCTAGTCTTTCCTGATAAAACTTTTTAGCTTTTTTAAAATACCTTGTAAACTCTCCTTCTTTAATCAAGTTAGCTAAAGAGTTTTGCATATACGCATCATTTCCTACATCAATTGTTTTTCTTAGTTCAACACATTGTTGAATGAAGTTTTTGGGAGCGACCATAAAACCTATACGAATGGATGGTCCTAATATCTTAGAAAATGAACCGATGTAAATAATATTACCATTATGCCCGCCACTAGCTAATGGAAGGTATGGAGGAGTTGTATAGTGATAATCAAAGTCATAATCATCTTCTATGATAGCGAAGTGATATTGCTTAGAAAGTTCTAAGAGATGAATACGTCTGTCAACACTTAAAGTGACAGTAGTAGGGTAGTGATGATGAGAAATAACATAAACAGCTGTTATTGTTGTTGTTTTACAAAGTGATTCTAGTTCATCTGTTTTTAATCCTTTTTCATCTATTCCTATTTCTAACACTTTCGCTCCAGTATTGTTGAATGTTTGACTAGCTTTTGGGTAATTAGGTTTAGCTACAACAATTTTTGCCTTTTTATTGAGTAATAATTGTGCTGATAGATAAATACTCATTTGTGCTCCATGAGTAATAAGAATATTCTCTTTAGAGAAAATAAGCCCTCTTGTTTCGGATAGGTAATTGACAAGTTGTTCTCTTAGGGCGAGGGTTCCCTGTGGGTTTTCAAGATTAGCATTTTTAATTGAATAGGTTCTTGTAACATAAGAGCGATAGGTCTTTAGTAATGCACTTATAGGAGAAAGTCTAATATCTGGAAAACCATCATCGATAATAATATCTGGAATAACTGTGTTTTCTTCTACAGAGTGATCTACATCATGGTATTGATTAAAAGGTAAATTAAAGTCAATATCATAGGATTGTATACTAGAGAATTCCTCCCACTTTGATGCTTTGAGATTAGGAATGGACTCTGATATAGTTGCTCTTTTTCGAGGTGACATAGAAATCCAGTCTTGTGTATACAGTTCTTCGTAAGCTGCAATTATAGTTTTTCTGTGAAGGTTTAAAGAATTTGCTAAATCTCTACTTCCTGGGAGTTGATCTCCTGCTTTAAGATATCCATTTTTTATTGCATTGATAATTGATATAGCAATTTGTCTATAGATAGGCATTTTACTTTTTTTATCGATACGAATGATATGTTCTATTGGATACATATGAACTATGAGTTGATTTATAAAGGATGCATAAATATAGAGTAAATAACGAGAATGAATTGTTGTTTTTGTTGAATAATTGGTAAGGGAAGATCGAAGTGTTGTTTTTGATAGTAGCAACTTATTTTATAATTCAAGGATAATCGACTTAGTTAAATTATACCTAAGATAAATCAGTCTTAGTATAACTCATCTATAAAATATCTTTGATTAATTAGATTATATTACGATACAGTTTACTACTTCTTGTCATTTGTGTTTTGAGCTATTTTCATCTCGCATTAGACTAATATGCTATACTTTGTATAGTTTTAGTTTTGTAATATCTTTTTAAGATATTACAAATTATAACCAAAAGATTTTCTCGAGACTCTGCCTCAGGGTAGTTCATTAAAAATACTAATTGATATGGCAATAAGCGGCATTTTTTGGCTTTCATAGAAAAGAAGTCTTTACTAATTAATCTTGTCAATTGTATTATAATTCCTATTTTTAAAAACCAATATTAATTATTATGAACCATTTAAAAGTGAGAGACTATCTAAAAAGCAAGGGTTTTGAAGATCGTTTTATTGAATTTAAGGAGAGTACAGCTACTGTAGGTGAAGCTGCAATTGCGATTGGTTGTGATAGCGACCAAATAGCAAAGAGTATAACACTTTATGCCCCAGAAGAGGGAACTGCTATTCTTGTCGTCGCTTCAGGAAATAGTAAAATAGATAATAAATCTTTTAAAGACACTTTTGGTATTAAAGCTAAGATGCTTAAATATGAAGATGTAGAAGAGTTAGTAGGCCATCGAGTAGGAGGAGTCTGTCCTTTTAAGGTAAAGGCATCAACTAAAATCTATTTTGATGAATCTTTAAAAAAACATCAAGAGCTCTATCCTGCTGGGGGTAGTGCTAACACTGTAGTTCAACTAAAACAAGAAGAATTGATTGACTTATGTAATTTTGTTGATTGGATATCTGTGACAAAGTAGGTTGAAATTATGGTTTGCTATGTAATTCTAAATACGACCACTTAGTGTCATTAAATGCTTAGCGATATAAGTTTTTCTTATTTTGATACCAATCAAGATAAAATACTATGCAAACTAACGATAAAAATAAAGAAGGAAGAAAGATAAAATTTAATGTAATCCTAAAAAATATAGCCATGTTTTAGGCTCACTGAATCTGAAAATAAGAGACAGTTTGTTTTGTTTACATCATCAAGAATGACAAACAAAGCAAGCTGTCTTGTTTCTATGCTTTTGCTTATTGTAAAACAATACTAGCCAATTGATGGCTAATTTCAATAGCGCTAATTTTTGTGTTATTTGTCAATACAACGATTGTTATCTTTTTGTCTGGTATGCGAATAAAATTAGAAGCATAACTTGTCCAGCATAGGAGTATTTGATATCTCGATATGTATTTGACTGTTAGTTTCCATTTGTTATATCATAATTTTAAGAGGCTACTTACAAAAGTAGGTCTTTTATATAAGTAACCAGTGGCGTTAGTATAATAGCTAAGAGTAACTATACTTAGTAACTTAATTGCTCTTTGTGTTTTGCAATAAACTCAGGCCATTTTGTGGGCTGTTTACCAGTTATGGCATAGAAATTATCAAAGACATCATCAGCTCCTGGTATTAGTCCGTCAGCATATAATTTCCAATGCTCATATACGCAGGTCATATAGCTCATCTCTGCGCCAGCATTAATCATATCTTGAAGAAAATCCACAGGTGGTAAGGCGATATACTCATAGGGTTTACCAACAATATTAGTGATAAGCTCAGCTATCTCCGCATAGTTTTTAGCATCATATCCAAGTCTATAGGTTTGCCCTGCGTGTTTAGCAGGCGATTCAATGACTTTAGCGGCTACTAAAGCAATATCATCTACATCGACCCAGCTTTGTCTAGCATCAGCTAGATAAGCGTTTAAAATGCCTTTTTCAGCCGTGCTCTTTCCACCATAACTTAGAATGTTTTGCATAAAAGCTTCTGGGCGCAAATGCGTAAAAGTAAATCCATGCCACTCGATATAGCGTTCTACCATTTGATGCCAAGCCCAATGTCCAACAGCAGTATCATCGCGTCCACAAGCCCCTAGATGAACTACATTTCTAACCCCTGCTTTTTTAGCATTGTCTAAGATTGTTTTACTTTGTTTTAGCATATTGACTGTATACCCTGTTAGAAGAAATAACGTATCGATTCCTTCTAGAGCATTTAGGTGTGTAGAAGGATCATCTAGATCTATAAATACCGTATCTATTTGTCTTGACTCAAAACTTTCTTTCTGTTGTTCTGAGCGTATAGCAGCAACTATATTCACATTGGCTTTGTTTGCAAGTAAGGTATTAATAATCCTTGATCCCACTTGTCCAGTTGCGCCTATAATCAGTACCTTATCTTTGTTTTTCTCTATCATATCGTAAGTTATTTACCTTTTTAATTTATCTATATAGCAAAGGTAAAAACAAGAAAAAAGATATGGAATATAGGCTAAAAGAATCATATAGATAAAATTATCCCTATAAAGTATTTAAAAATCATTCAATATATTTGAACTATTATTAAGATTACAAAACTGATTTATGTACAATAATAAAATACCACAATTACTCGATTATGGAGTTTCAATTACTATGAAAGTTATTGGAGGAAAATGGAAACCTTGTATTATTAATTGTATTAATAATGGAACCAATAGACCAGCTCATATTCACAAAGCAATACCAACAGCAACATTAAGGGTAATTAACCAACAATTAAGCGAGCTTTTGGATTATGAAATTATCTCAAAAGAAATCTTTGAGGGGTATCCACTACATGTAGAATACAAGCTAACAGAGTTTGGCAAGACACTACTTATGGTTATTGACGCTATGGAAGTTTGGGGAGATACTCACGGAGATAAAATAACAGAGATAGCAATAAAAAGAAATGAGAATATAGAACCTCTTTAGAGTTGGTTTGTATGCTCATTTCTTTTGAAATAATATAAAACTATAGTTATATAACGTTATTAGCTACATTACATATTCAATGTGAATTAGTTGTCTAAATAATCTTGAACAACTGCTTTAGCTAGTGCTAAGGAAGAATCGACAAAATAAGTATCAACAGCGCTACGCTGCATCACAACGTTTAGATCTGTACAAGCAATAACAATACAATTAGTTTTATCTTTAACCTTATGAAGTAATTCTTCCCAAAGGATTAAGTTTTGAGGATTGCTTTTATCTTTTTTAATTCCTGATATCACTTCATTTAAAAGAGTTTGCCAATGAGATTCAAAGACAAAAGTATGTCCTTTTGCAAGTATCTCTTTTTGGTAGAGATTAGAATCAAAAGTTGTTTTAGTTGCAAATAAGGTTACGTTTGTTTTATTTGTAGGTAATTGATTAACTGTTTGCTCAATAATATTAAAAAGCTTTGTTTTTATAGCTTGTTGTAGATGATCTATATAAATATGAGCTGAATTACAAGGCATAGCAATACTGTGAACTCCATTATCTTCTAATTTTTTTAATCCTTCGATAATTGTTTTCTGCATTAAATCATGGTCTATTTCTTTATCTAAATAAAATGGAGTAGGTAAGGAATAGATAATAATCTTAGGAAACTCCTCATCTAACGTAGCATTATATTGTCTTTGACATTCATCAAGGACTTGTTCTAAAAAAGGTGTTGTAGAACGAGGTCCCATTCCAGCTAATATACCAAGTGTTTTAGGATTTGATTTCATTTTTTTGTTTTTATTAGTGTAGCTATAAAAGTGGTAAACTGATGCAGTACATCTACATCTGTATCTTTAGAAACATTGCTTTCTCCTAAATAAACAGCTTTAGCCTGAACAAGTATAGGTTTAAACTTATCAGGAGTAATAGGCAGTATATAATCTACTGCTTTGTCTTTTGAGATTACTTCCCCAGTTTGAATAGAGTAATACATTCTACAAAGGGTAAGAATAACATTTATCTCATCATCTTCTATTTCTCTTATTAAGTTAGGAAGAGATGCTAAAATAGCCTTATTAAATACGGTATCTGAGATAATAGGTATTACTTCAGTAGCTTCTTTTCCATATAGAGTTAAGCTATTAAGTCTCACTTTTCTAAGTAAGATAGTAAGGTCTTCATCCTTTACAGTCTCAGGAATGTATCCATTGCTATATTCTTCTCTTAGCCACTCACCATACTGAAACTCTCTGTGTAAGGGAAATGCTAACTTACTTAATTCTGATTGGTTTACAATGGTTACTTCCAAATACCTTTTGCCTTGGTTATTGTCAATTTCTCCTGATAGTACAAGTAATTGTTCTATGAGTGCTTTCTTTATTTCCAGAGATAACGTTTGATTAACGATAACAAAAAGATCAATATCACTTTTATGTTTTAATCCTCCCATTACATAAGATCCATAAAGGTAAATACCTTGAAGAGTTTTCTCTAAAGTATCGATAAGAAATTCTGTGGTTTGGGTAACTTGAAGAGGTAAAGATTGGTTATTCATTTTTTTTGATTCATAAAGTTTTGTAATAATAAGTCCTCTTTCTCATAATCAAACTGATTAAAAGAATAAGCGGCTAATTGAGGGAAGTGTATTTCCCAATTCTCAGAACTAAAGCTAGAGAGCCATTTTATATAAGCTTTGCTGTCTTCTTGATAACTGCCTAGTTCTAATCCTACATTACTTAATAGCTGCTCAATATAGCTTGTGTCTAAGGTAAAAGGAGCCGCCACTGACCAAGGACTAAAACCTATAAAGGCATTCTTAGAATCAATAGAGTTGTAAGCAACAAACTCCGTTTTATAATCTAACTGATTTGTAATGAATTCTCCTATTTCTTTTACAGTTAGAATAGATTTATCAGCTACGTTTACTATTTTGTAATCTTTACTCCCTATGCAAGCCCATATTACCTTAGCTATATTTTGTGTTGAAGAGATATGAAAAGTACTCTCTCCGTTAAACTTTAGGGGTATATAAGGTCTTTTGTCTAGTAGTCTTTTGACAAACCACCACTCTCTGGGATGATGAGAACAAATACCATATATGGCACAAGGTCTTAAAATTGTAACGGGTTTATTACTGTATTTTAAAAAGTATTCTTCCATCGCTATTTTATGGGTTGAGTAGGTGGTATCACCAGCTTGTACTGTAGGAGTGTTTTCTTTTATAGGCAAAGAAAAATAAGGAAATCCAGTAACACTAGCTTCGTCTAAAGTTCTATCAGTTCTATCTTTATATACACTTGAAGAAGAAAGAACAATATACTGACCGATGTGCTTCTCAATAGAGAGTATTTGTTTAGCATCTTTTGCAGTAAAGGCAAGTAGATCAACTAGTATATCGGGTTGAATACTTGCTATATTTTCTAGTGTATGCGTATTTTCTCTAGTTCTATATATCGGTTTTATATTAGAAATGAAAGCAAGTGAAGCTGTTTCTAATAAAGATAGGAATGAATCAAAAGAATTCTTGTTTCTACATAGAAGATATACTTCCCAATTGCGTTGTACAAAAAAGTTAGTGATAGCATATCCTATTTGACCAGTACCTCCTATAATAGCAATCTTTTTTTTCATTGTATGTGTATTTATTTAGGTAAATACTTAGCCAGACTTATTATTGATGTGTTGAGCTAAGATAAAATAAGAAATCTAGATAGTTATAAGTATTAAGAGTCTTTATATAAAAGCCATCTACATCCATAAACTTTCACAGTCAAATTTTCAAAATATTTTCAAAAGTCATTTTTATAAAACAAAACAATCAAAGGCTATTTCTGCTATTTATTATACTAAGGAGTTTACCATTTTTCGCTCAAGAAAACGGAGCCGTAGGAATAACACTAGTACTTCTATTTATTTAGTAATAGAGAATTCATAAAACGATAAGAGGCTGCCTAATAAGACAGCCTCTCCGAGGTCAACTACGACATGTACTATATAAGAATAGTGAAGAAGTTGAAAATAATACATACCTCATTGACCTATTGAAACATAATTATTTGATGGTCTATTTAATAATCTTGACAGGAGGATGTCCTTTGTTTATCGTTGTTTCCTCTTGTGGAGCATCTCCTTTATTGTTCTTTCCACCGAAATTATAAGTTATTCCTAGTTTGAATACTCTCATATCATTCTTTACAGTGAAGTTGGTCAGTTGATCAGGATGTTCTAAAATTGTTGTTCTAATACCTCCTGTTTTGAACAGATCACTTACTGCAAGTGTAGCTGTAAATTTCTCATTTAAGAATTTCTTACTGACTCCTAAATTCACTTCCCCTAATGAACGATATCTAAAGTTAGATTCTATTCCTCCGTTTTGGTACCAAGCAGTAAGCTCGATATTCATATTATAAGGCAACTTAAAGTTGTTATAGGTAAATACCCCAACACTATTTTTATTCTCATTGATTAAGTTATTGTCAAATCGAGTATTAAAAAAGTAAACCCCATGGTAGTTTTCCCACCAATTAATACCTGGTATAGGAGCAGATAATGAAGCGTACCATTCACTTCTACTTTTACCATTAATACTAGTAAAATAAGATTTGTTTATTCCTTCGTTAAAATAACTGTATAGCATAGGGTCTGTAATGCGACTATATCCGATAGATAAATCTATGAAACCTAAGAACTGCTGATCTAGTTCTATATTATTAGAATACTCAGGCTGTAGATTAGGGTTCCCCATAGATGTTGTTGTATTATTTAAATAGCGCACTGCAGGATTTAATTTATCGAATTCAGGCCTTTCTATTCTTCTAGAGTAAGAAGCCATTACAGAATAGTAATCACTAGCTGTATACGTTAGTTGTACAGTAGGAAATAGCGAGAAGTAATCTTGTTTTACTAACTTTTTATGAGCTAAGGTATCTCCATTGATATGTGTGTATTCTCCTCTTAAACCTGCTGTTATAGCCCATTTATCGAATGTCATATCTACTGCACCATAGAAAGCATGTACGCCTGTTTTATACTCAAATTGACTTTTGTGCAAAGCATTAATATTGTTTCCATTGGAGATGAATGTGTATAAACGTTCATCTGTTTTAAGAATAGAATAATTACTCTTTACGCCGAACTCTACTTTTGCAGTTGTATTTTCTTCATCCCAAAGTTGTTTCTGGTAATCAGATTTAAAGTTGAACTCTTTTCTATTTGTAGGATATTTATTCTGTTGTTTGGTTAGTAAGGCGTTTGGCAGTAATAGTTGTCCATTATTACCATAGATTACATCATTGATATCTGATTTGACATACATTGTACCGATGGAGATAGTCCAACTTTCTTTTTCTTCTATTTTCATTTTATAGACTACATCAGCTTTAAAATTAGTCAATTTACTCTTGCTCTCATTCTTTTGTACACTGTGAAAGAGATCATTATTATTTCCTAATTCTGTGTTGGTATGTACTGTACTAGGTGTATCATTATAGTCCATAGAAGTCTTTAAGCTTAGTACATGACCATTCTGAAATGTTCTGTCTATATCTAGTTTGACTAAGTGAGACTTACTATTTAGAACCGAGAATTGAGATTGATTTGACCATGTATGATCTAATGAAGCCAGATCTTTTTTATCATATCTCTCTCTTAATCTATCAGGCGAATAGCTAAATGAGTACAAAAAGTTATAGTTCCAGTTATCATTGCCATACCCTAAGTTTAAAGAGTGATCTGTGCTTACTTTATTACTAACACCTACAGTTGAATTAACTGTTCCATAAAAGCCTTGAACTAGCTTTTTCTTAGAGATAATATTAATTACCCCACCTGTACCAGAAGCATCTATATTAGCAGGAGGTATATTCATAATTTCAATAGACTCTAAAGTAGAGCCAGGAGTCCCTTTAAGTATGGTTTTTAATTGTTCTGCAGACAGCTGAGTAGGCTGTCCGTCCATCAATACTGTGACACCTGATTTACCTTTTATTTTTAATTCTCCGTTTTGACTAATAGTAACTCCAGGGAGTGTCTTTAGCACATCATAGGCAGACTGTGTTTGTGCTAAGTTACTCTGCTCTATATTTAATGTAGCTTTGCCAGGAGTTACTTTTAGAGCTTTTCTATGGCTGGTGATCATTACCTCATCTAAGATGTTTTCGTCACTTTCTATGATTAGATTGATTGGCGTATTATGATCACTTATAGTGATAGTAGAGGATACATCTTTATACCCTATAAAGCTAGCAGTTAGTTTAAAACTTCCTTTTGACTTAATATCTGCAAAAACAAAAGTTCCATCTTCTTCACTTTTGATAAAGTATTCTTCTTTTGGATTGTCCTTTGCTTGTAAGACTACAGTTGCCCATCCGATAGGATTGGCTTGTGTGTCTTTTATCACCCCTTGTAATTGAGATTGAGCCCAAGAAGGTAAAGTCATTACCCCTAATAGAATTAATAATAGTTGCTTCATAATTAAAATGGTATTAGCATTTATTTCTGAGGCAAATATATTAGGATGTTTTATGGCTTATTGGAACTTTTACATTAACTAACTCATTTCTATACTAAAGCCACCGAAACGATGATTATAGTGCAATTAAGCTTAAACCCAGATTACGCATTAGCCAAATACTACAAAGCAATTCTACTTCATAGTTCTTTCATTAGCTCTAAAACCATACTATAGTATGCTTTTATCACTAATTCAGACCTATTTTGTATAATTACTTTTCGTTTATATGTCTATTGCATAATCTGGGTTAAATAGAAGTGAATAGGCTATTCAAGAGCAAAAAATGTCAATTGATGTATCTATACCCTATGGGAGCTTAATACTCCTGTACTTTTGTGTAAGAATAATTAGAGAAGATGAGAATAAATAGATATCTGGGCAGGGGATACCGTAGTACTGCTGCTCATGTTTTGCAACAGGCTTTTAATGAAAAACTAAAAGGAATACTAGGGACAGAGGAAGAAATACATCAAGTTATTTTAGCATCTCTAGATGCTAAGCATATTATCGTGGCACGTTCTAGTGAAGGAGAATTAATAGGTGTAGCAGCTTATCAACACAATGGTCAATGTACTTTGAATATTTCTCTGAGTATTATGATTAAGGTATATGGGCTGATAAGAGGACTTTATAAGATGCTACAGCTCATCATGTACTTTCCATCTAAGAGAGATAAGGATGTAGTGTATGTAGATGCTATCGCAGTAGATGAGAATTTTAGAGGACTAGGAGTTGGTAAAATGCTATTAGAAGAAGTAGAAAAGTTAGCTTTAGAACATCATGCAAGATATGTAAGTTTAGATGTAATCAAAGAAAATCCTCGCGCAAAAAAGCTATATGAGCAAATAGGTTTTGTAGAAGTAAAATACAACGAATTAGACGAACGAACAAGTGATAAACTTGGCTTTTCAGGGTATTATTATATGATGAAAATAATTAGTTAAATCCTATTTTGGTATTGTAATTGAGTGCTATTTCTTAACTTAAGACTAAGGAAGACAAGTTCAGTTATAAAAAATGTAAAACGAGCTTTGTTTTTTGTTACTTTAGGAATATAATCGAAAAAATCAGGAAAGAATACTATAATTTTAATCTGTAATGAAAGCACAAAAGCAAAGTAAGAAAGAATGGAGGTATAGAGTAGCTTTAACGCTCTTAGTAGCGTTGTTTTTTATTTTTTCGTTGTACATTATTAGTACTGCGGATCAGTATCAGATAGTTTCTTTTGAGAGTGGATATACCTTTACGGCAGATGTGATTTGGTTTATTGCTATCAGTTGGATTGTAACGACCTTAGGGATCTATCTGTCAGATCGATTGCCGATAAAGACGTATTCCATAAAAGAAGTAATTCGGTTTGGAGTATTACATGTGATTATTTGTGTTGTAGTCTTCTTATTTTTAGTTATTGTGACAGATTACTATTTAATAGATCAAGATCATACAGCACGAGAAGATTGGTTAGACGCTAGACAGATGTTTTTTATAGGCTTATGTTTGACTGTATTTGTTATCGTTGTACACAATGGAAGAAAGCTAATAACGATGTGGAAAGAATCCGTTTATGAAAATGCACAGATGAAAGAAATAGTATTACAGAGCCAACTAGCATCTTTAAAAGCTCAGCTAGACCCACACTTTATGTTTAATAATTACAGTGTGTTAAGAAGTCTGATCCAAGAAGATAAAGAGAAAGCAAGTGAGTTCTTAGAGCGATTATCGGATGTACAACGCTATCTATTGGTAAACCTAGAGCATGACTTAGTCAGTCTAGCCAAAGAGATACAGTTCTTGATTGATTATTTATACTTGATTAAGATTCGCTTTGGCGAAAGTATACAAGTAGAGATTAATGTTAGACCAGAGCTGTTAGGAATGAAGATTCCACCTATGACCTTACAATTGTTATTAGAAAATGCAATAAAACACAATAAAGCAACCAAAAAAAGTCCCCTCTTTGTGAATATTTATGGGGAAGAAGAATATTTAATTATTGAGAATAACCTCCAATTATTGAACACTCTTCCTCATTCTTCTAAGTTAGGGCTGACGAATATAAAGAAGAGATACTTACTGATCGAAGACAGAGAGGTCTTGATAGAACAGACTGTATCCGTTTTTAGAGTTAAAATCCCATTGTTATAAGCTATGATAAAAGTATTGATAGTAGAAGACGAACAGTATAATGCACAGCATCTGACTACCTTACTTCAGGATATAAAAGAAGATACTCAGGTCGTGCAGGTTATAGAAGGTGTAGAGGACTGTATAGAATGGCTAGAGCAGCATGATGATATTGACCTAATCTTTATGGATATAAGATTAGGAGATGGAGTATGCTTCGAAATATTTGATGCCATAGAAGTAAACGTACCGATTGTTTTTACGACAGCTTATGATCAGTATGCCTTGCAAGTATTTCAGGTTAACAGTATAGATTATTTATTAAAACCAATCAAAAAATCTGCCTTAGAACAAAGCATAACGAAGTATAAGAAACTTCACCAATTACAAGTTTTAGATAAAGAAATCTTAAGCAATCTAACCGAGGTTATACACGGAAAGAAACAGAGTTATAGAACACGTTTTTTACTGAGTAATAACGATAGGTATAAAGTTATACAGACAAGTGATATTGCCTATATCTATACAGAATTTCGTCTGTCTAAAGCAGTTATGTTTGATAAATCTGTTCACGTATTACCATTCACTATGGAAGAACTAGAATCAGAATTAGATCCTAATCGATTCTTTAGAATATCTAGACAATATCTAATAAGCTATGAGAGCATTACTGCTATTCAGAATAATCTAAACAGTAAGGTAAGTGTAGTGTTACAGGGTGATGTAGAGGTAGATCTGAGTAGAGAGAGAACACGAGCGATAAAGCAATGGCTTGATACTTAATAAAGACATATACGTTAGTACGGTTTTGTCACTCTTTTGATGAAGATTTATTAAGTTGGTGTAGATTTATAACTGTACCATGCCTTATATGATAGTTAGTTATAAGCAAGGGTAATCAGTATATTGATTACCCTTGTTTTATTCAGTTGGCGCGGATTTTATAATCCGTGCCATAAGGCATTACTCTTTTAATTGTATAGCTAAGATTTCACCCGTAGCACAGATTACTCCATTAGCCTCTAGGGTTAGATCTACCCATACCTTTCTGCTCTCTATGCTTCTTAGTTTACCCTTTAGTACTAGTTCTTCTCCCATAGGAGTAGAGGCTTTAAAATCAACTTTAAGAGAAGCTGTTACACATCTTACAGGTATAATGCCTTCTAGTGGGATATTATTGTGCTTACACAGAAATGCTGCTGCTGATCCTGTACCATGACAGTCTAGTAGAGAAGCGATTAATCCACCATATACGCTTCCTGGTATAGCGGTATATTTAGTATCTGGAGTAAAACGAGCGATTGTTTCTTCTCCGTCAAGATATGTTTTTAGTTGATGTCCATTAGGATTGTTTTTTCCACAGCCATAGCAGTGCGCTAAGCTCTCAGGATATAGGTCTTGGATTGCTTGTGTCATAATATTTGTTTTGGTTGTTATTCGATAGAGGAATCCCTCTATTACAAATAAAGTTATTTTTATTGAAGTACAAAAATTTAACCTGATTAGAGTGTGTATTATAACTGCTAAAAATGTAAAACATTTTTTATCAAATGATAAAAAAAAGCTTTTTCTATATCCTAATCTTTGTATCCCAAAAATAGCGTGATAAGGCTATATCATTATTAAATAATAATTTAATCAATACAAGTAAAATGGAAAATAGAGGACCTATTTCTCAATTTATGGCGCATAATTATCGCCACTTTAACTCAGCAACTGTAGTAGATGCTGCTCAAGGGTATGAAAAGTTTTTAGATGAAGGAGGGAAGATGCTTATTTCTCTTGCAGGTGCGATGAGTACTGCTGAGCTAGGAATCTCATTAGCAGAGATGATTAGACAGGACAAAGTAGCTATTATCTCATGTACAGGGGCTAACTTAGAGGAGGATATTATGAACTTAGTAGCGCATTCTCACTATAAAAGAATTCCTAACTATAGAGACTTAACTCCTGAGGATGAGCTAGCGCTGTTAGAAAATAAATATAACCGTGTTACGGATACGTGTATCCCTGAAGAAGAAGCATTTAGAAGAATCCAAGGGCATATCGAGAAAATATGGAAAGACAGTGAGGCAGCAGGTGAGAGTTATTTTCCACATGAGTATATGTATAAGTTACTATTAAGCGGTGTGTTAGAAGAGCATTATGAGATAGATCCTAAAAACTCATGGATGCTAGCTGCCGCAGAAAAAAACTTACCAATCGTAGTACCAGGATGGGAAGACTCTACGATGGGGAATATCTTCGCTTCTTATGTAATTAAGGGGGAATTGAAGTCTAGAACAGTGAACAGTGGAATAGACTATATGGTGTGGTTAGCAGATTGGTATAAAAAGAATGCTGTAGATCAAGGAGTTGGTTTCTTCCAGATAGGAGGAGGTATTGCTGGAGATTTCGCTATGTGTGTAGCTCCTATGTGGGCACAGGATTTAGAGGATGATTCAGTATTGAGATGGAGATATTACTGTCAGATTACAGATTCTACTACTTCTTTTGGATCTTACTCAGGATGTATTCCAAACGAGAAGATTACTTGGGGTAAACTAGACGTAGATACACCGAGTTATGTAATCGAATCAGATGCTACTATTGTAGCCCCATTGATTTTCTCATGGGTATTGAAACAATAAATAAGAAAGAGCCTTCGGGCTCTTTTTTTTGTCTTAGAATAAAGGACTAACAGTTGAGTTCCATTTCTTAGGAATGAAATAAAAGAATTTGGTAATCAGAGCCCTACTATAAGTTTATTGACTGTTTTTTACTCTATTATAGAAATACTAAAGCTTATGAAAATTCTAAATATGAGAATATTTTAACCGCTATAAATTCTAAAAACAGGACAAATCACAGCTGTTAAAAATATTAACATTTAGGGTTTTTTAGGAATTTTAAGCATGCGATAAAGCTAGTGATATCAAGGGTTTCGGGAAGGTTGTATGGGCGTTGTTCGGAAGTTCTTTGCAAGGTGTTCGGAAAAAGGGGGTGTTTTCCGAACACCTTCCGAACAAACCACAACGTATACCGCATGAATACTCGGTTCGCAGTGAATTAATGCTGTTAAAAAACTTGTTAAAATTTTAAAATTGAGATTTTGAAAGCTGTGATTTGTGCTTTCTTTTTGGTGAGATGTACCAGACTTTGAATAGAAGAATATTCTCAATAATGGACATTGAGTCAAAGCCTTTACTGTAGGCAAAGGTAGTAAAAAAATAGATAGGAGAAAAGAGGGTGTAGGAGGTAAAGGGGAAAAATAAATGGTGTGTCTAAGAGAATTAAGTAATGGGAATTGTTTTATATAACTATTTGAATTGTTGTATTTTGGTTTTATTATTTTGATTAATTTTATTCAAAGTGTGAGGAAGTGC
This sequence comes from Myroides profundi, assembly GCF_000833025.1. Classification (NCBI taxonomy): domain Bacteria; kingdom Pseudomonadati; phylum Bacteroidota; class Flavobacteriia; order Flavobacteriales; family Flavobacteriaceae; genus Myroides; species Myroides profundi. The sequence goes on from NZ_CP010817.1 coordinate 1,875,184, forward strand.
TATTTATGTATTAATACCCTTATAATAGCAAATGATTTACCTTAAATTAAAAAACACTGCTTTATCTAGAATGATACTGTAGTTGTATAGCAGTAATGTAGATGTTATAATTAGATGACACAATGAAGTTAGTGGACTTAGTGAAATATTTCAGAAAAGGAGGGGCGTATCAAGACTTTTGTAAGGAGTACTCACTGAATGTTGATTCAGAGGTTATCGAAATATATATGGAAACACCTTTTCAAATAGATAATGAGCTCTCTTTTTTTGAAATAGAACAGACAGAAGGAGTGTTAGAGTTTGAAGTTAATAATATAGTGTTGTCAAGTTTATTTGATTTCTATGTGTTTCTTGACATGATTGAAGAATCAAATCAAGAGACCTATAAGAATGTAAGCGATCTAGATATTGCTAAAAGGCTTATTAGTTATGGTTTAAATAATGCTTGAGGAAAGCAATACTTAATAGATGTTATTTTTATGAGACAGGATATATGGGGAATATTTGTGATAAAAGGAAGATTAAGATGAATAAATAAGATGAAAGAGATTAGTGAAGAACAATTGTATAGCTATTTTTTAGAAACTCTTAATTGTTGTGGTACTTTTCTTCTAGATCGTAATGATGATGAAATAGAGTATTTGATTTTTGAAGTATTCGATATTAATGTTCGTACATTTTTTTATTGTGATACGCTTATAAAGTTACTTACTAATAAAAGAATATCAATAGAAACGTATGAAAAAGCAGTGAAGGTTAGATGCCTATATTTGAGTATCGTGGGGACTGACTTATGGAGTATTAAAGGTATAAGAGAAAGTGATATATGGAAAGAGATTTTTAATCTATGTGATGATATAAGAAGAAATGAAATTATAAAAGAATGAATAAGATACAGTTGTTTGGTAATCCCAGTAAGGAGATATTGCCAAGAGATGTGTTATCTATATAGTATTAAAACATTTTTTCTAACATATAGGTAACTATAATTTAACTTGGGCTTACGGACTAAATATTTGAATACCTTTATTTTTACGCATTTTATAAGCTATAATAGTGCCGATGCGTTGGTTTTTTATATTTTTTCTGTTTTCTTGCCTCTCTTGGGGGCAAAATGTCCACTTTAAAACAATCACTACAAAAGAAGGACTTTCTAATAATTCTATTAATTGTATAGCAAATCACCCTGATGGGGCAGTCTGGATAGGGACTTGGGATGGGCTAAACCTATTCGATGGTAAACAAGTAAAGGTCTACAAACACGACCCTAAGAATCCTAATTCTATTGGAGGTAATGATATTTATGCATTACTAAGAGATAAAGAAGATCGTTTGTGGATCTTATCTGATGGAAAACAGATTAGTTTGTGGATAAAGGATGATGTATTTCAGAATTATAGTTTTTCTAGTGAGCCTCGTGTATTGAGTTTAGATGAACAAGGCAATATTCTCGTACAGCTAGAATCAAAAAAGTGGTTCACTTTTAGAGGAGGTCAGTTTGTGTCTGTAGATGCTCGTTATAGTGGGGATATGGCAGATCACTTAGTGGAGGATGCAAGAAAGAAGTCACCTCAGTATTATGTACAAGCTAGTTTACTAGAAAATATACGAGAGCAATTTCCCGAGTTTATTATCAATGCTATTGCAACAGAGGCTAACGGGAATACATGGATCGGTACTAAAAGTCAAGGTGTTTTTCTGTTAAGAGCAATAGAGGGGGAATATAAGATTATCGAAAACCACAAAGTAGATCCGCAGCATCCTTATAGTTTACTCAGTAATGAGGTGATGGTACTGCATATAGATAAGTTTGACAATATATGGGTAGGGACTAAAGATGGTGGAGTCTCTATTCTACCGACGAATAAAGCAAGTCTTGATTATGTGTTTTCTCATTCAGAGAGACAACCTCATTTACCACATGAGACCATTCGCGCTATTGCAGTAGATAAGCTAGGAGGTAGATGGATAGGGTATTATACACAAGGAGTGTTCTATCAAAAGAAGCGAAATGAACCTTTCGTACCAGTTGTTATCGAAGAATATAAAGAGAATAAGGATTGGAATAGAGTACGCAGTTTATACTCGGACTCTCATGGTAATATCTGGATAGGAACTTATGCAGGAGTAGTAAAAATAGAACAGGGCAAACAAGAGTTTTTTCAAGAGGGAATTACCAAGCATTTTATCAGTAATAGAACGTATGCTTTCGCAGAAGATATCAATCATTATCTATGGATGGGGAGCTGGGGAGGTGTGAGTAAGTATAATGCATTGACTAAAAAGTTTGAACCTTTTGTCAATCAAGATAAATTAAAGCAATACCATATTCGTCATATTTCTATTCAAGATAATTTATTGATTTTAGCTACTGAAGAACATGGGGTGGTATTCTACGATTGTCGATCTGGGGAGATTAATATCATTAATCAAGAAAAAGGATTGCTAGGCAATAGTGTATTCTCTACTTATGCAGATGCTTTTACAGGTGATCTATGGGTGGCTACTTTAGGAGGAATATCAGTATTTGATACTGACTATGAACTTAAGAAGCAAATTAGAGAAGAAGATGGTCTTCCTAGTCATTTGGTGTATAGTCTTACTCCTTCTCAGGATGATGTTTGGATTAGTACTACTAAAGGAATAGCTTCAATAGACAAACATACTTATAACGTCTTAAACTTTAGTAATTATATTGGTTGGCAAGGACTAGAATTTTCTGAAGGAGCATATAGTCAGAGTAAAAAAGGCTTTCTGCTTTATGGAGGAAATAAAGGCTTAAATATTATAGATCCAGGACATCTGAGAAATGATCAAAAAGCTCCAGAATTTAGAGTCTTACTCAATGAACGTATAGCAGAAGAGGGGAAGGTTAGTTTTTTTGATCCAGATGAGAATAAATTGCGTCTTACACTCTATCCTATAGGTTTTAATCAATATCCGATTAATCAATTTGAATATAGAATAGTAGGTCTTTTTGACGATTGGAGGGTTCTTCCTCAAAAAGAAGTTAATTTAGATGATTTAGACCATAAACGCTATCAGATAGAGATACGTGATACAGTACAAAAAGACAAGCGTATAGTATATATGATTGCTTTTGAAATCGAAAAGCCTTTCTTTCTACAGCCTTATTTTGTTATTTTATTTGTCATCGCTGGAGGGATGATTGTTTTATGGCGTGTACGTATCAAGCAAAGGAAGATGAGAAAGAGAGAGATCGAGCTTAAAAAACAAGTAAGAGATCGCACAAAGGAAGTGGAAGCACAAAAGAGACATCTCGCTAATAAAAATGAACAGCTTAGTATTCTAAATCAAGAGATACAACAACAGAAAGGAGAATTACTGAATCTACATAGCAAATTAAAGAATGACGATATAGAGATGGAGAATTTCAGAATCTTCTTGTTGTCTAGAATTAAGAAGCCTATTGTCAATACATTGGGGATACTAGAAGAACTTAATGTAGAAACGACACAAAAGGAGGAGTTGATTAAAGTTTATGATATGGTTCGGGAGTGGAACTATATAGAGCAGGTTAAGGATTTTGATACTATAGAATTAGTAAGTGTAGAGATGACTTCTTTTATAGAGCACCTAAAAGAGGAGTGGGGAGCGATAAAAGAGAAGTATGGTGTAGAGGTAGTAGTGTGTAATGAAGTAGATGCTCAGTGGGTAGAAGTAGATTTATTGCGTTTTAAACTGTGCTTGCGTTATCTGCTATACGAATGTTATAAATATTTAGAAGATAATCAGCAAATAACGGTTCGTTTCTATATGAAGAACAATGTTTTATATATTGATTTAGACTCTGTGAGTCATACTTTATTTGCGTTTTGGAATGACAACAGAAATTTTAGTCCTTACTATAGAGCTTTTGAGACTTTATTACAAAATCTAAATGGTACACTGATGATTAATAGTCAGTCAGTGTTCTCTCTTGGCATATCTATTCCTTTAGTTCCATTAGAAGAGAATAAAGGGATTGAGAAAGGGAATTGGAATGAATTCTTAGAAGAGCTACAAGTGCTCCCAAAGGATAAAAACAATATTCTAGTGTATGCTAAAGAAGAGGATAAGGCAATTGTCAAACAGTTATTGGCTGGACAAGAAGATACTAATTTGGTCTATAATCACAGTGTGAGTAGAGTGGTAGGGAATATAGAGCATTATAAGTATGACGCATTAGTACTTTATAATATTGAGATGTCTGATCGCACTTTATCTTTATTTGCACAGATTAAAAAACAGGCTCAGAAACAAAGGTTACTTATCTTTTATATTGCAGAGACAGTAGATTATTTTGTACAAGAGCAATTGAGTCAATTGGGAGTTAGTGATTTTATTCACTTACCAGTTGGTAAAACGACCTTAGATAATATGGTTTTTAAGCGTATTCGCTATGATAAGGAAAACAAGGAAAGCAATACAGTCCTTTGGAAGGCGAATCTAACAGAGGATGTTATAGTGAATCTTTCACCTAATGAACGTTTGTTTAGAAAAGGAATGGAAATGATGAATGCAAGATTTAGTGATGCCTCGTTCAGTGTAGATCAATTGACAGTAGAGCTAGGTATTTCTAAGATGAAGTGCTATCGTTTGTTTAAAGAGTTTGTAGAGCAATCTCCTTTAGAAATATTAATTGAAATGCGCTTACAAAAAGCAAAAGTATTGATCGAGAAAGGGGACTTGACAATTTCAGAAGTCTGTTTTGAATGTGGTTTTAACGATCCAAAATACTTCAGTAAATCTTTTAAAAAGCGCTTTGAACATAGTCCTTCACACTTTAAAAATGACTAGAAGAATGTGTAGAATAGATTATCCTAGTGTTAACTAAAGGTTATTGTCCAAATAGTACACTACTCTGATATAGAATTAGTCTTTTACTGAAAGATTATTACACTTGACTGAAAGAAAATTACCCCTGTATTATACAAAGCAGAAGTACTTTCGAAAGTGAAATATCAATGTAATCAATCTTATGAAAAGACATTTCTTAGTATGGCTGTTATGTATAGGAGGTAGTACTTTCTTACATGCACAAGTGATAGTAAAGGGAAAGGTAGCAGGCAAAAGTGATGGCCTACCTGTTTCTTTTGCTACAGTAATCGCGAATAAGGACAATTCTACTTGGGTAACTACGGATGCCGATGGGAATTTTACGCTAGAATTAGCCAAAGAAGCAGGTACTCTTTCTGTGGAGTATTTAGGGTACAAAACAAAAACGATCAACTATCAAGGCGCTCAATTAGTAAGTATCCTTTTAGAACAAGACAGCAATATCTTAGATGAGGTCGTTTTAATTGGATATGGAGCTTCAAAGAAAAAAGATATTACCACTTCGATTGCAACAGTGGATAATATTAAGCAAGTTGCCTCTAGACCAGTGTCTAATTTAAGTGATTTCTTACAAGGACAAGTTGCTGGGGTAACTGTAACACAGCAAGGAGGAGATCCTTCTGAGAGCAGTAAGATGGTTATCCGTGGTTCAGGTTCATTAGCTAATGAAGCACCACTTACTGTAGTAGATGGTGTCCCTTATTATGGACCAGCAATTAGCCCAAATGATATTGAATCTGTATCTATCTTAAAAGATGCAGCTGCAGCTGCAATCTACGGAGCTCAGGCTGCTTCAGGAGTAATTGTAATTACAACTAAAAAAGGAGTAAAGGGAGATCCTAGTGTTTCTTTAAATGTGTATACAGGTTTTTCAAAAGCTACAAACTTACCAACGCCATTAGATGCACAAGGGCAAGCTTCTGTATATAATATGGCTGCAGATAATGCAGGAGTACCTAGGCAGTCTGCGCATGATGCTCTACTTAATCCATGGGGACAAGTGAATAGAACAAATTGGATGGATGAAATCTTTAGAACTGCAGCTATGCACAATGTAGATGCTAGTATTTCTGGAGCTTCTGACCATACGAATTATTTTGCTTCTCTTGGGTATAATAAAAAAGAAGGAACTTTAATAGGAACATTTTCTGAACGTTATAACTTTAGATTAAAGGCAGATACTAAGCTGACTGATAAAGTTACTATTGGAGAGAATGTATACTACTCTAATACGAATGCTATTGGCACTAATACTACAAGTTCTTATTCAGGAAGTGTCATCAGTGCTTTATATATGCCTTCTGCAGCGCCTGTATACGATGCTGATGGTAAATTTGGAGGAGTAGTACCTCATGATTTAGCACAGTTTGCTGGAGCGTATGGAGATGTATATAATCCAGTAGCATTACTGTTAAGACCTACAACATCTAATCCAACGAATTTCTTAAATGCCAATGTGTATTTAAACTATGATATCGTTGATGGATTATCCTTCAAAACTTCTTACAGTTATGATTACACAAGTAATAAGTATAAGAAATTTACGCCTAAGGCACCAGAGTTAGGAAGAACAAACTTAAATAATTACCTATTAGAAAATAACTACGAAAAGACCCATTGGATATGGGATAACCAGTTGACTTACCACAAGACATTTGGTAAGCATGATGTTAATTTAACGGCTATCCATTCAGCACAAAAAACAAATTACGACTATATTTCTGTTCAAGGAGAAGGTTTTGGAAGTGAAGAATCATTTAACCAGTATATGGGGAATGCCTCTATCATCAGAAAGCCAGTTACAGAGGTGTATGAAGATGCATTAACTTCTTTGATAGGACGTGTGATGTATAACTTCGATGATCGATATTTTGTATCGGGAAGTTTGCGTAAGGACACTACTTCACGTCTAGCTAAGAATAACCAATCAGAAGTATTCCCTTCTGCGTCTGTGGGGTGGAGAATATCACAAGAGAACTTCTTTAATGTAAATGCAATAAGTGAATTAAAATTAAGAGCTTCTTGGGGACAAATCGGGAATATTAATTCTGTAGGCTATTATTCTTTTGATGTACCACTTAGCAATAGTGATATTATTATGGGAGAAGATGGTATGCTTACAGGTAAAGGAACTTATGTAAACCGTCAGTCTAACCCTAACTTAAAGTGGGAAACATCAGAATCTTTTGATATTGGGCTAGATGCTGCTTTCTTTAACGGACGTTTAAACGTAGTGGCTGATTACTTTAGTAAGCGTACTAAAGGGATGATTATTCCAGGATTAGAAGATGCTCATCATGGTACAGCGGCAGCAGATGTAAATGGTGGTGAAGTACTGAATAAAGGTATTGAATTGTCATTGAGTTATAATGATCATATAGGAGACTTAAACTATAAGATTTTTGGAAATGCAAGTTTCTTAGAAAATGAACTAGTAAACTTAAATGGATATAACCAAAGTGGAATAGACTATATCGCCCATGGAGATAATGTTCGTGGGGTGCTTTCTCCATATAGATCTGTAGTAGGTAGACCGCTTTACTCTACTTATTTAGTTCCTTATTTGGGAATCTTCCAGTCGCAATCAGAGATTGATGCGCACCGTTCTAATGAGGGTAAATTAATACAACCTAATGCTAAACCTGGTGACTTTAAGTTCGAAGACAGCAATGGAGATGGTAAGATAGATAATAATGATAAGCAGTTTATGAACGCTTATTTACCTAAGATTACTTATAGTTTTGGTTTAAACTTAGAATATAAAAACTTTGATCTAAGTATGTTCTTCCAAGGAGTAGGTGATGTGAAAGTATTCAACGGATATAAGTTCACAGCTTACAATGCTTCTTTACAAGGATATAATTTAGATAGTCGTGTGATGGGAGCATGGACTCCTGATAATCCGAATGCTAGTCTTCCTAGATTATCTACTAAAGATGATAATCAGAACTATGGAACGACTTCTAGTTGGTACTTAGAAGATGCTTCTTATTTACGATTAAAGAACTTAACAATCGGATACACTATGCCTAAGAGTGTAATGAATAGTCTATCCCCTAAATCTAGTTTAAGAATATTCATGTCTGGAGATAATTTATTTACGATTACTGGATATGATGGTATAGATCCAGAAGTAGGAGGTGTAGGAATGGACGTAGCAAGATATCCTGTGTCAAGAACAATATCAGGAGGTTTCTTATTTACTTTTTAATCACTTATAATTATGAAAAAATATAGTTTATCTAAATATAGCTTAGTATTAGGTTTATCAGCAATCTTATCACTAGGAGCTTGTAGTTCTGATTTTACAGAGTTAGATCCAAAAGGAAATACATCTTATGAGAATTTCTGGAAAACAGAGCAGGATGCTACAGAGGCGGCTAATAGCTTGTATCAGATGATGATGGAAGATGAAATGTTTGGGAGAGGATTCTTTTGGTATATTAATGCTTCTGACGATATGGTAACAGGACGTCTTAATGCAACAGCAGACAATATTAAAAACTTTAACCTAAATGGGGATGAGGGTTATATCAATGGTATTTATCAAAATGCTTATAAAGTAATCCGAAGAGCTAATGATATCATTGTTAATGTTCCTGGAATGAAAATCAGTGAATCATTAAAAAAGAGAGTACTAGGTGAGGCTTATTTTATGCGTGGTTTCTTTTATTTCTGGCTAGCGCATACATATGGAGATAATGGAAATAACGGTGGTGTGCCTATTATTACAGAGGCTAATATGTCGCAGCCAGCAGGTAGCTATACAAGGCCAAAAAGCGTGATTGAGAACTATGACCATATCGTTCAGGATTTGACAAAAGCATCAGAGTTATTGCCTCTTTTTACTTCTTATTCAGCTGATAATTATGGTAGAGCACATAAAGATGCTGCTTTAGCCTATATCGCAAAGACTTATTTATATTGGGCACAATATGACTCTTCTAAGTTTAATGAAGTAATTAAGTATGCAGATGCAGTTACAAATTCTGGATCAGGAAGAGCACTTGTCAATACAGGTAATCCTTCTAAAGATTACAGAGAATTACACAGTGCTTTAAACAACTGGAAGAGTGAGTATATCTGGTCTGTAAACTCTGGAATAGAAGGAGGGAGTATTCTTCCGGGCTGTATGTTAGAGAACAAAGGATGGGGAGCTTATAACGGATGGGGGTATTTTACACCTACAGAAGGACTATATCAAGAGTTCGAAAAAGGGGATGCACGTAGAGCAGTAACGCTAATGGTCTTCGGAGATGAGTTTAGCTACTTTGGGCAAACCAAAAGATATTCTTCAGAGAACTCGATGTCTGGACTTCAGTTTAACAAATATATGTATGAGTATAGTACAGAAGATGCTTTAGGGAAGTTTATCAATATGAATGGAGATAAACCAACAACAAACTACAATGTTCCTCTAATGCGCTATGCTGAGATTTTATTAATGAAGGCTGAAGCTCAAATCATGTTAGGGCAGAATGGTGATCAGGCATTAAATCAGGTGCGTAAGCGCGCTGGATTAGCACCTAAGAATGGGGCGACGATGACAGACTTAAAACATGAGAGAAGAGTAGAGTTAGCTGGAGAATTTGCAAATAGACATTTTGACTTAGTAAGATGGGGAGATGCAAAAGAGGCTTATGGAAAACCTCTTTATGGAAGAATTCATGAAGATCGTTCTAACCCTGATTCTCCTTATAAGGTATCAGAGGTATGGAAAGCTAGAAACTTTGACGCAAGTTATATGCATGTATGGCCAATACCGAATAGGGCTGTACAATCATCAGGAATACAACAAAACGTAGGATGGTAATTTAATTTCAAAACCAATTGAGGGCTACCTTTTTGGGGCTAGCCCTCTTTTTTATGCAACACAATGAAACGACTTTTTTTATCTATAGCCTTTATTTCAAGTGTCTTAATGGCTAATGCTCAATCAAAAAATTATAAGATACACTCTCATAATGATTATCATCAATCTACTCCTTTCTGGACGGCTTATTCTAATGGAGCAGAGTCCATAGAGATTGATTTAGTCATAGAACAAGGCAAGTTATATGTAGCACACGAAGTAAGTTCTGTACAAGTGAATAGAACGATAGAAAGCTTGTATTTGGAATCATTAGAAAAAGCTATTCAATTAGGTATTGGTAAGGCAAAGGGACTTAGTTTTTTAATTGATTTAAAATCAAATGCAAATCAGTCTATGGAGCTATTATTACCAGTACTGAAGAAGTATGAAAGATTAATTAAAGAACAAGAAATTACTTTTGTTATTTCTGGGAATAAGCCAGATACAAAAGTTTTTGAACAATATCCTTACTATGTAAAATTAGATCACCAGAGTTTAACTCCTTTAAAAAATGCAATGCTATGGGAACGAGTAGCCATGGTAAGTCTTAATTTTAAAGATTACTCTGTTTGGAATGGTAAGGGGCGCATGGTAGAAGAAGAAAGACAAAAACTTCAAGAAGTAATAGACTTAGTTCACAAGCAAGGTAAACAAGTTCGCTTTTGGGGAACTCCAGATGGAAAAACTGCATTTAAGGCGTTTTATGATATGGGCATTGATGTTATCAATACTGATAATCCTTACTTAGCACAGACATACTTAAAAAACTTAGATCGTGCTGTATATCATAATACAACAGTATCTGAGGTCTATAAGCCAACATTTGCAAATGATGATAAGGATGTACCTATTAAGAATGTTATTCTCTTAATAGGGGATGGAAATGGGTTGACACAGATATCTTCTGCTGCTTTAGCAAATGGAGGTGACTTAAGTTTACTTCAGTTGAAGAGTGTAGGCTTTATCAAAACGCAAGCAGGGGATGATTTTACAACAGACTCTGCAGCAGCAGGAACTGCTTTAGCAACAGGTCAGAAAACCTATAATCGTTCTATTGGGATGGGTATGGACAGAATGCCTTTAAAGAATATGACGGAGTACTTAGCGCCGTTTAATTATAAAACGGGAGTAATTACCACGGATGAATTAACAGGAGCTACGCCTTCTGCTTTTTACGCACATCAAAAAGATAGAGATGATAGTTCATTAATAGCTCAAGATTTATTAAAAAGCCAACTTTCTCTCTTTGTAGGTGGAGGAAGGAAGTCCTTTAAGAATGTGAATTTAAAGCAAGAGTTTACTTTACTAGAGCAAGTAGAACAGCTTAGTACTAGTAAGGATGCTCGTGTTGGTTATTTCTTAGGAGAAGGAGGATTAAAAGGTGTAATAGAAGGAAGAATAGACGTTTTAGCACAGTCTACTAAACACAGTTTAGACTTTTTGTCAAAAGGAGATCAACCTTTCTTTTTAATGGTAGAAGGAGCTAAAATAGATTCTTATGGTCATTTTAATAATACAGGAGGCATTGTAACAGAGGGAATTGACTTCGATAAAGCGATAACAGAAGCTTTAAAGTTTGCAGATAAAGACGGGCAAACCTTAGTTATTATAACAGCAGATCACGAGACAGGCGGTTTTGCAATTCCACAAGGAGATGTAAAACAAGGCATTATTGAAGGGGATTTCATCTCTCATGATCATACAGGAACTATGGTGCCTATTTTTGCTTATGGACCTAAATCGGGTGAGTTTAGAGGAGCTTATGAGAATAATGAAGTATACCATAAGATTATAAAACTCTTAAATCTTGATAACTAATGAAGCGCTTATTAGTAGGTATAAGTCTTATTATAACGAGTGGAGCTTGGGCACAACAGACACAAGTAAAAGGTAGAGTATTTGAAGATACCAATCAAAATAAGCAATACGATAAAGGAGAACCTCTGTTAAAAGATGTTTTGATCAGTAATGGTAAGGATTTAGTTGTGACTAATGCTAAAGGTGAATATAAGATCAACAGTTTAGGGCAAGGTCAAATCTTTTTAATCAAGCCTTCAGGATATCAGTCTCCTTTGTCAAAGTCTAATAAAGTTGAGTTTTATATTCCTTTTGGAGAAGAACATAAGAGTTATGATTTTCCTGTGTATAAGCAAGAGGAAGGTAAACCTCTAAAAGCTGTTTTATTGGGAGATTTGCAGTCGGATGTAATGGATGATATTCATCACGTAGAAAAACTCGTGGTAAGCGAATTAGCTACCACACCTCCAGATTTAATCTTTCCTCTTGGAGATTTAGCTTTTGATCGATTAGAGGTGTTTGAACCTTTATCACAGGCATTAGGCGTAATCGGTAGCCCTATATATTATGTGGTTGGAAATCATGATTTAAACTTTGGGTCAGGTCTAACACTTAATGATAGAGATAGTAGTTATAAGAAAGCTTTTGGCCCTTCTTATTATGCATTAGAATATGGAGAGGAGCTTATTTTAGTACTTAATAATATACTCCCTGTAAATGACAAAGAATATATAGGAACAATAGATGAGGTACAAAAAACTTTTATACAAAATGTACTGGCGCGATATACTCTAAAGTATGATAAAGTAAAAGTGATGATGCATATTCCTATTGAGTTTATGGAAGATAAGCAGGAGTTTCTAGACTTGTTTAAGGACTATAAAGAAGTCTTTGTGGCTGTAGGACATACGCATACACAGTATCATCAGTACTTTGAAAGAGAGAATAAGAAACCTGTACATCAATTAGTAGCTGGAGCTGTTTGTGGTGCGTGGTGGCAAGGGCCTCATGATATAGAAGGTATTCCTTTTGCTATGATGTATGATGGTACTTGGAAGGGATACTGGACACTAGAAACAAAAAAAGGAGATTATAATTTATCCTATAAAGTATCTGGTAGAGCTGAGGATAAACAGATTCAGATTTGGACTCCAGAAGTACAAGAGTGGGATAAGAGTTTAGAACACTTAAACGATGGATATGTCTATGCGAATGTATTTGCGGCTGATCTAAATACAAATGTTGAAATAAGCTTCGATGGTGTAAGTTGGCAAAAGATGGAGTACTATGAAGGCGTAGACCCTCATTATACCCGTCTAATAGAACTACAGAATCAAGGGCGATATAAAAATATGAAAAGTTCTCCTTTAGTAGATGCTAAAAGGAAGAGTAAACATTTATGGCGTATGCCAATACCAAAGGGGTTAAAAGAAGGCCCTCAGTTAATTAAAGTAAAAGCTATTGATCCTAGATACGGTCTTAATCATGTGGAGAATCGTGTCTTGTGGACCCCAAAATAGTTTTGTTGTAAGAAGTTGTTGTTTCAACTTTTTAGATTAGTAGTGTTTGTATTGGAAGGTGGCCTGGCGAGGTCACCTTTCTTTTTTGATTCCCATTTAAAAGCACAAAGTAGGTTATTTTAAAAAAGATTGATTTTTTAACTTTTATAAAATAATAAAAATGAGAATTAGCTGTTATAATATACATACTAGTAAAAGTTGCGTAGGTATATGCTTAACTTTATCTTTGTATGCTTAGGAAATAAAGAGATTTGCATAAATTGCTTTTGGAATAATGTTTTAAAATGCTATAAATTCTTTATTTTAGATAATTTAATTGAGAACAGGAATGATAAAAAAAGGTTTATTATTAATTGCCTTATTATTGAGTAGTTCTTTTGTATTAGGACAGAAGAAATATTCGGAGTTGACGAAAGAAGATTATTTAAATGATTTTGATATACTTATTAATATTATAAAAAAGCAACACCCTAATCCATTTCGAACTATTAGTGAAAAGGACTTGGATGCAAAAGTTGCTGAAATAAGAAAAAAACTAGAAGAGAATCCTTCTTATGCTAATTTCTTATTATCTAATCCGATTCCTTTAATTCATGATGCTCACTCTTCATTGAGTACAGATAGTACCGTTTTTGAGGATTTTACAAAGGAAACTTCTTTTTTTCCAATTAATACAATTGTCTATGATGGAAAGGTGTTTGTGAATCAACACAACCCTACTATACCTGTAGGAAGTATTATTACCAAAGTAAATGATGTAAAATCAGGAGATTACTTAAAGCGTATTAATGTAACCACGGATGGAAGTATAGAAGCTGATGATGCAAAGGACTTTTCGTTCTATGTGTCTTTAATGAGTCCTGAGCAAGAGTATAAAATCACTTATCTTGATAGTCTAAATGCTGTAGAGAGTAAAGAAGCTACACTGAAGGCAGTTAACTATGCACGAAATTATTACAATGTACAGAAAGCTATATTGCCAGTAGACATCATTAGTTATTCTTATGGAATCTATGGGCAGAAGGTCAATGACGATACATACTGCTTAACAATTAAGACTTTTGCTTTTTCAGAAGAGTTCGCTTACCAGAAGTTAAGTTCTTTCTTTGAGAAGATTAATGAAGAAGGAGTGAAGAATTTAATTATTGATATCAGAGGTAATGGAGGAGGATATCTTAGTAATATTCCTTTGTTTTACTCTTTTATATCACAAGAAAAAGTGTTTAAGAACAATTACAGATATGCAACTAAGGTAATAGATATCAATGTACGTGAGAATCTTATAGATGCTAGTGGTAGACAGTATTCTGATATGGATATTAAGAATATGAATAACTTTATGTTCCAGCGATATGACAAGAGCGAGGTAGAAGGAGATGAGTACTACTATGGTAATAATCGATTAGATGAGTCTTATGTAGAGAACTATCCTCGTGATCGTTATTTCTTTGAAGGGAATACGATGTTATTAATAGATAATAACACAGTGTCTGCAGCAGCGTATTTTGCTTCTTTGTTTAAAGAGAATAAAAGAGGAATTATCATAGGACAAGAGACACGTACATGTAGTAACTTCACTACTGCATCTTGGTTTATTAATTATAAACTGCCTAATACGCAGACGGTGGTAGATTTGCCTCGATCAGAAGTGTTCTTTAATAATTCTATCAGTACAGAGAAGGGGTGTAGAGGAGTACTACCAGACTATACTGTAGATGAAAAAGGTTTTTATAGAAGTATCTTAAACGAAGAAGACCCTGAACTTACATTTGCTTTAGATTTACTAAAGAGACAAGCTCAGAATGAAGAACAGTAATTAAGAATACTCTAAATAAATATAGATATAAGATGTAGAAGGATGACTCAAGCAGTCATCCTTTTTATTATATGTTTTTTGTAAGTTTGATTATTAATAATATAAATAGAGAACCATGTTAGATCTAGTGATCGGAATGTCTATTACACAACTAATCCTTTTTAGTATAGTATTGAATATACTGTTCTATGGTGTATCTATTGGATTGTATTTGACTTTAAACAGATGTAAGAAGGGAGAGTATATCCAAGAAATAAAACAAGAGATTACTAGAAGGGATCTAATATTATCATTTGTTGTTTTACTGTGTAATGCAGGCGTTTTTGTATTAGGAGTAGGGTTGTATAATTATGGGTATATTCATGTTCTAGAAGGTAGCTCTATCACTGTTATAGCTCTACAAACATTAGGACTAGTGATCGGTATGGACTTTCTGATGTATGTATTTCACAGATTAGCTCATATCCCGATTTTTTATCCATTAGCGCATCTAAGACACCATGAGCACAACAGTGTTAATGCGATAAGTTTATTTGTATTACATCCACTAGAGGCTATTGGTTTTGGTCTATTGTTTATCTTGTTGTTGTGTATATATCCCTTTGACACTTTTTCGATAGGATTTTATTTACTTATTAATCTTATTTGGGGAACTATAGGTCATATAGATAAGGATGTGTTTAAGAATACTTACTTTGAATGTTGGACACGAGATATACTGTGCCTTACCTTGTTTCACAATATTCATCATCAAGATCCGAACTGTAATTATGGTTTTTACACATTATTATGGGATAAACTTTTTAAAACGTATCGAAAAGTATAGTAAATGCCTTGTAAATATTTGAATATTAGCAGGGTACTAATTTTTTTACTATCATTATAATGATGTGATTTACTTGTTTCCATTTGTAAGGTGTTGATATATAATGGTGTCTATATCTATACAGTGGTTTATAACTATCTATTTAATTGTTTTTGGAAACGTAATTTTATTTTTTTGTCATTTGAAATTTGTAAATTTGATATTCATGGTTTTAGACAAGGAGTTTAGGATTATGTATACTATGTTATTTAAAAAGAAAAATATGAAAAAGGGTATTGTAATATTGGCACTAAGTATAGGAGGAGTACTATATGCGCAAGATCATACTACAGTGACAGATTCTATACATAGAGATACTCTTAAGTTGAAGGATATTAGTTATCTAGTAGAGACTTCTACTGTTAATGATAGTTTGAAAGTTGTAGAGAAGGCAGCGTCATATCCTAATACACTAACTATGCTAACGGATCGATTAAAGTTTATTTCACTTTATGATCAGCAAGCTAAGGCATATATAGAGGTAGAGAACAAACAAGATACAATACAGGTAAACGCTATATATCAAGAAGGGGAGATATATAACGGATTATTAGTAGAAGAAAATGTATCTAATGATCTTGATATTGTCTATTATAAAGATGCTATTCCGAGATATCGTTATACTACAGATCATGATTATCATTACTACACGTTATTATCTAGTGAGTTAGATAAGAACGATTCCATACGTGGACAGTTCTATGATTTACATGAAGGGAGTCTATTACCTTTAAAGCAATACTATGTAGATGGACAATGGGTAACAACATGGCAGAAAGGCTTAGAACAGCAAGAAGTAGTGATAAATGGCTTATCTACACCTGTTACCTTATTTTCTTCATTAGACAATAAAAAAGAGCGCATGTTATGGAAAATAAAGGATGAACACGAGGTCTTACATTATGTTTTTTTACAGAGAGTAGGTAATGTTCTCTTAGTATATGAACAGACTTGTCCTACAGTAGAAGGAGAAGAAATATATTTAAATATTGCCTCTATCATTAATGTTGGCTTTGATAAGAAAAGAGTTACCGCAAGGACTAATGATAAGGAATCTATCTCTGATGTTTACTTTGAAAACTTTGGTAAACGCGATTGGAAAAAGCCTAATCAGTATGTTTTTGATTATTATAGAAGATCTGATAAGAAGCTTGTACGTGCTCGTGCTGTACTAGATCCAACTGTGATGAGTAATAAGGTGTTCTCAGACTTTATAATCGCTTTAGTGAATAATCCAGAGTTGTTTAGAAGAGACGTTCATTTAAAAGATTTTTCTTTTGAAGATGTATTGAGTAAACAAATTCTACGATTAAATTCTACGATTAAGCCAACTCACATTTTAGACGAACAGAAATAAAATAAAAGAAGCCAACTAAATGTTGGCTTTTTTACATTTAAGGGATTAGAAATTAAGCTAGTATCTACAGAAGTAAAAACTATTCTAATTTAACAGATTTATCTTTTTGTAGTACTCGTCATTTTGTACCTTTAGCTTGAAAAATTTATTATCATAATGACATATTTAGAAAAATTATCGAAGATACGTTCACTGATGAAGGAGAGAGGAATTGATGGATACATTATCCCTTCTTCAGATCCACATATCAGTGAATATTTACCAGATTATTATAAGTGTATAGTTTGGACATCTGGTTTTAGTGGTTCAGCAGGAACATTAGTGATTACACAAGATTTTGCTGGATTATGGACTGACTCTCGTTATTTTGTACAAGGACCAGCACAGTTAAAAGGTTCTGGTTTTGAGTTAGTAAAATTAAAAGTTCAACATGCACCAGAGTATGTGTCATGGTTAGGAGATAAATTACAAGCAGGAAATACAGTTGCCTTTGATGGTAACTTAGCTTCATTAGCAGTAGCGAATGCTGTAAATACTATATTAGGTCCTTTAAACATTAAGGTAGATGGTCATGTAGACTTATTAGATGTAATATGGAATGATAGACCAGCTTTACCTACAGAGCCAGCTTATACATTACCTATTTCTATTACAGGGCAATCTACTCCAGATAAGATAGCAGCTGTACGCAAAGTTTTAAAACAAAAAAGAGCGACATGTCACCTAATTTCATCTTTAGATGATTTAGCTTGGGTATTGAATATTAGAGGTACAGATGTAAAATGTAATCCTGTTACACTAGGGTTTGTATTTATTAGTCAAGATAAATCAATCTTATTCATTGATTCTAAGAAATTAGATAAAGGTACAGCTGAGGAATTACAAGGGTATGGTATCTTAATCAAACCTTATGAGGAAGTAAGAAATTACCTAAAATCACTAGGAACAAGCGAAACTATCTTGTTAGATCCTAAGCGTACTTGTTTTGCTACTTATGATTCTGTTCCTGAGGGAGTAACTATCTTAGAGGATATGAACCCGTCTACTATGCTAAAAGCAGTGAAGAATGAAGTGGAGTTAAACCATGAGAGACATGCCATGATTAATGATGGTGTAGCACTGACGAAGTTCTTTAAATGGATAGAAGAAAATGTAGCTTCAGGCGAATTATCTGAGATGAGTATTGCAGATCATTTAAGAGGATTACGTGCAGAACAGCCAGGTTTTAAAGATATTAGTTTTGATACTATTGCTGGATATAAAGATCACGGAGCTTTACCACACTATAAGGCAGAACTGGATAGCAACTATAAATTAGAGGCTAAAGGATTGCTTTTAGTAGATTCTGGTGGACAATACGAGACAGGAACTACAGATATTACACGTGTAGTATCTTTAGGACAGTTGACTCAAGAAGAAAAAGAAGATTACACTATTGTTTTAAAAGGAACGATAGAAGGATCTATGGCTATCTTCACTAAAGGTACTAGAGGATATCAAATCGATGCTATAACACGTCGTCCTATCTGGGCTACTATGCGTAACTATGGACATGGTACAGGTCATGGAGTAGGATTCTTCTTGAACGTACACGAGGGGCCTCATACTTTTAATGGTGCTGCAGTAGATATTGCGATAGAGCCAGGAATGATCAGTTCTATAGAACCAGGATTATACAGAGAAGGTAAGCACGGTATTCGTATCGAAAACTTAGTAGTATCTAAGGATTTAGCTTCTAATCAATTCGGTGATTTTATGGATTTCGAAACAATCACCATCTGTTATATCGCAACAGATTTAGTAGAGAAGTCACTATTAGATCAAGTACATATTGATTGGTTAAATAACTATAATCAATGGGTGTATGAATCTTTAGAATCAAAATTATCAGCTGAAGAAGCTGCTTGGTTAAAAGAAAAGACAAAAGCAATTTAAGTTGCACATAAAAAAAGGTTGATTCATTTGAATCAACCTTTTTTACTTTTATTACGCTTGTAATATGTTTGAGTAGCGAATAATAGGATTATATCCGTTACTTTCAAATTTTTTGTACTTTGTGATTAATGACTCAGTAGACTTAAAACCACATACATCAGCAATCTCCTCAAATGAATTCTTCGTAAAGAATACAAGTTCCAAACTCTGTAAGTACTTTCTCTTATCATAAAAGGTAAGATACTCCTCTCCAAAGAAATAGATGAAATCATTATTAAAATCTACACTAGAGATACTCTTCTTATCTAGGGCATCTTTTAGAGCCTGTGGTGTTGTTACTTTACTTAACGCTAATTCTCTATAAAGCTTTACATACTTAGCCTTGTCTTTCATATAGAAATCTACTTCTAATAAAGAATCAATACGTTCATTACGAATGTTTAAGTAGAATAAGTTTAGTATAAATTCTCCTGTCTTAGAATCTTTAAATAAAGTTCCTCCTAAGCCACATAGTCTATTCTCTCTATTCAGACAATTAAACTTAATGTAATGATAGGTGTCTTCGCTCAGTCCTTTAGTTAAAAAAGGAAGATCACCTAGTACTACTTTTAAAATCTGCTGTTGAACTTTAGGTTCAAACTTGTCAAAATTAATATCTCTTACTTGTTTAAAATTTTTATCTAATACTAATGAGAAGGCTTCTGCATATTGGACATTATCTTTCTCTTGTTGTATAGTCGCATAGTTTAAGTGAACTAATGACTTATACAGTGTAGTTGTCATAGAATCAAAATAATTGTAATGAAATCGTTGCCAAGCTAGAGAATGCTTGTTCGTTTTAATGTTGAGGTTAGTAAATTTCTCTACGAATACCCCCAGGACATCTGAGAGTTCTTCAAATAATTCAAGTGTCATAATAAGTTGTTTGATTAGTTAGGTTTTGTTAAGGACAATTTATATAATTTTTCTATAAAAACAAACAAGAATATTTTAATTTAAGTATTTATTCCTGTGTTAAAATTGTAAATAGCTAAATAATTTCGGTATACTGTTGCATTATAATCAATGTGGGTCAAGTGCCTAAAGTCTGTATAACCGTGGTGTTTAGAAGGATTTAGTATTAAAATTGAAAACAAAAATGGGGAGAAATGAAAGATGTTTTTTTACATTATCTTTGTCTATAAAAAGTTCTGTAAAAATGAAAAAACTTTCTAAAAACAGGGATTTAAGTTCTTATTATAAAGCTTTTTTTAGACTATGAACGATTGGTAAAGTAAAGAAAAGGTAACTTTTGTTCTTAGGACTACTGCTTTTAGTAGTATATGGATGTAAAAATAAGAGTAGAGTTACCTCTTAGTAGAGTTGTGGTTAATCCTAAATATAGGATGGTGTATGTGCCGTTATAGTTGGACGAGACATCTCTCATTTGACTTGAGTCTGTTGTAAGTCCGTTATGAGTGCGTAGTGAGTCCGTTAAAACAAACATTATTACGGATTCACTACGGAAATATTATGCTAAGAAGATAGCAGGATTAGCAATCTTAGTGCTAAGAGGTAGCAATGAGTATAGAAGATATACTAAGTGGTTACTTTTTAATGTAGTTCATTTGTTTACTAAACCATTGTTCTCCGTTCGGTAGATCAAAACTTCTCATAGGAACATCAGCAAAGGTAAAGCCTATTTTTTCATAACATTTAATAGCTCCAATATTCCAATCAAATACATTAAGGATAACAGAATCACTTTGAATGTCATTTAGACAATAATCTACAAAGGCTTGCATCATCTTTTGTCCATATCCTTTTCCTCTATTGTTTCGATCACCTACTACTATACGAGCTAGTTTAGTAGCATTATTCTCCATTAAAATAATTTCACCTACTCCAATTGTAGTCTCATTATCACTATCGATTGCTTTAAAGAATAAAGAATTTTCGACTTTTAAGAATTGTTCGACTTGATCCTCTGTTAGAGGGTAAGTAAATGCAGTTCCTCCAAATTGAAGTAGTTCTTCTTCCGTAAAATTCCAATCTATAATTAATGGAATATCAGTTTTCGTAAATGGTTTTATTATAATCATATTATTAATTTGATTTACAAATATACTGATATATGATAAAATGGAGAGGGGGAGTTAGAATATAAAAGAAATAGAATCAGCGTTAGCGGTAGGAATAGAATGGCATTTGTCAAAAAATATCCAAAATAACAAGGTGCAAAACTTAGAAAAGTAGTAAACTTGTATAAAATACATTAATATGGCAGGTAATACTTATGGCAATAGATTTAGAGTAACTACTTTCGGTGAATCTCATGGAGTAGCGATCGGTGGTATTATAGACGGTTGTCCAGCAGGAATAGAGTTAGATTTAGAACAAATCCAGTTGGAATTAGACAGACGTAAACCAGGTCAATCTAAGATAGTTACACAGCGAAAAGAAGCAGATGAAGTAAAGTTTCTTTCAGGAATATTTGAAGGGAAGACAACAGGTACTCCTATTGGTTTTGTAATTGAAAATACAAATTCAAAATCAAAGGATTATGATCATATCAAAGATATTTATCGTCCAAGCCATGCAGATTATGTATATGATGAAAAATATGGACATCGTGACCACAGAGGAGGTGGGCGTAGTTCTGCTCGTGAGACTGCCAGTAGAGTAGTAGCGGGAGCAATAGCAAAGCAAGTATTAAAAGAAATAAAAATAACAGCTTATGTATCTTCAGTAGGAGATATTGCTGTTGAGAAAAAATACAGTGAATTAGATTTTAACGAGATAGAGAACAATCCTGTTCGTTGTGCTGATCCTATTAAAGCAGTAGAGATGGAGACTTTAATTAAGGAAGTCAAAAAAGATGGGGATTCTATAGGAGGAACTATTATATGCGTGGTACAGAATGTGCCTGTAGGATTAGGAGAACCTGTGTTTGACCGACTTGATGCTGATTTGGCTAAAGCTATGCTAGGGATCAATGCTGTTAAAGGAGTAGAGTTTGGTCGTGGTTTTGAAGGGACAAAGATGAGAGGTAGCCAACATAATGATTCTATTCTTCCTGATGGCTCTACAACAACAAATAATGCAGGAGGAATCGTAGGAGGTATAAGTAACGGAATGGATATCTATTTCAAAGTTGCTTTTAAACCAACAGCTACTTTAATGAAAGATCAACAATCCATCAATACCGCACATGAAGTGGTGACTGTACAAGGGAAAGGAAGACATGACGCGTGTGTATTACCACGTGCAGTACCTATTGTGGAAGCGATGACTGCAATTACTCTTCTAGATTTTTATATTGAACAGTTTGGATTCAAAAGAAAATAGACTTTAAAAAATTAAAGAAATAACTGTTCCTTGTTCTAACTGAGAAGTAATATCAAATTGAATACGATGTTGCTCAAAGATAATAGTAGCAAGGGACAGTCCTATACCACTACCTTTAATTTCGCCTACATTCTTTCCTCTATAGAATGTTTGTTTTATAAAAGCTAATTCTTCTTCAGATATACCCTTTCCTTGATCTTCTACACTTAACTTAAGTCTGTTATTTTGAAGAGACAGATCTATCGTAATAGGCTTGCTATTAGAGTATTTTACAGCATTTTCGACAATATTGTATAAGGCTAGATGGATTAGCGTTTCATTACCTTTATATTCTAGTTTAGTGAAGTCATTTACATTGATATTGATTTGTAATGTGGTCTGTAGCTCTGTTAACTTATCTTGTAGTGCTTCATATATATTCCAGATTATCTCGTCTATTCTAAATAGACTAGCATCTTTCTCTGTGTTTTTTAATCCTGATAATAAAAGAAGGTTACTTAAGATATTCTCTATTTTGTAAACATTTTTTAAAGCTTCTTTGACTACTTGATTATATTCTTCAGGAGAACGTTCTTTCTGAGCAAAAACCTCTAGGTTACCACTGATAGCTGTAAGGGGAGTCTTAAACTCATGAGAAACATAGTTAATAAAGTTCTTTTGAATCAAGAATGTTTCAGATAGCCTTATTAATAGGTTGTTATAAGTAGAGATTAATTCTTCTAATTCATCATTTGTTTTTGGTACTTCTATCCCGTTTTCTAGATTAGAGTAGTTTACTTCATTTACCTGTTGAACGATATTCTTAAGAGGCTTATAGGCAATATTAGAGATGTATTTACTTAAGAAATAAATGGCTAGTAATCCTCCTACAAGTACAATGCATAGGATAAGAATAAGGCTTTTCATCTGATTCATAAAGTCAGCTGTAGACTCTCTCGTATAGACTACAAAATCCCCTTGATTATCAGGGTAATATATTCCGTAATAGAAAAAGTCATTTGCTTTAAATCGATGTGATTTATCTGTTCTCGTTTTGCTTAAAATAGCGTTTGTCAGTACAGGATCATTAACTAGAGCTCCATAGGATAACTGATTACTAAAGTTATATACAGCTACATTTTTAGACTGAATAGTAGCTCTAAACTCTTCTTTTACAACAGAATGCTCTGTATGAGATAGCTCGTCTTGTTCTAAGTAATATATTGCAGATAGGAGAGTAGTATTCTTCAGATTGTTAAACACAGACTCTTGTGTCTTAGAGAAGTAAGCTAAGAATATAATAAGTGATGCAATAAAAAATACTATACCGAATACTATAGTACTGTATGTGGTAAGACGAGTGCGTAAATTCATATTATTCTTGTAGCATATAGCCAGTTCCTTTTATGGTGTGTATCATTTTTACTTTAGATTCATCTATTTTACTTCTGAGGTAAGATATATAGACATCTACTACATTAGTATTGGTATCAAATTGTATTCCCCATACACGTTCTAGAATCTGCATCCTAGAGACTACGCGATCTTTATTTTCTAATAAGAAAAGTAATAATTTGTATTCTCTAGGAGACAGGTCTATTGTTTTACCTCCTTGTGTAACTAGGTGTTTCTCAGGGTCTAGTTTTAGGTCACTACAGATGTAAATATGGTCTTTCTTTTCGTAGTTAAATTTAGTTCGTCTTGTCAAAGCATTAATTCTCGATAGTAATTCGCTAAAGTGAAATGGCTTCGTTAGATAGTCATCTGCGCCACTGTCTAGAGCAGATATCTTATCAGTGGTTTCGCTTAGAGCACTTAATATCAGTATAGGGGTATAGTTCTTTTTAAAACGAATCATTTTGGTCAACTGAATACCATCTATACCTGGAAGCATAATATCCATCAAGATAAGATCCCAATCGGCATTAAGAATAAAATC
Organism: Myroides profundi; assembly: GCF_000833025.1. Lineage (NCBI taxonomy): Bacteria > Pseudomonadati > Bacteroidota > Flavobacteriia > Flavobacteriales > Flavobacteriaceae > Myroides > Myroides profundi. Next base: position 1,899,410 of record NZ_CP010817.1, read on the forward strand.
TCTTGCCTCTTCTCCAGAAGCAGCAAGTTGTACTTGCATACCATTTTCTTTTAAACCTTTGACGATAAAATCGCTAATGCGAGAATCGTCTTCGACAAGTAATATATTCAAGATTAAAGTTTTTCTGTATTTGACTTGATAAAATCTGTTACTAAATAAGTGATTAACTTTCCTACAAGATGGCTGTTCTGTTCGAAATCTAAAGAAGGAGCCCCTTCACAAATGTGAATATATCCTACATTCTTAGATTTAGCAAAGTAGTGAATGAACTGTCTCAGTCTCTCAGCAGAGAAGCCTGTAGGAGTGATAGCACTACTAGCTACTAGTGGCACAGCATCTAAGTCTATTTCGATACCGTAAGTATTGTTTTCGATATGTCGTTGAGCTGTTAGCAATTCGGTGTCAAAAGATTTCTCTTTGCGAATGCGTATTTGCTCATAAGTATTATACTTAACGCGGTCCGCATGAAGTTTTATATCCCCAAAAACAGTCTTAGAAGTATAGTTCTCATGAAGACCGAAGATAAAATAGTTCTTTAAAAAACCTTCTTCGAATGCATAAGAAAACCCGTTACCACTATGTCTTCCTTCTAGTGGTCTAAAATCTGTATGCGCATCAAAGTTGATTACATTAATCGCTTTGCCTTTTGCTAAGGCAAGTCCTTTAATGTTACCGTAAGCATTATTGTGTCCACCACCTATAACAATAGGTATCTTGCCTGCTTTTACAATTTTAGCGATGGTATGTGACACTTCTTTATCTATACGAGACACTAATTCGAAGAGTCTTTTGCGATCTTCTCGATTATTAGGATCTAGTTGTTCTGCTTCTTTTTGCTCTTCACTGAAATCTAAATGGCCAATTAACGTAGTCCAGCTTCCTTTACAGAATCTGTTGTGTTGAATATTTAAAAGGCTGTTTAAGAAATTTTGCCAAGCAGAAGAAGTACCTGTACGACCTAGATTCGCTTTTACACCTATATCTTCAGGAATACCAATAATAGCATATTTAGCGTCTGTAGCAGCTAATTCGCTATGCCAATTCTCTTCTGATTCTAAAGTGTGAACTCTTTCTCCAAATTTGATTTCTCCACTTCTGAATTTGGTCAAGGCAACCAAATCAGTTTTCTTAAATAACACTAGTTTTTGTTTGTTCATAGCTATGTTGTTGTGATGCAATAGATACTAGGGTATCTTTTATTTTTGTATTTGTCCATTTAGAATTACCTGGTCTATAAGGTTGGAACCAAAAGCATAAGGTAATTCATAAAATGAATTTAGTGGTTTTGTGATAATTAAACTAGCTTTTTTGCCTTTTGTTATACTACCGTACTCTTGTTGTAGTCCCATTGCATAAGCTCCATTTATTGTAGCTGCATTAATTGCTTCTTCAGGAGTCATTTTCATTTTGATACATGCTGTAGCTACGACAAAGTTCATATTTCCAGACGGTGTAGTACCAGGGTTAGAATCAGAGGCTAAAGCTAGTGGTAGACCTGCTTCTAACATCTTTCTAGCAGGCGTATAAGGAATAGAGATAAAGAAAGAACATGTAGGCAAGGCTACAGGCATTGTCTTACTGTCTTTTAGGATTTCGATATCTTCGTCTGTTACTATTTCTAGGTGATCTACTGATAGCGCACCATTTTTTACACAAGTTTCGATTCCGCCAATAGCTGTAAATTGGTTAACGTGAACTTTAGCAATAAGCCCGTGTTCTTGTCCTGCTTTAATGATACGCTCTGTTTCTTCACAAGAGAAATAACCTGTCTCTAAGAAAGCGTCTACATATTCTGCTAAGTTTTCTTTAGCAATAGCAGGAATCATTTCATTGACTATAAGATCAATATAACCTTGGTGGTTATCTTTATATTCAGTAGGGAAGGCGTGAGCCCCTAAGAAAGTTGCTTTAATCGCGATAGGGTAGTTTTCTTTTAGTTTTTTAATCACGCGTAGCATTTTAAGCTCTGCTTCAACAGTAAGACCATATCCAGATTTAATTTCAACAGCTCCAGTACCTTGACTAATTACTTCTTCTAAACGTTTGCGCGATTGTTCATATAAATCTTCTTCTGAAGTTTCTTGTAGTTTCTTTGCAGAGTTTAAGATACCACCACCTCTGTTGAAGATCTCTTCATAACTAAGACCATTGATGCGGTCAACGAACTCTAATTCTCTATTACCAGCATAGACTAAGTGTGTATGACTATCTACCCATGTAGGTAAGATCGTTTTCCCAGTAGCATCTATTACTTGATCCATTTCATTCTCATTAGGACAAGTGTCCATCGTACCATAATCTGCTATCAAGTCGTGTTCAATAAGTAGATATGCATTGTCTAGCTTAGGTAAAGTTGCCATATCAGCTCCTGATACTTTCTCTATAGCTTCATTTCTAACTTGTAGTATTTCTTTTATATTCTTAATTAGTGTTTTCATATTTGTTTGAGTTGTTTTTTTAGGCTTATAAATGAGATAAAAGTCTAAAAACTTTTATCTTTAAGCAAATTTACAAAATGTGAGACGAGTTAAATATAAGAAAGCTAGAAAACTTCAACCAAATTCTTTAGAATATGCAGGTTCTTTCCCAGAAGTACCTATTTCTATGCAATTGTTCATTTATGATGAGAATACGTTCGAGGAGTACAATGATTTAAGTCTGAAGGAAATAGAAGAGATATTGATAGCAGCATCTCCTCATGCTATAAAATGGTTTAACTTACATGGACTGCATGATATAGATTTATTAAAAGAAGTAGGTAACTTTTTTCATATAGAGTCTTATATCATGGCAGAGATTCTAAATTTCTCTAGAAGAACTAGAGTGGAGGAGTTAGATAATACATTATTCTTTAGTGTTAAGGCTATTTTGCCGTATTCTAATGAAGATATTTTAGTAGGGATTGAACAGATAAGCTTTATCCTTCAAGAGAATGTACTGTTGTCATTTCAAGAAAAAAGAGGTGCGTTCTTTAATTTGATCAGAGAGCGTATTAGAACCAAAACAGGACAAATAAGAAGAAAAGATTCAGGATATCTATTATATGGATTACTAGATTCACTCATGGAGAGTTATTTCGTAACCTTAGACTTGATAGAAGATAATGTAGAACAAATCCTATTAGAAGCTAGAACTAAATATCACAAGCAAATTCTGGTAAGTATAGAAGAATATACTCAACAACTACAAGAGGTGAAGAGGGCTATTATACCGCTAAGAGAAGTGTTATACAATCTAAAAACACAACATGATAAAAAGAATGTAGAGTGCCAGATTAGCAGAAGTAGTATTGTTTTCTTTGATCGATTACAGTATAAAAGCTATGAAATGCTTGATCAAATCGATTATAATTTGAATAAATTAGATAGTGCTACCAACTATTATTTCTCATCTCAGAGCAATCGAATGAATGAGATCATGAAGGTATTGACTATTGTCTCTGTAGTCTTTATTCCGCTAACGTTTATCGTTGGAGTATATGGAATGAACTTTGAGAATATGCCAGAATTAAAAACAGAGAATGGATATTTCTATACTTTATGGGTAATGTTAGGTTTGGTTGTTTTAATGATTACCTATTTTAAATGGAGAAAATGGTTCTAATAAGCTTCTAGTGATATTAGATTGACTTTAAAAGTCGGGGAACGCATAAAACAATATCTTTGTTTTATGATGGATAGCAAAGAAATATTAAGCTACTCTAGGTAGAGCTTTCAATAGTGTAACAGTTGAAGAATAAAATAGTTGTATAGCTATTTATTTCGAAGAAAAAATGTTTACTTCCACTTTTTTCCATTTTCTTCCATTCTTTTCCGAATACTTCTCAATATTTCCAAAAAAGTCTATTTATTTCCATTTTTTAAACTATAAGTGTCTTATTATCAATGGTTATGTGTTTTAAACACACCCATTTATTCGGAAGCTCTTCGGAAGAGTTCAGTATTTGTTCGGACTGAGGGGCAGTTTTCCGAAGAGCACCCAAAGACTGCCCAATAAACTCCCGAAGAATATGCACTTAGGTTTCTAATTTTTAATGATCTTTAAGGATATATTATTATTGATAATCAAAGTAATTTTGCTGTTTTAGTAACGTTTAAAAATTACTATAGGATACGATAAAAAAAAGCTCTATCAACAACAATAGAGCTTTCATAATAGGAAACAACATTATAACTTAAATAGAACTTTATGTTCTATGATAGTTCTTTTTTAGCACTCAGTCTCTTTGTTAAATATTAAAATACTGAATAATAGTATTTTAATGATGTGAGACAAAAGATTTGTATTTACTTAAAAAGAGAAACATAATAATCTAGAATTTATACTTCTATTCCTCTTTATTATTAATCTTGTAGGACAAAAGTATAAAAAAAGCCTTGTATAATTTCCTAATTTGACGCTAAAACTTACTAAAAGTGTCCTTTTTGCGAATAAAACTTTTTGATTGTTAATCTGTATATCTTACAACTTCAAATTATATTAAAAGAGATTAAGTTCTTTAAATAAATGTAGAAAACTGTAATACTTTTATGTTTGAACAAGCTGTTTTTTTAACTTAAAATACCTTTTTCGTCATTTTCTTTGAATAATATTAAGCTTTCATCTAGTAGGGAGTGATTATTGACAATATGTGACGCGATATATCTTAATATAGATTAAGTATAATTCATATTAATAGGAGTAATTTTATACTATCATAAAAAAGAGAAAGATGGAAATAGGAATTAGCATGTTTGGGGATTTAAAATTCGACAAACAAAACAATAGTTATCAGTCAAGTACACAACGTATAAATGAGATTATAGAAGAGGTTAAATTAATGGATGAAGTAGGACTGGATGTTTTCGGTATAGGAGAACATCACCGTAAAGATTACGCAGTCTCTACTCCAGATATCATATTAGCCGGAGTAGCTACTGTAACTAAGAATATAAAATTAACAAGTGCAGTAACAGTATTAAGTTCTAATGATCCTGTGCGCGTGTATCAATCATTCTCTACTATAGACGCAATGTCTAATGGTAGAGCAGAGATTACGGTGGGACGTGGAAGTTTTATAGAGTCATTCCCTTTATTTGGATATGATCTTAATGACTACAATGAGTTGTTTACAGAAAAACTTAATTTGTTGTTGAATATCAATGCTATAGATGAACCATTGACATGGACAGGAAAACACAGAGCTTCTCTAAAAGAACAGCAGGTCTTTCCACGAAGTGAACAGCCAATGGATATATGGATTGCGGCAGGTGGAACACCAGAGTCTGTATTAAGAGCGGCTAAATTAGGATTACCACTTGTGTTTGCTATTATTGGTGGAATGCCAGAACAATATAAACCATTCTTCGATTATTATAAACAAGAGTATATCAATGCAGGTCATGATATTAGTAAGATGCAGATCGCTACTCACTCACATGGATTAGTAGGAGTAGATGGAAATGCGTTAGCTAAAGATTATTTCCCTGTATATAAAGAGCAGATGGATAGGATAGGAGCATCACGTGGATGGCAACCTTACACTTATGAGCAGTATGAAGGAGGAAGAAGTAGAGACGGCGCTTTATTCATAGGAGATGTAGATCAAGTAGTAGATAAAATTTTATATCATCAAGAGATGTTTGGATTAACACGTTGGTTAATGCATAGTGACTTAGGAGCACCTGATCACTTAACACAGATGAAAAATATAGAACTATTAGGTACTAAAATAGCTCCTGCAGTTAAAAAAGCTTTGCGTAAATAATACCAATGATTAGAGTAAAAAAATTCCTTTAGTAAAGTCTTTACTAAAGGAATTTTTTTATTGTTATAAATGTCTTTTTAAGCAAAGGATAGCTTCTTCTATTTGTCGTTCTGACAACGATCCGAAACTAAATCTAATCCCTTGTAATTTCTCGCTATAGGAGAACCTTTCGGGGCCCATAAAAGCAATTTTATCTAAGTCTAGTTTCTTTTTAAGTTTATCCCAATCTGTCTCTTTTTTAGGAACTAACCAGATTGCTAATCCTCCATCAGCGATTGTATAATTTACTTGTTCGTTAAGGTTTTTATCTAGTAAATTGGCAGTTATATCTCTCTTGTTTTTATAGTAGCTATGTGCTTTTTTTAAATGCTTTCTTATTGTCCCATCCTCCATTAATTGTAAGATAGCTTGTTCCATTATATTGTCACCTTGTACATCGATGATACTTCTTAGCTCTCCTATTTTTAGGATTAGATCACTATTGGTAGCTATATAACCGATACGAAGAGAAGGAGCTACGACTTTACTCAAAGTTCCTATATATACATAGTTTTGATTATTAGGTAAACTACTTATTGGCATAATGGGTCTATGTCCATAGTGAAACTCATAATCGTAATCATCTTCTATAATTGTAAAATTATAGAGATTAGATAGCTCTATTAGTTTATACCTTCTTTGTAAACTAAGGGTTGCTGTAGTTGGGTATTGATGGTGTGGGGTGATATAGATCGCTTTAATTTTTTTGTTTTCTTTTAGAAGGCGTTCTACCTGATCTATATTTATACCTTGTTCATCTACATCAGCATACAGTAATCTAGCTCCAGCATGCTCAAATGTGTGCCATGCCTTTCTATACCCAGGGTGTTCCACTATGATATAGTCATCTTTCTTTAATAATACTTGAGCGATAAGATACATGGCCATTTGGCTTCCTCTAGAAATACATATTTCCTCAGCAGTTACTTGCATTCCACGCCAATGATTAAGCATCTTACTAATATGTTCTCTAAACTCAAATAACCCTAATGGAGATGAATACCCCATCATCTGCCACTTTCCTTTTCGTTTAAATATTTGGCGATAAGCTCTAGCTAGTTCTTCTACAGGAGCAATAGTTGTGTCCGGATTTCCATCATCAACACTGATATTATAATGAATCGCTTTATGGCTATCATTCACTATAGGTTTCTTTTTTAGAGGAGTAGCATTTATCTCAGCAAGTTTAGAGACGAAAGTACCACTGCGAGATTTAGAATTGATCCAACCTTCACTTAATAATACATCATAGGCTTCTATAACAGTATTTCTGTTTACTCCTAAGATCTCTGCTAATTTTCTACTACCAGGTAAAGCTTCTTCTTCTTTTAGTTGCCCTGTTTTTATAGCTTCTATGATAGCATCAGCTATCTGAAGATAAATAGCTTTTTTTTCTGTATTACTGATTTGTATCTGTAACGGCCAAGGTCTAAGCATATTAATAAAATAGATGAAAGAATAATAGATTTAAACCTAGTCTACACTTCATCTTTAGATAAGGCATAGACTAGATTTAAAAGTTCAATCAAAGGTACAATGAAAAAGAGAATATAGTATTTATTAGTTTTTCTTTGTTATCAGTTTTATACAAGACGGTTGTCTCTCTATACAAGAGGTTCCGTCTGAAGAAGGGTAACAGATAGTCTTGTCATTAGGTGTAATACAATGGTTACTTCCATAGATTAGATATTCACCTTCTACACGAGGTATGGAAACTAGATGAGCAAGAGAAACAAGTGTGTAATCTTTTCTTTTAGAAACAAAATAGTATAGATTATTATGCTTCAAGATAGTTAGTATAGGAGAAGTGATTTTAGAAAAATGAGGAGAAAAGTACTCTTCGATTTCAGCTTTAAGAGCTTTAGGTTTGATTAGGAACTGATAAGATTCATTGCCTACGGAATCTCTTATAATTCGAACAATATTCTTTTCTTGTAGGGTTTTCTTTTGATAGGCAGTGATAGTAGTCTTTTTTTTCTGTCCAAAACTGTAAACGGTGCAGAACAAAAAGATAAGTAGGAATCTCATTGTTTAGAAGTGTATATGTTTAATAATAAGCGGACAAACACTATTCCAATTGTTAAGATTATGTATTAGTAAAATGTTAGTAAGGTGTTAAGCTTTGATTACCTATAAAACTCCCTAGAATTGGATGAGATAATACTTTATTTTTTTCTTTTTAAAGAGGAAGTATTTGTATTTATAGACTGGAATGATAATAAATCCTTTTTGTTTTAATTTTTTTGAGATAGAAATCGGTAAATTAGTTATGAGACATGAGTTTTTTCCTTTTATAGCACATTCTTTCAGTTGATTTATAATTTTCTTGTATTGATCATTAAGAGCATTTTCTGCAATATTATTAAGTTCTTCGGCTGTCATTATATTCTTAATTAAATATATTGTGTAGGTGTAAAATTATATAATTGATTAAAATAATTCTCAAAAACTGATTTTTTTATATTATTTTCATCTATATAAAGGGATTTTTTATTGAATTCATTATTTAGAAGTATAACTACTAATAATGTTTCTTTTTTGAAAGTGAAATCAATAATAATGGCTTTGTAAATTAACAATAACTGACAAGTATAGCTTAATGTTTGATTTTTTTAGTTTAAATTAGAATAAAAGATATTGTTGTTTTTGATATACTGATTTATTTTTATTTAAAATTCAAAAACAGTACTCGTTGCTTTAAATAAAAGAGCTATAATGTTAAAAATTGTAAAATAATATGTAGTTTTGTCTAAGAGCAATAACAATGTTTATTTGTTTATACTTAAATGATATGAAAAAATTACAATTAATTACTTTAGGATTTTCTTTATTTGGTTTTATGTCTATGTCTGCTCAGAAAGTAGAAGGTAGAGTATTTGATAAAAAAACAAATAATCCGATAGCAGAAGGAGAAGTAACGTTTTTTAATGATAAGGGTGATAGAATTGCTACAGTGTACACTTCTACAGATGGGGCTTATGTATTCGAGCCTAAGAGAATGGCAGACATTCATAAAGTATCTACAGCAGCAAAGAATTATAGTAAAGCAGAGGTTCTTTTGAATCAAATGGATAATGGTGTAGTAGCCAATTTTGGTTTAACGAGTGTACAAGAGACGCAAAATAAGAGCTATGCAACTGCGAGTGGGGATTATAATACATCTAGAACTTCTAATCAAAACTATGATAGTTCTACGTTGCCTTCTTTTTATTACGACTTTAATAGCTCTTATTTAAATGCTGATAATAAAGCATCTGTAGATGAGATAGTATCTTATATGTATAATAACGGAGAGGCTAGAGTAAGAGTGCACGTGTATTTTGATACTAGGGGTAATGCTAGATATGACGAATGGTTAGCTGATAGAAGAGCTGATAGAGTTATTAATTATATGATCATGAAAGGAATTTCTCCTTCAAGATTATTAAAATTAGTTGAAACTGTATACCAGAACGTACCACCTAAAGAAGGTAGTTATAGAAGTGGAGGATCAGAAAATAGAAGATGTGATTTTGACCTTATTTAAACGATAAGTATAAATATAGGAAGCTGGAAGTATTCATTACTTTCAGCTTTTTTTATGTTGTTTAGTTTTGATTATAGCTGTTATAAATAAAGTTTCTGAAAAATAGTTAGAGTTGGGACATTTGTCTTATTTTTGAGCTTTAATAACAACACTAACACACAATGACATTAAAGTATCAAGGAAAGACTAAAGATGTATATAGTCTATCAAACAATCAAGTTCTTTTAAAGTTTAAAGATGATGTAACAGGAGAAGATGGTGTATTCGATCCAGGTGCTAATACAGTAGGATTAACGATCGATGGAGCAGGGAAGAGTGGACTAAAAATGACAAAACACTTCTTTGAAGTTTTAGCACAAAAAAATGTACCTACACATTATGTTTCTGCTGATATAGAGGATGTATCAATGGTTGTAAAAGAGGCTATACCTTTTGGAAAAGGATTAGAAGTAATCTGTCGCTATAGAGCGGTAGGAAGTTTCTTTAGAAGATATGGCGCTTATTGTACAGAGGGTCAACCATTAGATAGCTTCGTAGAAGTAACTATTAAAGATGATGAAAGAGCTGATCCAACTATTTCTGACGATGCATTAGAAATGTTAGGTATTTTATCAAAAGAAGAATATGCTATTTTAAAGTCTCGTACTAAAGAGATTTGCCAAATTATAAAGGATGAATTAGCTACTAAAAACTTAGAGCTATATGATATCAAATTAGAATTTGGAAGAGATAAAGCTACAAATGATATTATTTTAATAGACGAAATTTCTGGAGGTAATATGAGAGTGTATAAGGACAATGTCTATATCGCTCCATTAGACTTAGAAAAGGAGTTCTTAAAATAAGAAGAAAATAAAAAAGGGATATAGTAATATATCCCTTTTTTTTGCTTAAAACCCCTTATTTAATAGGTTCGTTTGTCGAATCAACATTGCTTTTTGGCTCTTGAGCATTCTCATTTGCAATAGCATTAGTTGTATTTGTTTCTCTTGTAGCTTGTTTGAATTCTTTAATTCCTGTTCCAAGTCCCTTCATTAATTCTGGAATTTTCTTTCCACCAAAAAGTAATAAAGCTATTGCAACAACAACTATTAATTCAGAAGGAGCTACTCCGCCTAATGGGATAATTGTTGAAACCATATTGTAAAGATGTTTTGATTGAGGAAAACAAATGTAATTAAGAGAATTCTTAATCAATTTTTTTTAACATGATTTTAATTTGTGAATAAAGGAATTACTCTTTACCAATTACTCTTTTTTCAACATAATTAGAATTCATAATTCTAAGAATCCCCATATAGCTCATATAGAATGAGATAGTGTCACCTACTTTTAAGTTATCAGGATTATCTCCTAGATCCATAACCATCATATCAGAACTAGATCCAACGAATTGTTGTTTCGCATTAGTAGGTGTGATGTGATCTTCTTCTATATCTAATAATCCGAGATCTATAATTGCGCGATAATTAACGCTATTTTCCCATTCTGGTGCTAATTCTACTTTCTCTCCTGTCATTTTTAGACCGAATTCTCCTTCAGGCATCATTGGTTTTTCATATAACTCAATGATTTCGGCATGAAGCATAAAGATATTCTGTTCAAAATCAGGATAAGCTACATTGTCATAGGCATTGGTTCCCATAAATAAGGTCTCTCCAATTCTAAAGTGATTAATAGCAGTTGGGATAGTTTCATTTAATATTAAAGGAAGAGTTACAGATGCACCTCCCGATAAATAGGGGATTTGTTTTTTAAATTTAAGCTCTAGTAAGTCTCTAAATAGCGTTAGCTGTATTAACTTATCATTATTAGGTAATACACCATACATACAAGTAAGATTAGTTCCTAGCCCAATAATATCAATATTAGGTAGGTTAAAGACTTGGCTATAGAAATCGATTAGTTCTTCTCTTAGAACACCTTCTCTCAGTTCGCCAAGTTCTACCATAATAACAATTTTATGTACAGTGTTTTGACGTTGAGCTTCTTCTGAAAGAAGTTTTATCGTCTCTAGTTCTGTATTAAAACTGATATCAGCATATTCAATAATCTCTTCGATACTGCCATTAGGAGCAGGTTTTATATAAATGGTTTCTACTGTGGGATCAATTTGTTTGATCATTTTTAAATTAGAAACTCTAGAGTCACATATTTGTTGAGGGTTTAATGCTAAAACCTCTCTAAGGAAGGTCTCATCACCACAAAGTAATTTACCTACAACAGCCCAATGTATCTCTTTCTCCTGAAATAAGGTATCTAGTTTGTTGTAATTATGTTTTAATTTACTTTGATTTAATGTTATATAAGCCATCTTCCTATTTTGTTAATCTCATTTCTATGTATTTTTTCTCAAAACCTTTTCTTTCATATAAGTTTTGAGCAGGATTGTCTTTATCTACATGTAGTGCGATAGATCCATGAGCTTCTTGTTTTAGTTTGTCTATTAATTGGCCTCCTAAACCTTGACCACGTACGCTTGAGTCTATTGCGATATAGACAAGAATATGCTCAGGAATGAAGCCTCCCATTAATGTGTCTAATAAGACTGTAATACCAGCAATTTTATCATCTTGGTTTTTGGCAACTAATACAAACCCTCCTGGTTTATTATCATAAGAAAGAGCGTAGTGAATTGCTTTTTCGATATCTTGTTTTTCGTCACCATATTGTTCTAAATGAAGGTATAGAAAGTCTACATATTCTTTGATCTGTGATTCGTTTGTAGAGGTGTGTTTGTCTATTTTATGAATTGAAAGCATAAAAAAATGTTTATATGCTTATTTAGGCTTTACAGAAAAGATGAAGACAAAAAAGAAAAGGTAAAAACCTTTGATTTGAAAGTGAAAAAATAGAAACGAATATTGTGTTTCTATGGAATATCTCTTTTAATAAAATAGCTAAATAAGCTTGATTAAATAAATTTGATTTTTGTAAAAATACAAAAAGTTTGATGTTTTGACAAGTTTAAATAGATTTTATTGATAAAAAGTAATTGTTATTAGCTATAACTATACTTTGTTTTTCTTTATACAAAGAGGGGTAAGCCCTTTGTTATAAAGGATTTAGTACTGATCTAGTAAGAGAGATAAATAATAAAACAAATGATACTGATTATCAGACGATTTTAAAGTTAATAAATAAAAAAAGACTAATAGTAGGTTCTATTAGTCTTATGTTTTTATTGAATATCTAATCGATATGTTTTGCGTTCTTTGTGAATCTCTGGATCTAATTGTTTCCACAACTGTTGAATCTTATTGTTTTCAATCAATAGGGGATTAGTTTCCACGAATGTGATATTGTGCTTTGTAAAACACTTGTATATCTCTTCAAAAATTACTGCAGTAACTCCTTTGTTTCTATATTCTGGATCTACACCAATTAAATAGAACTCTGCGTGACTGTTTTTCTTAATCGCTTGTAGTAGATGCCAAAAACCAAAAGGAAATAGTTTTCCATTTGCCTTTTGAAAAGCTCTAGAAAAAGAAGGCATTGTAATGGCAAAAGCAATCATTTTATTGTTTTCATCCATAATACAAGAGATATAGTCTGGATGAATGAACTGTAAATACTTCTTTTTATAATGCTCTACTTGGAACGGCTCTATAGGAACAAAGCTTTGTAAGTCTGCATAAGTCTTATTTAATAGAGCAAACATCTCATCAACATAAGGCATTAGTTCTTTTATGGTTTTAAACTCTAATACTTTGACTTTATATCTCGTCTTGACAAGAGAAGACATCTTGTCTATTTTTGGTTTGTCGAATTTAGAAATATCGAGTTTATACTCAATCCATTCAGCCTCAGGTGTAAAACCAAGTTGCTGCATATGTTTTGGATAATACTCAAAGTTGTATAATCCTATCATAGTGGCTACATAGTCAAATCCTTTAGTTAGCATTCCTGCCTTATCCATATTAGAGAATCCCATAGGACCTTCTATATATTCCATATTTTGACTTTTTCCGAATGCGATCACAGTGTCTATTAAAGCTTTGGTCACTTCTATATCATCAATCATTTCTAACCATCCGAAGCGAACTTTAGGTTTGTGTAGATCTTTTACTTCTGTCCAGTTGATGCAACAAGCAACTCGTCCTACGATTTCATTGTTTTTATAAGCTAGGTAAAAGTGAACATCTACAGTCTTGAAGATATCATTGTTTCTATCAAAACTTTTGATTTCTTCTTTGATCATAGAAGGAACCCAGTACTTATTGTCTTTATATAGTTTAAAAGGGAACTTAACGAATTCTTTAATTTCTTGATTCGTTTTAGCTTCTCTAATTTCAATCATTTTATTTCGGTTTTATAAACTCAGGATTACAAAGATACTTATTTGTGATATTAGAAAAACATAGTTTATCTAATTAAAGTATAGTAACTATTGTAGTTTCTTTATCGTAAGGAGTACATTGTATTTTTGTTGTTTAGGATAAGAACGGATAGAATAGTTTTCTTTAGGAAATAAAGTATAAAACTGTTCATTTCGATTTTCATCTTCTTCTGTCAATACAATGGTATTAAATAAGATAAAGCCTTTGGGATTCAATATTTTTTGTATTTGCTCTACAAAATATCGTTCAAATAAGAAGTCTGGCATTTTAGCATCTTGGAAGATATCTATGATGATTAAATCATACTGTTCTTTAGAACGCAAGACAAATTCAAAAGCATCTATATTGTGAATAGTATGGTTTGTACTGTATTGCTCGATACCAAAGTATTTTTTCCCAATAAATAAAATAGCTTCATCTAGTTCAACACTATCAATAGCGTTAAGGTATTTCACCTCATCTCTTAGTGTTTTTAAAACTCCGCCTGCACCTAGACCAAGGATAAGCACCTTGTCCATATTCTTGATTTTTTCAAAACCAATAAAACTGAGGCCATTCTTTAATACCTTTTCTAAATTTCCATAAGAGTAGTTAGTATGCTTGGTGTCTACTACGAGATGACCATCTATCCAGGTCACTTCTAATTGCTGACTAACTTTTGAGGGGATTTTCTTTTCTATAATAGGAGTAAAGTAACTTAGGATTCTCTTTATCATTTTTTCTAGCTCAACTTTACTTCAAAGATAAATCAAATATTAGACACATAGAAAGGCAATTTTTAATACTTGATAAGGATTAAAATTCGCGTGGTTTAAACTGACTAAATGTTCCGTCTTTATAAAAAATAACCACTTGTTCTATGTCTCCTTTATTTGTTCCAAAGGGAAAAGGAGGGAGAATATTCTCAGTGCTATTTTCTTGTTTTGGTTCTTGAATTTGATCCATTTTTTCAGAGACTTTACTCTCCTTTTTTTCTGAAAAAGAAGGGGTGATTTCTTCCTCTTTTTCACTAGAAAAAAGATCAGTTGAGTAAGGAGTGGTCATTGGAGTAGAAGGAGGAGTTTGGATTATTTTAGTGATAGTAGTGGTATTGTCTTTCTCTAAATAATTACCTGTTCCTTTGATTAACCATTCCAAACTTAGCTCAGGAAAAGCGTCATTTATTTTTAAAATAAAGTCTAAACTAGGTTTGTTTCTACCTGACAAAAGATGAGATAAACTAGATCTTTGCACACCAACTTTGTCTGCAAAAGAAGAGGCAGAGTAGTCATAGTTGTGAAGTATAAATTCAAGTCTGTTTACAAAGTTATCCATAGTATTTTGTTTATAGAAGTAAATAGTTTTAGTGTTTACAAATGTAATATCGTTTATTATATTACAAATGTATACATAATTATAATTGTAAACAACATTGAAGTTTATATTCATATAAAGCATATTTAAGTATTGAATATTAGTTAGTTAATCTACTATGTTTAATTTTGTAAACTTCTAAAGTGTTAGTGTTAGTCGTCATGCTTTAATTATGTTACTTTTGTAAACAAGGATGTTCTTTAAATTGTTTACAGATGTAAAAGATAAGTTATTTACATTTGTAACATCATATAATAATCAAGGGATGGACTATAACTTTTTAGTAGAAAACTATACGAATAAATGTGTGTCAGGTAGATATGTGACAGCTGACATGATTAGTGATTTTTTAAATGACTTAAACCAAAAGTTCAAGGTTGAGGAGAAAGGAAAATCAGTAGAAGGGAGGTCGATAAAAACAGTAACTTGGGGTGTGGGTACTACACGTATTTTTATGTGGTCTCAGATGCACGGAAATGAATCTACAACAACAAAAGCAGTACTGGATTTTCTTCATTTACTTAATCAAGAAAAAGAGAGTTTTATTAAAGAGTGGTATGCTAAGTTTACCTTTTATATAGTTCCTATTTTAAACCCTGATGGAGCACATTATTATACTCGTGTAAATGCAAATCAAGTTGACCTTAATAGAGACTCTATTAACCTTACTCAACCAGAAAGTAGATTACTTAGAACCTTGTTAGAAGAGTATAAGCCAGACTATGCTTTTAACTTACATGATCAACGAACTATATTTGGTGTAGGAGAGACAGGTAAGCCTGCTACAATATCTTTTTTAGCACCTTCTTATAATGAGGAGAGAGAAGTTAATGATAATCGTTTAGAAGCAATCAGATTAATCGTAGCGATGAATGAAGAGCTTCAAAAGGTTATTCCTGGACAGGTAGGAAGGTTTGATGATGGTTTTAATATAAATTGTATTGGTGATTATTGCCAAGCACAAGGAATACCTACTATATTATTTGAAGCAGGACATTATCAGGGGGATTATGATAGAGAATATAGTAGTAATATTGTTTTTAGGAGTCTTTTAATATCGGTTTCCGCGTTGATTAATAAAAATTACACAGATAATACAATAGAATCATATATAAGTATACCAGAAAATCATAAAAACTTTAATGATATTGCAATTGAGGGGGTTACATTAAAAGAAACTGGAGAAGATTATATTGTGAAAATTCAATATTTAGAGCAATTAGAAAGTAATAATGTTAAATTTTATCCCATTATTGTTGATATTATTAAAAAAGAAAGTAAATTTGTCCATCATCGTGTCAAGGAAAACTTGTTTTTCTTAGAGAGTATTAAAAATACAGAAGATGCGATAGATAAAATATTAACTGATGTTGTAGAGTTAGGTGGGCGAGAGGTTAATTATTTATTAAAAAAATAATAAAGTTTATTTTTTTTTCAAAAAATGTAAATTTTATTTAGTATTATTGTACAGAATTATAGATTATAATAAGATAAATAATTGATTTATGAGTAAATTTCGTTTAGATGAAATCGATCACCAAATCTTAGATATGTTGATTGACAATACGAGAGTTCCTTTCACTGATATAGCAAAAAAACTATTAATCTCAGCAGGTACTGTTCACGTTCGTGTTAAGAAAATGGAAGATGCAGGTATTATCCAAGGATCTTCTTTAACATTAGATTACGAAAAATTAGGATATGCTTTTATTGCATACATTGGAATCTTTTTACATAATACTTCACAAACTAAGTTTGTATTAGAGCGTATTAATGAAATTCCTTTCGTAACAGTAGCTCACGTTACTACAGGTAAATTTAATGTTTTCTGTAAAATTAGAGCAAAAAATACACGTCACGCAAAAGAAGTTATTTATATGATTGATGACATTGAAGGAGTTTACAGAACTGAATCAATGATTTCTTTAGAAGAAAGTATCAATGATAAAAAACGTTTAATGCACACTATCTTTAAAGAATTATAAGAACTGTGTGTTTATAATATAGAAAAGAGGATATCATCATGATATCCTCTTTTTTTTGTATTTATCATATTAAGAGAATCCGATATTTCCTTTATTTCTTCATTGTTTAGGTTAGCTTTTCAGAACACTTTTCATTTTCTTTGTAACTTAACACAAAAAAATATGGACTCGTTAACTCAAATTGTACTAGGAGCAGCTGTTGGGAATGCTATTATCGGACGTAAGATAGGCAATAGAGCAGTTTTATATGGAGCGATAGCAGGCACGATACCTGACTTAGACATTTTAGCTATGTTCTTTACAGATCCTATAACTGCTGTAGAATTGCATCGTGGATTCACACACTCTATTCTATTTGCTTGTTTCGGAGCCATATTATTTGGGTATTTACTTTATTATATAGAAAAGAAGAATAAAGTAACCTATGAGGAGGGGTTTTGGCTTTTCTTCTGGGGGTTCTTTACTCACGCTCTTTTAGATATGTTTACCACATGGGGCACACGACTGTTTTGGCCTCTTGATTATTCTTTTGCGTTCAAGTCTATTTTTGTGATAGATCCGTTATATACTTTACCTTTTGCTTATTTCCTAATACGTTCGATGCGAGAAAAGTCAAATCTGGATAAAAGGATGTATTATAATAGAATGGGGTTCTATGTGAGTTCATTCTATCTATTTGTGACATTGACATTAAAAGCGTTTGCTTTTTATAGCTTTACGGATGCATTAGACCGTCAAGGAATTAAGTATACAGAAATGTCTGTAAAGCCTACAGTGATGAATACGATACTGTGGAATGCAATAGTAGAAACAGACAGCTCTTTCTTAATAGGGGAGTATTCTTTCTTTGACAAATCTCCTATTACTTTCCAGGAGTTTCCTAAAAACCACACATTGATAAAGTCTCTAGAGACTCATCCACTTATTGTTAGATTGGTAAAGATTAGTGAAGGATATTATACTTTCTCTGAAAAGAAGGATGAAATCTATTTTAATGACTTGCGCTTTGGTTTACTGAAAAATGAAGGTGAAGAAGTACAGTTTGCTTTTAGTTATAGATTCTATTTAGATGATAAAGGAGAATTACAAGTAGAAGAGGTAAAAAAGGAACGTAAAGACGGTTTACTCTTGCTAAAGAAATTGTGGACTAGAATATGGGGTATTTAGAAAGGAATGGTTATGAACTTATATCAAAAACATTTTATTCATATTATATCAGAGCAACTTCCTCAGGGGATTAAGTTAGTTGATTTTATTTCTGAACTGATTCATTTAGGTAAGGAAGCTTGTTATAGAAGAATCAGAGGAGAGGTAGAGTTTACTTTGACAGAAGTAGTTACTATTGCTAAAGCCATGAATATTAATCTTACTTCTTTAATCATTAGAGAAGGTGGAGATAAGATTACTTGTAATCTTAGAGTCTCTGAAGGAGATTCTTTAGAGCGAGTTTATATCAGAATGATGGAAGCAGAATTAAACGTTTTGGAGGGGTTTGAACAAAAAAGTAAGCATACACTTCACATAGCATGTAAAGAGCTCCCAGAGCTTCTATATTTAGCTTCTGAAAGTTTGATGAAGCTTCGTCTAATGAAGATAGAATTAAATCAAGGAGCTCTGATTCCTACTGCGTTTGATAAAATAGAGATTACCTCAGCGATTAAGCAAATTCAACAGAGGTATTGGCAAGCTTTAGAGAGCTTTAAACTTACTTTATACTTAGCTCCAGATATTTTAAACACTTTAGTATATGATATAGCCTATTTTTATAGAATCAATACGTTGACAAATGAAGAAAAAACGCTAATACAGCATGAGCTTAATGAAGTATTAGATCTACTAAGTTTAATAGGAAGTACAGGCAAGTATAAGGATAAAGAGATAGAGCTCTATCTATCTTATCTAGGTTTAGATATTTCTCATAGTTATTTAAAATCGGATGGATTAGAAGCAACCATAGTTCACTTGAATAGTCCCAATAGTATTTTATCGTTTGATCCAGCCTTTAATAAGGCACAAGAACATCGTATTAGCATGATAAAACGAACTTCTACCTTGATTAGTTTATCGGGAGAATTGGAGAAAGTAGCTTACTTAAATAAGCAGAGAGCAATTCTTAAAAATATATAAAGAGCAAGTGATTGTTCTTTTTTTGTAAAAATAGACAAGAATGAGATTTCTTGTTTCGCTATTAGACACGGATTCAAAAGTTTTTTTTCTTTTATAGTTGTTATTTGCAGTTAATAAAAACAACGTAGCAATGGCAAATAAAGATTTTCAACCAGGTATAGAACAAGCGAAAGCACTTGATAAAGCAGATGTATTACATAAATTTAGAGAGAGATTCTTCCCTTTAGCAGATAATAAGATCTATATGGATGGTAATTCTCTAGGACTAGCTTCTAAAGATGCAGAACAGGCTTTACTTCAAGTAATGGAGGTCTGGAAGAACGAAGGTATTCTAATCTGGAATGTAGAGAACGGACATTATTTTAATTATGGCAAAAACCTAGGTAATAGAGTAGGGCGTTTAATTAATGCAGAGGAGAATGAGGTAATGATCACAGCTAATACAACGCTTAATATACACCAAGTGATCGCTACGTTTTGGAAACCAACTAAAGAACGCTATAAAATACTAGTAGATGATCTAAACTTCCCTACAGATAGATATGCTGTAGATAGTCAGATAGCACTAAAAGGCATGAAGGTAGAGGAAGTTCTAAAAGTTGTGGAAAGTGCAGATGGAGTGTTTATTGATGAGGACGCAGTGATAGAAGCGATGACTCCAGATGTGGCTATTATCTTATTGCCGTCAGTCTTATATAGAAGTGCTCAACTTTTAGATATGGAGAGACTGACTAAAGAAGCGCATAAACGCGGTATTTATATCGGCTTCGACCTATGTCATTCTATTGGAGCAGTAGCGCATGATTTTGAGGTTATTCAACCTGATTTTGCTATCTGGTGTAATTATAAGTATCTATCAGCTGGCCCTGGTTCTACAGCAGGAATTTATGTGAACAAAAAACACTTTAATAAGACTGTAGGATTAGCGGGGTGGTTTGGAAATAAAGACGAAACGCAGTTTCAGTTAAACCATGAGTTTGAACAAGCTGCGGATATAACAGCATTTCAGACAGGTACGCCTAATATCTTTTCGATGGCACCATTAGAAGGGGTATTAAATATTTATGAAAAGGCAGGGATGAAGCATATTCGAGCTAAATCTCTAAATTTAACTGCTTATATGATGTACCTAATTGATAGTCACCTTAAGGTATACGGGTACACCTATAATAACGAAACAGAAGATCATAAACGTGGAGGGCATGTAGCTTTAGTACATGATGAAGCTTATAGAATTTGTTTAGCATTAAAACATCATAATATTATTCCTGATTATAGAGAGCCTAATGTAATTCGTCTTGCCCCTATAGCCTTGTATAATTCATATGAAGAAGTCTATACATTGATCGAAGTATTAGAAGTAATCGGGCAAGGCCAGCAATGGAATAACTTTAGTAATGAAAGAGCAATAGTGGTTTAAACCTGTGTTTGATCTATAATTAGTTCTTTATCCATTAAATAAGGAGTGAAATACTCAAGGATTCTATTTATAAATAATGAGGTAATGAATCTTTTTATTCTTAGTATTTATAGCGATACTAGAGATAGGATTGTACTGACGTGCTAGGAGATTGCTAGAGGTGTTCTTGCACCTTTCTTCGACAAAGAGGCCTTCTGGGCAAGAAAAGCCCTAGAAATCTCCTAGGAAACCCCTAGAATGTGCAAGCCAAACGAGCTTATTATTTATACATATTGACATTGCTTTGAAATAATACTGTTACTTGATTCTGTTTAATCAAACTGAGGTTGTATTATAGAAAAAGACTTTTTAATAGTATTTGGAGCGCCTTTTCTTTTTACTTTTACAATAGAATTAGAAATTGTTTATTGAATGATTATCGATATTAATCAACACAAAATCTCTATTGGGAGTCACTATGACATATTTATTGATGGAGAAAAGAAGTATTATGGAAAGCAAAAGCTTTTTAAGTTGTTTGCAGAAGTGAATTTGTTTGCAGAAACAACCAATGAACAAGCCTTTAAGGTCAAAAAGAAATTCTTTCTATTGTACCCTACCTATGTACTAACAGATAGTCAAGGAAAAGAAGCTATATTAGAGATGAAGTCTTATTGGAAGACTCATTATCAATGTACTTACCAACATAAAGTATATGATATCTATGCACATCGAGGGCGAAAGTGTTCTGTTTTTATAAATGGAAAGCAAGTAGCATGGTGGGATAAACAAGCAGTTTCTTGGTTTGATGGAGATAATTATCAAATTATAGCAGATGATGATATTAATGAACAAGTATTAATTGCTTGTTGTTTGGCTTATGATAATTATACTTATAAATCTCAAGATAAAGGGGTGTTTAATTATGATTTAGGTAACTTAGTCTTTCAAAACAGAAGTTTTGATAAGCAATGGAAACCTAACAATAAAAATAAATAAAGCATTTTAAGATAAAAAGGCTCTCGACACTAGTGTTGAGAGCCTTTTTATCTTTAGTTTTATAGAGTCAAACACAAAGATGAATAATGGTTATAGAAGTAGACCAATTGGTAGATTACCATTTGATTAAGTACAAAGGGTTTATCAATAAGGAGAAGAGATTTTACGCAGAACAGAATGTAGATAGCGATTTTGTAGATATTAATTTGTTTTCAACGACTAGTGATATTCCTGTTTTTAATATTAGAAGAGGAGAAGGCACAGGTCTATTTAAGCCTGCAAAATATGTCTTAACAGATCAGCATGGGAATACAGGGAGGTTAGAAATGCTCTCTTATTGGAAAACTCACTATCAATGTCATTATAATTATAAGGTATATGATATTTATGCTCATCGTGGACTAAAGTGCTCTATTTTTGAAAATAGGAAGCAAATCGCTTGGTGGGATAAGGAAAGAATAAGTATTAGTTATGCTGATAATTATTTCATGATTGCCAATAATGATGTTAATCAAGAATTACTTATTGCTTTTTGTCTAGCGTATGATGATTATCATTTTGAACCATCCATATATAGAAGACATCTCATAAGGGATAAAATAAAACTAAGTATAGGAAATATCTTTTTTGAGAAAAGAAAATTTGATAAAAACTGGAAGGCAAATAAATATTGAGTAAAACAAAATCCAATAGATAATATTATCTAAATTTATAAATAGAACAAGAACCTTAAAAATATACAGAAATGAGTATTCTAAAAGCAACACAACAAGAACAAGATAACTTCTTTTGGAAGATTATAGATGAGTCTAATGATGTAAAAGACTTTGATTGGGAAGAATATGACCAAGATCAACACATCGATCAAATGATTGATATATTAAGTAAAACAGACAAAGATCATTTAATCGTTTTTGAAAAAGTAATGCAACAACAATTACATAGATTGTACACTGCTGAAATAGCAGAGCTGTACATCGTCTTGAATAATGACTTTGATGTAGAAGAAGGTGTTATAGATTTCGATGATACGATTTCTGATGATGCATTTATCTATTTTAGATGTTGGTTATTACTTAAAGGAAAAGACTTCGTAGAAGAAATCATAAGTGATATTCAGAACTTTGTGAATGGAGAATATAGTTTTGACATTGGAGAGTGTGATGCAGAAGAGTTGTTGTATGTAGCAGACCTAGCTAATGAAGAAATGACAGGTATCGAAGAGTCTGAAGAGATTAGAGATGCTATTTATGAATCTTTTCCAGATGTAGTAAACTATGATGATGTAGAGGTGAAGATGAATAGAGAGGTAAAGGGAGGAACAGCACTACATAAGATGTATCCTGAGCTTGTAGAAGAAATATGTGATGTACGTTCTGACGTAGAAGAATAAGATAAGAGGAAGTATAGAGCATAGATGCTTTATACTTCCTTTTTTTAACTCAGATTAAGCGATAGACATATAAATCAAGTAATTTACAAAATAGGTCTGAACTAGTGAGTAAAGCATACTATAGTATCGTTTTAGAGCTAATGAGAGAGAGATGAAGTAAAATTGCTTTGTGGTATTTGGTTAACGTATAATCTGGGTTTAAATAATAAAAGGTAAGTATGAAAGGAAAGACATTGTTTAGGAGTTTGTTTATAGCAGGTTTGTTATTTGTGGCTACAGAAGCACAAGCTCAAAAAATAGAGAAAAATTATAGAGAAGATTGGACTTATTCGCATAATAGATATGATGCCCAATTGGAGAAAGCTTTCTTTGGTGGTCTAGATTTTTCGGATAATAATAGAAATAAAATAGAATTTTCAAAAGAGTATCTAAACCTAGAATACAGCGGAATTCTGGAGGATGACGAGTTACAGCAGTTGTTCTTAATGGACTTAGTTAAGAAGTATAAGTATACTAATCGTTATACAGCAACTTATGAGGTGGATATGTTTGGAAAAGTGACGATAAAAGATAACCAAGGAAATAAGATTGAATACGGTACAGATCTTTTTGGGAATAAAATTTATGAAGACAAGAAAAGAGGGATTAAGTATTCTATTGGAAAAGATTTAATGGGAGACTATAACTATAAGTCTGGTAGAGAAAGTGCTAGTTTAAAGAAAGATATCTTTGACAAATGGAAGTATACAGATAGTTTTGGTAATAAATTAGAGATAGGACAAGAGACATGGGGACGCTGGATTACACAGTTTAGAGATGAAGAGGGAGTATTATTTTATTTGATAACCGTATTCTTTAGACCAAATGAAAACATTATGTATAGATAAGAAGGAAGATATCATCATTCCTTTTACTAAAATAGGTGATCCTTTATGGAAAGACAAGACTAAACTAATCATTGAGTCCTTAGCTGATAATTGGGGAAATGATTTAGTAGACCCCAAATCAGAAGAGGAAATACAACTATTAGAAGCAAGAATAGAAACCAGTTTACCAAATTCTTTAAAGGAGTTTTATAAAGTGTTTGGGGTAGCTGATATAGGCGAACAGTTAATCAGCTTTGACGAAATAGACTATATTATAAAAATATGGGAACCTCACCCAGAATACGGACCTAGTTTCACCCTGGAGGACTTATCAGTGTTGCCTTACTTAATTACTTTTAGTGATTATCTAGGTAATGGGAATATGTTCTGTTTTCATAAAGAGACTAAAGAGATCTATTATTTTGATCATGATAGTCAACCTTATTTGACAAAGATGTTTAGTCATTTTGATGATTATTTAAAAGGGTGTTTGGTTTTTGCGCAAGCAGATTTATTTGGAGAAGTAGGGCAGGATAAAGTAGATCAATGGACAGAACAAATAGTTGATGAGCTGATAGGAGCAGACCTAGTTCGTAAATGGAGATATTAAAATAAAACAATTGGAATGATAGAAATAACTAATTGGAAAACTTTCGAAGAACAGTATAACTTTGAATCGTCTGTATATAATTATGTAAAAGAATCACTTGAGTTAATCGGTCAGTCTACTTTAAAAGAAGAGATCTTTTGTTCTTTTGCTTTTAACTGTAGTGCTTATAATGGGTATGTATTATTGAGTTTAGACACTGATGTGCTGAATAGAGAACGAAAGTATTACCCACCAGATTGGACTTATGAAGTTGTAGAAGATTATGTTTTAGAGCTTAGAGATCTTGGTGCTCGTCTTTATGAGCCTATAGAAGATGCATATCACAGTATTGTACAGGATTTAGAAGATCAGTATAAGTTCGATGATTTTACTAATGGCTTCTTGACTAGTTTGAGAAGAGTAATGGTACGGATAGAAAGAGAGCATCTTCTATCACAGTATTTAAAAGTAACACCTGAGATATGGACATTGGTTACCGAAATAGATGCTGATGAAGAGGAAGAAGAAAGCTTATTACAAGAAGAGCGTACTCGTAGTATGGAAATATAAAACAAAACAAGGGAAGTAACTTACTTCCCTTGTTTTGTTTTATAAAGTTCGTTTGCGTACTAACTTATTAACTCTACTCATTAAGATAATACTTATAGTAGAGACAAGCACAAGCACATAAGCCACAATATTGTAATTGATAAGTGGGCTGTTATCATGCTCTTGGTAGACAATTAGCCCTGCGATAGCAGCGGCTATACCTCCAGATATTTGCTGTAGAGAAGATGTGATACTCATATAAGCCCCTCTGTCCGCTGTATCAGGGACAGCACTATTAAGAGCTGATGAAGGAACCATACGACTCATAATCCCAATCATCATAAAAATGTTAGTCATAATCACTAACCAAAAAGGGATCTGAAAGAAGTTTGTGTACACTACACTTACAACCATTAACCAAATAGAGGCAAAAGCAAATAGTTTAAATTTACTCATTCTATCACTTAATTTACCTATAAATGGCATAAGTGTTAATGAAGTAACTCCTGATATCATAAAGAGGATAGGTAATTGATCAGGGTGAACACCTAGGTTATTGACTGCAAAGATAGTCCCGAATGGCATCATCATAAATCCTCCTACGGATAACATGGTGATAGACATAAATCCTATTCTATAATCTTTATTCTTAAGTGTATTCCACAGATGTGTAATAACGTTTTTTTGAGGTTGCAGAGTTAGGTGATCTTTCACAGGTTTTAAATACATCGCTATAGCAATAGCTATAAGGATAGATAGTCCTACAATCATGAAGAAAGGAGCTTCCCAAAACCACTTGTTAGCAATATATAGCCCAATAGGAATACCGAGTACTTGACTTGCACCGAACCCCATTTGTATAAACCCCATTACACGACCTCTCTGATGTAGACTAAAAATATCTGTCACAATAGCCATAGAGATAGAACCTATCACTCCTCCAAATAATCCTGTGAAAATTCTAGCTAGAACTAAAGTCTCATACGAATTTGCTAGTCCACAGAATAAGGTCCCTATGATAAAACCAATATAGAAGAACAATAAAAGTTTCTTTCTATCAAACTTATCTGCAAAACCTGCAGTCAGTAATCCTGCTGCTCCAGCGCTAAAAGCATAAGCTGATACAGCTATTCCAAAATCTTTTGTAGACATAGATAAGCTCTTTAGTAAGAGATCTCCTAGAGGAGCCATAACCATAAAGTCTAAAATAACAGTGAATTGTGTGATAGCTAGTATGAAAATAACGATTTTTTCATATTTAGTAAAACCTTGATTTGATGTTCTTTTCATAGTGAGATATATCTTCCTCCTTAGTTTATTTAAATAAAAAATTAAAGAAGTTGCTGCAAATATAAACCATTATTCTTTTCATTATCTTTGAATAAGTAATTAGGGCATTATGAGATTTTTAGTGACTAAACTAGTAAAGATGTGTCTCAATAAAATGCTCTTGTATAAATGTAGAATAAGAACTTACTACATTCTATAAAAGGTAGAGGATAATTAGGGTTAATAAAATGAATAATGAGTATAAATTTATATAAGAAAAGGTATAGTGAGCTTTCTAAAAAATTTAGAGAGAGTTGTAGTATTAAAGATTTAGCGTCTGACTTATTTGATTTACTGTATGCTTTGCAAGCAGAGGAACAAACAAGTGAGAATATACTGTTGCAAAGTCATATTTATGCCTTGTTAGAGTATTGGGAGACTGCATATAGATTGTTACTTGAAGTAGAAAGTAGTAAGACTCATAAAATCCAAGATAAGCTTTTTGTGTTCTCAGAAAAAGCGAAATCGCATAAGGATATTTTTGGTGTAAAAGACCTTCGAAAGTTAAGAGAAAGAAAGACAATAGACCTTCTGTTCCCAGAAGATATCACCCTTGTAGGGGGAACTAATAATCAATATAGTATAAAAGAGAAGAGAGTAGTTATTTTTAATAAGTACTGTCCACTTGATCGGTTTTTGATTATTAGTCATATTCCTTTTGATAGCAGAGCACAGTCTAAGGTGATAGATTATCTATATTGGCTTACAGACTTGCGTGAAGAGTTAATAGGATTCTATAATAGTGAGAATAACGCTTTCCTTCCTTTCTTAGACGGAAAAGCAGATGATGATTGGTATGACACATTAGATCTATATAGCGCTACAATTTACTTACACAACCTAAGTGATATTACAGCCTCTATTACGATAGGAGACGAGATTATAGTAGATCATATAATAGATATAGAAATTTCTAATAAAGAATGTATCGAAATGAGTATAGATGGATAATAGAATATTTTGACTCTATTTATGTATGTGAAGCCTGTATGAGTTAGAAGTGTATTCTAATTAATACAGGCTTCTTGTTTATAGATGATGAAGTGGTTTGACTTCAGCTTGTTGTTTATATTCTTCTACTAACTTATCTAAGAATGTATATAAGGCTTGATTCATTCTAGTATAGTCATATTTCATTAGTTGTTGAGCAGACTGTACAAAGGGATGATTAGCATATTTCACTAAGCTTTCATGATCATTGGCAAGAATTAACTCTATTACTTCTGGTGTAAATTCCATATGACACTGCAATCCATATACTAGATTAGAATACTCTATTATTTGTCTAGGACATCCTTCGCTAGTAGCGAGTACTATGGCATCTGGTGTAAGTCCTGGCATATCATTGTGCCAGTGGCCTACTGGAAGTCCATTTTCTATATGTTTAAACTTTGGATGAGTCTTTCCTTCATCTGTAAGGTGAATAGGCCATACACCAAACTCTTTTTCTGGGCTGTGACTATAAGCGTTACACAGAGCTTCTCCTATAAGTTGCGCTCCTAGGCAGACTCCGACAACTGCTTTATGAGCGAGAATACACTTTAGTATTAACTCCTTTTCTTTTTGTGCATTGAAGTAAGGACACTCCTCCGTTGTAGTAATAGGATTTTGAGGGCCTCCTAAGACAATAAGTAAATCAATATGCTCTGCTGAGGTTGGCAAAATGTTATTTTCATAGGTTTTAGTCATGCTGACACTATAGTTATGTCTTTTTGTCCAAAGCAGAAATGCGCCTGGAGCCTCGTATTCTTCATGTATTACAAAATGTATGTGCATTATATCAGTTGTTTGATTTGTGACAAAGATAAAATGTGGTCTAGCCAAGGGAATAGTCCAGAATAATTAAAGCTTCCTAGTCCAAGGAGATAAGGCAAAATTAGAAAGTATAGGGTGTATGGTTACTTATATTTTATTAAAATATACTAAATAAGTATGGTTTGTTTGTTTTTGTTGTTTTTAAAATGGCTTTTAATGTATAAATAGTTTTAAA
Organism: Myroides profundi; assembly: GCF_000833025.1. Taxonomy (NCBI): domain Bacteria; kingdom Pseudomonadati; phylum Bacteroidota; class Flavobacteriia; order Flavobacteriales; family Flavobacteriaceae; genus Myroides; species Myroides profundi. Next base: position 1,927,640 of record NZ_CP010817.1, read on the forward strand.
ATGGTTGTTAAGTGGTATTATTATAGGTGTAGCCTCTGTTTTATTGTGTTTTTGACAATACTTAATGTAGTTTTGTATTAGGTGATTAACCCCACATTTCCAATCTAACGTATGAGAAAACAATTACTAAAAACAGGTTTATTAAGTATTGCTTTATTTGCTTTGGGTACTAATGTACAAGCTCAGCGTGTAGCTGAGAAGAAAGCGGACAAAGAATATGAAAAACTAGCTTATATAGATGCTATAAAAATCTATGAACGCATGGCTAAAAAAGGATATATCAACGGCGATATATTAATGAAATTAGCAGATTCATATTATTTTAATGGAAAGTTACTTGATGCTAATAAATGGTATACAGAGCTATTTAATGGAGAGTACGATGATAAGGATACAGTGAAGATCCCTTCAGAGTATTACTATCGTTATGCACAGACCTTAAAAGCCGCTGAACAATATGAGGCTTCTAAAAAAGTAATGGAGCAATTCGTTGTATTAGAAAAGGGAGACTCTAGAGCGAAATTATATATAGAGAATAAAGACTATTTAAAAAGAATTGAAGGTGGAGCAGCTCGTTATGAATTGATTCATACTTCTATTAATACTCCTTATTCTGATTATGGAGCAGCAGTGATAGGAGATCAACTTATTTTTACTTCTGCACGTCCTTCTAGTGAATTATCAAGTAAGAAATTACACGAGTGGACGAATGAGAGTTTTACTACACTGTACAGTAGCACGATCTTAGCAGATGGCAAGTTAGGAGAGCCTGTTGTTTATGCTCCTGAGTTGAGTTCTAAGGTTAATGATGCTACTGCTGTATTTACCAAAGATGGAAAGACGATGTTCTTTACTCGTAATAATTCTAATCTAAAAGGTAAGCGTAAAAACAACAAGAAGAACTCTTCTCTATTAAAGATATTTAGTGCTACTAAACAAGCGAATGGTACTTGGGGAGATATAAAAGAATTACCGATTAACTCAGATAACTTTAATACTGCTCACCCAGCACTGACACCAGATAACGAATGGTTGTATTTCTCTTCTGATAGAGATGGAAGCGAAGGGCAGTCAGATATCTTTAGAGTAGCTTTATATCCTAATGATGTGTATGGAGGTGTAGAGAACATAGGGAAGAAAGTAAACACAGCAGGACGTGAGACATTCCCATTTATCTCTTCTGATAATTATTTATTCTTTGCTTCTGATGGACATCCTGGTTTAGGAGGATTAGATATTTTCTCAGCTAAGTTAGAGAAGAATGGAATGATAGGTGAAGTGACTAATTTAGGTGCGCCTATTAATAGCCCATTTGATGACTTTTCTATTTATATGAATAGAGACACAAATGCAGGATATGTGAGTTCAAACCGACCAGAAGGATTGGGAGGAGATGATATCTATTCTTTTATTCAGAAAGCATGCTTACAGCATATAGTAGGTACTGTATATGACATTAAAACAAAGAAAGGTATTCCTAATGCAACTGTTGTGATATCAGATGGATTATATGAAAAGTCTAAAACCATTCAGACAGATGAGCAAGGTAAGTACAGTTCTGAGACATTAGATTGTAGTGAGAAGTATCGCATTAAGGTAGAAGCGCCAGAATATAGTACTGTAGAATTGGTATTTGAGGCTGCTGCTGTGACTGGTGATAAAGAAGTGAATATAGGTTTAGACAAATCGTATGAAACACTAGGAGTAAACGATGATTTATTTAAGAAGCTAAAACTACAACCAATCTATTTTGACTTTGATCAATCATTTATCCGTAGAGATGCATCGATAGAATTGATGAAAGTTGTTGAGGTAATGAGAGAGTACCCAGCTATGATCATAGATGTGCGTTCACATACAGATAGTAGAGGTAATGACAATTATAATTTAGCCTTATCAGATAGACGTGTGAAAGCAACTATTAAATGGATGATTTCTCAAGGTATAGAACCAAATCGTCTGACAGGTAGAGGATATGGAGAAAGCCAACTACAGAACAGATGCTCTAACGGAGTACCATGTAGTGAAGCGGATCATCAGCTAAACAGAAGAAGTGAGTTTATCATTATAAAAATGTAACAAAAAAAGAGGCGAGAGCCTCTTTTTTTAATTAGGAATTATTGTCCTGCGGGCAATATGCACACACAGAATGCCAATGTAGAGACGCAATATTTTGCGTGTCACACAATACATACGTACATACATATATACATACCACAATCATTATCCATAATCGTAGGGATGTATTACATACATCCACATAAAACATCAAACGATGTTTTCCAACATGTAGGTATAACATATTGCGTGTCACACAATACATATCCACACAGTAGCCACAAGTCAAATCCATAATACTATGGACTATTTCATACATCTGTATATCGTAACCACAAACTTTGTCTAGTTATAGAAATAGTCTTTTAATGTTTGAATACTATATATTTATCCAAATTATAAGTTTTAAAATTGTTGTATTGATTTTAAATATATTAGAATGAAAAAGATGATACTTTTTATGAGTCTATTACTTATAATAGCTTGTAGTAGTGATGAGAAATTTAGCCCAACAGTTGTTGATACTAATTATAGCATCATGTTAAAGGATATTAAAGGAAATAATCTATTAGACCCTACGTATGATGGATCCTTTTCTCATCAAAAAATAGTATTATATGAAGCAGATGCAAATGGTAAAAACACAGCTGTTATTTATAGAAAAGGATCAGAAATAATCAGGTCTGTATCTATTGAAGGAAAAACAGAATATTATATAGAAATACAAGGTGGTTCTTATATTGCCCCTGATAGGTATATTGTGTATTTATCTTTGCCAAATGGTGATTTAGATAAACTGGAAATGAAGTTTAAGAAGAAAGGTCATAGTACATTGAAATATGAGGTGTACTATAACTCTAAATTAATATGGCGTGAGGGAGATATTGATTTAGGGTTTGTTATCATTAAATAGATAAATATAAATAGTTGATAATTCTATCTTTTAGAATACCAACTATTTATATTATAGGTTTACAATTTCTCTATTTTCTGTGTTTTAAAGTTGTGTTTATCCCCTATAGTAACTATAAAGTCATCGCAAGATGAAATCCCTTACATACTCTGTTTTTACTAGCTTTCTTAGGAGGACATAGTATGAGGAAATCCATTGTTTAATGTAGAGACGTCAATATTTTGCGTCTCACACAATACATACACAACGTTTGTGGACGCGATATATGTACCCTATGCCGTAGGTAAAAGATGCCCTGCGGACAATATGTACATACCGTACCACAATCATTATCCGCAATCGTAGGGATGTATCACATACATCCACATAAAACATCAAACGATGTTTTCCAACATGCAGGTATAACATATTGGGTGACACGCAAGATATTGCGTCTCTACCTTATATAGAATGTCAATGTAGAGACGTCAATATTTTGCGTCTCCACACAGTAGCCACAAGTCACATCCTCAACGGTACAAGCGTATTACTATACACCCTATTATAATTAGGAATTACCCGCCCTGCGACAATATGCACACACAGAGTATCAATGTAGAGACGCATTATTATGCGTGTCACACAATACATATTCACACAGTAGCCACAATCATTATCCGCAATCGTAGGGATGTATCACATACATCCACATAAAACATCAAATGATGTTTCCCAATATGCAGGGTATAAAATATTGCGTGTCACACAATACATACATACTTCGTTGTGTTCTTTTTGCAAAGACTTATCACATAATTATCCCCAAATGCCTGAAAGGCAACAATTCCTAATTAAACTATAGTATTTCTCTTCTCAGATCTTCTGCAGACTTAGGAGATAATGCACCTAAAGGAATATCATATACAGTCACAGCACCAGTTTCTCCCTTTTGAGCTAATTTATATACCGCACGTGAGAAAGCTACTAATACACTAGCAGTGAACTCAGGGTTGCTCTCAAGAGTTAGTCCAAACTCTATATTTTGCTTAGTCTCTGTACCTGTGATACCAGATCTAAACACTTTACCACCATGAGGCATAGCAGAGTGATTTGCTTTAAGTTCTTCCTCAGAGATAAAATGAACAGTTGTATTATATTCAGCGAAGTAGTTAGGCATTGTTTTGATTGTGTGCTCTATGATAGAAGTATCAGCTCCATCTTCTGCTACTACATAACAGATACGCTCATGCTTCTCAGCTGTAGTTAATACAGGGTTTTCTCCTTGGCGAACTCTATCTAAAGCACTTTCTATCGGGATAGTATATTGTACTCCACCTTTAACTCCAGAGATACGTCTAATCGCATCAGAGTGTCCTTGGCTTAATCCTTTCCCCCAGAACGTATATGTTTCTCCTTGAGGTAAGATACTTTCTCCTAATAATCTAAGCATAGAGAATAGCCCTGGGTCCCATCCTGTAGAGATAAGACTCAACTTATTGTGATCTTTAGCCGCTTTGTTTACCGTATTAAAGAATTCAGGAATCTTAGCATGAGTGTCAAAACTGTCTACTGTATTAAACCACTGTGCGATATAAGGCACTTGCTCAGGTAGATCAGTAGAAGACCCGCCACAGATAATCATTACATCGATGATATCTCTATAATCTGTGATTTGATCGATGTGTATTGCTTTGGCTTCAGTAGGGATGCTTTGAGGATCTCTTCTGGTGAAGACAGCTACTAATTCTAAATCAGTATTTTGACGAATAGCAAGTTCTACACCTTTTCCTAAGTTACCATAACCTACAATACCTATTTTGATAGGCTGATTAGAAGTATTCATATTTTTATTTTAAAAGTCTGTACAGTCCCTTTAGTTGTAGGGAGTTTCGTTTATAAGGGAGCTAATTTAGCTAAAACTTTAGACTTACTGTACACTAAATTGGTTATCCTTAGAAGGGCCACGTATCTTTCTTTGGGTTGTGGTGAATAAAATAAGACCCATAAGTCATCTCCTTACTAGCTAGAGGGGATTTGATATGTAATCTCAAAAGGAGTTAAAGTTTTTTTGTATATTTGTAGAGTATTTTGCTTTAAATCAGAACCTTGTCTGAATACTTTTTAACTTGTAAGTATATAAATCAAAGCAAAAATACTTCTTCGTTTGGCTTTAAAAAGTACTATGTTTTTAAAGCTAAAAAACTCTCATTTAGCACTATTAGTTTAGAATTACTAAAAAATCCTTGTCCCTTTTTTCGAGTGTTTATGCGGTATTCATCAGTGTTTCTTCGGAAAAGGCCCCCTTTTTGCAATACTTTTCCGAACAACTTCCAAACCACGCCCGAACAAAGTGCTTTTTTTAGCTGTTAAACCCCTGTTGTCATTGGGATTGAGTGTGGTTCTGTAACTTCAGAACTAACATTTTGAGAATAAGTATAGGTGCATTATGAGAACGGTAAAAAGTTCTATTTGTGTTTTAATAGCAACCTAAGTATTGAGGGGAATTATATAAATCAAATATTTACAATAAAGGATAATTAAGTACTTTCAAGAACATGTTTTATAGACTCAATAAAATATAAATTCCCTAATTTTAGCCTTGAAAAATAAAAATAGTATGGAAGAGGCACAATTGGTAATAGATCGTATATATAGTTATCTCGATAGGTATAGCTTAAAAACGAATACAGATACCGCAGAGGACCTGATCGCATTTATAGAAGAACAATGGAACCTAGCTGATGATGGTAAATATAGTCTATATGATGCATCTATTATTATCGGACGCATGACTAATGAGTATATTAGATTAGGCGAGTTTGAGAAGATGATGTTTTGGCTTGATGAGAGTGATAAGCATGTTAGCCGAGATCGTAATCCTGAATATATCCGCAATTATTATAAAGGAGAGTGTTGTTTAGAATGTGGTAATGAAGAAGCTGCTCTGCATTATTTGAATTTGTGTTATGCTGTAGAGCCAGAGTATATCTTTACAAGAGCCCCTTTCTGCTATGAGTTTTTTAATCAACATTTAGAAAATCCTGTACAGTTACTAGAGCCTATAGAAGAGGATGAGGTAGAAATAGAGATGGAGTTAGAACTCTCTCTGTGGAAAGCCTTTTTTAAGATGGAAGAAGCTATCCGATGTGAAGTGTTACTAGATTATATAGAAGATGAGGTAGATGAGAAGGAAGCAGAAGAATTAATGAATCGAATAGTAAAGGACATTCAAGAGAATGAACAGGCTATTCTAGAAGAATTATTGAGTGAATTAATTCCTAAATACGAGAAGTGGCAGGAGCAGTATGGTTATGAAGGAGAGGATAAGGAAGCTTTTATGCCTGATGTAACAGATAAGGATCAGTTCGGAATATTGATTACACCGATGACTATTTATATTATACCAGAATCATGGACAGAACCGCCTCATATAGGATATCTTTTTGATTGTTCATGGGATAGAGAGCATGCGTTAGGCTTCATGACTTATCATCATAAGGTAGAGCATATCGGTGGAGCAGATAGTGCATTTTGTCTATAAAAGCATAAATAATAAATAGTGAAAAGCCCCCTTCAAAGTAATTTTTTGAAGGGGGCTTTTTTTATCGCTTATGTTTAACCCACATTAGCATTAGCCAAATACTACAAAGCAATTCTACTTCATAGTTCTTTCACTAGCTCTAAAACCTATTTTGTATAATTACTTTTCGTTTATATGTCTGTTGTATAATCTGTGATTAAAATAGTGGTTTAATTGATGATAATAAAAGAGGATGTTCAGATTGAATAGCAAGTTGTTTGATTATTTATATAATTATTAACATTATGTTAATTGGTACATAATATTGTGGTTAAATGTTAAAAGTAGCTTTGTCTCAACAAAAAAGATAAACTAATGAAAATTAACTACAAATTACCTACTTGGGCTTTAAGCTTGATGATGACAGCATCAGTAGTAGGATGCCATGAGGACAATAGTACTTCAGGTAATGGCTCAGAAGAAAACAATAATAGTAAAGTTGTTTTAAAGAATCATTCAAAAACACCTGCCTTTGTTTATGCTATGCCAGGTTTTGAAAAATTAGAGATTTTTTCTCTTATTTCTAGTGAAGATAAATTAAGTGACTCACCAGAGTTTGTATTTGGAGGACAACCAGATGGAGCAGGCTTTATGAAGGATCCTAAAGGTGATGGATACTTAATGATCACTAATCATGAAATAATGCAATCTGTTTCGCGTGTTTATTTAGATAAAACATTTAAGCCTGTAAAAGGGGAGTATATAGTAGATGGTATAGGTGGAATCACTAGACTGTGTTCTGCTACTCTAGCCAAACCAGAAATACACGGCTTCGGACCAATATTCTTAACGGCTGGAGAGTCTGGAGAAGAGAGTATGGTACATGGTATAGATCCATTAGGATCTACAGACTTAAAGTCAAGTAGAGATAGGGTATTACCAGCTCTAGGAAAGGCAAGTATGGAAAATGCAGTACCTCTTCCTGCTGATGTCTCTAATGGAAAGACATTTATCATCATAGGGGAAGATCAAGGATATAGTTCTAAACATCAGAGTGCTGGACAGTTGCTAATGTACGTAGGTAACAGAGGAGATCTACAAGGAGGAAAACTATATGCATTAAAGCGCAAATCTGGTGGATATACAGAGATGGATATGGTAAAAGGGAAAGAATACGATGTAGAATTTGTAGAGATTCCTGCAGCTAAAGATCTGACAGGAGCACAAATTAACCAAAAGAATATGGAATTGGGAGTAATCCGTTTTTCTCGTGTAGAAGATATTGATTACCGAAAAGGAGCAGGAAAAGGAAATGAGCTTTACTTTACTGCAACAGGGCAAGCAAGTGGAGGGAATCCTGTGAAAGGCTTCACAATGTGGGGAAGAGTATATAAGTTAGTATTGGATAAAAACGGAATGATGACTGGTAAGTTATCTGTGGCAGCAGAAGGTGATAGTAATCCAGGTAAGAATCTAATCAACCCTGATAACTTATGTGTGACAGAGAATTATGTGTATATCCAAGAAGATGGTGACTCTTATTATCCTGGGGCGCAACATGACTCTTATATTTGGCAATATAAAATAGCTGATGGTTCTTATAAACCATGGTTAAATATGAAGCACAACAGAGAAGATGCAGAGTGGCAAAAGAATTATAATCAATCGGGTAACCTTCAGAAATTTGGTTCTTGGGAATTTGGAGCTATGGAGGATATTTCTGATTTGGTAGGTATCCCTAATACCTTCACTGTTAATATTCACTCTCATACTTGGCAAAAGAACGAGTTTGTGAATGCTGATCAAGCTGGTGTAAACAAGAATAAAGAAGGTGGTCAAGTAGTGATTATCAGAAATGTAGAAAAATAGAATAAGAATAAGTACTTATATAGCCTCTAGTAGTATGATCTAATTATACTACTAGAGGATACTTTTAGAGTTTATGAAAATAAAAAAATACACCTGTTTAATTGTTTTGGTATTTAGTTTGTTTAGTTGTTCTGACAAAGCCAAGACATACGAGAATATTACCTATAATCATTACTTACTTGCGCAAGTAGATAGCCTAGAAGTAGCGGTGAATAGTTTAGTAGAATCAGTAGAACAACAAAAAGATAGTACAGCTATTCGAAAAGCATTTGTGGATAGTAGAGTAGCGTATAAAAAAATAGAATGGGCAGTAGCTTATTTTTTACCACATACCACCAAGTCTATTAATGGACCAGCTCTAGATCAGTTAGATTTGGATGAGAACAGTTTTATTCCTGCGGAGGGGTTTCAGGTAATAGAAGAATATCTATATCCTGAGTTCGATGATGAAAGTTATAGTGATATGTTATTGGATACAAAGCGTGTAAAGAACTTTGTATTAAGTATGCGTAAGAACTTTGAAGTAATTACGATTCCTGAAGATTTAGTACTTGAAGCATTGAAGATGGAAGTCTTTCATATTACAGCATTAGGTATTACAGGATTCGATACTCCAGTAAGTAGATTGTTATTTGTTGAAGCTACTGCGAGTTTATCTGGTGTAAAACAAGTGATAGAATTATCGAAAGAATGGAAGCAGACAGCTTCATATAAAGAAATTATGCCCTTACTAGATAAGGCAATAGCAATATGTCAAAAGAATCCTGATAAAAATAGTTTTGACTACTTGGATTTTATTGTTTCATATTTAGATCCTATTGCTAAAGGGATTGTACATATTCAGGCAGATTTAAAAATTCCTTTTAATGATGGAGATCATCAAGTAGTGAAAGGAAGTGTGGGATCTCTTTTTGATAAGGATTTGATTAATTTAAATGCTTTTTCACCCGATTCTACATATTATCTTACACCTGCAAAGGTTGCATTAGGTAAGGAATTATTCTTTGAAAAGAAACTTTCTAAAAATGACTTTAGAAGTTGTGCAGATTGTCATCATTCAGACAAAGCATTTAGTGAGCCATTGAAGACTGCTTTAGATCTAAACGGTCAACCACTTCTTCGAAACACACCTTCGTTGAACTATGCAGCTTACTATCACGGGCAGTTTTTAGATATGCGAAGTATGATACTAGAGAGCCAGTCTTCTGATGTTATCACAAATAAAGATGAGATGCATGGTGATTTAAAAGAAATCGTAGCTCATTTAAATAATGATGAAAAGTATAGAAAGCAATTTCAAACTATTTATAAAACAGATAAGAAAGTAGAAGTTTGGCAATTAGAGAATGTGTTAGCTTCTTATATCCGTTCACTTTCAGTATTCAATTCTCGTTTTGATCAATATATGCAAGGAAATAAACAGGCGCTAAGTAGTCGTGAGAAGAATGGCTTTAATCTCTTTGTAGGAAAAGGACAATGTGCTACTTGTCACTTTATGCCTTTGTTTAATGGAACGGTTCCTCCATTCTTTACTGACTCAGAACAAGAGGTGTTAGGAGTGCCAGCGAATAAAGAAGGAACGGTACTAGATAGTGATTTAGGACGATATGTATTTAATACAGATCTCCCTCAATTAAAGCACTCTTTTAAGACCACTACAGTTAGGAATGTTGGGGAGAGTGGACCTTATATGCATAATGGTGTGTATGAAACTCTAGAGGAGGTAATGGATTTCTATAATAAAGGAGGAGGTTTAGGTTTAGGGCTAGATGTTGAAAGCCAAACTCTACCAGAAGATCCTTTAGAATTAACAGAAGCAGAAATAGCTGATATAGTATTATTTATGAAGGCATTAAGCGATCAGTAATAAAAGTTAAATTCGTTTTAAAGCTCATAGTGTAGAACAATACATTGTGAGCTTTTTTAGTTATAGAAGTAAGGTCTTAGGGTTTCTTGTATATAATTGAAAAAAGTGTACTTTTAGTGCTCAAGTTTAAAAGAAAAGTTATGGGGTTTTTTGATAAAATATTTGGGAAAAGTATAAAAGAGTCAAAAGAGGTAGAGTTAGATGCGCAATATCAGCTGTTCTGGGATTGGTTTATCGCTAATGAAGCTAGTTTTTATAAGACAATAGAGAAGCATGATCGTGTAGTAGAAGATTTTATAGATATAGTGAGTCCTAAGTTGAAGGCTATTAATCCAGACTTTAATATGCTTACAGGCATGGGAAAAGATGGAATAGGTGAACTAATTATCACACCTGATGGTAGGTTAAAAGCATTGTCATTTGTAGATGATTTTATTGAAGCAGCTCCAGAGCATGAAAGATGGAGTTTTATTAGCTGTAAACCAAGTGTGAAAGGAATAGGGTTAAAGATGAATGGTTTTTTATTAGATGAAGAGACTGTTTCGTTTATACCAATTCATGATGAAGGTTACCCGGATTATATTCATTTGCGTTTTATAGTGAAGGAGTGTACTCCTGAAAATGAAGAAGAAATAGGGAATGCTCTATATATATTTCTAGACAACTATCTAGGTGAGATTAAGACAATGACTATGATAGATTATTTAGAGATGAAAGGAGAGGAAGGGATTGAAGGAGAGTTGATTCCAGTGTCTAAGTTAAGTGATTATTTAAGTTATAGAGAAGCAGAGTTTGTAGAGAAATATGACAGTGTAATTCGAAATAGCTCAGAGGATACTTATTCTATCTTAGAGAGTAATACTAATAATGAGCCCTTAATAGTGGTAGTGAATACTAGTTTTTTAAACTGGGACCAGAAGATGTCTTACCCATGGGTAGTGAAGGTTTCTATGGCTTATAATGGACGTGAGGATGGGCTGCCTAATAAGGAAGATGTCACGACTATGGATGAGATAGAAGATCTAATTCTCGAATCAGGAATCTTGCATAGTGTGGCCAGAGAGACAGGTTCTGGAGAACGCACTTTATTCTTTGCGACAAAAGATTATAAAAGCGCATCTCGGGAAGTATTTAAGACAATAGGTTTATTTACAGATCGATTTGATATTGACTATACGATTTATAGAGATAAGTATTGGATGGGGTTAGAAGTGTATACTAGAGCTATCAATAATGGCTAGTGAATATAATATGATTTAGGTGATAGTTTTAATTTTTATTTAAATCATTTTATTTATTATCTATTTAGTAATGAGATTAGTTAGTCCGGATATTGAGATTTATGTAGTTGGTAAAGCTGTCAGAAAAAGTGTTAAAACAAGGATAAAACCTAAAAACACAAGGGTAGCAAATATGAAAATCTAAATAGTTATCCTATATTTGGGATGCTAAAAAAAAGAGATCATGAAAATTTTAATATCGCCTGCTAAGAGTTTAGATTATACAACAGCAGTGCCTGTAGAGAAAGCTACAAAGGCTTCATTCATCAAAGAATCAAAAGTGATTAATGAAGTATTGCAATCTAAAACTCCGATGGATTTAGAAGTTTTAATGAAGATTTCTAACAATTTAGCTGAGTTGAATTGGAAGAGAAATCAAGAGAGAGCTTTTGTGAAAAAAGCAGGAAAGGAAAAAGACTTTAAGCAAGCAGTTTTTGCTTTTAACGGAGACGTTTATGCAGGATTAGATGCTTATAGCTTAACATCAGATAAGATAGAAGTATTACAAGAAAAATTGAGAATATTATCAGGTCTTTATGGCTTGTTAAAACCTTTGGACGAAATAGAACCATATCGTTTAGAAATGGGAACTAAGATGGCTGTAGGAGCAAATGCAAACCTATACGAGTTTTGGAAGCCTATTCTAGCAGAAGCTCTAAATAAAGAAATGAAACAAGGTGAGTTGTTAATCAACTTAGCGAGTAATGAATACTTTAGTGCGATTGATAAAAAAGCGATAAAAGGCACCATAGTAACACCTGATTTTAAAGAATTAAGAGATGGTAAACTTAAAACAATCAGCTTCTATGCTAAAAAAGCAAGAGGAATGATGGTGCGCTATATCATAGACAATAATGTGAATGATATAGAGGGGTTGAAGAAGTTTAATGTGGATGGGTATGCGTGGAGTGAAACTGATTCTAAGGGTAATAATTTAGTGTTTACAAGATAAAATTTTATATACCACCAATATACAAATATGGAATTAGTACATTATATTACTTCAGATGTGTTTACAATCGAGAAGTTAAATGAGATTTTAACTCAAGGTCAAAAAATACAGCTATCTGAAGAAGCAAGAGCGAATATTGTGAATTGTCGTATGTATCTAGACGATAAAATGGCTAAACAAGCTGATCCTATCTATGGGATTAATACAGGGTTTGGTTCATTGTGTAACGTTAAAATAGACAATGATAATTTGTCTCAATTGCAAGAAAACTTAATGATGTCTCACGCTTGTGGAACAGGAGAGATTGTTCCTGAAGAGATCGTTAAGATTATGTTGTTGCTAAAAGTAAAATCACTTAGTTATGGTAACTCTGGGGTTCAATTAGAAACAGTAGAGAGATTGATTGATTTCTTTAATAATGATATTCTTCCTGTAGTTTATAATCAAGGTTCTTTAGGAGCATCAGGAGATCTATCTCCATTAGCTCACTTGACATTGCCATTGATTGGAGAAGGGGAAGTGTTCTGTGATGGGTTTAGACAACCAGCTAATAAGGTGCTAGCTAATCATGGATGGGAACCTATAAAATTAAAATCAAAAGAAGGGTTAGCACTGTTAAATGGAACTCAGTTTATGAGTGCTTATGGATGCTATATTCTTTTAAAGTCAAAGAAATTATCTTATTTGGCAGATGTAATTGGAGCGATTTCATTAGAAGGGTTTGATGGTAGAATAGAACCATTTAATGAGTTAATTCACTATGTAAGACCTCATAAAGGACAGATAGAGACAGCGCAATTCTTCAATGAAGTTTTAGAGGGGTCTGAGTTGATTAGTCGTCCTAAAGAGCATGTACAAGATCCATATTCATTCAGATGTATACCTCAAGTGCATGGAGCGTCAAAAGATGCGATCGATTATGTGAATCGCGTGTTTAAAACAGAGATTAACTCTGTGACAGATAACCCAAATGTGTTTTATAAAGACGATATTATCGTTTCTGGAGGTAATTTCCACGGACAGCCTTTAGCATTAGCGTTAGATTTCTTAGGAATTGCTTTAGCTGAATTGGGAAGTATTTCTGAGCGTAGAACTTATCAATTGATTTCAGGACTTAGAGGTTTACCAGCATTCTTAGTGTCTAATCCAGGTTTAAACTCAGGGTTTATGATTCCTCAGTATACGGCGGCGAGTATTGTAAGTCAGAATAAACAATTAGCAACTCCAGCAAGTGTGGACAGTATCGTGTCAAGTAATGGACAAGAAGATCACGTAAGTATGGGGGCTAATGGGGCTACAAAGACGCTTCGTATAGTAGATAATTTAGAGCGCATTCTAGCTATAGAATTGATGAATGCGGCTCAAGCATTAGAGTTCAGAAGACCTGCGAAATCAAGTGAGTTCATTGAATCTTTCTTGAAAATTTATAGAGAAGAGGTTTCTTTTGTAGATGTTGATCGCATTTTACATTACGATATAGAAAAGTCAATAGCATTCTTAAATTCATTTCAAATAGATTTAGAAGCTTAAGACTTATAAAATTATAGAAATATTAGGATTAACCGCATCTTTCTTTCTAAAAGGGGTGCGGTTTTTTTAATATATATGCTATATTTGTATACGTTTATAAAAATGATTCTCATTGGCCAACATTAATAAACTTAAAATCCTAAATGATCCTATTTATGGATTCATTTCTATACCAAATTCTTTGGTATATGACTTAATTGAACACCCTTATTTTCAACGATTGAGAAGAATCTCTCAAATGGGAGTATCTTATCTAGTATACCCTGGTGCTCATCACACTCGTTTTCATCATGCTTTAGGTTGTATGCATTTAATGCAAAAAGCGGTACAAGTTTTGCGCTTTAAGAATGTAGAGATTTCTGAGGATGAAGAAAATGCTTTATATGTAGCTATTTTGCTTCATGATATAGGGCATGGACCTTTCTCTCACGCTATGGAAGAAAGTATCGTAGAAGGAGTGCACCACGAAGAGATTTCAATCTTGTTTATGAATCGTTTAAACAAAGAGTTTGAAGGGAAGTTAGATTTAGCAATCAAGATATTTAAAGGCGAATACCACCGTAAGTTTATGTTGCAATTGATTTCAGGTCAATTGGATATGGATCGTATGGATTATCTAAAAAGAGATAGTTTCTACAGTGGAGTAGCGGAAGGGAATATTAACTCAGAGCGCTTAATTCAGATGTTGAATGTAGTGAATGATGAGTTAGTTGTGGAAAAGAAAGGAATTTATTCTGTAGAGATGTTTTTGATCGCACGTCGTTTAATGTATTGGCAAGCGTATCTACACAAGACAAGTGTATGTGCAGAGCTAATTCTAGTACGAGTGTTAAAAAGAGCAAAAGAATTAACTCATAAAGGAGTAGAGTTATGGTGTAGTGAATCGTTGCAATTCTTTTTAAAGAATCAGATAGAAGAAGGAGATTTTGATCAAGTCGGATTAGAGAAATTTGCACTATTAGACGATTCAGATATACTAGGAGCACTTAAGTCATGGCAGTTTCACAATGACTTTATTTTGTCAGAATTGAGTAAAATGATTATTAATAGGGAGCTATTACGCATTGAATTCGTCTCAGATAAAGAGGAAACAAAGTTAAAGTTAAATAATATGTCAGATAAAGTCTCTAAGAAATATTCTATTTCTAATGAAGCCTCTAAATATTTTGTGTTTAAAGGTAAAATGGAGAATCAAGCGTATAGTAAAGATAAAGAGCCAATTATGATACTTAAAAAAGATGGGACAACAAAAGATGTGTTATCGGTATCAGATGAACTAAACTTAAAATCATTGACGAAAGTGGTGACAAAGTATTTTGTTTGTTATCCAAAAAACGTTTTTGAAAGTTAAATTTCAATTATATTTTATATTTTTGCCTCGATGAAAATAGCAGCAGAACAAATAGCGTCAGTATTAGAAGGAGAGATTGTAGGAAACCCTACAATTGAAGTAAGTACATTAGCTAAGATAGAGGAAGGGACAGAAGGGTCTATTTCTTTTTTAGCAAATCCTAAATACGTACACCATATATATACAACAAATGCCTCTGTGGTTATCGTTAATAAAACGTTCGAACCAGAGCATCCTATCACAGCAACTTTAATTAAAGTAGATGATGCATATAAGGCATTCTCTAAATTATTAGAGTATTACAATCAAGTGAAATTAATGAAATCGGGAATCGAGCAACCTTCAGTTATTTCAGAAGGAGTAGAGTATGGTGATGATTTATATTTAGGAAGCTTTGCTTATATTGGTAAGAATGTAAAGATCGGTAATAACGTAAAAATATATCCAAATACATTTGTAGGAGATAATGTGCGCATTGGAGATAATACAGTATTATTTGCAGGAGTTCGTATCTATTCAGAGACTGTAATCGGAGCGAATTGTACTTTTCATGCAGGAGTAATTATTGGTTCTGATGGATTTGGTTTTGCACCTAATCCTGATGGGACATTTAATAAAGTTCCTCAGATAGGTAATGTTATTATTGAAGATAATGTAGAGATAGGAGCTGCTTCGACAATCGATAGAGCTACACTAGGATCTACTATCATTCGCAAAGGAGTAAAACTAGACAATCAAATACAGATAGCACATAATGTAGAGATAGGTGAGAACACTGTGATCGCTTCTCAAACAGGAGTGGCAGGCTCTACAAAGATTGGGAAAAACTGTATGATAGGAGGGCAAGTAGGAATAGTAGGACATTTAACAATAGGTGATAATGTGCGTATTCAGGCTCAGTCTGGTGTGACTAAGAATCTAGAGAATGGTGCAGCTGTGCAAGGTAGCCCTGCATTGCCACATAATGAATTCTTGAAATCATATAGCTACTTTAAGAACTTCTCAAAGATAGCTAGTGATATTGAATCAATTAAAAAGAAAATAAACGAATAGCCTTTTCAAAATACTTAAAGAAATTTAATTATGGTTAAACAAAAAACCATCCAGAATGAGGTAACTCTTAGTGGTGTTGGATTACATACAGGTCAATTGGTGACAATGACTTTAAAACCAGCTCCTATTAATAATGGGTTTACTTTTGTACGTTTGGATTTAGAAGGGCATCCAATTATAGAAGCGGATGCTAATTATGTTGTGAATACACAACGTGGTACAAACCTTGAAAAAAAGGGAGTTAAAATACAAACAACAGAGCATGTTTTGGCAGCTTTTGTAGGATGTGATTTAGATAATGTTATCATTGAGTTAAATGCATCTGAGCCTCCTATTATGGATGGGTCTTCTAAATACTTTGTTGAAGCAGTTGAAAAAGCAGGTATCGTAGAACAAGACGCTGAACGTGAAGAGTACATCGTAAAAGAAGTTATTTCTTTTGTAGATGAACAAACGGGAAGTGAAATAATCGTTATGCCTTCTGATAGTTACCAAGTGACTGCAATGGTTGATTTTGGTACTAAAGTATTAGGTACACAGAATGCTACATTGAAATCAATGTCTGACTTTAAAGAAGAGATTTCTGAAGCACGTACTTTTAGTTTCTTACACGAGCTAGAAGCATTACTTGCGAATGGATTGATTAAAGGAGGAGATTTAAATAATGCTATTGTTTATGTAGATAAGGATATATCTCCAGAAACAATGGAACACCTTAAAAAAGCATTTGGCAAAGAAGAAATTGCTGTTAAGCCAAATGGAGTTTTAGATAACTTAACATTACACTATCCTAATGAAGCTGCACGTCACAAATTACTTGATGTAATTGGAGATTTAGCTTTAATAGGAACAAGAATTAGAGGTAAAGTTATTGCAAATAAACCAGGACATTCAGTGAATACTAATTTTGCTAAGAAAATGTCTAAGATTATTCGCAATGAAAAGCGTAACCAAGTTCCATCTTATGATTTACATGCAGAACCATTAATGGATGTAAATAAAATTATGGCTTTATTACCTCACAGACCTCCGTTTTTATTAGTTGATAAGATTTTGGAGATGTCTGATAAGCATGTAGTAGGACTTAAGAATGTAACGATGAATGAACCATTCTTCGTAGGACATTTCCCTGGTGCACCAGTTATGCCAGGAGTTCTTATCTGTGAAGCGATGGCTCAGTCAGGAGGGATTCTTATCCTAAGTACTGTACCAGATCCAGAGAACTACCTTACTTATTTTATGAAGATGGATAATGTGAAGTTTAAAAATAAAGTACACCCTGGTGATACTTTAGTGTTTAAATTAGAGCTTATTACACCAATAAGAAGAGGGATATGTCATATGCAAGGATATGCGTATGCCAATGGAAAATTAGTAGCTGAGGCTGAATTAATGGCTCAGATTTCAAAAATAACAAATAACTAAGAATATGAATCAGCCTTTAGCATATGTACATCCTGGAGCTAAAATAGCTAGAAATGTTGTTATAGAACCTTTTACAACCATTCATAATAATGTTGAAATAGGGGAAGGAACATGGATAGGATCAAATGTTACTATCATGGAAGGAGCTCGCATCGGAAAGAATTGTAAGATTTTTCCTGGAGCAGTTATTTCAGCAGAACCACAAGATTTAAAATTCGAAGGAGAAGTTACAACAGTTGAGATAGGTGATAATACAACTATTAGAGAATGTGTAACAATCAATAGAGGAACAAAAGATAGATATAAAACAGTAATTGGAGAAAACTGTCTTATCCAAGCATACAGCCATATCGCTCATGACTGTATCGTAGGGAATAACTGTATTTTTTCTAACTCTAGTACTTTAGCTGGACACGTTACTATAGGAGATTATGTTGTATTAGCAGGATTAGTTGCTGTACATCAATTCTGTACTATCGGATCACATTCATTTGTGACTGGAGGTACTTTAGTACGTAAAGACGTTCCTCCTTATATTAAGGCAGCACGTGAACCTATTTCTTATGCTGGTATTAACTCAGTAGGATTGAGAAGAAGAGGGTATTCTCCAGAGAAAATTAGAGAGATTCAAGAAATCTATCGTATTTTATATCAAAAGAACTATAATACAAGTCAAGCACTTGAAATTATAGAGGCAGATATGGAAGCAACTCCAGAAAGAGATGAAGTTTTAATGTTTATCCGTAATTCATCAAGAGGAATTATGAGAGGATATTCAGGAATATATTAGTAATACTAAATAAATTAAAAGAATGGCAACAACAGCTGATATTAGAAATGGTTTATGTATCCAATACAACAATGATATTTATAAAATTGTTGAGTTTTTACACGTTAAACCTGGAAAAGGGCCTGCATTTGTTAGAACTAAAATGAGAAGCGTTACTAATGGAAGAGTATTAGAGAATACTTTTTCTGCTGGTCACAAAATCGATACTGTAAGAGTAGAAACACATAAATTCCAATATTTATACCCAGAGGGAGATCAGTTCCACTTCATGAATGTTGAGACTTATGAGCAAATTACGCTTTTAAAAGACGTATTAGATGCTCCAGAATTATTAAAAGAAGGAGAAACTGTAATGGTTCAAATTAATTCAGATACTGAATTACCATTAGCAGTAGATATGCCTGCTTCTGTAATTCTAGAAGTAACTTATACTGAGCCAGGAGTAAAAGGAAACACAGCTACAAATGCTACAAAACCTGCTACTGTTGAAACTGGTGCTATTGTCAATGTACCTTTATTCATCAACGAAGGTGATAAAATCAAGATTGATACATCAAACAGCGCTTATATGGAGCGTATTAAGGAGTAATCACTTTATAACGAAGTAAGATGCGTTTTGCAAAAGCTCAAGATTTACAAACAATAGCAGAGATTATCGGATGTAAATTTGTTGGAGATTCTAGTTTTCCAGTTTATGGAATGAACGAGATTCACGTTGTTCAAGAAGGTGAAATCGTTTTTGTGGATCACCCAAAATATTATGATAAAGCTTTAAATTCTAATGCGACGATCATTTTAATTAATAAAGATGTAGAGTGCCCAGAAGGTAAGGCTTTATTGATATCTGATGATCCGTTTAGAGATTTTAATAAATTATCTAAGTTCTTTAACCCATTTAAACCAGCAACTGAGGTACAAGCTAAAGATGCTATTATCGGGGAAGGAACAATCATTCAACCTAATGTATTCATTGGTCATAATGTAGTGATTGGTAAAAATTGTGTTATTCATCCTAACGTAGTTTTATATGATGGAACTACTATAGGGGATAATGTGGTTATTCATGCTGGAGCTATACTAGGTGCTGATGCGTTCTACTATAAAAAGAGACCAGAAGGATTTGATCCATTAGTGTCTTGTGGTAGAGTAGTTATCGAAGATAACGTAGGTATCGGTGCTGCATGTACTATAGATAGAGGTGTGACAGGAGATACTACTATTAAAGAGGGAGCTAAAATAGATAATCAAGTTCACATCGGACATGATACTGTAGTAGGTGTACGTTCTTTAATAGCGGCTCAATGTGGTATAGCTGGTTGTGTGGTAATAGAAGATGAAGTAACACTATGGGGACAAGTAGGTACTACAAGTGGTATCACTATTGGAACTAAAGCTGTTGTTTTAGCTCAATCTGGAGTGTCAAAATCGTTAGCTGGAGGTAAGGTTTATTTCGGTTATCCTGCAGAGGAATCAAGAGATAAATTAAAGCAATTAGCTAGCATTAAGAGAATACCAGAATTAGTAGAGAAAACTAAGCATTTATAGTATTTGACATTAGTGTCTGACATAAATCAGGTTTCTTGAGATTGAAAACAAAGAATGTTATTAATTAATCAATTAATCTTACTTATAAGGGGGTAAAAAGTTTTAATAGTAATTAGAATTGTTTATTTTTGTGTAAGTAAGTTTAAATAAATAAAAACAAGATCATGAGTGTTTTAGTAAATAAAGATTCAAAAATAATCGTTCAGGGATTTACTGGAAGTGAAGGTACATTCCACGCTTCACAAATGATTGAGTACGGAACAAACGTAGTAGGTGGTGTAACTCCAGGAAAAGGTGGAACTACTCACTTAGAGCGTCCAGTATTCAACACAGTTTCAGAAGCTGTAGAAAAAGCAGGTGCTGATACTTCTATTATTTTCGTACCACCAGCATTTGCTGCTGACGCTATAATGGAAGCTGCTGATGCAGGTATCAAAGTTATTATCTGTATTACAGAAGGTATTCCAGTAGCGGAAATGATCAAAGCTTACGACTATATCAAAGGTAGAGACTGTAGATTAGTTGGACCTAACTGTCCAGGAGTTATTACTCCAGGTGAAGCTAAAGTTGGTATTATGCCAGGTTTCGTTTTCAAAAAAGGTACAGTTGGAATCGTTTCTAAATCAGGAACTTTAACTTATGAGGCTGCTGATCAAGTTGTAAAACAAGGTTTAGGAATTACTACAGCTATCGGAATTGGTGGTGACCCAATCATTGGAACAACTACTAAAGAGGCTGTACAATTATTAATGGCTGATCCAGAAACTGAAGCAATCATTATGATTGGTGAGATTGGTGGTCAATTAGAAGCTGATGCTGCTCGTTGGATTAAAGAAAATGGTAATAAAAAACCAGTTATCGGATTCATCGCTGGAGAAACTGCTCCTAAAGGAAGAACAATGGGACACGCTGGTGCTATCGTAGGAGGAGCTGATGATACAGCTGCTGCTAAGAAACGTATCATGAGCGAATGTGGAATCCACGTTGTAGATTCTCCTGCTGAGATCGGGAAAAAAGTAAAAGAAGTTTTAGGATAATTTTATTCTAAAATAAGAAAATAAAGAAGGCCTATACATATAATGTATAGGCCTTTTTGATTAGAATATACTTGGCTATATTTTCAATATTTCGGACTACTCATCATATTTTTTTAAATATCGCTTTTATGAGGGACTATCTATTTAGAATATTTAGTTCTGATATCATAAATTATACTTAACTAGATATTAAAAAATAAGTATGTTTTAAATAATTTATTTATTATGTTGTATTTAGTTTTGTAAATTAACAGAATAAAAAATTAATCCATTTAAATGATGGGAGTATTTGTGCTAATAAAAATCTTATGTATATTGTGATGCGCTTACAAAATAAGTAGAAGGATTCACCTTTATACTAGTAAGCCTTGATTTAGAACCCTAACCAAACTATAACTATAACAATTGAAAGATTGTTTTATTTCAAAAAGAGACTCTATTAAGAGTCTCTTTTTTTATTCTTTATCTAGTAAATATAAATAGGCAGGAGGTAAGTGGTGTGACATAATATTTTCTGGCTTGTGAAATTTGATTTGATATTCTTTATCATTAAGTCCATCTAATATAACCGGGTTACTACATCTAGTATAGTTACTATTCTGTACATATTTTGGCTCTACTAATTCTGGTAGTTGTTTTTGAATTAATTTAAATACAAAAGAACCTAAGTATTTATTATATTTTTTGACACTTTTTTCAGTAGGCTTTTTTATACCATTAAAAATACTAGTAGCAACCATTCTCTTAGGCCAAGTAACTTTTTTTAGTGCTTTTTTTACCTCATGATCCGATAATGGACTGATTTCGTTAAAGTCTCTAAAAGTCTGTGTTGTTGGTGGAAGTTCTGGAACCCAATCTTGAGTATTAATAATAGAGTAACTCCAATTATTCGCTAGTTTCTCATATTGATAACTAAAATAAAGATTTCCAGGTTTAGGAGGAGCAATTGCATAAGTCTTAAACTGTAAATCCTTAGGTAATTTTCCTTCTAGTTGCTGATTCATTAGGTTAGCTGTTATTAGATAAGCTATAGCAGCACCTTGACTATGTCCAGAGATGATAAATTCTTTATGATTTTTTTGAATTAAACTATCTAGTTTAGGTTTAATATCTTCCATTAAATACAGAGAGGCTATAGTCCATCCTGCATGAACAGTTGCTCGTTGATCTTGAGATAGTTTATAACTAACCTTTTTAGTATTATCTAATTGGATTTCTCCTGAAGAAGGAATCATAGCAGCATAATAATTTGCCAACCAACTAGCTCCTTTGTTTACAGATCCTCTTATTACAAGCTCTACAGTATTCGTTTTTTGATTGTGATAAAGTGCCCACATATTAGTCAATCCCATTTCAGGAGACCTATACGTGTTCTTATAACCAGTAAGGTTATAAAGTGAATCTGTAGGAAAAGCTTTATGGATATCAGTAGCTAGTTGTAAACTATTGTATATTTCTTGTTTATCGGCTATTGGTTTTAAGTTTTGTGCAAAACTGATAGAAGTAGAACAAAGTAAGAGGAGATAAATTCTTTTTATCATAGAAAAGGACTTTACTAGTGTTATTTAGTTAAATAATTACACGATTCAAATCAAAGTTACACTTTTAAATTTTTGAATACCGTTAAAAATCCATAAATTAGATGTAAACTTTAAAAAAAGAGATATGGCTAATTCATTTGTAAAAACTGTAAAAGATCGAATTAAGAACTGGTATATACCTGTAATCATTGGAATGCTTTTTATAATAGGAGGAATGTATATGTTTAGTACTCCTATTACAGCATACGCTTCATTAACTATCATATTTAGTTGTATGTTTTTAATTGCTGGTATATCTGAGATTATATTTGCTTTTTCTAATCATGATCAACTTGATGGTTGGGGATGGTTGCTTTTCTCAGGAATTATAGATGTAGTATTAGGTGTTATTTTGATTGGAACGCCTACGTTATCAGCTGTAGTTCTTCCTATTTATGTAGGTTTTGGTTTAATGTTCAGGTCTATAAGAGGAATGGGGACAGCTTTTGATCTTAAAAATTACGGAGTAAAATCATGGACTACTTTGTTTGTCTTCGCTTTATTAGGTTTGGTGTTTTCTTTCTGTATGTTGTGGAATCTTGAATTTGGAGCTTTTACGATAGTATATTGGACAGCGTTTTCATTTATACTTCTAGGAGTGTATAGCTTATTATTTGGTTTCTTCTTGAGAAGAATTAAAAAATATGCAGGTAATGTAGATAAAGAGCTTCTAGAGCAATATGAGAGAATTCAAGAAGAAGTTCGTAAAAGATTACATGACAAATAAATATAATTATTTGATAAAGTTTATTGGGTGTTGTAAAAAATCCATATTTTGCAAGTAATAAATAAGATTAGATTATGAAAAAAATTGCAATGCTATTTGCTTTTGTAGCAACTTCACTATTAGTTGGGTGTGAAGGGTCTACTGGACCACAAGGACCTCCTGGGCCAACTATGTATCCTTATGTAGAAGAATTTAAATTAAGTTTTACGAAAGACTTGACTAGTACTATTCAAGGGCAACTTATTAAACATCCAAATGGATTTGTTGATGGTGACTTGGTGTTCGTTTTTATAGCTGATAAATTTAGTAATGATGGTAAGCCTCTTTTTTCACCATTACCTACTAGATACTTTGTAGACGTAGATAAAGTAGAAAAAGAACTGGAGTATAGTTATAATTATTCTCCATATGATACAGAAATCGTTGCAAGAGCTAATGCTCCTCTAGGATTTTTTAATGGAGATGGAGGTAAACATGAAGGCTTTATAAAGAATATGATTTTTAGAATAGTATACATTCCTGGAAGTACACCTGTAATAGGTACTAAGTCTAATAATAGTAAAGAAAGTGAGAAAACTACTTTATCATACGAAGAAGTTGTACGCAAATATAACTTAGAAGATGTAAAAGTAGTTAAGAAGTACTAGAAAATAATATTTAAAAGGTAGAGGCGCTAAGTTTCTACCTTTTTTTTATTTCTATAAGTAAAATATAGGGGGCTTGGTGTCTTGAAATACTGTTTTAAAAAAAATATTACAAAAATGTAGGGGGGGTGTGTTGTTTTTGAAGACTTTTATTTAAATTTGTACTCACAAAACAGGGGGTGTCCCTTCAAAAACTATTAATTATGTCAACATTTCGTTTTCGAGCAATTGAAAAAGCAGCATCTAGAGAAGCTGTAAAGGTAGAAGAACTGGGTAGAAAATCATTGATCTTTGGTGATCACGTATTTAATGACAAGTCAATGCGACAATTTTTAACTCCAGAAGCTTATCAGGCTGTTAAGAATGCACAACTAGGAATTAAAATAGACCGTCGATTAGCTGAGTACATTGCATTAGGAATGAAAGAATGGGCTCTATCTAAAGGAGTAAGTCATTATACTCACTGGTTTCAGCCATTGACAGGAACGACAGCAGAGAAGCATGATGCTTTCTTCGAAACGTCTTTTGATGGTGATCCTGTTGAAAAATTTAATGGTAGTCAATTAGTACAACAAGAGTCTGATGCATCAAGTTTCCCTAACGGAGGAATTAGAAATACATTTGAAGCAAGAGGGTATACAGCTTGGGATCCTACATCTCCTGCATTCATCTTTGGTTCTACATTATGTATTCCTACTGTATTTATCTCTTATACTGGTGAGGCTTTAGATAATAAAACTCCTTTATTAAAGGCACTTAATGCAATAGATGATGCTGCAACTGAAGTAGCTAAATTCTTTGATAAGAACGTAAAGAAAGTAACGACTACTTTAGGGTGGGAGCAAGAGTACTTTTTAGTAGATAGTGCTTTAGCTGCTTCTAGACCTGATATTCTTACTACGGGAAGAACATTATTAGGGCATACAGCTGCTAAAGGACAACAATTAGATGACCACTACTTTGGTTCTATTCCAACTAGAGTACTGAATTATATGCATGATTTAGAGAATCATTGTATTCTATTAGGTATTCCTGTTAAGACTAGACATAATGAAGTGGCACCTAATCAATTTGAATTAGCACCTATATTTGAAGAGGCTAATTTAGCAGTGGATCACAACTCTTTATTAATGGATGTAATGAAAAAGGTAGCTGAGAAGCATCACTTTAAAGTATTATTCCATGAGAAACCATTTAAAGGAGTTAATGGTTCAGGTAAACACAATAACTGGTCATTAGCTACTGATACTGGTGTGAACTTGTTGAGTCCTAGTAAAACACCTAAGAGCAACTTGCAGTTCTTAACCTTCTTTATCAATACAATTAAAGCTGTAAATGATAATGAAGAGCTTTTAAGATCAGCTATTGCTTCTGCAAGTAATGATCACCGTCTTGGAGCGAACGAAGCACCACCAGCAATTATGTCTGTATTTATTGGACAGCAATTGACTAAGGTTCTTAATGAATTGAAAGAGGTAACAGATGGAAAGTTGTCACCAGAAGAAAAAACAGATCTTAAATTAAATGTAGTTGGAAAAATTCCAGATGTATTATTAGATAATACAGATAGAAATAGAACTTCTCCATTTGCTTTTACAGGTAATAAATGGGAATTCAGAGCAGTAGGATCTACAGCTAACTGTGCTGGACCTATGACTGTATTAAATACGATAGTAGCTAAACAGTTAAGAGACTTTAAAAATGAAGTGGACGCACTAGTAGAAAAAGACGGATTAAAAAGAGATGAAGCAATCTTCAATGTATTAAGAGAGTATATTAAAGATAGTGAGAGAATCCTTTTTGAAGGGGATGGATACGGTGATGAGTGGGAAAAAGAAGCTGTAAAAAGAGGATTGAGTAATAATAAGACAACTCCTTCTGCTTTAAGAATTAAGAAAGACCCTAAAGTGATTTCAATCTTTGAAGAGATGGGAGTGATGACTAGTATAGAGATGCATGCTAGATACGAGATCGAACTAGAAGAATATGTAAAACGTATTCAGATAGAAGGACGTGTATTAGGAGATATTGCAAGAAATCATGTAATACCAACAGCTATCAAATATCAAAACTTAGTAATTGATAATGTGAAAGGTCTTAAAGAGATATTCGGTGCTGAAGATTTCGGAACAATTGCAGCAGAACAATTACAAATGATTAAAAAGATATCTCATCATATAGAGCAAATTAATGCTAAAGTAACTGAGATGACGAATGAGCGTAAAAAAGCTAATCTAATCGAGGATGTTGAACAACAAGCTCATGCATATTGTGATACTGTGAAACCTTATTTTGATATTATCCGTTACCACAGTGATAAATTAGAGTTAATGGTAGATAACGAACTTTGGACATTAACGAAGTACAGAGAATTATTATTTACGAACTAAAAATAGTGATAAATTGAAAAAAAGACGACTTATGCTTCTTAGCTAAGTCGTCTTTTTGTTGGTATATATAGTATTACCACTATTTAAAGATGGTGTTTATTGTATTTTTCATGATTAAAGTATATTTTGTTTATTTTGTTAATTAGTATGTAAAAATATATTACTTTAGAAAATTCTTACGGATAACGAAATTGACAGTTGTTGTGAAAAATAAGATTGATATTCTTTATTTAGGACAACATAATTGTGATGCTATGGAACAAAATAAAAGTATTAAACTCTCAATACAGAAGTATGATTATTTTAATTATACTTTTTGTATTCAAAAATATCATTTCATACAGCGTATCTTGATTGATAATCAACAAGAAAGTTACGAAGGTGTTAGATTGGTTATTTCTTCACAACTAGGCTTTTTTGAAGATAATATAACCAATATAGATAGATTAGAAAGTAATAGTGCTTATACTATTACTAAATTTGACTTTAAGTACAATTTACATTTTATACGAAATGTAGTAGAGAAAGATATAGATACTATTCAGATAACTCTATTATCTGAGGAAGGCGTAATCACAGAAACTTCGTTTACAATAGAAGTATTGCCTATAGATTATTTTGGAGGAACTAGTGTCTTTCCACAATTATTGACTTCATATATACTCTCTAATCACGATGTGATATATCCTATTAAGACGAATGCGATTCGTATTCTAGAAAGTAACAATCTTAAACCTTCTTTTGAAGGGTATCAGTCTGGTAATCGTGAGCGTGTACTACAGATGGTGTCTGCGATGTATAGATCTATACAGAGTATGGACTTAGTCTATAGTGCATTGCCCCCTAGTTATGAACAGACGGGACAGCGTATTCGATTATTAGATCAAGTTATCGATACCAAGTTTGGTAATTGCATGGATATTACCTTACTGTTTGCGGCTTGCCTAGAAGCTATAGACTTACATCCTATCTTAGTGCTTACACGAGGACATATTTTTGTTGGAGTGTGGTTAGTGGAGGATAGGTTTGACAGTATGGTTAATTATGACCAAACAGCTATTACGAAACGTACTGCAGCTAATATTAGTGAATTAATCGTTATAGAATCTACTATGATGTGTAAAGGAGGAACCTATACACTGAAGGAAGCAATGGCATCTGCTGAGATGCAATTGTTGCAAAGTTCTGATTTCTTACTGTCTATTGATGTTAAAACATCTCGTATTAATAATGTACTACCATTACCGATATATCGTAAAAAAGATGGAGAGATTGAGATAGATGCTAAATTTGAAGTAAGTAAGATTAAAGACAGTATAGATAAGACGTTTGAACAAACACGTGTTTTTAATGACTTAGAATTAGGTGTGGGACAAGAGTTGTCTAAACAACGTATCTGGGAGAGAAAGCTACTTGATCTATCTCTTCGTAATAATCTATTGAATACTAGATTTACCAAGAGTATACTACAGCTTATAGATGTCAATGTTAGTTCATTAGAAGATTTATTAGCAGAAGGTAAAACTTATACAATACAAGGGAGTAAAGAACAAGAAATATTAAGTAGATACAACCTGTATTTTCCACCATTACACCCATCTCAACACTTATTTGAGTTAGTACAAGAAGAGTTTAAAAATAATAGATTATATAGTTATTACAATGAATATGATCTAGATAATGTACTGGTTCATTTACATCGAAATGCGAAGTTAGCTGAAGAAGAGAATGGAAAGAGTACGCTGTATCTAGGATTAGGATTACTAAAATGGTATGAGTCAAAATCAGATGATACTGTTAGATATGCACCTATTCTATTAGTTCCTGTAGAATTAAATAGAAGATCGATTAACTCAAAGTTTGTACTAAGAGGTAGGGATGAGGAGACAATGATTAATATTACTCTGTTAGAATACTTAAGACAAGAGTTTAAGTTAGATATGTCCGCTTTAGAAGACCTACCTATGGATGACGCAGGCGTAGATGTACCAAAGGTGTTGGCTTTAGTTAGAAAGACGATATTAGATCTGAAAGGATGGGATGTATTGGATCAGGTGATTTTAGGAACTTTCTCATTTAATAAACTGATTCTATGGCAAGACATTTCGAAGTATGCAGATGAATTACAAAAGAGTACTATTGTAAAGAGTTTGCTTACAGGTGCTCTTACAGAACCTTTTGGTAGTCTGAGTAGTAATGACGAAGAATTAGAACAGCTTTCTGCGACAGAATTGACATTGCCTATTTCGACTGATAATTCTCAGTTAGAAGCAGTGAGAAATGCTCATGCGAATAATAGTTTTGTGTTACACGGTCCTCCAGGAACGGGTAAGTCTCAGACAATTACTAATATTATCGCAGATGCATTAGCAAACGGGAAGAAAGTATTATTTGTAGCTGCTAAGAAGGCAGCACTAGATGTAGTACATCATCGATTAGAAAAGATAGGGTTAGGACCATTCTGTCTAGAATTACATTCCAATAAAACACGTAAATCTGATGTATTAGCTCAATTTGAAGCTACATTAGACGTTCCGAATTATCAAAGTAATTATGATTATAAGGAGGCCTCTAATCGAATAGATGAACGTAAAGCAGAGATTAGAAAATATGTAACTCAACTACATCAACGTTTTAATATTGGATGGACACTCTATGATAGTATTGCTTATCTAGAGTTAAATCAGGTGACTTTAGACAATGATTTACTGGTAGATATAGACATAAATGAAATATCTCATTCTACTTATTTGAAGTGGAAAGATTGGGTTATTCAGATAGCTTCATTGTGTCAGCGTATAGATAATCCTATTGAGCATCCTCTTCGTTCTTTAAATATCACAGAGCATAAGTACGATATTCACACTACTGTTAAGGAGGTTCTATCGGATTATAAGTATGTCGCTAGAGAATATGAACAGCTCAGTGCAGAGTATAACTTTAAGCTGTTATCAGATAACAAAATAGATGTTAATGGTTTACAGATCCTATTTGAGTTATTAGCTAAAAGTAATTTATCTTATGAATTAATAGATTTATATTTTGATGCTAATCAGTTTTCTCTATTACATAAGTGGATTGAATTACAACAGAAAAAGGATCGCATAGAAGATAGTGTTAGTCAGCATTTCAATAAAAAGATATTGGATGTTGATTTGTCTATTTATGAGCAAGAATGGAATAAAGCTAAGCATCTTTGGTTCTTACCGAAATGGTTTAAACAAAGAAAAGTCAAATCCTTCCTTAATGGATATGCAAAAACGAAAGTAAAGTCTGAAGTAGAAGTTGATCAGCTATTCGGATTAGTAGAAGACTTTAAAACAGTTAAGCAGCAATGTGAAAACGCCAATTATAAGGATATTAATAGACTGAACTCTGTTTATTATACAAATGACCGTTTAGATATTGACGCTATTTATACAGAGATAGAGAACTTAAGTGGTATTTCTAAACTCGCTCAACAGCATGGTTTGTCTGGAATAGATAGATGGTTATTAGGATTTTATAGAAATCAAAATACAAGAAGAGGAATTGCTGAGATTACAACTTTCTTAAAGACGTTTATAGTAAAATATCACAGTGTACAAGCATTCTCTACACTAGTACCGTCTAGTGATGAAATAGAAGGTATTTTAGCTAACTTGGACAAACTTGGAGATTGGATTAATTACAATGTATATAAAGAGGAAGGAATAAAGCTTGGGCTAATTTGGTTTATTGACCTTATTGAAGGAGGGAGAATAAACAAGAATAACCTTGATGGTGATTTAGAAAGGATATTACATATTAATCTGTTTGTCAAAGTAGTTAGTGGTTCATTTGCGCTTAGTGGCTTTGATGCGAAGGTTTATGAAACTTTAATTAAGCAATATCAAGATATTCATAACGAGTATACTGAACTAAATAAGAGCCAATTGATTCTAAAGTTGAGTACACGTATACCTAGATCTTCAACAGAGTTTATACAAAGTTCTGAATTGGGAATGCTTAAACGCGCTATTCGCAGTAGAGGGAGAGGGATGAGCCTTAGGAAGCTGTTTGATCAGATGCCTAATCTGTTGCCCCGCCTAAAGCCCTGCATGTTGATGAGTCCTATTTCGGTAGCACAGTATTTTAATGTTAGTACAGAGCATTTTGATTTAGTTATTTTTGACGAAGCTTCTCAGTTGCCTACAGCAGAGGCTATTAGTGCCTTAGCTAGAGCTAAGCAGGCTATTATCGTAGGAGACCCTAAGCAGATGCCACCTACCAGCTTCTTTAGTGCTAATAAGATAGATGAGGATAACTTAGAGTTAGAAGACCTAGAGAGTATCCTAGATGATTGTTTAGCACTATCATTACCATCTAAGTATTTGTTGAGACATTATAGAAGTAAGCACGAGAGTTTGATATCATTCAGTAATGCTAATTTCTATGATAACAAATTACTGACTTTCCCATCTAGAGACGACTTGGATAAGAAAGTTACGTTTGAGTATATTGCCAATGGAGTGTATGAAAAAGGAAAATCTAGAACGAATAAGAAAGAAGCTGAAGCGATCATTCAATACATAGAATTACACTATGAGCAGGCCAATCCTAAAACACTAGGAGTAGTTACATTCAGTCAGACTCAACAGACCTTAATAGAGGATATGTTAGCTAAGATGCTAGTTAGTAATCCAATGGTAGAGGAGAAGATGCTAGGTGCTTCAGAACAGTTGTTTATTAAGAATCTAGAGAATGTACAAGGAGATGAACGAGATATCATACTATTCTCTATAGGTTATGGGCCTGATGAAGAAGGTAAAGTATCTATGAATTTCGGTCCTTTAAATAGAGATGGAGGATGGAGACGCCTTAATGTAGCTGTAACAAGAGCGAGGTATGAAATGAAAATATTCTCTTCTATAAAAGGTGATCAGATTGACTTAAGGCGTACTAATTCTGAAGGGGTTAAGGGCTTAAAAGGTTTCTTAGATTTTGCAGAGAAGGGATATGTGAATATAGTGGACAATGAAGATGTTAGAAAGAATGATAGACTAATAGAATCTATAGCACAATATTTAAACGAAAATGGGTTTGATGTTAAAACGAATATCGGAACGTCAAGTTATCGCTTAGACATAGGTGTTGTAGATAAGAATAATCCGAATGAATATGTATTAGGGATTTTAATCGACGGAGTGAATTACTATAATGTAAAGACTACTAATGATCGCGAACTGTTAATTCCTAACGTATTAAAAGGCTTAGGATGGGAGATTTATCGTATATGGACATTAGATTGGTTTAAAAATAAAGAACAGATTCTAGAAGATCTAAAGAAGAGGGTAGAAGACATTTATAATAACGTCAAGAGAGAAGAAAAAGGAATTAATCCAAGTGATTTTATTCATAAACACTTAATAGAAGTTAGTGATAAAAATATTGAATCTAAGCAAAAGCCTTATCAGGCAGCTGTAGTTACTAAAGTGGTTTCTGAAGATGGAGAGGATATCTATACTCAAGCTAATAAGAATTTGATACAGAATCAAATGTATGATATCATTGAAGTAGAAGGGCCTATTAGTCAAAGTTATCTATTTAAAAAAGTGATGAGTATTTGGAATATTTCTAGAACTAGTACGAAACTCCAAGTTTATCTGACAGAATTAGTTAATACTATACCTAACTGTACTAGTGTGAATTCTTACCAAGAGTTCTATTGGAATTCAAATTTATATAAAGTAGGGTTGACTCATTATAGAGATAATTCTGTAGAAAAGAGAAATATAGAAGACATCTGTCCAGAGGAGATAGAGCTAGCAGTTATAGAGTTATTAATGGCTAATTTTAGTGTTCCTCATGATGACTTAACCAAAGCAATAGGGAAGGTTTTTGACTTTAGTAAATTAGGAAGTCAGATGGACTTAGTGATCCAACATGTGATTCAGAAGATGATCGTAGAAGACAAGATTATTAATCAATTTGGTAAAATCATTCTAAAAGAATAATCACACGATAGAAAGAGTTTATAGATATGCCTTGATAGTTCTTATAAATTCTCCTATTTTTACGTAATCAATTAAATTAGGAAGAAGATGAAGACATTAGAAGTAGGGCAAAAGGCTCCAGCGTTTAAAGCATTAGACCAATCAGGAAAAGTACATCAGTTAAGTGATTATAAAGGAAAAAAACTAGTAGTATTCTTCTACCCAAAGGCAAGTACTCCAGGATGTACTTGGGAAGCTTGTAACTTGCGTGATAATTACGCAGAGTTAAAAGCAAAGGGATTTGAATTACTTGGAGTTAGTGCTGACTCAGCTACTAAACAACAGAAATTTATTGAGAAGAATAACTTACCATTTCCATTACTGGCCGATGAAGAGAAAGAAGTATTAAATGCTTTCGGTGTATGGGGGCCTAAGAAATTCATGGGACGTACGTATGACGGTATTCATAGAATGACGTTTGTGATTAATGAAGAGGGAGTTATATCTGATGTGATTAGTAAAGTAAAGACTAAAGACCATGCCGCTCAGATTCTAGAGACAGTATAAAACAAGATATAAAAAAACGCAATCATATTGATTGCGTTTTTTGTTTATATCAATTACCTTTTACTAAAATAGTCATAAGTCAGCTTTGCTATTTCTGCTATAATTGCGG
Organism: Myroides profundi; assembly: GCF_000833025.1. NCBI lineage: Bacteria > Pseudomonadati > Bacteroidota > Flavobacteriia > Flavobacteriales > Flavobacteriaceae > Myroides > Myroides profundi. Next base: position 1,960,780 of record NZ_CP010817.1, read on the forward strand.
CATTAGTTTGATCACTTTCTTTTGAGTCCATGACTAATACAGCAATTGAAAACTGTTTACCATTAGGCAAGTAGACAATAGCAAGATCATTATCAGCAGCTCTTAGTCCTTCTTTATTTCTAAATGACATACCTGTTTTATGAACAACCAATGTGTTTTTTGGTAATAGAGCCTTTACTTTGTCTTGTCCAGATTTAGTATCTATCATTGCTTGTCTTAAGAAGTTATTATACTTAGGTGACAATAGTTCTTCTTTGCGGAACATTTCTAATATCCTGGTAGCTTCAAGTGGAGTAATCCAATTTTGGTACTGATTATTAAAATCTAAACTCATCTCTTCTTCACTTGATACAATTTCAAATTCTTTAATACCCAAAGTTCTAAAATATAAATCAGTCATTTTTGGACCTATTAAACTTTTAAAGAATAAGTTAGATACATTATTATCACTGTGTGAAGCAGCGTACTGTATTAATTCTCCAAGAGATATATTAAAATCTCCCATTGGTCTTTTATCCCTTAAAGGACTATATGTACCTTCTTGTAAATCTTCTTTTTTAATGAATATCTCAGTATCTAGTGATATATTGTGTTTATCCATATAATCAAGAATATTTAGGGCTTGAAAGAATTTATAAACACTCATCGTAGGGTATTTATGATTATTGTTCACAGTTAATGTATCCTTTGCATCATAAATGATCGCTACACCCACAGTAGCATTTTTTGTATTAATTACTTTGTTGATCTGATTGTTTAACTCTTGATGTTGACCAAAACTAATAGTTGATATCAAAGAGGCTACTGTTAGGATAAATGATTTCATTGTGTGATTTGATTATAAAAATACAAAAATAATAACAAAACTACTATATTAAACTAAGTGTAATTAAATTATATGTGATTTTTCAATAAAATCTCATATTACGATATTTTTCACTACGTTTGAGGAAATAAAAAAGAAGCATGAAAGAAAAGATTGATAAGGGAGATTTATATCTTCTAAAAGAGCATAGCTCACTCTCAGATTCTCAGTTAGGAGAATTGTTGGAGCAGAAGAGTTATGCCAATATCACAGATTGGCAGAAGTTTGTCAAGTATTTGACACTTGTCTTAGGAGCAGGTTTCTTACTATCAGGTATAGTATTTTTCTTTGCATACAATTGGGCAGACCTACATAAGAACATCAAGTTTTTACTTGTATTCACTCTTTTAACTGTCAGTGTTATAGGAGCTGTGTACCCTAAATTGAATACTGTGGTAAGACAAGTTAGTTTGTTAAGCGCGAGTATATTAGTGGGGGTGTTATTTGCTGTTTATGGTCAAGTGTATCAGACAGGAGCTAATGCTTATGATCTATTCTTTATGTGGGTATTAGCAGTAACTCCATGGACTGTATTGAGCAGATTCTCTCCTCAGTGGTTATTTTATGCTGTACTAGCTAACACAACTTTGATTCTTTATTTCTTACAAGTAACGAGTGATGATCTATTGTTCTATAGTGGATTATTTCTTTTACTATTGAATGTAGTATTATATATCGTACCACTTATTCTAGGGAAGGTGTATACATATCGTATAGAGAGCTATTATACAGGGATTATGACTTTTGTTTGTTCGGCTATTTCTACTATGGGCATTATCACTTTTATCTTTGTCAACTACGATCGTTATTCAAGAGCTGATTTAAAAGGATTGTATTTACTCTTAGCAGCAGGATCTGTATGGCTTATAGGTAGTTTTATGAGATGTCTAAAGACAAAGGATTTATTGATATTTAGCTATTTTTTAATTGCAATATTTTCTATTGTATTTAGCATTCTAATTAGAATAGCTGATTTTAATGACGGAGCTTTACTACTATATGCTATATATAGTGTAGGAGGAACTTTTGCGATAGTGAAGTTGATTATGAACCAGAAAAAAGTGTGGAGCCATGAGTAATAGTGTATTTAAGAATTTAGTTTCTACTTTGCTACAAGAAGGGGTAGAAATAGATCAACAAGCATTATCAATAGCAAAAGATAAGGTAGCACTAAAATCTATTATCATAAGAGTGATCTCAGTGATGGGAAGTTTATTAGGTCTAGCCTTGTTTATTGGTTTTATCGCTATGGTAGCGTCTGACTTTTTTAATAACAACACAGCCTTTATCATTATGGGATTGTTGTTTTTAGGAGGAGCCTATGCATTGAATAGAAGTAAAGATAGTGCTATAACAGACAGTTTAGTTGTGTCATTCTATATTATAGGATACGCTTTTATGACTTATGGTTTCGGAGATATGTTTAATCAAATGGAGTTAGTAGGATTGTTCTTTTCATTACTCACTTTATTTTTATTCAATAATCAGATTGTATCTTTCATTAGTTCTGTGGGGACGCTAATTGCCTTACAGTATGTTTTATATAAATTTGATATAACACCATTCTATTATATTTATTTAGCCCTAGTCGTAGTTTTAACGACTTATCTTTTTTGGCAAGAACAAAAGGTAAGGACAACAATAACATGGATCAGTAAGAAGTATCTTCCAATATTTACAGCTTGTTTTCTTTATACCATAACTACAGCTAGTTTGTTGCGAAATCAAGCTTTTAGTTATCACAGTATCGAATTGTTTAGCAGTATGAGATTTGTTTTTGTGATAACAGTCTTGGCTTTGATTATAGCGACCGTCTATTTAATCATACAGAAGATGAAGATTACTAATTCCACTGTTAAGGTAGCGATTTATCTAATTGTGATATTATTTAATGTTTTAATCACTTTAAATTATGTTGTCTTTGGTATCACATTCTTATATATGCTTTGGAGTTTTATGAGACAATATAAAGTAGGTTTTGCTTTAAGTATTGCAACTCTAATTTGGGCAATGGGCATGTTTTATTATGACTTAGGCATCTCTTTATTAGAGAAATCACTATCTATGATGACAATAGGAGTGTTATTCTTAGGTGTTTATTATTTAATTCAAAAAGGAGAGGGACAGACAAATGAAAAATAAGAAGAACATAATTATTATAGTTGTATTTGTACTTATTGGGATATTCTTTGTAAAAGCAGTATTACAAAAGGAAAAAACAATAAAAGAAGGACAATTCGTATTGTTAGAATTAGCTCCTGTAGATCCTAGATCCTTAATGCAAGGAGATTATATGAGTCTTAACTATGCGATATCAACTAGAACAAGTACTTTTGATCAAAGTATCCTAGATTCAATAACGCCTGTTGTTGAGAATGAGATTCTTACAACTACAGAAGAAGAATTATCAGCTAGAGCTGTGGATGATATTGAGGAGGCTGTAGAAAAGAGCAAATTGAATAAGCGTGGATATGTCTTACTGTCTTTAGATAAGGATAATGTAGGGAGTCTGGTGAAGATGGTCAATGAAATGGGAGAGAAGAAAGCTAATCAAGTTTACATCAAATACTTTAACTATGAAGGATGGAGATTTAATATCGGGGCAGAGAGTTTCTTCTTTCAAGAGGGGGATGCAGAGAAGTATGAACAAGCTAAATATGGCGGACTACGCGTAGATGAAGAAGGAAATAGCGTTTTGGTAGGGATGTATGATCAAGACCGCAAGCTAATTAATTAGGAATTTAAAATTAAGAATTATTTGCCTATGGCATTTATAACAAACAGGGAGTTTATCCTAAAGATAAACTCCCTGTTTGTTTATTATTTTGCTTCGAAAGTTAGCGTATGTGTTTCTTCTGAAATTTCTTCTAAATAATTATAATTACTACTGATGGTAATCTCTGTAAAACCAACAGCTGTTAAGGCTAGTTCAAATTCTTTTACTCCCCAGAAGCGTAGAGAGAACAGATCTATCTCAGAGTTAACTAACCCTTTCTCATTATCCCAATGCTCATATCTTAATTGAGATATAGTAGTCTGCTTAAGATAAGATGTTTCTACTCTAGATTCTGTCAGTGTAAGCATTCCATTATCTACATTCCACTGTCTAGCTAGCATAGGAGCTTCTGATAGCGAAGATAATGGAGACAAGTCTATTATTAATCGGCCACCTTCTTTTAGAGCTGATTTAAAGTGTTTTAATACCTCAATAGCCTCATCAGTATCCGTAATAAGCTGAAATGACCCTGCAGGGATTATAATTGCTTCATAAGGGGTAGTAGAGGTGAAGGTATTAAACATTTCTTGTCTAAAGGCACCATCGAGACTTCTTTGTTTACATTCTTGCTCACAGTAAGAAAGCATTTCTGCAGAAGCGTCAAATCCTTCTATTTTTAACCCTTTTTCTAATAGAGGGATTAGTATTCTCCCATTACCACATGCAGGCTCTAGGATTACTCCTTCTGTGTTTTTTAATCTTTCACTATAGTATTCAACATCTCCAAAGGATCTTCCAATAAGTTTATCGATATGATATACCCATGAGGCTAGTGATCCATATCTATTTGTTAATTCTTTAGTACTCATATTTTTTTGATTATAGGACTGTAAACATAGAATAAAAAAGTCTTTTAATCTGATTTTGATTAAATAAAAGATAGTTTTGTTCTGACTTTCTAGAGGATTGCTTGAGGGGTTCTTGCACCTTTCTTCGAGAAAACCACCTTCTAGGCAAGCAAAGTCCTAGAAAACTGCAAGGAATCCCCTAGAAAGTGCAAGCTTTAATCTGGGTTAAAACAATATCAGTGTATAATCTTGTATAAAGTCTTTTTAATCAAAGAGCTGTTTTTAATAAAAATATCGTTCAAATAATTGTTTAAAACTAAAAGTAGATATACATTTGCATCAGTATTAACGAATAATAGTCTAAATGTACACAGCTAAGTAAAGATTGGTTATATATAACCAATAGATAAAAGGACAAACTTCAGTCCAACGAGTGGTTATCATCTTTATAAATTGACAACAGTCTTGTGTTGTCATAATACTTAGTATCGTGTAAATACATATTTTTTGACCGTGAGGAGTGGTGTACGGGCCACGTATGGATTATTCACATCAGTAAACCAAGAATCAGCCTCAGCCAAATACTATAAAGCAGTTCTACTTCATAGCTCTTTCATTAGTTCTAAAACCATACGACATTATGATTGTATCGCTAATTCAGACCTATTTTGTATACTTACTTTTCGTTTATTGGTCTATTACTTATTCTGGGTTAAATTTTAAAAGACTATGAGCATAGTTATATCAAATTTATCTTATTATCACGCAGATAAGACACCTTTATTTACGAATATTAGTTTATCTATTAATGCTGGAGAGAAGGTTAGTATCATCGGTCAAAATGGTACTGGCAAAACAACATTACTTAAACTAATCGCTAGAGAATTAGAGTTAGCGGAACCTGCCATTCATATTAATGGGACAGTATTCTACTTGCCCCAAAATAAACAATTAGTTGAATCTCACACTATTTATGAAGCAGTAGGTGTAGCTGATAAGGTTAGGGCGCTCCGTGCTATACTAGCGGGTTCTGTAGAAGAAAGGGACTACGAAGTACTTAATGATCAATGGGATATAGAAGAGCAGATTGCTAAAGTATTAGCGTATTGGGAATTAGAGACAATCTCACCAGATACGACAATGGATTGTCTGAGTGGAGGGCAACAGACCAAGGTTCTCTTTGCGAAGATGATGCTAAGTCAGGCAGATACACTGTTATTAGATGAACCTACTAACCACTTAGATTTAGAAACCAAGGAATTATTCTATAAGTATATACAAGAGTTTAAAGGTACTATCGTTATTGTCAGTCATGATAGGGTATTACTTGAGTTAATGCCTATTACTTTTGAGCTAACACCTAATGGTGTATTTAAGTATGGAGGGAATTACAGCCTATACAAAGAACAAAAAGAACTGCGTCTACAAGGTATCCAGAGTAAAGTAGATCATCTGTCTAAAGAAATGAAAGATGCTAAAAAAGCGGATATTAAACGTACAGAGCAAATAAGTAAAGATAAGGCTCAGAACAAAAAAGCAGAGAAAAAAGCAGGTCTTCCAAAGATTGTTATTAATGCGATGCGCAATAAAACAGAGAATAGTGTAGCTAAGCTACAGGATGTTCATCAGCAAAAGAAAGAGGGTATACAATCTGAATTATTAGAATTAAGAACTCAATTAGAACGAGATAAACTGTTTGCTATTCGTTTTCCCCAATCTACTTTGCATAAAGGGAAGTTGTTATGGGAAGCTAAAGAAATGAACTATTGTTATTCTCCTGCATTTGCCCCAATATTTAAGACGAATGTTGACTTTAAAATTATGAGCGGAGATAGAATTTTGCTCAAAGGAAAGAATGGTTCTGGTAAGTCTACGTTGTTTAAACTGTTACAAGGAATTTATCTACCTACTACAGGAGAATTATACCGTGCAGATGCTAAGGTGGTCTATTTGGATCAATTTTACTCTTTACTAGATCATAGCTTAACGCCGATAGATCAGTTAGAACTGGCTAATAAAGGGAAACACTCTCTGGCGGATCTTCGCAATCTATTATTTCAGTATGGAATAGGAGTAGCCTTATGGACGAATAAGATAAGTACATTTAGTGGAGGAGAAAAACTGAAGCTAGTGTTGTGTTATCTGACCATTTTAGCTTCAGAGATAGATGTGTTACTATTAGATGAACCTACGAATAACTTAGATATTATTAGTATTGAGAGTTTAACTAAAGCTTTAAGTGAGTTTAATGGAACCTTAGTAGTTGTTAGCCATGATGAGAGTTTTATTAAGGAATTGGGAATAGTAGACGTGATAAATTTAAATTAAGTCAAAAGTAAAGCTTGTTTTTGACTTAATTCTAACAAATATTAATTTTAGATTTCACTAAAAAAGATTTAAATTGCGAGAACAAAAACAATACAAAAACAATTATAATGTCGAACAAAATGACTTCAGCTCATGCTATTGAGCTAGAAAATAAATACGGAGCACATAATTACCACCCACTACCAGTAGTATTATCTAAAGGAGAAGGAGTATATGTATGGGACGTAGAAGGTAAGAAATATTATGATTTTTTATCAGCATATTCTGCTGTAAACCAAGGACACTGCCACCCAGCTATCGTTAAAGCGATCGCTGATCAAGCGGGTACACTAGCATTGACTTCTAGAGCATTCTACAATGATAAATTAGGGTTATACGAAGAGAAAATTACGAAGCTTTTTGGTTTTGATAAAGTTCTTCCGATGAACTCTGGGGCAGAAGCTGTAGAGACTGCTTTAAAGCTATGTAGAAAATGGGCTTATGAAGTAAAAGGTATTGCTGAGAATCAAGCGAAAATCATCGTATGTGAGAACAACTTCCACGGAAGAACGACTACGATTATTTCTTTCTCTAACGATCCTGATGCTCGTAAAAACTACGGACCTTACACAGACGGATTTATCCGTGTAGCTTATAATGATGTAGAGGCTTTAAAAGCTGCTATGGAAGCTAATAAAGGAATGATTGCTGGTTTCTTAGTTGAGCCTATTCAAGGTGAGGCTGGAGTTTATGTACCAGACGCAGGTTATTTAACTGCTGCTAAAGCGTTATGTGAAGAGCACAATGCTTTATTCATTGCAGATGAAGTACAAACAGGTATCGCTCGTACAGGTAAAATGTTAGCTATCGACCACGAAAATATCAAAGCTGATATCATCGTATTAGGTAAAGCATTATCAGGAGGAGCATACCCTATCTCTGCTGTGTTAGCAAATGATGAGATTATGAATGTAATCAAACCTGGTCAACACGGTTCTACTTTTGGAGGTAACCCTACAGCTGCTGCTGTAGCTATGGCTGCTCTAGATGTAGTATTAGACGAGAAATTAGCAGATAACGCTGAGAAACTTGGACAATTATTCAGAGCAGAGCTTAACAAGTATATTGCTACTAGTAATATCTGTACTTTAGTACGTGGTAAAGGTTTATTAAATGCTATTATCATTAACGATACTGAAGAAAGTGATACAGCTTGGAACATCTGTCTTAAATTAAGAGACAACGGGTTATTAGCAAAACCAACGCATGGTAACATCATCCGTTTCGCTCCACCATTAGTAATGAACGAAGAGCAGTTATTAGACTGTGTAAACATCATTACTAAAACATTAAAAGAATTCGAGAAATAGTATATCTCTTTTTTAAATATAAAAGCTCACGTTAATTCGTGGGCTTTTTTTAGTTTAGGGAGGTTATAAATAGATTGAGACAATTTGTGATTTATTTATAATAATAAGGCTATTTTTGTTATTGAGAACAATAGATTCTCCGATGTGATTTTTAAGAAAGTAAGTATGAAAAGAGTTTTATGTATTTTATTTGTTTCAGTTTTATTCATAAACTGTGCTAAAAAAGAAGTTCATATCAATGATCTTCAAGAGCGTAATGGCCTGATGTATGAAGTGAATTCAAAAGAGGTATTTACAGGAAGTGCAAAGAGTTATTATGCCAATGGAAAAGTAGATTTAGAAGAAAACTATACGAAAGGAAAGTTAGATGGAATAACAAAACGTTATTATGAAGATGGACAAGTAAAAGCGGAGGCAAACTATAAGAATGGGGTATTAGATGGCAGTTTTAAAGAATATTATAAGAATGGAAAGCTAGAGCTAGAGAAAACGTATAAGGCTGGAAAGTTAGAGGGAAGTAAGAAAAGCTATTTTGAGGATGGACAAGCTGCAATTGAGATGACGTATAAGCATGGCGAACTAGAAGGAATGACTAAGAAGTATTATGAAGATGGGCAACTAGAGATAGAAATGACGTATAAGAATGGGGTAGAACACGGTATTACCAAAGGATACTATGAGCATGGTCAAGTAAAAGTAGAGGCGAGTTATAAGAATGGGGAACTAGATGGGGTGAGTAAAGAGTATTATAAAAACGGACAATTACAAGGCGAAACAAGTTATAAGGATGGTGTCTTAGACGGAATGATGAAAGGATATTATGAGAATGGAAGATTAAAAGGTGAGGCAAATTATAAGAATGGAGTAATAGACGGAGAAATCAAGAGGTATTAATCAAGAGAGGTATCTTAAAGCTTCTTTATTTGAAGTTATTTAATATTTATTCTATACTAGAAGAAGAGTTCATGACTTTTTAGAGTTAAGATATTATAAAAAATAAAACATGTTAAAAGACACTGCTACATTAGAAGTAAAGTATAAGAGATTTATAAAGAGAATCTGTGAGACCGAAATAATCTATGCTTTAAAAGAACCTCGTGGTTTTGCTTTCTTATATTCTAATGATTTTGAAGACGAAGAGGGGGAAGAGGCTTTACTATTATGCTTTTGGTCAGCGAATGCTTATGCAAATGCATGTAGACAAGAAGGGTGGGCTAATCATGAAATAGTCGAAATACCATTAGATTTATTCTTAAAGAATTGGGCGATAGGTATGAAAAGAGATTCTAATTATGCAGGAATAGAATGCGATAGTAACCTATTCTGTATTGAGAAAGATCCTATTCGGTTAGCCCTAGATATCTTAGATGAATTGGTTAACCAAGAGAAACTAGAAAGATTTGTTGAATATGCCAAAATATATAATGAATACTTATCCTAAGTAATTAAATACTAAGATCAGACTCTTATTCTTAGTTCGATGAAGTCTCTTGACTTTGAGGTATTCGAAGTGTTTAATAGAAAAGCCCGTCTGTGAAGATGGGCTTTTTCTTGTTTTTGAGGGTAGTAAGAAAAGTGGTATATTTAAAATCAATGTATTAGGTGATGTAGGTAAAATAACTATCTGGCTATGAATAACTATAAGATGAACTATCAACAACGAGAATCTATACGCTTAAAAGGGTATGATTATGCATCTGAGGGATTATACTTTATCACGCTATGTGTACAGGATAGGGAGAATATCTTCGGATCTATCAAAGATGGGGTATTAACATTGAATGAGATAGGTGAGATCGCAAGGGATGAATGGCTGAATACAGCAAATGTGAGAGATAATGTGATTTTGCATGAGTTTATCATTATGCCTAATCATATGCATGCGATAATCGAGATTGTGAAGAATAAAACAAAGACAGGTGATAATAAAGGATTTAAATCTCCGTCTCAAACGATCGGGGCTATCGTCAGAGGTTATAAAATAGCCACAATAAAAAGAATAAAAGCAGGGACGAATTGCAATTCGTTTTGTGTGGGCGAATTGCAATTCGCCCCAACGCCCCCAACCGCCCGTACCATCTGGCAGAGAAATTACTATGAGCATATTATAAGAGACGAGAGAAGTTATCAGTATATATCGAATTATATCATCACCAACCCTGAACGATGGCACGATGATAAATTTCACAGGTAGGGGCGAATTGCAATTCGCCTGTTTATAATGGACAAACAATATGCCGTATAATGTTTGGGACAAACAATTCACTATGCGGGCATTCGTTGTGTGGGCGAATTGCAATTCGCCCCTACCGCATCCTTTACGGGTTTCCTCTTGTAGGGTTGAGGGGGGGACATAGTATATTATACAAATGAAATAAATTAAGAATAAACGATCATTTTTTATGGAAGTAGAAGTATAAATATACAACAATGCCTATTCATCGAGGAATAGGCGTTGTTATATATAATTAGTTACCTTAACACAAAGATCAAAAAGAAGTTAATCACTAAACATTTTAAGGATAAAAAGGTAAAGGATTGTATTGAGAACTTTCTATTAATCATGGTCGCTACTACTAAGACAGGTAGGATAAATAAGGCATATAGCATCGGGGTATATGCTTCTTCATAGATCCATTGAAAGGTCTCAGAAGTATTCGTTCCGATAACGTATAAGCTACGCATGATCCATAGAATCAGATTAATGGTGCACAATAGAAATAAACTTATATCTATAGTTTTGATCCAAATCATTTTCATATCTAAAAGAGGTTTAGCATTATATTTAGTCTAAACGAGGTTTGTGCTCTGCATTTAGAATAGTCCACGCTGTGGCAAAAGCTAATTGTGTGCGTTTTTTCATTAATTCAAACTCTATTTTGTCATAGGTATCCGTCGGTTGATGATAGTCAGCATGTGTTCCGTTAAAGTAGAACATAGCAGGGATATTGTGCTTTGCGAAACTGTAATGGTCAGAACGATAGTAAATTTGTTCAGGATGATTGACATCATTATAAGTATAATCAAGATCGATATTGACTGAGTTTGCATTTGATTGCTCAGACATTTGATGTAATTCTTTACTCAACCTATCAGCGCCTACTACATAAATATAGTCCCCATCTTTTTTATATTTATTACTTGTTCGCCCGATCATATCGATATTAATATTAGCTACGATATTTTCTAATGGTATAATAGGGTTTTGAACATAGTACTCAGACCCAAATAGTCCAAATTCTTCTCCTGTTACATGTAAGAATAGAATAGATCTTTTAGGTTTTATTCCTTTGCTTTCAAGGTCTTTAAATACACGAGCTAACTCCATTACAGCTACTGTACCTGAGCCATTGTCATCAGCACCATAGTAGATTTTGTCAAGTAATATTCCCATATGGTCAAAGTGAGCTGAGATGACTAGTACTTCTTCAGGTTTTTCACTTCCTTCTATAAAAGCCATAATATTCTCGCTATCCTTTAATCTCATCATGCTATTTCTCATAAAAGCACTAGGAACAGGCTGTAGGTAACCATCTGCTTGTTTAGGATACGCTATATTTCTCTTCTTATAAAAGTTGGTAATAAATTCAGTTGCTTTTTTTTGTCCAGGTTCTCCTGTTCTTCTTCCTTCAAAATCTTCTGAGGCTAATACTTTTAGGTTTACAGCCATAGAGTCAGCAGATATTTCTTGCCAATAAGTAGAAGAAACTGTTTGGTTGTTTGAAATAGAACTAGTTGTTTTACAGCTAGTCATTGAGATACTAAGTGCTAATAGGCTAGCAGCTAATATAATTTTATTCATGAGTGAGTCTTAAAGTGTTTGGGGTAAAGATAAGAAGAATTAGCATGTTTTGCTTGGTTTACAGTTGATGGTTTACAGTTGATGGTTTACAGTTGATGGTTTACAGTTGATGGTTTACAGTTGATGGTTTACAGTTGATGGTTTACAGTTGACGGGAGGTGTGGTGGTTCTTTGGGGAATAGAAAAAGAAAACAACAAAGCGACAGTAAGCATTCTTCATTGAATATTTTTATCTTTGTTCTAAATCAAGAAATACAATGAGTAAAATCGTTTTTATTACAGGAGGATCTTCTGGTATAGGTAGGAGTGTAGGAGAATATTTGACCCAACATGGGTGTAAAGTATATGGAACAAGTAGAAATCCTGAGAGAGTAGTAGATTCAAAAATTCCTTTAGTACGCTTAGATGTACGCGATACGGCTAGTATTCAATCTGCTATAGAAGAAGTCATTGCGATAGAAGGAAAAATAGATGTATTAATCAATAATGCTGGTGTAGGAATCACGGGACCAATAGAAGAAATCCCTGCTGATCAAATCTTAAATAACTTCCAAACGAATGTATTCGGACCGATTGAAGTCATGAAAGCTGTATTGCCTCATATGCGCGCTAGAAAAGAAGGTTTAATCATTAATGTTACTTCGATAGCAGGATATATGGGATTGCCATTTAGAGGGATCTATTCTTCTTCTAAAGGAGCTTTAGAGTTAATTACAGAAGCTATGCGAATGGAGTTAAAGCCATTTAATGTAGAAGTGACTAATGTAGCACCAGGTGATTTTGCAACTAATATTGCGGCAGGGCGCTATCATGCTCCTGTATTAGACAATTCGGCTTATAAAGAAGTTTACCAAATGTCATTAGATATGATGGATGAGCATGTAGACAGTGGTGGAGATCCAATAGAGATGGCTAAAGCTATTCACAAAGTGATCAATACATCTAAGCCAAAAGTGAGGTATAAAGTAGGGGAGCCTTTGCAGAAATTCTCATTAATCCTCAAAAAAATATTACCTGGGAAGGTGTATGAGAAGATGCTGATGAATCACTACAAGATTAAAGGCTAATAAAGGGAAAATCATTACTATTTGGGACTCAGTGAATAGGGATTAGAGGTATAAGTATTGTTAGAAAAACTCTCTAAGAATCGCTCTAGTGATGAATATATATCGTACTTTTGGGTTACAACATAACATAATATAATAATATAGATTATGAAGTTTTTTATTGACACAGCTAATTTGGATCAAATTAGAGAAGCTGAGGCACTGGGGGTATTAGATGGTGTTACCACTAACCCTTCTTTAATGGCTAAAGAAGGAATCACAGGAGCTGAAAACATTTTAAATCATTACAAAGCTATCTGTGAGATAGTAGAAGGTGATGTAAGTGCAGAGGTTATTTCTGTAGATTACGAAGGGATGATTAAAGAAGGTGAGCAACTAGCTGCACTTAATCCTCAGATCGTAGTAAAATTACCAATGACTAAAGAAGGAGTAAAAGCATGTAAGTACTTTTCTTCTAAAGGAATCAAAACTAATGTAACATTAGTATTCTCTGCAGGGCAAGCTTTATTAGCGGCTAAAGCAGGTGCTACTTATGTGTCTCCATTCATTGGAAGATTAGATGATATCTCTACTGATGGTCTAATATTAATCGAAGATATTCGTCTTATCTATGATAACTACGGATTTGAAACACAAATCTTAGCTGCGTCTGTACGCCATACTATGCACATCGTAAACTGTGCTAAGTTAGGTGCGGATGTAATGACAGGACCTTTAAGTGCTATCACAGGTCTTTTAAAACACCCATTAACTGATAATGGATTAGCTCAGTTCTTAGCTGACTACGCTAAAGGAAATAAATAAGAAGAAAATTCTTATACACATATTACAAACTACAAACAAAGAAAAAGGCTACCGTAAGGTGGCTTTTTTTGATTGGTATAAGGGTGCTAATTATGTCAATTAAAATACTTATCTAACTGAGCCACTGGACTTGTAATAAACTCTTCGAAAGTACATATGTCTGTAAGCTCTTGGTGTTCCATATCATAATAAGCTATTTTCTTAGTCTTTGGATTCCAAACGATATTTACATCAGTATAATCACCAGTTTGTTTAGAAAGCCGAAGTAGTTTCTGCCTTCCAAATTTAAACGGAACTGTCTCTCAACTACGTAATAGAATAACTTATGTTTAAGTTATTTAATTAATATATTTAACCATTTCTTCTTTGATTCTATCGTATTCTTCTTGAGTAATGATTTGTAAGTCCAGCAACTCTTTCTTTTCTTTAAGTTTATTTATAGCTTGTTCTTTTGTTAGTCGCCCTTTAGGGTTTATGATTTCTCCTGTACTTAATGCATTTTCATAGTCTATATCAATAGAATATTGTCCAAAACTTTTAGATCTTAACCAAATAGAAATACCCGTCTTTTCTTTTCCATGTGATTGTATTTTAGTAGGAATATATTTTTTACCTTCATAACCTACATACATTTTTTCTCCATTTTGATTTATAAACCTAAAACCATCCGCATCAAGAGATCTTCCTATAATCAGTGTATCACCAACTTTAATAAGGTCACCATTTTTAGAAATATATTCAGTAAATGTTTCTTTTCCCTTTCGTATTTTACCATAATCGGCAGTTTGAGCAAAAAATGTTGTAGAGTTTAGTAATACTATTATTGAAAAAAGTTTTTTCATATTTGGTATGTTTTGTTTTTTTAATTGCATTAAAGATAGTCTTTATTGAGTCATAAAAAAAATATTATAAACATCCCTACTAATAGGGATTGTGTATTCTTATTAATCTCTTTAATATTGTTATTTAATGGTGTAAAACAGAAAACTTATGGATTTAGATCAAATGTACGAAGCCTATGGTAACATCAGGCAGATAAAAACATGTATTAATAGAGCAAGAAAAGGAGTTAATTTTAACTCTACAGTGTCTCTATCTAACTTATCTGATTTGGCCTATTGGTTATATATTGTACCAAATGATTTGAAAATGTCATTAAGTGTATGTGATCAAATAAAAGAGGTTGTCTTTGCTCATAATTTTAATAAATGGGTATGGATAGAGAACCTAAGTCAATTAGGGGCTTTTATCAATGAGCAATTAGATAATAAAGAAGAAAGAGAGTTTTATGTACAGAAGGTGAAGTCTCCTTTATTGGCCATAGATGAAGACAGGGTAGAGGGGTACTTACGTACTAAACAAAGAGTGGTTAATGGCTCTCTTTTATACCATAAAGAAATAAGTAGAGCAGTCAAAGATAAAGACATAAAAGGAGAGATAGAATGGCGAAAAGGACAAGTCGAGAAGCTTATTAATATCTATATTACTGGAGGATCAGAAGTATTTACTAATGAAGAACTGCTAAAAGAAATCACTTTAAGCATAGATGAAATAAGAAGAAAACTATGAGGCTAAAATAAGAAGAATATTTCCTTTTCCTAACAAAAACACTTATCTAACTGAGCTACTGGACTTGTAATAAACTCTTCGAAAGTACATATATCTATAAGCTCTTGGTGTTCTATATCATAACAAGCTATTTTCTTAGTCTTTGGATTCCAAACGATATTTATATGACTATAATCACCAGTTTGTTTAGAAAGGCGAAGTAGTTTCTGCCTTCCAAACTTGAACGGAACTGTCTCTAGTAAGGTAAAGAACTCAATATACTCAAAGTCTGAATCAGGTAAGTCAATGCGTAAATTATCTCCTTGTAAGAACTCCAAAAGTACTTTAGGTAATTTAAAAGGTTTAAGTTCAGGGAGTTTATTGCTTAGATTATGAAAATCTGTAGGTTCTATAGACTTAAAGTACTCCGCCATTTCACAATCTCCTTTCTCTAAAGCAATACTGTATGGACGCATACCATCTTTTTCAGCGAGCGTTACATCTGCACCGTGTTTGACAAGATATTTACACATCTGTAAGTCTACATATCTTGCAGCTACACATAGTGGAGTAGGCTTAAAAGGATACACCATATCGGCTTTATTATAATTGATGTCAACGTTGTGAGAAATAAAGAAGTCTAATACTTTATAGTTGCGATCGCTAACTGCTTGACGAAATGCTAGACCACCGTACTTCTCTACGGTATGTCCTAAATTGTGGATAATAGGTAAGTTATCATAAGATTTGCCATATAGCGCTTGTTCAAAAGCTTCGGATTTAAGGTGATTTATTTCGTTTATTTTAGCACCATGAGTTAAGAGATAATTAATAATATCCGCCTTGCAATAACGTACAGCATTTAAAAAACTAGGACTACCTTTTACATTTAAGTTCACTCCTTTACTAATAAGCCATTTGACAGTATCAAAGTTCTCCATGATCAAAGCTAAATCTAAAGGAGACTCATCAATATATTTGCTTAATGAAATCTTCTTCTCAATATCCCAACCTTCAGTATAATACTGATCTAAGAAGGGAATATCTCCTGTTATAATTGCATTGACAATAGGCGGAACTGTTTTAAATGTTCCAATATCCTTTAAGCTTACCATGACTTATGGTGTTTTAAGTATGAATAATATTTTAATAATCCGATATTTGTTTATCAATTAGATAAGTTTGATATAAGTTATTGAAAAAACGAAATATACCATATAAATAAGAACCAATAATTAAGGATAAGGCTATTTTTAAAAATAAATAAATAACCCAGCCTATAAGAGGTAAAAATAAAAAGAATTTACCAGTAAAATTATGTAGTACTTTCCAACCAGCTACAAAAGAAAAGCCAATATAAAAAGCCATAGCATAAAGTGATAATAGATTGCTCCATGTAAAAGAGTCTTTTGAAGGGTAGGATGGTCTTGTTATCATAAAATATGCTAATAGAACACCAATTATTCCAGCGATTAACATATCTCTATTATCCTTTTTTAGACTTTCTTTTTTATCTAAAAGATTGTAATAATTTGCATTCATAGTCTTTTTATTTACTTATTTTGCGTTTTAAGACATAGCCAGTTTGTATATTATCTCCATTCAGAACCTGAACCTTAAAGAAATACTTAGTAGCGCCTATACTATCTAAAGGTTGTCCTTCTGCTAATTCACTTATAGGATGTGTTTGACTATCAGGAGAAGGATATAAGCTAGTTTTAGAAGTTGTTTTCCATTTTGTAGTTAATATATCTTTCGGTTTAGCTGTTACTTTTTCTATTCCGTAAGGGTTGAAGACAATGGCAATTAGTAAGGCAATTCCTGCTAGTTTTAAGATATTACTTAATGATAAAGCTCTTTTTGTTTTTCTATTTTTTAAATAGTCTAATTGCTCTTTTGAGTAGCCTATAAAATCAAATAGTTGATGACGTTTCTCAATCCATTTCTCAACATTTGGATTGACAATTACTCTTTTATGTTTATTGTTTTCTTTAGTAGAGTGTGTTGTATAGTTGTTATCGAAATCATTAGCAGAGAGAAGATTTTCATATGCTTGATTAATTTTTCTGAACATATTAGTAAAAAACTCATCACCACCAGTTCTATCAGGATGGTATTGTTTTGCTAATTTTCTATAAGCTAGCTTAATTTCATCAAGAGAAGCATTTTCTTCAAGGCCTAATATAGTATATGATTCTTTTTTATTCATTTGCTTTTAATTTATTTGTTGCCAAGTAGTGATCTGCTCATCCCATATATTGATAAGTAACTTATATCCTTGTTTTAAATCATATTTCCAAACTTGCCCTTGTGATCCATTAAAAACGATATCATTCGGTGTTCCTAAAGCAACTTTAAGTAGTACTAAAGGCATATCTTTATAAATATGTCCGTTGAATGCACTTTCAACCCAATCAACAGAATAGTATTTAGTCAATTCATCTTTTAGTAATTGATTATTGCTTAAGTAATTCTGTTTTGCTTTGAGTATTTTATTTTCTAAAGATTCTATTTTCTTAGTACTATTTCTTTTTTGTTTAGTATCTAAAAAGTATAAATAGATGAAATAAATTAAGACTATTAATAGTCCTATATAGAAAAGAGGTTCTTCAGGTTTTACTGCTTTCTCCATGATATATTTGCTAATAATATTTGCAAAAATACATTAATTTATCAAAAAGACTATTTTTGTTTAGTTATATGCAGTAGTTTAAAGCTTAAAATTAGTTTAAATATTTACATTTTTATTAAGCTTTTTTTACTATATCTACTGACTATATGTATCTTAGTTTAATAAAAAAGGTGTTTTTGTTTTAAAAAAAATAGAGCTAATAAATATTAAAAACATCCCCACTAATAGGGATTGACTTCTTTTGCTTATCTCTTTAATATTGTTACTTATCCAATACAAAAATGAAAAGTATGAAAGTAGCTGTATTAAGTACCCTTTTGATATTGATATCTATCATAACTTATGCTCAATTGAGAAAAGACAAATCCTCTTTAAATATGCCTCAAGTAGAACCTACTCAACTTATTCCGTTTTTAACTAAACAGAATGACTTTATCTATGTAAATAAGGATAATTTAAAGCCTTTTAACGGAATAAAGTATAAAAGCGCATCTGCTTATACTTCGACAGGTTATGCGATGGTTATAAATAATAAGGGAGCTTCTGTTGTTATAGATACCACTGGAAAAGAAGTGCTTGAAGTAGGAGAGAGTGAAATAGAGATAGAAGTGGTGAATGGACTGACATTCTATAAGAAACAGAGGGAATACGAGAGAAAGATGCCTATCTGGAATTGGGAGTGGAATATCTTAGGTGGAGCTATTAAAAAAGAACAAACCTATCATAGTATAGAGATTGGGGTGATTGAAACCAAACAGGTCTTACTGCAAAAAGAAGTCCCTTATTTAGAAGATAGTTACACTCTAAATCCTGAAGCAGTAGATGGTGAGCATATTTATTGGAATGAGACACTTTATGCAATTAAGAATCAATATCTAAAGAAAAAGGAGTCTGATATCATCACAACCTTAGCTGATAAGCGCTTTATAAAAGGTTCTAATGGCTCTTTTTCTATTTATGATGTACAGCAGAAGAAAGCAATACATCAGGGCTTAGAAGGTGTTAATACACTTACTATAAAGCGTGGTAATGAAGAGTTTATACTTGATAAATTGATGCAAGAACGCTTTGAACCAATTGTTCCTAAGTTATTAAAAGATAGAAATACTGGAAGTGTCTACTCGTATCCGCAATATGATAAAGCCTTTCCAAAAGAAATTACAAAGGCTACAACAGAACAAGTAACCTTTATAAAGAATGCCTCCCTTGTGTATTCTATTCACAATTCTCCTTATTTTTTAATAGGTGTTTTTAATTATGATGACGATATTTGGGCTTATGATTGGCTGTATTTAGATATAAATGGGCAAATACTAGAACAGCTTGATTTGGATAGTTTTAAGGTGTCAGATCAAATCGGTAGGCTTGTATGGCCTGCTAAAGAAATGGTTATACCTCATCAGAAGGTCGCTTCAGTAAAGTACTATACTGGTAGTGATGAACTATATCTTGTCAATATAGAAGGTAAAGAAAGTGATAGTAAGTATGGGGTTTGGGATAAAAAAGCTCAACTATGGAGTATAGAGCCTGAGTACACTTCTATACTTGTTTTAGATATTGCTAAAGGTATCTATGCCTTGCAGAAAGAGAAGGATGAGAATTATACACTTTACAATCAGATAAAGAAGGAGAATATAGGTGCGAAGGCTTATAAATACATCTATTCATACGGTTTAGTTCAAGTAAAACTTGAAGATAAAATAGTAAGTTATTATATAGATATTTATACGGGTAGAGCGTATTTAGAAGAATGAAGAGATAGAATTAATGCTTAAATTTGTGATACAGATTTAATTAAAAGTAATAAGGAAGTTTTATGGATAAAGTTTCAATACGTTTTTTTGATGATCGTGAAGTACGTGCGATATGGAACGAAGATAACAATAAGTGGTGGTTTTCAGTTCTGGATATAATTGCGGTGCTAACTGATCAAGATGATTATACTAAAACGCGTAACTATTGGAAGTATCTTAAAGCTAAACTAAAGAAAGAGAATAGTCAGTTGGTTAGTGTTACTACCCAACTGAAATTAATAGCTGCGGATGGTAAAAAATATAAAACTGATGTGCTTGATTATCAAGGTATAATTGATTTAGGTAAAACTTTTCCAGGTACTAAAGCTAATCGTTTTATAGAGTGGTTTACGTATAGTGATGAAACTATTGATGGGAAGAGTAAGACTAAAGCTTATGCTTTATTTGAAAGTTCTTTTATAGATAATATAGAAATAGGTACTGTAAAAGGGTTACAACAGATACACGGTTATCTCTTTGGAGGATTGTATGATTTTGCAGGACAGATAAGACAGAAGAATATTTCTAAAGGAGGGTTTCAGTTTGCTATGGCTTCATTTCTTCCTAATACTCTTCAACAGATAGAAGCTATGTCTTCAGACACATTTGATGAGATAGTTAGCAAGTATGTTGAAATGAACATTGCACATCCATTTATGGAAGGGAATGGAAGAAGTACAAGGATATGGCTAGACCTTATTCTAAAAAAAGAATTAAAAAGATGTGTAGATTGGAGTAAAATAGCTAAGAACGACTATCATTTAGCGATGATACAAAGTGTAAGAGATTGTCAAATGTTGAAAGGTTTATTAAAAGAAGCTTTGACAGAAGAAATACACAGTAGAGAAATGTTTATGAAAGGAATAGATTACTCTTATTATTATGAAGAAAATGAGTAGTTTATAAAACAGATTGACCGCTATTTAAGGTATATATAAGACCTCTTTATCACGAATAGAGAGGTCTTGTTACTTCATGCACATAGTAGTATAATAAGAAAACCACTATTATCAGTGAGATTATTATAGGGTAAGAAGTATTACTTTTAACCAGTGAATATGTTTAAAAATGCAGTAATGAAATATCTTATGATTTTAGCATCTATATTTAGCGTATTTGGTTGTCAGACTAAGGCTCAAACATTGCAAGTCTCAACGATATATACCGCACCTAAACAAGAGACAAGAGAAGTGCCTGAAACAGGTAAACAACATACTTATACCACTTATCAGGAGGTTACAGAGAGATTCGTACCTGCTGTATCTTTAGTATCTAAAGAGGGCAATTTATTGAGATTTAATATACAAGGGAATATTAGTTCTAGAGGGTTACAGATTCGCAAAGTTTCTAAGATACGCTTTGAACAAGGAGAGCAGTTTGGCAATAGTATAACGCTTAAGTACTATGTAAATATTAAGCATATAGCTGGTAAAGAAGGAGCTTCTATAGCAGGGTATAACTACAGTCAGGAAAAAGAGTATAGGATACCTACTCATGTGAAAGTAGTCCATGTAGAAGTATATGAAGAACATCCAAATAAAGAACCTAAGTTAATAGCAGAGAAAAAGTTTGACTTCTTTGCTAAAATATAAGCTTAAAAATAACAATAAATGAATATAGATTTTAATGCATTAGCAGTTGAGATAGAAGCAGCTACCCGTAAAGCTTTTCAAGAAATGGTAGCAGCTCATGGGAGTGAAGATATTTACAGTTTTGCACTATATAGTGATGAAGGAGCCATGACGGTTTGTCCTTCTACGAATACACAAGTGTACTTAGAGACTAAACCGAAGCAAGATTATGTGTACTATAAGTATGAACCTGCTGAGTGGTGCTATGAAGGGGATGGAGCAGATGAAGACTTCTCTGCTATCTGTAATACACTTTACAATGCTCTTGAAGGAGACTTCTGGACAGAAGATGGAGAGTTTAAAGAAGAAGAATATGAAGAAATAGGTGATGAAGAGTTTGAAGTATTTCAACAGACGTTGTATCAGACTTGTATTGCTGTTTTGGTCAAATTAAAACAAGAAGACTTCTTTAAGCAGATAGTTGGAAAAGACATCTTTCTGATGTTCTCTGTAACAGATTATGAGTATGATCGTCAAGCATTAGAGGAGATGATCATTACTTTAAATAACAATCCTTATCAACAGGAATACTTGGATTGGATGAAAACTTGGCGCAAATAGAATAATGAGTAAATAAAAGAGTATATAAATGAACGCCTTAATAAAGCTATTCCCTGAATACGAAGATGTATTCTATGATGATATTGAGAACCATAAGAAGTTTTTCTTGCCTATCTGTTCTTTTAACTTAAAGTTGATTGATCCTAATAATGATACCTGGTTACACATCGTGTCTGTCAAGGAGATTTATGACGGTTGTGTAGGAGAAGATACAACAGATTATCACACTACGTTTACTAAAGCAGATATGTTTGGTTTTGATATCATAGATGGGAAATATAAGTTTGATGCTGATTGGAACTACTTTTCAGTAGATACTGTAATAACAGAAGAAGATTATACTAAAGACTATTCAGGATTAGAGATAGAGTACAACAAGAATGAGACCGTGTATCAACTCCGAAAGGCATATTATCAAAAGTATGGTAAGTTATGTGATAAGGACTATGACCGCCCAGGCTTACACGTAGAAGGTATCCGTAGTTTAGAAAGGTTGCGCCAACTTACAGTAGAAGATATGGATAAAGGGCAACATTCAGACTATTTGATGGAGCGTTTAGAACAGAAGATACATGGTATATTCGAAGAGCTAAATATAGAAGGACTCCCTTTAGAAGATTGTAAATACGGTGGAGAAAACATAATAGAAAAACCTTATCACAATGGAGAAGTATTGCCTCATATCGCTACGATAGAAGGATATGACTTTCAACAGAGTGCCGCCGATATGTTATTCTTATTCTATGACCAAACTATAAATAAAGCCGTGATTTGCTTAGAATATACCTAATAGGGAAACTAAGGCAATCAGATGTAGTGCTAAATTAATAATAAATGTACTTAGAACAATTAAAAGAGAAAGCGCAGACTTTGATTAGAGAATCATACCTTTTTGTAAAAGCAATAGCAGGTGATGAGCAAGTCGCTTATGTCAATGAAGAAGAAAGTATCAGCTTTATAATCAAATACCTAAATCAATGGATGGCTTTAATAGAGAAGGATGAAATATTTTCGTTTGAACCCATTGATATCCAATCAATAGATTTAAAGAAATACACAGCTCTAACAACTAAAACTCAACAAGTATACCCAAACTTCGAGCATTTGATGCATTTTGGTGATGTTGAAGTTCAACAGTGGGTTAAAGATAATGACTGTGATAGTGATGATCTATCTGATTTACAATCTATCTATAATGATGATTATATAGACTTATGGATGCAGAGCCATCCGATGTATCATAATGAGGGAATATATGGATATGCAGGAGGTTGGGCTATGATTTGGCCCGAAGAAGATACTCCGATGCAATGGGATGAAAACTTAGAGTTTAAATATCAAATAGGGCTACAATATGAGCCTTTTATAGATATTTATTTCAATAAGAAACAGAATAAATATATTTGTATTGAGCGTAATACCTAATATCTTGTATTTTTTGAAGAAATCTTTATATACCTTATCGCATTTAAAGTTGAGCATGAAGAGAGTTTCTCTTTTGACACTTGTGTTATTGGCTACTGCCATAGAGCCCATGCTTGCTCAATCTTTAGAAAGTTGGGAACAAAAGTATAAAGCAGAAGCAAGTACTGGTACAGTTCAGAATACTGTGGTAGTGTCTTATATTTCTGCTCTTTATGCGAATAAACAATATGATAAAGCTGAGCAGGTATTCACCCAGAATCTCAATACAGCCTTAAAAAAAGGAGATTATAATAGTGTAAGTATATTATATTGTATAGAAGCTGTAAATAGACGTATTAGAGAGAATAATTCGGGTGCAGTAAAAAGCCTTGAATTAGCCAAACAGTATAGCCTAAAGCTAAACGATACCGAGACTAAGGGCTATGTTGCTTATTGTGAGGGATGGTTATACAGTAGAGATGGCAAGCAGGATAAGGCTGTACACAGTATTATATCAGCTATTAAGCTTTATGAAGCTGCTAGTAGTTCGCCAACATTGAATAAGAGAAAAGCATTTGCTAATAGTGAGTTAGGTGTTATTTATGGACAGTTAGGAGAGAAAGAGTTACACGAGAAATATACTAAAACAGCACTTAAATATGCGTTATCACAGTCAGATCCTCAAGTAAAGTTTACAACCTTTATGCAAATGGGGAATCTGTATAATCGTCTATATGAGAGTCATTCTTCAGATATTAATTATAGAGATTTAGCGGAGCGATATTTTTTGCAATCGATAGACATCTTTAATCAGAATAAGGACGTGATGTATAACTTATCCGATTTATCTTTTGCCAATAATAATTTAGCGAGTTTATACCTATATTCTTTCCCAGATAGTTACCGTGCGAAAGCTTTAGAATACGCTAAAAAAGCTAATCAGATCGCTCTGAAAATAGACCAAGCAGATCATATAGCTTCCTCGTATGGTATTATTTCTACTATCCATTTGGCTAATGGTGATAGTGATGCGGCTATATTATACTTATTAGAAGCACAACAGGCTATCCAAAAGTCAAGTATTGTTGATCACAATATAGAATTGAATATTTACGAATCCTTAGTAGAGATTTATGTAGAACAAGGGAATTATAAAGAAGCTTTTTACTATCAACAAGAGTATTTAGCTCTATTCAAAAAGCTTTATAACCAAGATAAACTACAAATTGTAAAGAAATTAGAAGCTGAGTTTGATAAAGAAAGACAACAACAGAAGCTGATCAAACTTCAGTTTCAATCGGATCAAAACACACAAAAGATTCAACTAATGAGCGCTTTAGCTCAGCAAAGAGAACAACTGTTGAGCAATCTAAAATTGACAGAAGAGAATCAACGTAGCAGATTAAAGTTCTCCGAGCTTGAAGCACAGAAGAATGCACAGCAATTACGTCTATCACAGTTAGAAACAGAACAGAAGAATAAGGACTTATTGACTTATAAGAGTATTGTGGCTTATAAGGATAAACTCAATACCTTCTACGTTGCTTCTATGATATTTTTTATCTTAGTCGTGTTCCTATTGTTATATGCCTATAGACAACGTTTAAAGACAATGAAACAGAGAGATACGCTACATAACTTAGCCATAGAACAAGAAAAACAAAACTCAAAAATATCTACTTTAACAGCTCTGTTAGAAGGACAAGAACAGGAGAGAGGGCGTTTGGCTCGTGATTTACACGATGGTTTAGGTGGTCTGTTATCAGGTACCAAATTACATCTTACACAGTTAAATGATAAAGTAGAAGGTCAGGCTAAGCAGGGATTAGATAAATCCATTAATCAGATAGATGCGGCAGTCACAGAACTTCGTAAGGTAGCACATAATTTAATGCCTGATTTATTGGTTAATTATGGTTTAAAAGAAGCTTTAGACGAGTTTGGAATTCGTATGTCTAATGATACTTTAGATATTCATATCGAATTTTTGAGCTATACGAATTCTCTATCGCAAGATCAACAATTGTTAGTCTATCGCATTATACAGGAGTTAGTAAACAACGCTATAAAGCACGCTGCTGCCTCTCAGATTATTATTCAGTTGGTAGAAGAAGAACACGAGATTATTGTCACAGTAGAAGATGATGGAAGAGGTTTTGATATTAATAAATTAGACTTAAAGAAGTCAGCAGGCTTTCACAATATACAATCGCGTATACAGTTTATGAAAGGGACACTAGCTGTACACTCTGAAGAAAATATAGGAACAAGTGTGGAATTTAAATTTCCTAAAAAGTAATTATGATAAAAGTTGCCATTACAGACGATCATCCTTTGTTATTAGAAGGATTAAAAAATATATTAGGGTATCAATCAGAAATAGAAGTAGTTGCTTGTTTTTCGGATAAAGAAAGCATGATGCAAGGGCTCTTAACTATAGACACGGATATTATACTATTAGATATCAATTTAGCAGATATCAATACCTTAGAATTAATTAAACCACTTAGACAGAAATTTCCACAGTTAGAGATTATCATGTTGAGTGTACACAATGAATATGCTGTTATCAATAGTAGCTTAGCGGAAGGAGCGAAGGGGTATATTCAAAAGAATGCTTCAGTAGAAGAGATTATCTCAGGAATCAAGACTGTATTTGCAGGAGAAAAATACCTTTGTTCACAGTCTAAAATAGTCTTGGACAAAAAAGAGGAAGTAGGCTTAAAGCAAATCCCAAAATTGACTCGTCGTGAGAAAGAGATCTTAATAGAGGCAGCTTCAGGTCTAACCACAAACCAGATAGCAGAGAAACTGTTTATCAGCCATCATACAGTAGAGAGTCACCGCAAAAACTTAATCGAGAAGTTCCAAACTTCTAATCTGAGTACTGCTATTAAAATGGCAATAGAGTATAACCTGATACAGAAATAGTGAAATATATATTCTAATCGATGTATGGTTAATACAATTCCGCTCAGTAGTTGAGCTTTTTTTGTTTAGCTAAATTTATGCTGTTGAACTTATTATTTTAACCCACATTCCGCGATAGACATATAAACGAAAAGTAATTATACAAAATAACTCTGAATTAGTGATAAAAGCATACTATAGTATGGTTTTAGAGCTAATGAAAGAGATATGAAGTAGAATTGCTTTGCAGTATTTGGCTAATGCGGAATGTGGGTTTCAATACCTATTTATAATTGAATCGTTTGTGGTTCTTTTATATGTATTGATAGGATATGCTTGGGGATTGCTAGAGGTATGCTTGCACCTTTCTTCGACAAAACGGCCTTCTAGGCTAGAAAACTCGAAGAAAACCCCTAGCAAACTCCTAGAATCAGCAAGCGGAGCATGGAGTAAATATAAATTTATTACCAAGAGTGGGATACTTTGAATAAATAAAGTATATTGTATTGTTGTACAAAGCAATGAATTATACTGTATTCATATCGCTATTTTTGGGAGTTATTTATTACTCTGTTATTCTTAAGTTAAGTATAAAAGGAGGGATTCACAGAAATAAAATGTTTTAATTTTTAGTTATGAGATTAACAATTCTTTCTTTTTTCTCCATTTTTTCTACGATGACCTTTGGTCAGGATAAGATTGCTGAGTCCGTTCATAGAGAGTATGAAGCAGGGCATTTTAATGGTTCTATACTCTATATTGATAAAAATGATTCTATTAAGATAAATAAAGGCTACGCGAATTTTCAGTTTCAGGTAAAAATAAATAATGATACACGCTTTCCTATAGCTTCAATGACGAAGTTGTTTACTACTGTATGTATATTACAATTACAGGAAAAAGGATTAATTCATTTAGAAGATAAAGTAGGAAAGTATATACAAGAACTTCCTGTGGGCTGTCAGGATATCTTAATTAAAGAATTGCTTCTTCACCAATCAGGTTTGAAAAATGAACCAATAAAAGCAGTAGTAAATCCTTATACGTTAGATGAATATATAAGTAACTTTGTAAAAATAGCAGATAAGGATAGGAGCGAATTTAATTATAATAATGTAGATTATGTACTCTTGTCTAAAGTTATCGAAAACAGTACAAAGAAACCTTTTTCAGTAGCTATAGAAGATTTGATTTTAAAACCCTTAAGTTTAGTAAATTCTGGATTTGTAAAAGAAGAAGAAGTGATATCAGACCTTGCTTATGGTTATCATAATTACTCATTTGGAGAAGGGAAGAAAGAAATGCCTTTGTACAATGATAGGAGATTTATCTCCAACTACTATGGTGCAGGAGGTATGTATTCTACTATAGATGATTTGTATAAGTTTGTTATTGCATTAAGAGATAATAAACTCATTAATCAAGCATCTACATCAAAGTATTTACTCACTGCTCAAACGAATGATAATATCGATTGGCTTCTAGGTAAACCTACTTATGGTTTCTTCTTTAATGAAGCCAAAGGGTTTTACAGAAGGGGAGGAAGTATTGATGGTTTTAACACAGAAATGATTATTGATAAGAACTTTAATAAGGTCATGATTATTCTATGTAATACTGATACAGCAGATCTACCTCTATTAGCTACTAAGTTATTTACGTTATAATTAAGATTTATCTATGTCAACAACTTTAAAACAGACTTATCTATCTCTATTGAGTAAATATTCTTCTAACCAAATACTTATCCAAGAATTATGGGAAGAAGTAGAGAGTAGTTACTCAAGTATAGAAAGATGCTATCATACACTAATACATTTAGAGAATATTTTAGAACAATTAATAGAAGTTAAAGACCAGATTAATAATTGGGACGCTGTGTTATTTACTCTTTTTTATCACGATATAGTATATGATGCTTTAAAAGGAGATAATGAAGAACGAAGTGCTAATATAGCATTAAAGCAAATGAGTAGAGTAGGGATAAAAGAAGAAATATGTGAAATAGTTACAAAGCAAATTATTGCAACAAAGTCACATGTATTGACAGAAGATAGGGATACAAACTATTTCTTGGATGCAGACTTATCTATACTAGGACAGTCTTTTGACCTATATATAGCCTATTTTAAAGAGGTAAGAAAGGAGTACTCTATTTATCCTGATGATGTTTATAATCCTGGTAGATTGAAGGTTTTAAAACATATTATTTTGATGGATAAAATATTTAAGACAGAATACTTCTATAATAAGCTTGAGGTGCAAGCTAGAGCTAATATTATTAAAGAGCTAGAGTTATTATCATAAACAGTAAAGCCGAGAACTATGTCTCGGCTTTACTGTTTATGATAATACTATTTTGTATTTGGTTTCTCTAGGTAATCGAAGAAATACTGTGCTATCTTGTCATTTAAGTGAACTCTATCTACTCCCATAACATTGTGTTCATGAGAAGGGTATAAGAAGTAATCTACTTGTTTTTTTGCTTTAATAGCAGCTTCTATAAACTCCATAGAATGCTGCTGAACCACTACAGGGTCTTGAGCTCCATGAATAATTAAAAGCTTGTTGTTTATTTTATCTGCTTTGTTAAGTAAGCTTGTTTTTTCGTATCCATCAGGATTTTCGCTAGGCATATCCATATAGCGTTCTCCATACATGATTTCGTACATTTTCCAATCCATTACAGGGCCGCCTGCTACACCTACTTTAAATACTTCTGGGTGGTTAACAGATAAAGTTGTAGTCATAAACCCTCCAAAACTCCATCCATATACACCTATTTTATCTTGGTTTACATAAGGAAGTGATTTTAAATAATCTACCCCTTTCATTTGATCTGCCATCTCAGCTTGACCTAATTGTCTGTGGATTACTTGTTCGAAGTCACGTCCTCTATTAAAACTACCTCTACTATCTACTGTAAATACGATGTATCCATGCTGTGCCATATAGTTAAAGAATAGGTTCGCTCCACCTAACCATGTGTTCGTTACTAACTGTGCATGAGGACCTCCATATACGTATACCATCACTGGGTATTGTTTGTTCGCATCAAAGTTAGTAGGGTAGATGATACGTGCATTTAAAGGAGTTTTTCCATCTGCAGCTGTAATTGTCTTAATCTCTGTCTTAGGCATTGTCACAACACCATCAAAAGGATTTTTAGACTCTAATACTTGTTGCTCTTTTTTAGAATCAGCATTGACAATAGTAACCTTATTAGGAGTCTCTAAGTTGTTAAACTGATCTAAGAACAATGACTTACTCTTATTTAATACAACACTATGCGTTCCTGATAACGTAGTAATCTGTTCTGTTTTACCTTTTTTAAGGTTTGTTTTGAATAACTGTCTATCTAATCCTTGATTTGTAACTCCTATATAGTAAAGATTTTTAGCGTCTTCATCGAAACCTAAGAATTCATTTACTATCACATTTTCATGCCCTAATTTCTTGATTAACTTGCCATTTGTATCATATAAGAATAATTGTCTATACCCATCTGCTTCAGAGAAGTATAAGAATTGATCCGGCGCACCAGGTACAAATACTAGGCTATTAGAAGGCTCTGTATACGTTTTAGATTTCTCTTCGAATAACGTTTTTTCAAAGGCACCTGTAGCAGCGTTGTATTGATTTACTTTTAAGTGATTTTGTTCTCTATTAAGAACTCCTACATAAACATAGTTTCCAGACGGATCCCAAGTAACCATGGTTAAGAATTGGTCAGCGTCACCTGTTTGTAGAGTTACCTTTTTACCAGTATATACGTCATAGATTACTAATGATACTTGTTCATTAGCCATACCAGCCATAGGATATTTGATGTTTTTTACTTCAGCTACACGCTCACTCCATTGAATGATAGGGTATGAAGTCACCATACTTTGATCTTTTCTATAGTATAAAAGTTGGTCTTGTTTTGGACTCCACCACATTCCTTTATTAATACCAAACTCATTACGGTGAGTATCACTACTTCCGTTAATGATATCTAGAGCAGGATCATTAGTCACTTTAATATCACCACCTTTATTAGTAGTTACCACAATATTATTATCTTGTAACCAAGCGATATGATCTCCATTTCGGGAGATGATTTGTTGGCTACCATTAAGATCAAATTTAAATGAATTCACTACCTTTTTATCAGCGAGATTAACCTTAAAGTAATACTTTAATTTATTAGCTGAGTCGTTTGTATAAAACTCTATTTCATTGTCATTTAACCAAGTTAAGTTAGTCGGGATAATTCTAAGGTTAAATGTAATCCCTTTAACTGTATTATTGATTATTTCTTCTAATTGTTTAGCAGTAAGAGCTGTTTGAGATTCCCATTTGTTAGCTTGACTCTTTATTAAAAGACTATCTCTATTTTTAGTTACAAAACTCAGGGTATTGTCATTCTTCCAAGATGGTTGAAGGATTCTTTCTGTAGCAAACTGTCTACCTTGTCCTAGTGTAGCCTCTGTCATATCAAAGTTGCGTTGTGCAAACATGATGTTTCCAGCTAGCAAAAAGAATAATACTGATTTGTTCTTCATAATTACTATAGTTGTTTTTATCGTTGGCTAATTTAAATCCAAATATGTCACTAGCCAAATTAGAGTATAAAAAAAAACAATGTATCAGTCTTTATGACAAGATAGAATTGTTCTTTATTTTATATCTTTATTTTTTTAAAAACCAGATTCCGAGATAGACATATAGACGAAAAGTAATTATACAAAATAGCTCTGAATTAGTGAGTAAAGCATACTATAGTTTTAGAACTAATGAAAGAGATAGGAAGTAGAATTGCTTTGTAGTATATAGCTAATGCGGAATCTGGGTTAAAATAACCCATAAAGAATAGTATATGCAAAAAGTAGTGTACATCACAGGAGGTACTAAAGGTATAGGAAAAGGAATAGCTCAAGCCCTTTTAGAACAAGGATATAAAGTAGCAATATCTGGTAGAAATATAGATACAGTAAATGAAGCCATCAGTGAGTTAGGCCATACAGATAATGTATTAGCGATTCAGTCTGATGTGAGAAAGTACGAAGATGAAGAAAAGGCTGTGGAACATATCGTTCAGAAATTCGGAAAATTAGATATTGTAATTGCCAATGCGGGAGTAGGTATCTTCTCATCTATAGAAGATATGAGTCTAGAGGATTGGAATACGATGATAGATACGAATCTAACAGGGGTATTTCACACATTAAAAGCATCTGTAAAGCAATTAAAACAGAATAAGGGATACTATATCAGTATTGCGAGCTTAGCAGGGATCAACTTCTTCGCTAATGGAAGTGGTTATAATGCTAGTAAGTTTGGTGTAGTAGGTTTTACTCAAGCAGCCATGTTAGATCTTAGAAATGCAGATGTAAAGGTGACAACAATCTTACCTGGTTCTGTGACTTCTAATTTTAATAACCACCAGCCGTCTGATGCAGATCATTGGAAAATACAACCAGAAGATATGGGGCAGTTGGTAGTAGACATCTTAGCGATGAATCCTCGTGTACTTCCTAGTAAAATAGAAGTAAGACCTACTAAGACAAGTTAATATATAATATACCACAAAGTCAAGAGACTTTGTAGAGTCTTAGGAAAGATTAATTAATGTAAGGTATTATTTCGGCATTTTGTATTGCAAAATGCCGAAATACCGAAATAACAGAATCACGAAATAACAAAATCACAAAATCACAAAAAAAACAATAAAAGTATGAATGCAGATTTTGGAAAATTCCTATTGAGATTAGGTGTTGGAGGACTAATGATCTTCCACGGGATCCATAAATTAATACATGGACATGATTTTATTATAAACCAATTGAAAGCACATAATCTACCAGAGCTGCTATGGATAGGAGTTCCTATTGGAGAGATAGTGGCACCTATATTTTTACTTGTAGGGTTTGCTACACGTATTTCAGCTTCTATTGTTGCGTTTACGATGTTTATGTCTCTATTTCTAGTAAAGGGAATGGGAAGCTTTGGGTTAGATCCTAGTACTGGAGGGTTAAATGCTGAACTGAACTTATTATATCTATTAGCAGCTTTAGCTATAGCCTTTATAGGTCCTGGAACTATTCGCTTTTATAAAGGGAAAAAAGGGATATGGGTATAGTTATTTTATAAACCTAAATACAAAAAGAACAGAACATCGCATGAGATCACAATTCCACAACATCACAAAAAAACAATAGAATGAGAGTATCATTTGATTTTGATGGAACATTGACAGAAAAGGAAGTCGCCCAATATGCAGAAGAGTTAATTCATAAAGGAATAGATGTCTTTATCGTAACAGGGAGGTATAATGAATTGCTTTGTACTATGAATGGTGGGAAGAGTAATGAAGAATTATTCTTACTAGCAGATAAAATAGGTATCGCGCTTAAGCATATTATATTTACCAATAGAGCAGATAAGAGCTACACTATAGGAGGTAGTGGTCTTATTTGGCATTTAGACGATGATTTAAACGTTCTAAACGATATTAATAGGTATTCTGATATAAAGGGAATTTGGATAGGAGAGGACAACTGGAAAGAGCATTGTGATAAATTAATAAAAGAGGCTAGTATCTAATACATAGCCTCTTATTTTTTTCGCAAGACAACTAACTTCTCTGTAAGCGTCTCGATTTGATAATCAAACTGTTTTGCTATATATTCAATAGTTTTGAAGGTATAAATAAAAACATGGGTTTGATCTTTTCTATAATACCAATTTTTAAAATTAGCTTGTTCTGTAAACAAATGTGTTTTAATGATGAGCAAGCCTCCTTGTTTTAAAATCTTCGTTAGTTTATCAATTTCTTTATAAGGGGTATAAAAATGCTCAAATACTTCACAGCTAAAGATATAATCATATACTTTATCTAGATAAGTAAGGTCTGGATGAAAGAAAGGATCATAAAGATCGACAGTATAACCTTGTTCTACTAGTTGTTTTGTAATTACAGGGCCTTTTCCACATCCATAATCTAGACCTAGCATATCTGGTGTACAATGTGCTAATACAGTATTCGTTACAGGAGCTGTAAAATGTTGATAACCGATATCATTCACATCATTATTATGACATTCATAGTGGCTTTTTTCTTTGTCTTGATCAAAGTAAAGCATCTCATCCTTTAGGTATGCATTACACGTATGGCAGATATAATACTCTTCATCTACCTTAGTGCTTAAAGGTGTATAACACAGCGTACAATTCATGATTAGGTTTTAATAAGAGTACAAAAGTAAGTATTTAAGTCCATTGCCTCTCTAAATGATTTAAACGATATTAAGGCATCGTTTTTTGTAGTTTCATTCTATAAAACAGTAAGCTGGTGTATTGATTATGTTGCTTGGTGTCTTCTAATATTGATAAACCCAAAGAGAATACTCGTTTTTTATACATTTACTCCTTACTAATTATGCTCTTAAATAAAGGAGTTATATAAATAATTATGGCTAAAAATAACAACACACACTGGATTCCATATCCAACAGTATTAGAAGGGACAACAGTAAATCTTATCCCTTTAGAGAAAGAGCATTTAGAAGAGCTATATCAGGCTAGTGCGGATAAAGAGCTTTGGAGATTAGTGCCTACAGATTGTTCTGATAGAGATACTTTTTATGATAACTATCAAAATGCTTTAGCTGCAAGAGAAAAAGGAATACAATATCCATTCGTTATTATTGATAAAAGAACACAGAAGATTATAGGTTCTACACGATTCTTTGAAATATATGAAGCAGACAAGAAATTAGAAATTGGATGGACTTGGATAACACAAGAATACTGGGGGAGTGTAGTGAATCTGGAATGTAAATTACTACTCTTGACTTATTGCTTTGAAGTACTAAAAACAAATCGTGTACAACTGAAAACAAAAGACACTAATATTCGCTCTAGAAAAGCCATAGAGAAGATAGGAGGAGTCTTTGAAGGTATTCTAAGAAAGGATAAAATACAGAATGATGGAACAACTAGGAGTGCTGCTTACTATAGTATATTAGACGACGAATGGGAAAAAGCTAAAGAAAAGATACAATTTTTAATTAATAACAGAATTTAGATCGTTTTATTCTAGTTAATAAGAGTGCTTTTTAACATAGAATTGAATTATATAGGTGATATTCATCATATATTATTGGCTATTGTGTTTTTTAGTTTAATTATTAACAGTTTAAGTTCTCATATTGGCATATAATGTGATATCTTTAGTATAGAATTAATATTTTATCCTTATGATGAATATAAAATTATTGAAAAAATATGGCGCACAGACAGTTTTCTATGAGAAGGACGATATAATTTTTGAACAAGGAATGGCTCCTGACTATTTTTACTATATAGTAAAAGGGGAAATAAAATTAAATACATATGATGATGAAGATGAAAGAAAAGAATTTATCTATAGTTTCTATTCTCAAGGGCAAAACTTTGGAGAAACAACAATCTTTCTAAAGACTACTTATATTTGTAATGCTATTGCTGTTGAACCAACAGAAATATTAAAATTAAAGCAGGAAATCTTTTTGTCTCTTATTAAAGAGAACCATGATTTCTCTTTATTAATTAGTTCTAACTTATCTAGGAAGTTATATTTTCAAGGAGTAATGGCACCTAAAATATCTGCTCAAGATGCAGAAAAAAGAGTACTAACTTTATTAAATTATGGCAAGGCAAATTGGCAACATCCTTTAATTAAACAAGATTTGTACATTGTTGATTTGACTAGAAAAGAAATAGCAGATATGACTGGTTTAAGAATAGAAACAGTGATACGAAGTATTAAAAGATTAAAGAATAGTAATAAATTAAGGATTATAAAAGGGAAAATAGTATTATAAATAAAAGCCTCTAACTTTAGAGGCTTTTATTTATAATACTTGTTCTAATCTTTTAGATAATATGTCTGTCTTCATTTTCTAAAGCTGTATAACCTCAAACTTTCGTAGTTATTTATTTTCTTAGTATTTTATCCATTGCTTTTCCTTTAGCTAGCTCATCAATGAGTTTATCTAGATAACGTATTTTTTGCATAAGTGGG
This sequence comes from Myroides profundi, assembly GCF_000833025.1. Classification (NCBI taxonomy): domain Bacteria; kingdom Pseudomonadati; phylum Bacteroidota; class Flavobacteriia; order Flavobacteriales; family Flavobacteriaceae; genus Myroides; species Myroides profundi. The sequence goes on from NZ_CP010817.1 coordinate 1,996,087, forward strand.
TGTTCAATATCCTCTACACGATATCCACAGATAACTCCTTTTATTTGATTGATATTAGGATTAATCAGAGGAGCTTTAGCAAAGAAGGTCTCAAAGTCTACTTTAGTATCTATTATTTGAACTAAAGAGCATTGATCATATCCTGTAAGCCACTCTATAATAGTATCTACCTCTTCTTTTGTTCTGCCTTTTTTCTCTGCTTTAGCAATATAATGAGGATATACACTAGCAAAAGAGGTACTGTATATCTTATGATTCTCCATATCTTTATTTACCATATTTCAATTTCTTTCGTAAATGTCTGATCGTCGTCTACTTCTATAATAACCTTAGAAGGGATAAAACTATTGCCTTTATACTCAGGAAAGGCCTTGTATTGCACTTTAGAACCTTGTTGAAGTAAGTCAACAATATAATTATCTATTTCTCTTTTTTGAAGAGCAGCTTCTGGTGAAACATATAAAATATTAAAAGGGGAGTCATCTCCACCAAAAGCTAAACCAATAAGATGTAGCTTATCTAAATGACCTTTATTAAAATGTCTTTCTGCTTCCTTATGACTACATATTTGAGTGTAATCACAAGTATCTGTTGGTTCAACAGCAGGTGGTTTTCTTTTAAAAATATCAAAAATCCCCATTGTATAATCGTTTAGTTAGTTAATAGTGAGTTCAATATAAACTATTTTTTTGATTCTACAATCTATAAATATACTAGGAGTAGTCATTATATTAAAATAGCACTCTAGAATTAAAAGTTACATCTTTTAACTCTAGAGTGCTATAGGTTAAACTAATAAAGTGGGGACTATAATTTTCCTTTCTTAGATAGAAAGACTATACCTAATGCTAAGAAACTCCACAACAACATTTGGGTCAAGGATCCTAGCCATCCATTGATACTCCAGCTAATCAGACCAAAGAAAGTTCCTATACCAGCTCCTATGAAATAAGCAGTCATATAGACTGTGTTTAATCTACTATGAGCTTCTTCACTAAGAGCGTAGATACGAGTGAAATTAGTAATTTGCGTTGCCTGAACTCCAATGTCTAATAAGAATATAGCAATAATTAAAATTAGAATAGAATTCGGGAAAATAAGCATTCCTACAAGGCTAATAATTATTAATGAAATCGTTAGGAATAAGTTTTGAAAGACTTGTCCTTTATCTGCTAATTTGCCAAAATAAGGAGCTACTAAGGCTCCTCCGATAGCGACTATCGCAAACATACCTATCATAGATGGTGTATAATTAAAGGGAGCTCCACTTAAGTGAAAAGTAAGTGTAGTCCAGAAAGAGCAGAATATCCCAAAGGTCAAGGAACCTAACAAAGCAGCTTGACGTAGTGTTTTGTGTTCTTTGACTAAGCGAAATGTAGATTGCAATAACTGTATATAACTACCCTTAAACTTAATAGGCGCATTAGGTAGAAATTGCCACATCAGTATAATACTAATAAAGATCATGATCCCTGAAAAGGTAAAGACACTCTGCCATCCCCATAAATCTGTTAACCATCCACTAACTAGACGTGAACCAAGAATACCACATAATATTCCACTAAAAACAATCCCTACGCTTTTCCCTCTATTCTCTTTGTTTAATAGAGCTGCCATGGGTAAAATAATTTGGGCAGGAGTAGAGCATACACCAGCTAAAAAGCTCAAGATCAATAAGAAGTTTAAATGAGTGGTATTAGCAATACACATTAATACAAATATCTGTACAATAGATATCGCAATGATTAATCGCTTTCTATTAATTTTATCTCCTAAAGGAAGTAGGAAAAACATACCTATACCATAACCTATTTGAGCTAGCATAGATACTTTGCCTACTGCAGCTTCAGGCTCTCCTAGTGTTTCAGCAATGTTTTTTAAAATGGGTTGGCTATAGTAGACATTGGCTACAATAGTTCCTGCAGTAAATGCCATAATAGGGATGGCATATTTTTCTTTGTTTTTGATTGACATATTGTTTAGTTCGTTAAGCAGGCAAATGTAGTAGAGTTATCAAATACACTTTTGTATATTATGTTATATTAATAGTATATTTCGCTATGTTTGTAAGATGAAGTTAGTACAGTTCGAACCTTTGTTTTTAAGGCATTTTCGCACAGAAGAGTGGCCATTTACTTACCATAATCACAATCATTATGAATTAATGCTGATCAGTGAGGGGAGTGGTATACACGATTTAAATAAAGAGCAATCTACTTATCAAGGAAATACGATATTCTTTCTCTCACCAGAAGATAGTCATCATTTTTATATAGAAGAAAAAACAAGGTTTAGAGTCATCAAGTTTTTGCCTAGCGCAGTTAAAGATGGAGTCAATGCTAGTATAACAGATTATTGGGATAACCTACTGATTAACTTAGGTAGAAGATGGGAGGTTAGTAAAGGGAATGGTATTGAAATAGAGCTGATTAATAAGATTATATCAATTATTGATTTAATGATTATAGAGTGGGAGGTTAATAATAAACAAGTGTCAGAATTACATACTAATCTACTAAGAAGTGTATTGTTATTAATGGATAAATATACGGCTGATAATACGCATATAATAGATCAGTATGATACTTCTAAAATAGAGAGAATACAGAATTATATTCATGCTAATATTCATGCTCCAGAGAAGTTAGTACTCAAAAGGTTGAGTGATTATTTTGGACTATCAGAATCAGGATTTAGAAACTATTTTTCAACTAATATGGGAATGAGTTTGACACAGTATACAAATGGCTTAAAAATAGAAATGATCAAGAAAAGAATTAAGCACAGTGATCATAATTTATCAGCAATAGCCTTAGAGTTTGGTTTTACAGATGCGAGTCATTTTACTAAATATTTTGTGAAACACACTGCGCTAACTCCTTTACAGTTTAAAAGAGAAAAATAAAGAAATAAAAAAGGGACACTTTATCTTTTGACAAAGTGTCCCTCCAAAAAAAAATATATGAAAAAATCTACTTCTTATTTCTATAAGCCCAATAGAATACTTGTGGTAAGATAGTAAAGGATAAAATCATACAGATGATTAGTCCTCCTACAATCATAATAGCTAATGGTTTCTGTATTTCTGATCCCATTCCATTTGATAAAGCTGCAGGAAGTAATCCCATAGACCCCATCAATGCAATCATTACTACCGGTCTTATTCGGCTTTTTACTCCTTCTTTTATTGCTTCTTTTAATGGCATGCGATGTTGTAAGTTTTCTCTCATAACTCCAATAAGTACAATACCATCAATAGTAGCTACTCCAAAAAGAATAATAAATCCTATCCCTGCTGATATTCCAAATATCGTGCCAGTTGCCCAAAGTGATACAAAACCACCGATAAAAGCAAAAGGAATAGTTAAGGCTGCAATAGCAGTATCTTTTACATTACCAAAGTTGAAGTAAAGTAATACAAGAATTAGAATCAAAGAAACAGGTACAACAAGCATTAATTGATTTGCAGCACGCTCTTTACTTTCAAATTCTCCTGCCCATTCCATTTTATTGATAGCAGGCAATTTTACTTCTTTATCTACTTTAGCTCTTGCTTCAGCAATAGTACTTCCTAAGTCTCTTCCTTCAATACTAAATCCTATACCAATATATCTACTACCACCTTCTCTATAAATAAAGGCAGGGCCAGTGTGATAATCTATCGTAGCAATCTCTTTTAATGGCACTTGTTTACCATCAAGTGAAGGAATTAAGATATCACCAATTTTATCATCTGAATCTCTATATTCTTTGTTGAAACGAAGGACAACGTCAAACATTCTCTCATTCTCATACAGGGTAGTAGCTGCTTGTCCACCGATAGTCATAGCGATTACAGCCTGAGCATCTGCTGTTGTTACAGCATACTTAGCCATTTTATGATCGTGAAGCTTAATTCTGAGTTCAGGCTGACCAATATTTTTAAATACATTTAAGTCTGTAACCCCTTCGACATCTTTGATGCTTTTGGCTACTTGGTTAGCATATTTCTCTAATTCGAATAAATCATCTCCGAATATCTTGATTACAAGAGAACTCTTAACACCAGCTACATATTCTTCTACGTTATCTTGTATTGGTTGACTGAATCCAAAATTAACACCAGGGTAGTTCTCTAATTTCAGACGAATCTCTTCTAGAAGTTTGTCTTTTGTTATCTTACGCGTCCATTCACTTTCTGGTTTTAGTTCAGTGTGAAATTCGATATTAAAGAATCCTGTAGGGTCAGTACCATCATTAGGACGACCTGTCTGTGTCAATACAAATTTAACTTCATCAAACTCTCTAATCTTAGCTTTCATTTCTTTAGCTAATCTTACAGATTCATCTAAGTTAATACTACTAGGTAATGTAGCTCTAATATATAAAGCCCCCTCGTTTAACTTAGGCAAGAATTCTGAACCATAATAATGGAATCTAACTCCACAGATAACAAGTAAACCTATAAACATCGAAAGAGTTAACTTCTTATGGGTAAAACTCCAATTAAACATCTTATAGATATTGTTCTTAAAGAAACGAGAAATAACATTCTCACGTTCTTTGATATCTTTAGTTAATAAGATTTTACACATAGCAGGTACATAAGTCAAACTCAATATTAGCGATCCTAATAGAGCATAACCTAATGTAAAGGCTAGGGGAGAGAACATCTTACCTTCTACTTTTTGGAAAGAGAAGATAGGCATTAAAGCGACGATTAGAATTAATAATGCAAAGAAAATATAGCTGGCTACACTACTTGCACTTTTCTTAATAGTACCTAATTTAGACATTCTATTGAATCTCGCCATTCCTACCTGTTCAGCTCGTTTCTCTAGACCTACAAAGACATGTTCGACAATAACTAAAGTTCCTTCTAACAACAACCCAAAGTCTAATGCTCCCATTGAAATTAGGTTGGCAGGTAACCCTTGTATCTTCAGCATGATGATAGCAAATAAGAAAGCCAGTGGAATAACAGAAGCAACGATAAATGTAGTACGCCAATTATACAAGAAAATAAATACAATAATGGATACTAAAATAACTCCTTCTACTAAGTTCTTAGATACGGTGTGTACTGTTGTATTTACAAGGTTAGTTCTATCTACGACTGTTTCTATTTGAACATTTTTAGGTAAAATACGCTCGTTTAAGTCTGCTATTTTATCTTTTAGCCCTTCGATAACTGCACTAGGGTTTTCACCTCTAAGCATTACTACGATTCCTTGTACGACATCATCATCGTCTTGAAAAGCAACTTGTCCTAAGCGTGGTTTGGCTGATACCACGACATTAGCTACGTGTTTTACTAGAATTGGTGTACTTCCTTTTACCTCGATAAGGATGTTCTCGATATCTTCAACATTGTCTAGTAATCCTACACCTCTTACTACATAAGCTTGATCACCACGTTGGATAACATCTCCACCTACATTAATATTACTTTTTTCTACAGCTTCATATACATCTAAAGGAGATAAGTCGTAATTAATTAATTCAGTAGGGTTAATCTGTATTTCAAATATTTTTTCTTCACCTCCAAAGCTTACTACATCAGCCACTCCAGGTACAGATAATAATTCTCGTTCTATTACCCAATCTTGAATAGCAGTAACTTCTTTGATAGGAAGGTCACTCTTAATGATGTACCTAAAGATTTCTCCTGTTGCTCCAGAAGGTGGTTCTATTTCAAAATCAGCTCCTTCAGGCAGATTTACATTCCCCATTCTGTTAGAAGCATATTGTTGAGCGAAGAAGTCATCTACTTCATCATTAAACAATACTGTTACAACAGATAGTCCAAATAAAGAGATAGATCTTACCTCTGCTTTATTAGGAATGGTGTTAACCTCCTTTGAAATAGGAAGGGTAATAAATTTTTCTACTTCTTCTGCACTACGACCAGGCCACTGTGTGATAATACGTGCACGGGTATTCGTCACATCAGGAAAGGCTTCAATAGGTGTGTGTATATAACTATAAATCCCTCCAAACAATAATAACAATACACCGAAGATGACGATGAATGTATTTTTAAGTGAAAAGGATACTATATTTTTTACGAATTTTTGCATAAATAAAGGCTTTTACGAATTACAATTTATTAGTTAATTGCTCATAAATAAGTAATTCATTAGTAGTTACGACCATTTCATTCTCTTTTACACCATCTGCTACATAGGTATAAATATTGTTTTTAGAGACAGGAGTGATCTTTCTAACTTCTTGTTCACAATCATTTTTATAAACTACTACATAGTTTTGGTTGTTATCAAATATGATAGCAGTATTAGGGATAGCAAGAGATTTACCTTCGTTTGTTTCTAACTGAATAATGATATCAGCAGACATTCCAGGCTTTAGTTTCATCTCTTTATTCTCCATTGAAATACGAGCTTTTAGGACTCTCTCTTCAGCATCAAATACTTGAGATACTTTAGTTACTTTTCCAGCAAAATATTCATCAGGATAAGCTAGGGTAGATACTTTTACTTCTTGATTTGGCTGTACATTGCGCATATTTGCAGCATATACATTAGCCATGATCCATACATCAGATAAATCAGCTATCGTAAACAAAGGTTCATCACCAGCATTTACAGTCATTCCAGTACTAACGCTTTTAGTAACGATATAACCCGACTGAGGAGCTACTACATTTACTACTCCAGATTCACCACGACTATTGAATATCGCTAGACTACTTCTCACAGCAACTACTTTACTATTCAGTGTTCTGACATCCTCTTGAGCTTCGATTAACTCTTTTTGAGAAGCAATACCATCTTTATACATTGATTCTACTGATTCTAACTCGCGCTTAGCTACTTTTAATTCTGCTTCACTAGCTTTTAATTCACTGTATATTTCATTCGTATCAGTACTTTTTATTTCAGCTAATAATTGCCCTTTCGTAACATAATCTCCTAGAGAGAAATAAGTATTAGTAACTAATCCATCTACTAGACTATTGTAAGGAACTGTTTTATCTTGGTTATAATCGATATAACCATTAAGTGTTAGACTTCGCTCTATAGGTCTCAGTGTGACTTTCTCCATATTGAGCGTGCTTTTCATCGCTTCAGATAGGCACTCTTGTTCTTTAGTTATCTCTTCATTATTTTGTTCTCCCTTATTACAGCTCATCAGAACCATGTTTAGTAAGGCTAATGTAAGTATAGAATATTTTGTCATTGTCAATTAGTTTAGTTTTTATAAATCTTGTCCTACTGCGTATTGTAGTTTTTCAAAATGATCATTTAGATCTTTCTTAGTTTCTAATAGAATTGTTTTATTCTCTATATAAGCTTCTACAAAGTCTAAATATTCGATTAAACTCACATTTCTCTTTTGAAAGTTCTTTAAATATGCGTCTAGTAGTTGATCTAATTGTTGCTCATATTCGCTATCTATATCTTTATAGAGTTGTTCAGCGTGATAATAATTTCTAAAGGCTTCAACTATATCATTAGCAATCTCGTTTAGCTTACTTTGTGTGTCGAGTTTGGCTAACTCTATATCTATTTTAGCCTCTTTAATTCCTCCTTTATTTCTATCAAAGATGGGTAAGTCAAAAGAGATTCCAAAACCAACAAAATCACGCATAATATTACCACCTCTATCATAATCAACTCCTAGTGTAATATCAGGAACTCGCTGTGCTTTCTCTATTTCTAATCGCTTTTCAGATTGCTTTTCTAATGTTCTGCTTTTTAATGCATCTGGGCGTTGTTCCTGAGCAGTGATAATCCAATTTTCTAATTCTAGTTCAGATATCTCTTTCTCAGGAGCTACTAGTTTATCAGTAATAACGACCAGGGTGTTACTCCCAATATTGATAAAGTTTTTAAAGTCTTTTACAGCTTCTTCAAGTTCTTTATTGATGTTGACCAATTCTTTTTTAAACTGAAGCTCTGCTGCTTTTAAGCGAATGTATTGTGCTTGACTAATATTCCCTTGATCTAATTGGTTCTTGTATGCACTAATTAGGGATTTAGTACTTTCTATTTGTTTTTCGTATATCTTTTGTTGTTCTTGAAGTATTTGTAAGTCAGACAGATTACCTCTTAGTTCTAACTTAAGCTCACGTATAATACTTTCGAACTCCTGTTGTTTTTCTTCTATTGTTAATTTCTGTAGGTCGATGGTCTTTCTGCGTTTACCTCCAGTTTGAATCAATTGCTCTACTCTAAAAGCGTATTGTTGTGCTTCACCCCAATTGCCAATAAGTTTAGGCTGTTCTTCTATATCTGTAGTCTTCCAGAAGTTAATCTCTGAAACTTCAAAAGTAGGGTTAGGCCATAACTTTGCTTGTAATAATTGTGCTTCTGCTTGAGATATTTCTAAGTTCTTTGCGATAAGCTCTAAGTTCTGCTCTAAGAAGAGCGCTTCTGCTTCTTCTTTAGATAATTTCAGTGCTTTAACTGAGTTATCTTGTGCATAAGTACTTAGTACAAAAGCCGATAGAATGGTTAATAAAGTGTTTTTAAACATTGTCTTTTATTTTAAGGTCAAAATTATTACTTAGGACTTATAGAGAACTTTGAGTTGCATTAGAGAGAGATTAAAACAACATTAGAAAATGATTAGAACCACAGTGATAATTCTTTTTAAGAATCGCAATATTCAATCTCTTTATTGATGTTAGGTTATTTTAATCCTCTATTTTTTCTACTTAGAATGCTTATTCTATTTAACTAAAAAGTTTAACAGATACTCTTTTTTCATCAAACCTAAATTCTTTACAAAACGAGTATTACAAAAAAGAAGCCAAAAACGACTTTTAACCAAAAAAATATACAATTAATCAGATTTACTTCAATGCCACACTGCGTATTGTGATGTTGAAATATGTCAATCTACTTTGTAATCAGTGCTTTATTGTAAATAGTTGACCAAATGTAATTTCTTAAAAAAGAAAAATAATTGGCAAAATAATTGTAAAACACATTTATAGATATATTATTGCGAATTATTACACATCTAATAAGGTGTATTGTTTGAATATTATGATTTATTAGTATTTATATTTTGTATTTTGTACTATATGAGTAATGATAGAATAAAGGTTTAATGATTTGTTTAAAAATCAATAATAGCCTCATATGGGCTTTATAACGTGGTTTTAGATTGAATTCATAATGTGGCACTTTAGACTACTATACTAGAAGAACTGTACAAAAGGCCACTCGCTAAAATATTTGAATATTATCATTTAAGCCTTGCAAAGTGCCTTACTCATAAGAAAAAAGACAAAAAGTAAATAGAATTAAAACAAACACTAAAAATTAAAAGCTATGCAAAATGCAACAGGAGTAATTAAGAAACTAAAGAGAATGCTAGGAATAAAGACAGATTTACAGCTAGCAGATATTCTTGATGTTAAACCCAATACTATTTCTTCGTGGAAAAAGAGAGATAGTTTACAATATGAAGGATTAATAGCTTTGTGTAAAGAACACAAAATAGATCTAAATGAATTATTCTTCTCAGATTCTACAGCTGTTTATAACAGTAGTTATCACAAGAGAAAGGTGAAAATGATTTCTATAGATCATCACTTCGAGTATTTCTTAGATCCAGAGAAGACTTTGGCAACAGCACCGAGCTATGTTTTTCCAACAGTAGAAGAGGTAGATACAGCTTTTCAGGTATCAGTAGATAATATGTATCCTACTATTAAAATGACTTCTTATGTGATTACTAAGCGTATTCAGATAGAAGAGTTACAGTTATGGCATGTCTATCTATTTGTGCTTAAAGGAAAAGGGATTGTAATCTATCGATTCAAGAGAATGGTAGATGATAATACACTGTTATTGATTAGCGATAATCCTACATTTGAGAATATACAAGTAAAAATAGATGATGTAAAAGAACTCTTCTGTATTAGAGGTGCTTTTTTACCACAAATGAAAGGAATATCTGAGATATAATCAATGAGAGATACTAAGCGAAAAGAGTAGTTAAATAATAGTAATTAACTACTCTTTTCTTTTAGTTTTTCACTGTAAAACTAGTTTAATATTTTAGTTGAAAGCTTATATTTGAAGAAAAAAAGAATGAAACTAAAAGCAAAAGGTTGGAATAAGCATTTAGCAGCAGAAATGACTTCTCCTTATTTTAAAACACTAATAGAGAATATTGATTGTTTATATGAAACTACTATGGTGTATCCTCCTAAAGAAGAGGTTTATACAGCATTCGAATTAGTAGACTTCGAGGATGTTAAAGTGGTTATCATAGGACAAGATCCTTATCACGGTGCCTTTCAGGCCAATGGTCTTTCTTTTAGTGTAAGTAAAGGTGTAAAGTTACCACCTAGTTTACAGAATATTTATAAAGAGCTAGAAGATGATTTAGGAATTAGAAATATAAATGGTGATTTGACGAAGTGGGCAGAACAAGGAGTATTTCTATTAAATGCCACATTAACTGTAGAGGAGAAGAAAGCTGGCTCACATCAGAAGTTAGGTTGGGAGAAATTCACAGATGCTGTAATAGAACAACTAAGCAAACATAGAGAGAATATTGTATTTATTCTATGGGGGAGCTATGCTCAAAAGAAAGGAAAGAATATCGATCGTTCTAAACATTTTGTAATAGAAACAGTACATCCATCTCCTTTATCTGTTTATAGAGGTTTTTATGGTAGTAAACCTTTTTCTCAAACCAATGCTTACTTGGAGTCTAAAGGAATCAAATCAATTGATTGGAAGATTTAATTAAGAATTTTTGTCTATAGCACTATTCTCTTGTGTGGGCGATTCTAAAGGAAGAATCCCTTCTTAATGGATAGATAATGTAGACACAGAACCTTGTGAAGGACTGTATACAAAGTAATATTATCTAATAACACGAAGTCGGGAGACTTCGCGCAGCGGTGACAGAGCCTTGTGCAGGACTGTATATAAGGTAATATTGTCTAATAACACGAAGTCGGGAGACTTCGCGTAGCAGTATCTTCCATCTTTTAAGTAAAAAATGTAATTAACTTAGTTTGTTTTGATATGTTTAAAATAAAAAACCAAGAGTTTGAGGTAAAGTATGCTTATTTAGATGCTTTTATGGATAGTTCAATAAAACAGTTAGTCTTTGGATTACAAATAAAGGCTGAAGACACTAAGGGTAGATTAAATAGAAGGGGCCTGTATTTTAATTCAGAGCTATTATTATTTATCAATCCTAATGAACTGAATCAATGGCAAGATATTGCAGGATATGATATAGAATGGGAAGATTATCAAGAAGAGGAGGGGAAGCCTAGAGCTCTTTTTTATGTTTATGAACATACAGGGGTGTATAATGCAAAAGTTAACTTTAGAAAAGTTGATAGCAAAATAATAGTGAAAATGTCTGCTACTATTGACATTTATGCAGATGAAGATTTTGATGAACAATTATCCCTTGAAGTAGAAACAGAGGTTCAATTCTTTGGTATACTCTGCGGAAAGAGAAGTGCAAAAGAATGCACTGAATTAATTGGCAATTATTTAAATATTGACCATTTAAAATATGTTCAAAACCAATACAATGTATCACTACTAGTTCCTAAAGATACAGACATGGAAACAAACTTATTAGTACTAGGTGATTTTTAAAGAAAATATACAAACACTAAAATTATTAAATATGAAAAAATTACTACTTACTACATTAGCTTTTATGGCTATATCTACAGCTGCGGTAGCTCAGCATCATGAAGAAGGAAAGACCAAAGTAAGCTTTGGGGTTAAAGCTGGATTTAATCAAACTATGGTTACCAATATAGATGACATCGTTGGTAAATCAGGTTTTCATATTGGAGGTGTGGTAGAAGCTAAATTTTCTAAGCGATTTGCATTGCAAGGAGAGCTTTTATACACTACAATGGGAGGTAAGTTAGAGAGTCTTGATATTCCTTGGATATCTACTGCCTCTTATGATGGGAAAGTAAAATTAAACTATATCGCTGTGCCAGTAATGGCTAAGGTTTTTGTAACCAAAGGTTTCAATATTCAAGTCGGACCACAATTTAACTTTGCAGTTAAAACAGAAGCCGAAATGAATGGAAAGACAGGAGATATAGGAAGTGCTGTAAATAAGTTTGACTTAGGGCTTAATGCAGGTCTAGGTTATGATTTTGGAAATGATCTGTTTATTGATATGAGAACTAGTTTTGGAGTAATCGATGTCTTTAAGGATGTTCCTGCTAGTAATAAAAACTTTGCATTTATGGTAGGAGTAGGCTATAAGTTCTAGCCTAATAAGAGTATAAAAAAAACGGAAGCCTTATCAGCTTCCGTTTTTTTATGATGAATTACCTTAGACGGGTAACTATAATTCTAAATCCGTAATTAATTACAGTTTTCTTCTTTTTAGTTCAGTTTCGATAAGATCTAACTCTCTATTTGTTTGACCAGCAACAGAAGTATTTTCTTCTGCACGTCTGATTAAGTAAGGAATTACATCACGTACAGGTCCGAATGGTAAGTATTTAGCTACATTAAACTTCTCTTTCGCTAAGTTAAAGCTAATATTATCACTCATTCCGTACAGCTGTCCGAAGTATAATCTACGATCTGTATGAGAGATATTGTGTTTCTCCATTAAATCCATGATTAGGTAAGAACTCTTCTCGTTATGAGTACCAGCGAAGATAGCCATAGAGTCTATGTTCTCTAACATATACGTTACCCCAGCATCATAGTTTACATCAGTAGCAGCTTTGTCTACACAGATAGGAGATTTATATCCTCTCTCAGTAGCTCTTTCGCGTTCTACCTCCATATAAGCACCACGTACTACTTTCATCCCTACATGGAATCCTTCAGCTTTAGCGATAGCGTGTAGATCTTTTAAATACTGTAATCTATCCCAACGATACATCTGAGCAGTATTATAGATTAATGCTTTCTCTTTGTTATACTTTCTCATCATGTCTAATGCGATATCATCAGCAGCATCTTGCATCCAGCTGTGTTCAGCATCGATTAATAAAAGTACACCATGATCATAAGCATACTTACAAGCCATGTTAAAACGGTAAACGATACGTTCCCATTCTTTTTCTTCTTCAGCAGTGAAAGCTACTTTCTCTCCTTTTTTCACAAACATATCAAATCTACCAAATCCAGTAGGTTTAAATACAGCAAAAGGAATAGAGTCTGGACGTTGTTTAGCATACTCGATTGTCTTAATCGTCATGTTTAGAGCAGCGTCGAATTGCTTTTCAGTTTCTTTACCTTCTACAGAATAATCTAAAACTGATGCCACACCACCTTTAGCGTACATATTATCTACTACAGTTAAGCAGTCATCTTCACTAATACCACCACAGAAGTGATCGAATACAGTTGAACGGATTAAACCAGTAACAGGCAAATGAGTTTTAATTGCAAAATTTGCAAGGGAAGAACCAAGTTTTACTAAAGTTGGTTTGCTGATCATTTTGAATAAAAAATGTGCTCTTTTTAATTCTTTATTATTTTTAAGAGCAAAAGCTACTTCAGTATTATTAAATAAATTTTTCATTATAAAAAGTAAATTCGTTAGGCAAATATAATTACTCTTTTAGTAATAATTTAATAGTTTTTGGTATTTATCTTCTTATTTAAAATATGTGATATTTTTTAATGGCTTAGTGATTATAAAGTGTTAAATACTTTTAATCCTTACCAAACAAGAATTAATCTCTTAAATTCTTTGATACATCTTATTTTAGTTTCTTCTAAAAGTTATAAAATTGTAGAGACAACTAGCATTTTTTACTTGTATATAGTAGTATGAACTAATTTTATCATTAAAATTCTCAGAAAATATCATTGACTTTATAAAGAATCCTCTGATAAGAAGAAAAGACCTTTTTAGAACTAAAAAATAGTTGAATACATAAGAGTAGAACCGTTATTCTAGTTTATCCTTAAAAGCATAAATCTGTGCTCTAGAATTAATATTTAGTTTAAAATAAATTTTACTGATATGATATTTACAGGTATTAATAGAGATAAATAACTCATCAGCTATCTCTTTATTCGTAGCGCCTTCCCACAGTAGACTTAGCACTTCCAACTCTCGATCAGTAAGGTTGTACTTATTCTTTAGTTGATATAAAGGCTGATCTTGTATTATTGTTTTTTCTTGTTCTACTTTATTTGTTTTATCAGCATTTTGGCTCTTTTCATATTCTAGTTGTTTATGGTAGTCTTTTACCATATACATATATTGATATAAATACCTTTTATAAATAGAATTTCGCTCGTGTATTTTCTTTACTTCTAATAGTGTTATACAACTAGAACAAATAAGAATAGGAATACCCATTAAGCGCAGTGTAGGCCATACGATGAATAACTCATAAAGTGTATCATTAATAGAAGGGGCTAGAATAATGGTACTGGCTGTAATACAAATAATTACGAAAGAGATATAGTTTTTATAATTATACGTATGGTTCAGAATGAAGAATAAGTACAATGCTAGGATGGTCAATATAGTAGTAATAGGGTGAATAAAACTATTGCCATGACTCGGCACGATAAATAAATTAGATAATAACTCTATCGCTACCAAAGCAAAGAGTACGACAATCCCCGTTTTATAGAATTGTTGTTTGTGTTTAAATCTTAAAAAAGGGTAGGGCAGAAGTATTAAGAGCACTAGTGATGTACCGATATTCCAGGCTAATAAATAACCGATAGTAGCATGATGATCAGGCATATAGAAGTAAATAATATCCTTGACTAAGAAACTAGAGAATATACTTAATTGTAAGAAAAAACTAAAGCTTAGTTTTTTGTACTTAAAAATAATATAAAGTGCAAGAAGTATAACTAGAGAGAGAAATGATATCCCATAGTATAGCCCGATAATAATATATTTAGGTGTATCTGTTGCAAAAAAAGGAAATTGATTAAATAATGGTAATGAAATCATATAAGGTTTATAATGCTCTATTTTAATTGTTAATATAGAGTGGTAATAAATGTTTAATTAGACCTATTTTTTAGAGAACCTCTCTGCTGATCAAGATGTAAAATTAACTAAAATATCAGTGCAGTACTTTCTTAAATCTGTGTAGGTAAATGTTAAAAAAGTATAGCTTTAACTAGGGGTGTAGTTTATTTTACTGATAACCAATATGTTGTTTTGTGGTTAGGGTCGTTTTTTTATACGGATATATTTAAGAAATAGTAGTACTTTAGCTCTATAACTATTAAAAAGGATAGTTAAATTTCTAGTAAAAGATACTATTTTTGAATTGTCTTTATTACTAAAAAACTATCCTTATGCACTTACTCCTTTATGTATTGACGAAAAGAGTAAGTGTCCAAAAGTCCCCACAGGTTATAAAGACCTTAGACAAAATTGACGCAAAAGATACATTTCGTTTGTCTATTCTGAAGCACTTAATCATTTTTTGATTGAGTGCTTTTTTGATTTCTGAGTAGTAATAATTTTTACAAGTATAAATAAAGGCAAAAAGAAAATCCAGCTTGTCTGTTGACAGCTGGATTTTTCTTATTTAGTTTAAGAGCTCTGTTTCTACTTGAAGTAAATCTTTAAGTATACTTTCTCGTTCTTGTATAAAGTAAGTATTGTCTTCCTTAAAGAGATTTTTATAGTAAGAGATTCCTTCTAGTAAGTTCTCTTTTGTCTTCATTAGCTTTTTCAGTTTTGGAGCTGATTGTTCTAATTCTAAAGCTAACTTTTCTTGTCTATAATGATCTAAGTACATTCTTAATTCTTTAATAAAGAAATGAGGACGTTCCTTCGTATCGATTACATTATCTCGTCCATAGATATGATTGACCATTTTCTTAAGAGACACTTCCTTCGTGAAGTAAGCAATATTAGGCCCAGGACAGATCGCTACCCCTTGTGCTTCTCCTTTGATAGGCAAGTTAAGCTCCATATAAGACGCATTGGCTAATCCTATACATAGACATGCTTTCTCTGTTATCTGTTGATACTTCTTATTGTATTCTTCTTGGCTGATACTATTTTTCTCTTGCTCTAGCTTTTCTATTTCAATAGTTTGGTACTTTCTAGAAGCAGTACACAGACCTTCATTTGAGTAATTCTTATTCAAGGCTAGGTACTTTCTAGGACAAGAGCTACCTGCTTTGTTCTTATTGATTCTCTCTGACTTAAAGAAGTCGTTAGAAGTTCCTTTAATACTATTAAATGGCACTCCTAAAGGAGAGATATTACTCAAGTATAGATCCTCTTCTTTTGCCTTAGCTAATAATTCTCTAGTGGACTGATCTACAGAAGTAGCTTCTGGCACTAATAAGAATGGTGAGCCCCAGCCTACAGAGTCTACCTCGTAATGCTCTAACAGGAACTGATGTTCTGCGGCTGTACCTACGCCGCCCTGAGCTGTAACCTTTAAATCAAGAGGAGTAGAAGGAACAAATCTATTCTTTTGTTCTAGAGCTTTCACTAGTAAGTCATGGGTAGAACTTATTAACTCTGCTTTTCTAGCTTTAAACTCTTCTAATATTACCCCCATTAGATAACCATCTGTAGCGAAGGCATGCCCACCACAGTTAAGTCCTGACTCTATGCGATACTCAGATACCCATAATCCTTTTTTAGCTAGGAAATTCCCTTGTATCAAGGCAGATCTAAAATCACTTACTTTTAAGATGATCTTTTTCTGTAAAGTACAATCAGCAGTTGGATAAAAAGCGTCAAACTCCTCAAAATAGCTAAACAATCTTGGATTCATACCCGCAGATAAGACTACGGATGAGTTTAAAGTACTGTTCACAAAGCCTCTTAGGGCAGCATGTGCATCATTATACTCTACCGGTAAGGCTTCTTTTTTAGTAAAGTTCTCTCTATCTACCTTAGTCATGATATTGACATCTATATCTCCAGGGGTAAGATAGTGCTCTAGAAGTCCCTTCAGATGGTCTATAGATAGCTTGTCATCTAAGTGTTGCTGTAGATTCTTTCTAATCTCTGATACAGATGGTAACATATCGATATAATCCTCAACCTCTTTTTTACTTTCTAAGAAAGATGCTTTTAGGTTTTCGAATTTCCCTTTTACGATGGTATCTAATGTATTTAGATAAGCTGTAATACGCTTGGCTCTAAAGTCCTCTATCTTCTTCGTTATCTCTTGATAAGGCAATTCGAATTTCTCACAATAGAACTTGTTCATGCGTTCTATTAATTCATCATCCATCACAGAGATAGTAGAGGAGAAACCATACTGAGCCACTCTCACTGGACTATCAATCGTATAGGCCAATCCCATCACGGGAATGTGAAATGAATGTATTGGTTTTAATTTCATTTTGGTTTGTTTGTTATATTTTATAAGGGAGGGAAATTCTTCAAATATTCTGAGTAATTAAGTGATAAATATCATGTTAGGAGATTATCTCATATTAAATTTATGTAAAGCTCAAGGGAAGAAGGGCGAGATAAGAGCTAGAATACTTAGAAGGAAGTAGGTATAAGTAATCAGTTATATTGTTTGTAATTATCTCACAATGAGAAAAATACAACTGCTGTAAATTCTAAAAACAGGACAAATCACAGCTGTTAAAAATATTAACACATAGGCGTTTTTAGTGATTTTACAGCACGCGATAAAGCCAGTGGTATCATGGCTTTGAGGAAGGTTGCTTTAGCGTTGTTCGGAAGTTCTTTGCAAAGTGTTCGGAAAAAGGGGGTGTTTTCCGAACACCTTCCGAACAAACCACAACGTATACCGCATGAATACTCGGTTTGTAGTGAATTTACAGCGTTAAAAAACTTGTTAAAATTTTAAAATTGAGATTTTGAAAGCTGTGATTTGTGCTTTCTTTTTGGTGAGATGTACCAGACTTTGAAAAGAAGAATATTCTCAATAATAGCCATTGAGTCAAAGCCTTTACTGTAGGCAAAGGTAGTAAAAAAATAGATAGGACAAAAGAGGGTGTAGGAGGTAGAATTAGTATTATATTTATAGTTTATCCTTAAAATAATTTTGATTAAAAGTGAAGAGAAAGGTAATAATAGAATGTCCTACTAATTTAGGGCTTGCAAAGAGTACTTATGCTAAAGAACCAGGTGTTAGGTTTTTGCCTACTTGGCTAGAGAAATACGGATTATATAGTATTATAAATCCAGATAAAATATATCGTATAGAAGCACCAGCGTATTCGATGAACCTTGATGAAAATACACAGGTTAGAAATGCTGATGAAATCATAGAGTATGCTATAAAGCAAGCGAATATTGTTGAAGAGGAGTTAAATAAAATTCTTTTTTGATTGTATTAGGTGGAGATTGTAGTATTCTTATCGGTAGTGCGCTTGCCTTAAAGAGAAAAGGGCGTTATGGGCTGTTCTTTCTAGATGGGCATACAGATTATGTATTACCAGGACAATTGGGGGTACATGGGGCAGCAGGTATGGATTTGGCTATAGTATGTGGTGCTGGTCATGAACGTCTTACTAATATTCAAAACAACAAGCCTTATATTGAAGAAGAATACGTGTTTTGTGTAGGGAATAGAGAGTATGATGAAGAATATGAGAGGCCTATAAAAGACTCTAAAGTTGTTTATTATCCTTTGTCTAAATTAAGAAATTATGGTATAAAGAGAGTTGTATCAGATTTTTTGATGCGCGTCGAAGAGTATGATTTAGAGGGGTACTTTATTCATTTAGATGTGGATGTACTAAATGATAAGATAATGCCTGCGGTAGACTGTAGGCAAGAAGATGGATTGAATTATAAGGAGTTAAAAGAAATACTTACACCTTTAGTTAAAGATAAGAGATGTGTGGGATTGGAGATCGCAATACTAGATCCAGACTTAGATCCTTTAGGTGTTTATACTAAAGAGTTTATTGAAAATGTAAAAGATATTATAGAAACGTCTCTTTAAGAAAGGGGGGCTTGTTATTTTATTAGTTTAAGCAACTCTTTAATCTCACTATCACTTATTGAGTCGTATTCACTTTTGTCATAAATAGAAAGCAAATAGATAGTATCATTTTCGATTACAAGATGTGTAATAACTCTAGCTCCGCCACTTTTACCTTTACCTTTAGATTTTATAGCTATGCGTACTTTATAACAATTATTAGCTAATGCAGTTCCGAGCATGGGATTTTGTTGTAATTCTTCAATTAAAAGAGAAAGATCTTCTTTCAATGAATGGTATTTCTTTCCAAGCTTTTTAGCTTCTTTTAGAAACTTAGGAGTTGCAATAATATTATAACTCATCCAATAAATCTTTTGCAGAGATCCCTTTAAGTTTTCCCTCTTTTATTAAATTAAGTTCTGTTACAGCTTGTTTTAAATTTGTTTTAATATCTTCTTTTGAATCTGTGTCCTCAGTATTTTGTTTTGTAATTTTTATTTTTAAAGCCTTAGCAAAAGCCTTAAGAGCTTTAGCTTCTTCAGGTGTAGAAGGCTCTACGATATATACATCATTAGTTATCATGGCTTAATGTTTTAAAAATTGTACTATTAGTTATTTATGTGAATTCTTTTAAGAAGAAAAGTCACTAACGGATCTTTAATTTTAACTCAACTATTTTTATAGTAAAAAATCAAATTTATATTATTAAATATACAGACAAAATTACAAATTTGGCTGTAAAAAAGCTAATTTATCATTTGCCTCTATCCTTATTAATATCTAGAAATAAATACTATACATTTTAAGTGATTTAAAATATTTGGTATTTAGAATAGCTTTAAAACACAAGCATTTTCTTGCTCTACTATTAAATCGTTAAAAAAACATATTAGCACGCATATTTCAAATATTTATACTTTATTTTGTATAGCATAAATAATATAAAATGGAAAACATAACAACAGAGCATTACGATATTTTATTCGGACAAGAAGCATACGAACATTTAGGTTCATATTTAAATAACAATGGCTATAGTAAGCTTTTTATCTTGACGGATTCTAATTGTTATGAACACTGTTTGCCTTATTTCTTAAGTAACTTGCCTACAGATGTACCTTTCGAAATCATAGAGGTAGAAGCAGGTGAGGAGAATAAAGTATTAGACACTTGTGCTGGTGTGATTCAGACTATGTTAGAACAAGGAGGAGATCGCAAGAGTATCATTATCACTGTAGGAGGTGGGGTGATTACAGATATGGGAGGTTTTATCGCTTCTATATTTATGCGTGGAATAGACTTTATCAATATTCCTACTTCATTATTAGCCATGGTAGATGCTTCTGTGGGAGGAAAGACAGGAGTTGATTTAAATGGTATCAAGAACTGTATAGGTGCATTCGCTATGCCTAAGATGCTAATCATCGATGTAAATTACTTAGAAACTTTAGAGGCTAGACAAATTAAGGCTGGATATGCAGAAATGTTAAAACACGGCTTGATATTTGACGCCAAATATTATGCGTATCTTAAGGATATCGCGAATGTTGATTTTAATGATTTAGAAACGCTTATTCATCATTCAGTAACCATTAAGAATACTGTGGTAACACAGGATCCAAAAGAACATGGTGTTCGCAAGATTTTAAACTTTGGACATACGGTAGGTCATGCTGTAGAGAGTTACTATCTAATGAATGAGTCTAAAGAAACTTTGCTACATGGAGAAGCTGTTGCATTAGGTATGGTCGCGGAGGCTTATATTTCCAAAGAATTAGGATATTTAACTCAGGAAGAATATTTAGATATAAAAGAAACAATACATACTATATATGGCGTTGTAGAACTATCAAATGAAGACATCGAAAACTCGTTAGAGTGGTTGAAGTTTGATAAAAAGAACTACGGTGGTAATATACGTTGTGTATTATTAGATAAAATAGGCTCTGCTATCTATGATATAGAAGTAAGCAAAGAGTTAGTAGTAAAGGGGTTAGAGGCTTATTTGAATTAAGGTTCAAAAACAATTAGTTTTTCCTTTTTCATTCCAATATTTTGTTACATTTGCGGTCGTGAAAATAGATGTTTTATATATTAGATTCTGTGTGTCTGCAAGGCACAAAGTAAGGCGTTTTGTCATCAGACAAAAGGCTAATTATGTATATGGCATTATCAAGTATTCTAAGGAGGCTCTTAATTCGTTTAGATTCAGAGATAAGTTGCCAATAGTATTTGCCAATATTCGAGTTTGAAAATCAATATAGTTAAATCTTGATTGTTTTTATGAAGACATAACTATCTAGTCCGATAATAATTGACTAATTTAGTTGCAATACAATCAAGTTAATTGAGAAAGAATTTTTTTAACCATTATTAAAAGAAAAAGACATGAACACAAAATATGTTGACTTAATCAACCAAACTTTTTATTTTCCTCAAGAAGAATTCAAATTAAACAAAGATAATCTTCAATTTCACAATATTGATTTAATGGGGTTAGTTGAAAAATACGGAACACCATTAAAATTCACTTACTTACCTAAAATCTCTGAGAACATTAGCAATGTAAAGACTATCTTTAGAAAAGCTATGGAAAAGAATAAGTACAAAGCAAACTATTACTACTGCTACTGTACTAAAAGTTCTCACTTCTCTTATGTACTGAATGAGGCATTCAAGAATGATATCCATGTAGAGACATCTTCTGCTTTTGACGTAAACATTGTAGAGAATTTATTAGAGACTGGTAAGATCAACAAAGATACATTCGTATTATGTAACGGATTTAAACGTGCGCAATACATTGATAATATCGCAAATCTAATCAATAATAAACACGAGAATACTATTCCTATTATTGATAACTATGAGGAGCTTGATCTATTACAAGAACAAATCAACAAGAAGTTTAAAATCGGTATTCGTATAGCTTCTGAAGAATCTCCAAAGTTTGAATTCTATACTTCACGTTTAGGAATAGGATACAAGAGTATCTTGCCTTTCTACAGAAAGCAAATCGCTGAGAATCCTAATGTAGAGCTTAAGATGCTTCACTTCTTCATCAATACAGGTATTAGAGATACTGCGTATTACTGGAATGAATTAGTAAAATGTTTGAAAGTTTATATCACTTTAAAGAAAGAATGTCCTACATTAGATAGTTTAAATATCGGAGGAGGATTTCCTATTAAAGATTCATTAGCTTTTGAATTTGATTACCAATATATGGTAGACGAAATCATCAATCAAATCAAGATAGTATGTGAGGAAGCTGAAGTGGATGTGCCTAATATCTTTACAGAATTTGGTTCCTATACTGTAGGTGAGAGTGGAGGAGCTATCTATGAAATCTTATACCAAAAGCAACAAAATGATAGAGAGAAATGGAATATGATCGATTCATCATTCATTACTACTTTACCAGACTCATGGGCTATCAATAAACGTTTTATCATGTTGCCTATCAATAGATGGAATGATACTTATGAGCGTATATTGTTAGGAGGATTGACTTGTGATAGTGATGATTACTATAACTCAGAGCAAAACTTAAACGCAATCTATTTGCCTAAGTTTAATAAAGAAAAACCTTTGTATATTGGGTTCTTTAATACAGGTGCTTATCAAGATCAGATCGGAGGATTTGGAGGTATTCACCACTGCTTAATTCCACAACCAAAACATATCTTAATAGATAAGGATGAGAATGGAATTATTGCTACAGAGTTATTCTCTGAACAACAGACTGCAGAGCAAGTATTAGATATCTTAGGATATAACAAATAAGAATTAAAAGAAATTATTAATATAAAAAGTAAAAATAAAATGAGTAAAGGACCAATTAGTCAGTTTATTGAGCATAACTATAGACACTTTAACGCTGCTGCGTTAGTGGATGCTGCAAAAGGATATGAAGCACACTTAGACGCTGGAGGAAAAATGTTAATTTCTATGGGTGGTGCGATGAGTACTGCTGAGTTAGGAATTTCTTTAGCAGAGATGATTCGTCAAGATAAAGTACAAATCATTTCTTGTACAGGAGCTAACTTAGAAGAGGACGTGATGAACTTGGTTGCTCACTCTCACTACAAAAGAGTACCAAATTATAGAGATTTGACTCCAGAGCAAGAGAGAGAGTTATTAGATAACCACTATAACCGTGTAACTGACACTTGTATTCCAGAAGAGGAAGCATTCCGTCGTTTACAAAAACACTTAGAAGACGTATGGCATGCAGCTGAAGCTGAAGGAAAACGTTATTTCCCACACGAATTCTTATACCAAATCGTTAACTCAGGTGTATTAGAGCAATACTACGAAATCGATCCTAAAGATTCTTGGATTGTTGCTGCAGCAGAGAAGAATATTCCAATCGTATGTCCAGGATGGGAAGATTCAACTTGTGGTAATATCTTTACTTCAAACGTAATCAAAGGAAAATTAAATGTACACACTGTAAAAACAGGTATCGAGTACATGATCTACTTAACAGAGTGGTATAGAGCTAACTCAGGAGGACACGGAGTAGGATTCTTCCAAATCGGAGGAGGTATCTCTGGAGATTTCCCTATCTGTGTGGTTCCAATGATGTACCAAGACTTAGAGTGGGAAGATGTACCTTTCTGGTCATACTTCTGCCAAATCTCTGATTCTACTACATCTTACGGATCATATTCAGGAGCAGTTCCTAACGAAAAAATTACATGGGGTAAATTAGATATCGACACACCTAAGTTCATTGTTGAGTCAGATGCTACGATTGTTGCTCCATTAATTTTTGCATATATTCTTGGTAATTAATTTTTAATTTTTCACAGTAAATAAATGTGATATTTTATTTGTAGTTTACAATTTAGCTATTACATTTGAAACTGAAATAAAGCAAGAACAAAGAATGAAAAGAGTAATTGTTGATTACGCAAAGTTAACGAACGAAATTTTGACATTATTGGTTGAAAAATTTCCTGACGGGTATGATGATGCAGACATTATACGTTTTAAAAACGTAAAGAACGAAACTGTAGAAGCAGTGGAAGTTAGAACTGAGGATACTATATACCTGGTAAAAGTAAGTACTAAGTTAGCAGATAGAATTGAAAACTTCGATGAGGATGAAGAGGATTTCGTAGAAGCTCCAGAAGATTCATTAGATGCACTAAAAGACTTAGAAATTGCTGACGATGAAGATTAACAAAATAATCTAAATATAGAAAAGCCACTCCTAGCGAGTGGCTTTTTTATTGTAGCATATCGACTTTTCAATCTAGCTTAATAAACATAAAAAATAGATGATCTAAAAGGTGTTTTTGTTTATGATTATCTAAAGCTTTCTATTCTTATAACTTTTATTATTCTAGATATACTGTATTTGGCTTTTAATTTTATGTAAACTTCCTTAAAGACTATGAACTTCTATAATTTTCAATATATTTGCAAACGATTAAAAATTCACAATATATTTTAAAATATGAAAGCAGGTATAGTAGGATTGCCAAATGTAGGTAAATCAACATTATTCAATTGTTTATCTAATGCAAAGGCGCAGAGTGCTAACTTCCCATTTTGTACAATAGAACCGAATATTGGGGTTGTGAATGTACCAGATCCAAGATTGTCTAAATTAGAAGAGTTAGTAGTACCAGAGCGTGTATTACCTGCTACTGTTGAGATTGTAGATATTGCTGGGTTAGTAAAAGGAGCAAGTAAAGGAGAAGGTTTAGGAAACCAATTCTTAGGAAATATTAGAGAGTGTAATGCTATTATTCACGTTTTACGTTGTTTTGACAATGATAATATCATTCACGTAGATGGGAATGTAAATCCTATCAGAGATAAAGAAACTATCGATATCGAATTACAGTTAAAAGATCTTGAAACTGTAGAAAAGAGATTAGAGAAAGTAAAAAAAGCTGCTAAGACTGGAAATAAAGAAGCTCAAGTAGAAGCTGATTTATTAGAAAGAATTAGAGTAACGCTATTAGAGGGTAAATCTGCTCGTGTAGTAGAGCCTAAAAATGCAGATGAGGAAGAGTTATTAGAAGACTTCCAATTAATCACTACAAAACCTGTATTATACGTATGTAACGTAGATGAGGGAGCTGCTGTATCAGGAAATGATTATGTAGTTAAAGTAAAAGAGCTAGTAAAAGACGAAAACGCAGAAGTAATCGTATTAGCTGTAGGAACTGAGGCTGACATTATGGAACTAGAGACTTTCGAAGAAAGACAAATGTTCTTAGAAGACTTAGGATTAGACGAGCCAGGTGTGTCTAAATTAATTCGTTCAGCTTATAAATTATTAAACTTACAAACGTACTTCACAGCTGGAGTAAAAGAAGTAAGAGCTTGGACTATTAAAGTTGGAGATACTGCTCCTAAAGCAGCTGGAGTAATTCACAGTGACTTCGAAAAAGGATTTATCCGTGCAGAAGTAATAGGATATGATGATTATGTAACTTTTGGTTCTGAAGCTAAAGTAAAAGAAGCTGGAAAGCTAAGAGTAGAAGGGAAAGAATATATCGTAAAAGATGGAGATGTAATGCACTTCCGTTTTAACGTGTAATCTATCAAATAGAAAAGACAAAAGAGAAGCTAATTAGCTTCTCTTTTTTTTTGCTAATATTTTTAGTAAAAGTAAATTAGGAATTGTTAAAATTTTATAGAATTTTGTAGTAGTGATTAGGCAATTTGTCTTATTATTATATTTGACTTTAAAATCAATGGTTTAGGGGTTAAATAATCTTTAAGTTTAAAAATATTAGTATCTTAATTCTTTTAATTATAGTCTGACTATGCAGAATAGTGGTTTTAAAAAAATAATCTTATTATTTAAGCAATCTGTGTTTGATTTCTTAGATGACAATGCAATGAAGTTTAGCGCAGCATTGTCCTATTATACCATTTTTGCTTTACCTCCCTTAATGTTATTAATTATATCTGCAAGTGGATTTATTTTTGAGGAACAAGAAGTAGCTAATTTCTTCTACGATCAACTAAAAGATATGGTAGGGCCAAATACAACTACTGAGATACAAAACGCCATGAGCAATGTCCAGTTAAATAGAAAAAGTGGCTATATCACTACTATTATTGGGGTAGGTATTTTACTATTTAGTGCTTCAGGGGTTTTTGCAGAGATACAGAGCTCTATAAACTATATTTGGGGCCTAGCAGCTAAACCTGATAAAAGTATTGCTAGATTGGTTAAAAACAGGCTGCTTTCTTTCGCTATGATAGGTTCAGTAGGATTTGTCTTATTAGTGAGTCTAATGATTAATTCAATTGTGAGCCTTTTATATAGTTATTTAGGGAATTTCTTTGGAGAAGAAACACTTAGTTTAGTAAAATTACTTAACAATGCGGTGGTCTTTTTAATCATAACTATTCTATTTGTTCTAATCTTCATGACTTTACCTAATGGTAAGTTGAGATGGAAAGATGCCTTTATAGGAGCAGGTTTTACAGCTGTATTATTTATGATAGGGAAGTTCGGAATAGGTTGGTATTTAGGTAATACGGCTTCATCATCACTTTATGGAGCAGCTGGTTCTGTGACAGTTATGTTGATATGGGTATACTATTCGGCGATGATCCTCTATTTTGGTGCTGAGTTTACAAAAAATTATGCTATCTTATATGGCAGAAAAATAGTACCAGGGCCTTATTCCATTGAGATAGAGAAGAATGTTATCAAAAAGTCATCAGAGGATTAAATCCTAAAAAACTGTTATTTCACAATTTTTATTTTAAGCTAATTAGTAGTAAATTAGCGCAAATTCCTACGTTTTTATGCAAGATCAAAATCAATATACCGAAGATAATATTCGTTCGTTAGACTGGAAGGAACATATTCGTATGCGTCCTGGTATGTATATCGGAAAATTAGGAGATGGTTCTTCTCCTGATGATGGTATCTACATTCTAATTAAAGAGGTTATAGACAACAGTATAGATGAATTCGTGATGGGGACAGGTAAGACTATTGAGGTTACACTCAAAGATAAGCTTGTCACTGTACGTGATTACGGACGTGGTATTCCCTTAGGTAAAGTAGTAGACGTAGTGTCTAAAATGAACACTGGGGGTAAATACGATTCTAAGGCATTCAAGAAATCAGTAGGTCTAAACGGGGTGGGTACTAAAGCTGTAAATGCTTTATCTAACTACTTCCGCGTAGAGTCTGTACGTGATGGACAACTAAAAGGAGCTGAATTCTCTGCTGGAGATTTAGTAACAGAAGAAGAATTAGTAGAAACTACTAGACGTAAAGGAACTAAAGTTTCTTTCGTAGCTGATGAGGCAATCTTCAAAAACTATAAATACCGTAAGGAGTATATAGAGCGTATGCTAAAGAATTACTGTTATCTTAATAAAGGATTGACAGTAATGTTTAATGGAGAAAAGTTCTTTTCTGAAAATGGGCTTAAGGATCTTCTTTTAGAGAATATTACAGAAGAAGATCAAGTGTATCCGATCATTCACTTATCAGGTGATGATATCGAGGTAGCATTAACGCATAGTAAAAGTCAATATTCTGAGGAATATTACTCTTTTGTAAACGGGCAGAACACTACTCAAGGAGGAACTCACTTAGCTGCATTTAGAGAAGCTTTAGTAAGAACACTTAAAGAGTTCTATAATAAAAACTTCGATGCTTCAGATATTAGAAAGTCTATCGTAGCAGCTGTAGCTGTAAAAGTAGAAGAGCCTGTATTTGAATCTCAAACTAAGACAAAATTAGGATCTACTGATATGGGACCAGATCTGCCTACGGTACGTACTTTTGTCAATGATTTTGTGAAGACACAGTTAGATAACTATTTACACAAGAATCCTGATATCGCTGATGCGCTATTAAAGAAGATATTACAAGCAGAAAAAGAACGCAAAGAGTTATCTGGAATTAGAAAGATAGCTAAAGAGCGTGCTAAAAAAGCTAGTTTACACAATAGAAAACTAAGAGATTGTAGAGTTCACTTAACAGATATAAAGAATCCGTTGTATTTAGACAGTACTTTGTTTATTACAGAGGGAGACTCTGCTTCTGGTTCTATTACCAAATCAAGAAATGTTAATACACAGGCTGTATTTAGTTTAAGAGGAAAGCCTCTGAACTCTTATGGAATGACGAAGAAAATCGTATATGAAAATGAAGAGTTTAACTTACTACAGGCAGCATTAGATATAGAAGATGACTTTGAGAACTTAAGATATAACAATATCGTTATTGCTACTGATGCCGATGTGGATGGTATGCATATTCGATTGTTATTAATTACATTCTTTTTACAGTTCTTCCCAGAATTAATTAAAGAAGGGCATTTATACATCTTACAGACACCTTTATTTAGGGTGAGAAATAAGAAAGAAACTATTTACTGTTATAGTGAAGAAGAACGCATAAACGCTATTGAGAAATTAAAACCTAAACCAGAGATCACTCGATTCAAAGGGTTAGGAGAGATTTCTCCTGATGAATTCCAGTATTTTATAGGGGAAGATATACGATTAGATCCTGTAATGTTAGATAAGTCAATGTCTATCGATAAAATGTTAGAGTTCTATATGGGTAAGAATACTCCAGATAGACAAGAATTTATCATAGATAATCTTAAAGTAGAACTTGATGTTGTAGAATAATATTATGAGCCAAGAAGAGAATTTAGATCAAGAGTTAAACAATATAAATAATGAGCATCCAATAGAAGATTTTTCTGATGTTCAAGAAGAAGTAACGGAGACTATTACTAAGGTGACAGGTATGTACAAGGATTGGTTCCTTGACTATGCTTCTTATGTTATCTTAGAGCGTGCTGTACCTGCTATAGAGGATGGTTTTAAACCTGTTCAGAGACGTATTATGCACTCTATGAAAGAGTTGGATGATGGTCGTTATAACAAGGTGGCTAATATTGTAGGGCATACTATGCAGTATCACCCTCATGGAGACGCGAGTATTGGTGATGCCTTGGTTCAAATAGGACAGAAGGATCTTCTTATTGATATGCAGGGGAACTGGGGTAATATCCTAACTGGGGATGGTGCGGCAGCTTCTCGTTATATCGAGGCTCGTCTAAGTAAATTTGCTTTAGAGGTATTATATTCTCCTAAAATAACAAACTGGCAGGCATCTTATGATGGTAGAAAGAATGAACCTATCAATCTACCTGTTAAATTCCCTTTATTATTGGCTCAAGGAGGTGAAGGTATTGCAGTAGGTCTATCTACCAAGATACTTCCACATAACTTTAATGAGTTAATTGATGCATCTATTAAAATCTTAAAAGGAAAACCTTTTACTATTTACCCAGACTTCCCAACAGAAGGGATAGCAGATGTGTCTAATTATAATGATGGGGCTCGTGGAGGGCGTGTTCGTGTACGTGCTAAAATTGCACCGCTAGATAAAAATACTTTAATTATCACAGAGATTCCTTTCTCTACTACTACTACCAGCTTAATAGATAGTATATTAAAAGCAAATGAGAAGGGTAAAATTAAGATTAAGAAAATAGAAGATAATACTGCGGCTCAAGTTGAAATATTAATTCACTTACCTGCAGGAACTTCTCCAGATAAAACAATAGATGCATTATATGCTTTTACAGCATGTGAGACATCTATAGCACCATTAGGTTGTGTTATCCAAAATAATAAGCCTCTATTTACAGGAGTATCAGAGATGCTTAAGAATTCTACTCATCAGACAGTAGAGCTATTGAGAAGAGAATTAGAAATAGAGCTTAATGAATTAGAAGAGAAGTGGCACTTCCTTTCTCTTGAAAGAATCTTTATAGAGAATCGTATTTACCGTGCGATAGAAGAAGAAGAAACTTGGGAAGGAGTATTAACAGCTATTGATGAAGGATTAAAGCCTTTTGTTGTTAACCTTAAGCGTGCTATCACTCAAGAAGATATCATTAGGTTAACAGAGATACGTATTAAGCGTATTTCTCGTTTTGATATTGATAAAGCAAATCAAAATATCGAAGCTCTTGAAGGTGAAATAGAAGCTGTAAAATACAATTTAGAACACTTAATAGATTTCGCTATAAAATACTTTACTACTCTTAAAGAGAAATATGGTAAAGGTAAAGAGCGTCTTACGGAATTAAGAAGCTTTGATACCATTGAGGCAACTAAGGTAGTTCTAAGAAATACTAAACTTTATGTCAATAGAGAAGAAGGTTTCTTTGGTACAGGACTTAGAAAAGATGAGTATGTATGTGACTGTTCTGATATAGATGACGTTATCGTCTTCTTACGCGATGGTTCTATGATGGTATCTCGAGTAGACGAAAAGAAATTCGTCGGAAAGGATATTATTCATATTGCTGTATGGGATAAGAATGATAAGCGTACTATCTATAATTTGATATATAGAGATGGTAAATCAGGTTCTTCATATATTAAACGTTTTAATGTTACAGGAGTAACTCGTGACAAGATATATCCTCTAACTCAGGATAAACCAGGATCACAAATCTTATACTTCTCAGCAAATCCAAATGGTGAGGCAGAAGTAGTAACTATCTTATTGAGACAGTTGAGTAATGTTAAGAAACTGAAGTTTGATTTAGACTTTGCTGAGTTACTGATAAAAGGTAGAGTTGCTAAAGGTAATGTAGTTACTAAATACGCAATCAAAAAGATAGAATTAAAAGAGAAAGGTATTTCTACATTACGTCCTCGCAAAATATGGTTTGATGAAACTGTTAAACGACTAAATGTAGATGGTAGAGGAGAGTTATTAGGAGAGTTTAAACCAGAAGATCGTTTATTGATTGTAAGTCAAAGTGGTAAGGTTAAGACTATTATTCCTGAATTAACAACTCACTTTGAGGAAGATATGATCGTTCTTGAAAAATGGAAAGCGAATAAGCCTATTTCTGCATTGTACTTCGATGGAGAGAAAGCTCGTTACTATTTAAAACGCTTTATTATTGAAAACGAAAATAGAGAAGAAGTGTTTATTACAGAACATCCTAATTCAAGATTAGAAATTATATCTACTGATTTTAGACCTTTGTTTGAAATTGTGTTCCCAAAGATAAAAGGAGTTCAAAAAGAAAATTTAACTATTGATGTAGAGCAGTTTATCTCTGTTAAAGGAATAAAAGCTTTAGGTAATCAAGTGTCTATAGATAAGATAAAACAAGTTAATATCTTAGAATCTTTACCTTATGTAGAAGAAGAGGAAGAAGAGGAGGAGGAAGAAGAAATTATATTAGGAGAAGCTCCTAATATTGAAATAGACGATGACGGTCAGCAAACTCTATTGTTTTAAATTAATTAGATGAAATATAGATACTTATTAACTGCATTGCTATTAACTAGTTCTTTGTTTGCACAAGAGTTAGATGATAAGCTATTTGATAGTAATCGTGGCATTAAAAGTTTAAAAGATAGATGGGATCTTAATCCAGATAGCAAAGGAAAAACCTTTGCTATCACTCCATATAAACCAATATACTTACTTCCTGCACGCTGGTCTAGTAGACCTAATGAGATGCCTACTAGTCTACATGATGCTAACAGTGCTACTGAACCTATTGATTATAATAGAACTGAAATTAGATTTCAGATTAGTTTTAAAACAAAGGTTGCAACAGGATTGCTATGGGGAAAAGGAGATATTTGGTTAGCCTTTACGCAAACTGCTAATTGGCAAGCGTATAATGAATCAGAATCTAGACCATTTAGAGAATTAAATTATGAGCCAGAAGTGATCTTTAATTATCCTTTAGATTATTCTATTAATGATTTTAAATTTACGATGGCAGGAATTGGCTTCAACCATCAATCTAATGGAAAGAGTTTGCCATATTCTAGAAGTTGGAATAGAATAACGATGCATTTAGGAATGGAATATCACAATTGGACTTTCTTAGTTAGACCATGGTTTAGACTTCAAGAAGAAGCTAAGGCAGACGATAACCCAAGGATAGAAGATTATGTTGGTAGAGGGGAGACAATTATAGGATATCAAACTAAAAAGGGGCAGTTATTTACTTTATTACTTAGAAATAATTTAAGATTTAATAAAAGTCATAGAGGATATGCAGAGTTTACTTGGACATATCCTATAAAGAATAACTTAAAAGCTTTCCTTGTTGTAAATCATGGATATGGTGAAAGTATGATTGATTATAATTGGAAACAAACAAATATAGGAGTAGGGATATCATTAATGGAGTGGTTATAAAACTAAAAAAGGAGGAAAACATAAACTGTTTTCCTCCTTTTTTAATTAAGCTGACTATAGATGAGTAATGCTATTGACACAACAGCTAATGATAAACCAATAATATTTAGCTTAGATAGTTTTTCTTTAAAAGCAAAATATCCTATAAGCGTACCTAAAAGAATAACTCCATAATTCATTCCTGCAAAGACTACAGTCGGATTATCCGAAAAAGCTTTATGTGCATTTAAGTAGAAGTATATATTCATAAAGTTTAGCAAACCTACTAAACCTCCAAATAGTAAAGT
This sequence comes from Myroides profundi, assembly GCF_000833025.1. Lineage (NCBI taxonomy): Bacteria > Pseudomonadati > Bacteroidota > Flavobacteriia > Flavobacteriales > Flavobacteriaceae > Myroides > Myroides profundi. Next base: position 2,028,413 of record NZ_CP010817.1, read on the forward strand.
TCTTTTATTTACTCTAAAATTAATCCTTTTAATAATTAAGTAAGTGCTATAAGAAATTAAAGAAAGTATTAAAGAACAAGTAAATATGTAAAATAGAGTAGAAGTGTAGGGGATTGAACTATGTAACGCTACTTGCTTAAAACATACGTCAATTACTCCAAAACCAATAAAAACAAAAAGTAAGTATAAATAATTGTTTTTACTCTTCATTTCATTACTATCGTTTTTGTTTAAGATTAAACCTATAGAGACAAAACCTATCAATAAAGCAGTATATTTTAAATTAGAAATATTTTCTTTAAAAATAAACACAGATGCTAATATTGGAATAAACAAAGACATTCTTTGGGCAATATCAGTTTTTATAATTCCTGTATTTTTAATACTTAGATATTGAACTAAAAATATAGTAGGTAATAAAAGACCTAAACCAATAATTAGAAATAAAGGAAAGTCTGTAATAGATACAGCTGAAGGTTTAAAAATTAAGAATGATAAAAGTACTGTAGTAATATAGTTTAAGATAATAATCTGAAATATATTAGTTTTTTCTTTTTTTAAAAGCTTAAACAGAACTCCAACAGAAATACTACTTAAAATACTAAGTATAAGATAGAGCATTAGATTTAATTTATAATTGATACAAATATACTTTATAATTGATACAAATATACTTTATAATAACTTAGAATAGGAAGTAGATTTAACAATAAAATAATCTATTTTACATAATATGTATTATAAATATACAGTATCTAATATAGATATAACTAATCACTAACTGAATTAACTAGTTCTTATATTAATAAAATTTACTAATTTTGTACAAAATATTATAGTATATTTAATATTTTAAGTTTTATAATTAATATGAAAAAGATACCTCGATATAACAGTTGTGACTTATTGGATCAAAATAATGTTTTAAAGGATTGCGTCATTTTTGATTTGCATAGAATTATTCAAATGCGTAATAATGTTGTTTCAGTTGCACATCAACATTCTTTTTATCAAATATTACTTATAATTAATGGTACAGGGATTCATCATATAGATAATCGTATCTATTCAGTAACTAAAGGAGATATTTTCTTTTTAGCTCCAGGTCAAGTTCATAGATGGGATTTTAATGAAACCACACAAGGTTTTATAATAAACTTTACTGCTGATTTTTTCTCTTCTTTTCTTTTAAATAAAGACTTCATTCAGTTACTCCCTTTTTTTGAGTATAATTCAGAATATACTAAGCTTAATATATTTAAACAGTATTCTACGATAGTTAATATATTTGACAAAATAACTTTTGAATTTCAAATAAAAGAAACTACAGATCTTAATCTGATTCGTATATATATACTAGAATTATTACTTCTTATCAAAAAGCAAGTAAACGAAGAATACAATTTTTCATATACACAGTTACAGCCAACTAATCTTATCAAACAATTTGAACACTTAGTTGAGAAAAACTTCTATGAATTAAGGTTTCCAAAAGAATATGCTAAACTATTATATGTAACGCCAAATTACTTAAATGCTATATGTCAAAAGATTAAGGGACAGTCTGCAGGCGAAATTATAAGAAGTCGTATTTTATTAGAAAGTAAAAGACTACTAGTCAATACTAATCTATCAGCAGGTGAAATAGCTTATAAATTAAGCTTTAAGGACAACTCCTATTTCTCAAGATTTTTTAAAAAATATGTAGGAGTATCACCTGATGAATATAGAAAATCATAATTGCTTTTAATAGCGTAAAAATGAACAAAAAAAATAGCAACAAATACATTTGTTGCTATTTTTTTATTTCTTAATTATCTAAGATTGAATCATCCCATTGAAGTTGATCATCATACCATAATGCCCCATTCTTAACTACTAATGGAGCGTTTATATTATTGGTATAAAGTGCTCCTGTTCCTAATCCTTGTGGCATATTAGACTTAAGTGTATAAGTCCATTGCGCTATAGCATTAAGGCCAATATTACTTTCTAATGCAGAAGTTATCCACCAACCAATATTTCTTTCTTTAGCTAATTTTATCCATTCAAGACTACCTTTAAATCCTCCTATTAGACTTGGCTTTAAGATAATGTATTGAGGCATAATGTTATCTAAAAGAGCTGCCTTATCAGTATAGCTAGTAACACCTATTAATTCTTCATCTAAAGCTATAGGAAGTGGAGTTATTTTACATAATTCCTCCATTTTAGCTTCTTGATGTTGTTTTATAGGTTGTTCTATACTATGTAAATTTAATAAACTTAAGAGCTCTAGTTTAAACATAGCCTCTTCAGGATGAAAGCCTCCATTAGCATCTACTCTAAGTTCTATTTGTTCTGCAGAAAAATGTTTTCTTATGTATTTAAGTAAACCAAGCTCTTTATCGAAATCAATAGCGCCAATCTTTAACTTAACACAATTAAAGCCTTCTTTTAGCTTTTCATCTATCTGTTCTTTCATGAAGGCCTCCTCTCCCATCCATACTAAACCATTAATGGCTATAGCATCCTTATTGTCAGTAAAGTTAGAAGGAAATAAGATAAAGGGATTCTCACTTTCTAAAGAAAGAAAAGCTTGTTCTAGACCAAACTGTATAGACGGCCAATCTCTTAGTTCTTCCCAAAGTTTTTCTTGACCTAAATGAATATTCTCTACTGTCCACTGTAGTTTTTCTTCATAATCAGGTCTATCATCAAAACTAAGAGAGCGCAGTATACCGCACTCTCCTATTCCTATCTTATTATTTTCTTCTAATACAATATACCAAGTCTCTTTCTCTGTAAGAATTCCTCTAGAGGTACCAGAAGGTCTTTTGAATATTAAATTATATTTTTTATATCTAGCAGTCATAACTATAAAGTTAAGCTTTCTCCAATATTTAGAAGCATAAGATCTTTTCCTTTCTCAAAGAACTTACGTTTAGCTTCTTCATGATCTATCTCTATATATCCAAATGTATCAAAGTGGTATCCTAAGACTTTATCACATTTAACAAAGTCTGAAGCTACAACAGCCTCATCTATATCCATAGTGAAGTTACTTCCTATTGGCAAAATAGCTAAGTCTAGATTAGTAAACATAGGTATTAACTTCATATCCATAGTAAGGGATGTATCACCAGCTATATAGATATTCTTATTTTTACTTTCTATTACGAACCCACCAGGTTGTCCTCCATAACTTCCATCAGGAAAAGAACTAGAGTGGATAGCTGGAGTATATTTTAATTTTCCAAAGTCAAACATCCATGATCCTCCGTGGTTCATAGGGTGAGCCTGAAAACCTTTTGCTTCATAATGTCCTGCTATTTCTGCATTAGATACTATAACTGCCTCTGGATTATTCTTAGCTATACGTTCTACATCAGCTATGTGATCTCCATGAGCATGAGTGATAAGAATATAGTCTACTTTTATAGCATCTACATCTATTCCTTTAGCAGCAGGTAGTGGGTTTCCTGATATAAAAGGATCCACTATAATATTAATGTCTTCGATCTTAATACCTAAGCAGGCATGTCCATAATATGTAATATCCATAATTCTAATTTTTAAAGTACTAAAGCTATTGAAAATAATACAGAAAGTAAAAAAGTACTTAATGCAACTATTTTCATTTGTGAATCTAATTCTCTAGGTTCTCTGTTTTTCTTTACAAAACTCAAGTGTTTTAATAAAGGAATATAAGCGATTATAAAGAAATATTTTACTATTGAGAAATTAGCATGTATTCCATAAACGATGAAAGCTATTAAAGCAAATAGAACAATAAAATAATGATACTGTTTAGCGCCCTGTCTACCTAACTTTACAGCTAATGTGTTTTTACCAACTAATTTGTCAGATTCTAAA